>CBKWJC010000072.1:0-35309 GCA_966674685.1 uncultured bacterium
ATCCAAAATCCAAAGGCGCAATTTGTATGATTGAGATAGACCGTTGTAGGTGTGCGCCGTGATTGCCAATCCCCAATCTATGATTGCCAATCCCCAATCTAATTACATGTCACCGCAAGACTATCTCGACTGGGAAGCCACCCAGGAGATTAAGCACGCCTATGTTGATGGCGATGTGTTTGCCATGACGGGGGGCACAGTTGCCCACAATCTAATTGCCTTGAACTTGGCCTCAGCTCTGAAAGCTCATCTGCGGGGCAAGGGCTGTCGAGTGTTCATTGCTGATGTCAAAGTTGAAGTCTCTGAAACTGGTCCCTATCACTATCCTGATGTGATGGTCAGTTGCGATCCGCGAGACAACAATGCCATTAAGCTGATTCGCTATCCCTGCTTAATTGTCGAAGTGCTCTCGCCGAGTACCGCCAATTACGACCGAGGGGATAAGTTTACGCACTATCGCCAAATTCCGACGGTGCAAGAGTATGTCTTGATCGATACTCATCAAATCAGCGTTGACCGTTATCGCCGTCTTGCTCCAGACCACTGGGATTTACAAACCTACTCGACAGACAGCGTTCTTGATTTGACCAGTGTGGATTGGCAGGAGTCGATTGCGCTCCTCTACGAAGATGTGCAGTTTGATCTAGCTGAAGAGTCGTTGTGAGTCGTGTTCTATCGTAGGTTGGCGTTGAGCAACGCGAAACCCAACATTATTATTAATGGGAATGCGATCGCACTTTTCCCACAGATCACACCTCCCCAATCCAAAATCCAAAATCCAAAATCACAACCGCGATCGCACTTTTCACTTCATGGTGTCGTAATGCCCACCAATCGCGAACAAGATCTCATCAATTTCCTCGCTTGATGGCCTATAGCCCTGATGCTGAGAGTGGGTTGCCATTGACGCGGCAATTTGCTCAACGAGGTTATTGTTTTGCAGAATGTATAGCGTTTCCTGCTCTCGTTCCCAATCTTCAGCGCTGATCACAATAAAGTCACCCTCTTGATCGGTGATTTTGAGGGGGGTGTGTTGATGGGTAATCTTCTCTATGTATTTTTTGATGGATGCTTGAAAGGTTTTGAGGCTAATGCTATCCACGTTAATCCTCTCTGTGAAGAGGCTTTCGACTATTTTAAGCTAATAGTATTTGGGCGCGATCGCACTTTTCCCTAGTGATCGCAGATCCGATAGTGCGATCGCACTTTTCCCTGGCGATGATAGTCATAGGGTGCCGTTAGCGAAGCGTAACGCACCAGATGCAGCTTACTGAGGCCAGTCATAGGTGTTGGCTTTGATGGCTTCGTAGTTGGCGTTAAGGTCGGGTTCGAGGAGTAGGATGGCGGCGATGCGACGAGCCATGTGGGTAACTTCGCGGCTTCTTCGGGTTTGAGGGGACGACTGAGAAGGGGTTCTTCGCGGTAGCTGAGCCATTTTTTGATCACTTGATAGCCACCGATGGTGTAGTCCCAAACGCGGGCGGGAATGTTTTGCCAGTAAGCGATGTCGTTGAGATAGATGTCGCAGGTATCGACCCCTGCAATCATTTCCGAGCAGTCTGTTCTTCTTGCAGAGAGGTCTGCGATCGCAACAGACCTCTCTGTTGTTGCTCCCGACAAGTCTGCAACGCTTCCCGAGATCTCTGCAACGCTTTATAGGTTGGTATTGAGCTGGCAAGACACAGCAATTTTGGTTCATCGTTGGGTTTCGCATTGCTCACCCCAACCTACACAACTCGACTCCCTCAGCACCCTTTACAGCCCTTTTCTCACAGATCCAACAACCCATACCGCTCCTGCAACCCATACAACTGCTGCCGCACCTCGCCCGCATTCGTCGCCAAATCGGCAAACTCTGCCACCCGAATCAGTTCCTTCCGCAGCAGATTGCGCTCCGGGGCACCAGCACCCCGGCGGAGATCGCATCTTTCAGCGTAAATTCGGGCTGAATCACCGAGCCAAAATAGTCGAACAGCCGCTCGGGGCCGTCTTCGTCAAAGTAGCGCTCCGGCGTGGCGGACAGGACGAAGCGAAAGGGATGGATCGAGTTTAGACCTTTTGGGTTTGGCAGGTGTGAAGGATGGCGGTATGGCAGACGATGCAGTAGTAGAGGCCAATGTTGAGAATGCCGAGGAGTTTGGAGCCGTCTTCTAGCATGGCTGGAAGTCCTTGTCCCTGAAGATTCGCTAAATCAGCACCAGCGGAGAGGAAAAAGAGCAGAGCGGCAAACGCGAGGAGGAAATAGGGAGTGGTGCGGATAACTTGTTGAAAGGCAATGCCAACTGCGATCGCAGCTCCACCATACACGACATAACTCATCTGCTTGGGGACGCCCAGCACAACATGCAGCCAAGTCGTTAGGCGAAACGTATCGTCGAAGACCAGCAGAATTGTGACTAAGCCAGAACACAAAATGAACTGTTGATAAAACGATCGAGGGGGTAAACGACGCAGCACGATAAATGTGAATAAACAAATGGCCCCGGTTGCGCCCCACAGAATCTCAGATGCGAGGACAAGCACACCCAGATAGGGGTACTCAAGCGAAAACGGTTCTTTGAACAATCGCTCAATCACTGCCCCCCCGTAAGGATGAATCACGGCATTCAAGGTCAGGATAATCAACAAACCAACCGATAAACTGTTAATCAGCACTACATATCGATTGCCGAAGAGATGCTGACGCAGTATCAACAGCCAATCGGAGAGCCACGGAAAAATAAAAGCTGGAGGAACCGTCATCTAGATACACCTCACGGCTGCACATTCTGGGATTAGTCGCCATTGATATTCAGGTTTCAGACGATTCATCCGCCTAAAACAGCCCATCAATATTAAAATCTATAAAGCAAATCAGTAAAAAAAGAGAAAAGCCAGCATGCGAGTTGCGATCGTTGGGGCCGGATTAGCGGGTCTGTCTGCCGCCGTTGAACTAGTCGATGCCGGACATGAAGTTGAAATCTTTGAGTCTCGTCCCTTTGTCGGTGGCAAAGTGGGCAGTTGGGTCGATGGCGACGGCAACCATATTGAGATGGGGCTGCATGTCTTTTTTGGCTGCTACTACAATCTGTTTACCCTGATGCAAAAGATCGGCACGTTTGACTCGCTGCTGCAAAAAGAGCACGTTCATACGTTCGTGAATCGCGGCGGGCAGACTGGGTCGCTGGATTTTCGCTTCATCACAGGTGCACCGTTCAATGGTCTCAAGGCATTTTTCACCACCAGTCAGCTTTCGCTCCAGGACAAGCTGCAAAACTCGCTGGCGCTGGGTACCAGTCCCCTGGTGCGCGGCCTGATTGACTTCAACGGCGCAATGAAGACGATTCGCAACCTAGATGACATCAGCTTTGCCGACTGGTTCCGCAGCCACGGCGGTTCCAACGGTAGCCTGAAGCGGATGTGGAATCCAATCGCCTACGCGCTGGGCTTTATCGACACCGAAAATATTTCCGCTCGCTGCATGTTGACCATCTTCCAGTTCTTTGCAGCCAAGACCGAGGCGTCGGTGCTGCGGATGCTGGAAGGGGCACCCTACGAGTACATCCACAAGCCGATTCTGGATTACCTGGCGGAGCGGGGTGGGCAAGTTCATACCCGTCGCGGCGTTCGCGAGATTACCTTCATCGAAGAGAACGGTCAAACCCGCGTCACGGGTCTACAAGTGGCCAATGGAGATACCACCGAAACGGTTACTGCCGACGCCTATCTCTGTGCCTGCGATGTCCCTGGCGTGCAGCGTCTGCTGCCGGAGGCATGGCGCAAGTGGCCGCAGTTCGACAATATCTACAAGCTGGAAGCCGTCCCCGTTGCCACCGTTCAGCTCCGCTTTGATGGCTGGGTGACAGAGCTTCAGGACGATGAAAAGCGCCGCCAGCTTGGGCAAGCCGCTGGGTTGGACAACTTGCTCTATACGCCCGATGCCGATTTTTCCTGCTTTGCGGATTTGGCGCTCACCAGCCCCAGCGACTACTACCGGGAAGGCCAGGGTTCCCTCATGCAGCTCGTGTTAACTCCCGGCGATCCGTTTATTAAAGAAAGTAATGATGCGATCGCACAGCACGTTCTCAAGCAAGTGCATGATCTCTTCCCGTCGTCGCGCGATCTGAACATGACCTGGTACAGTGTGGTCAAGCTGGCTCAGTCCCTGTACCGAGAATCACCCGGCATGGAACCCTATCGTCCGGCTCAAAAAACACCAATTGATAACTTTTTCCTGGCGGGCAGCTACACACAGCAGGACTACATCGATAGTATGGAAGGAGCGGTGATCTCTGGCAAACAGGCCGCCTATGTGATGCTAGAGCCGACAGGCTACCGCGTCCAGGGCAAAGGCTTGTTTAAGTACTAATCAAACGTCTTTAAGTTTTTAGTGTTGAGTGTTGAATGTTGAGTTAACAATTGGCTTAAAACTCAAAACTCAAAACTTAGAACTCAAAACTTAAAACTCACACAGTTCAACTGAATCCAATACTTACCAACCCCTTATGGCAGACTGGCTCGAACATACCGTCCAAATTGAGGTCGATGTCCCGATTGAACTGGCGTGGGAACTTTGGTCAGACCTAGAGCAGATGCCGCGCTGGATGAAGTGGATTGAGTCGGTTGAGGTGCTGGACGATAATCCGGAACTGTCGCGCTGGAAGTTAGCGTCTACGGGCTTTGAGTTTAGCTGGCTGTCACGGATTTTGAAAGTTGTGCCCCAGCAAATTATTCAGTGGGAGTCTGTAGATGGTTTGCCGAATCGAGGTGCTATCCGCTTCTACGATCGCAAAGGCAGCAGCATCGTTAAGCTCAGTGCGTCCTACGCGATTCCGGGCGTAATCGGCAAAATTATGGACAATCTCTTTCTCGGTCGCGTTGTTGAAGGTACCCTCAAAGCGGATTTAGAGCGCTTTCGTGACTACGCAATGCAGGCTAAAGCCAACGCAACCTAGGCGATTCAGCTTAACTATTCAGCAAAAAGTGGGAGCCGTGTATACGGCTCCCACTTTTTGGCTTTTCTAACGTCCTATTCTATGAATTTTATTCATAAGAGCTATGCGCTATACATTTTGATCTGTATCAACGGTCACAATACGCTGGAGATAAGCAGAGGCTACACCTTTCACAAACCTAGGATGCAGCCCAGTCAAGGAGGTACGAAACATGTCATTCCATCCCAAAGCACTCAACTGGCGTTCTAGTCACAACCATACCGAGCCAGCGACTGCGACTCGCCCCCGCCTGTTCGATTATCTACGCATCATGTGGACAAGCTGGCAGAAACGCCTGTCTATGAGCAACGAACCCCGCATTTGGCAAACCCGCGATCGCAATGGCAACGTTCTCTGGAACGCCTATGATCCCGTTAGCGATCGCAGTTTGTACTACGCCTCGGAAGCAGAAGTGCGGATCTGGTTGGAAAACCGCTACTCCTACATTTAAGAGGTAAGGCGAGAGGAGTGAGGAGTGAGGAGTTTTGAATTTTAAGTTTTGAGTGATGAATGAAACTAATAACTCAAAACTAATAACTCACTACTCAATCCTCAGTTCTCACCTCCATACTCGTCTGCACGCCCAAAAGATTCTGTTCCCCGTAATTCAGTAAATTATCCAGCGTAATCAGCCGATGTTCCCAGGCGCGCACCCGATAGCGGCTACTGACCGATTGGACATAGACCTGTCCCCGTAGTCGCTGACGAAACTGATTTAAGCGCGATCGCGCTTGGTTCAGATGAGGGACAGAGGGGGATTCAGCCAACTTAGTCAGCGCTTCATCTAGCTCCTGCGCTGACCGAACCCACTGTTCAGATGCGCCACCCTGCACCCACATTTGGCGATTTTCCAGCAGCCAATTCCACTCCCGCAGCAGCGCCTGATAGCGAGCCGAGGCTGCTTCAAATGGCTGGCGATAGGGAATCGGCTCATCCGCAACGGAGTCGCCACCCTGGGTCTGGTCAAAAATTTCCTGAAGTTCAGGATTGAGGTTCTCAACCGCAAACAGCGCATATCCGCCTGTTGGCAAATCGCGCAAAAACTGAATTTGATCCAGCGCCACTTCATTGGGCATGTCCAGTAAGCGAATCCCCGGTAGAATCAGCGTTGAATCGAAGCGATTTTCTACCAGCCAAGGCCGCGTCACTCGCTCTAGCTGATCGGTGTTTTGCACGTAGCTCATCAGAACGACCAGATCAACATCGTCACTCTCAGCCCAGGCTTCCCAGTGCTGCTGGAGCTTCTGCAAACGCTCATGCTCAGAGTGGGGAAAAACTGCAACGGACAGCGTTAGATCGGGATGCTGACGCTCCAGTAGGTTTGAGACTTCACCGACGAACGAGCTAATTTGCTCAGTCCGGAAGTCTGTCCAAGCCTGCCACAGTCGGCGCTGCTGCTGCCGAACAGCAGGTGAATGCTCGGGATTGTCGCGCGGCGAAAGCTGGAGTGGGTCAACTCCCATGCGCTGCTGGAACTGCTGGCGGGCGGCAAGGCCGTAACCGTAGGTGCGTCCCGCGCTGGGATCTTGGAATGGATAGCGAATGTAGTCGAGCTGGATGCCATCCACGTCATAGCGATCGGCTACTTCACCAATCATGCGTAACAGGTAGCTACGCACCCCCGGATTAGCCGGATCGAGGAAGGGCTTATTTTGCCCCAAGGGAATCATCTGGCCACGATTGTCATAGTTCGCCCAATCAGGATTGGCTGAAATCAGTGGGCCAGGATAGGTATCAGGCTGGTTGAGAATGCGATTGTGCGCCTGGTTACCTGCGGCAAACATCCACATCCAAGCGTGAATTGCCATACCGCGCTCATGCGCCAGTTCCACCGCACTCTCTAAGGGATCCCAGTGGCGAGTGAGGGGATTCTGCTGGGGAGCTACTCGACTGGGATAAATGGGGTAGCCAGCATTAACGGTTTCAAAAAACACGGTATTAATGCCCGCTGCTGCCAGTCGGTCAAATACGCGCTCTAGCCCTTGAGGCGATCCTGCCGCCACAATTGTGCCGCGATCCAGCCACATGGCGCGGATCTCTGGTTGGGCAAAGCGGTTGTCAACCGGAAAGTCGCTCCAGAGGGCATCTCGCACCGCTAGCCAGCGCGATCGCACTTCCTCATATTCTCGTCGCTCAATCAAACCGTTCCAGTCATTGAGTAGCGACTCAGCTTGCTGGAGAGCCGGGGACAGTGCGATCGCAGGTTGATCTAATCCAGCCCCTTCACTGCTAGCGGTCAAAATCGGTTCGGCACTGGCTTGCAGACTGGTATCAGAACTTTGCGATCGCGCCGCGAATAGAGCGCTTTCGTACCGACCAATCAGGCTTTCTAGTTCCTGACGCATGGTGAGCGCGTCATAGGTATTAATCGGCAGCGCACTCGGCATCACATTCAGTCCCGGTGGCACCATCTGTTCGGCTGGGTCATTAGGTTCCCGCAGGCTGGGGAGCCGCTCAGTAGGCCGAATCCAAAACCGGGATGACGGGGAGGCACTAGCCGCACTGTTGACCGATGGCGAGGCAGGTGTCGCTGCATCTCTCGCCGCGAGACCCACTCGGTTAGAGCCAGACGCAGACGGGCTGGAAGCCGCACCAGAAGCCGTTGATGTAGCCGGATCGGGTTCCACCAGCGGTGTCAATCGATAGCTGGATGGCAGGTTGGTTGACGGGCGGCGCGATGACTGCTCGGTGGATGGGCTAGATTCAGATAGAGTCTCTGGCTCTGGCGCTGGCTCTGGCGCTGGCGCGACAGGCGCTTGGGGTCTGGTTGACGAACGCGGTGTCGGAGTCGCTTGATTAGATGGTCGATTGGACGAAGCAGATTGATTAGAGGCCGCAGAATTGGAATCGGCTGGAGCAGCTACTCGGGGCGTGTTCTGATAGTAAGACAGGGCAGCTTGCAGCCACTGGCTATCAAACTGCGCTGATTGGGACGACCCCATGCCCCAGCGCCAGCCCAGCAGGGTTGCCCGCTCATTCGAAATCACTGCTGCGGCCTGTTCATTGCTGAACAGCTCCATCTCGGACTGCTGGATATTGGCTGCCGCACTGCGCCAGGTGACGACGACATTGCTCATTGAGTGAGTGGGCAGCAGCACTCCGCCCCACACTTCCTCACTGGTGTTGCCGTCTTGTACCCAGCGATAGGAGGGATTGGACACGATTTGGAGGTTGGCGGGTTGCGCGAGGGGAAAGGCCCAATATGCGCCTAGGAGCGATCGCAACTGCTGGCGCACTTGCGTTTCGGCTAAATTTCCGACTGGGCCACTAGCAATGATGCGGCCACCCCGATTCACCCAAGCTTCCAGCACCGCTACCTGCTCGGCTGAAATCGCTTCTACGCTGGGAATGAAGAGAACGTTGACGCCAGAGAGATCAGCAACTGAGCGAATTTGGCTCAGTTCAACTTCCTGAAACGTGATGCCAGCAGCCTGAACGCGACTGGTAATGTTTGACCACTGGGCCTGATTATCTGGGCCGCGTACAACCCCTAAGATTAGCTGTTCTGTACCCGAATGCGCTGAAGCGATTTCCGTCTGCGCCTGAGCCGCAGGCAAGCCGCGATCGCAGGTGTATCCTACCAGCGTTACCAGTAATGCAGTGAACAACAGCCGCCCTGTGCCTTGAATCATTAGGCGATACATAAACCGAACCACAAACGGTGCCGTAAATGGCTTAGCATGGCGCAAATGCTGGACTAGTCTCACAATTTCAGACCTTCGACGACGACGATACGTTTGAACCCAACTCAAAATTTACAGGGTTAGCATGCCCAATTATTTTGTAGCTTCAACGAATTTCTACAAAGAAATTGCAAACTAACCGTGAAATTACGATGAGTTTGGGCAATCCCAAAAAGGTAGTGGTATGTAGGTAATGATTTTTGGTGGTGTGGGCGCTGCCCACACCACCAAAAATCATTACGGCTTGAGAACTACCCCAAAAAATTGAGCGGATGCAGATGGGTTCTGTCAAGTCTAGGCTAAAGACTGACCTCTTTTTGAAAGTCCCACTCTGGGGATCTGGCTCAAAAAGAATTGAGTGTCTCTACATTGACTTGAGACAGGATTCAGGACAACGGTGAGATATTGTGGCGGTAAATACACACTCCAACGCAAATCATGACACCGATGGGTGACGCGCTACAAGGATGCGATCGCAGATTTTGATAAAAATTGGGTAAAGACCACAGCTCATCCACTTAAATCAGGCCAATTAGCTCTAGCCAATCGGCAATGCCGTTCAGAATGAGCTGTACCCCAATGGCCATGATGAACAGCCCCAGAATGCGGCTGAGGGCGCTGATGCCCCGTTCGCCCAATAGTTTCAGCAATAAAGATGAGGAGCTGAGCGAGAGGTAAATGAACAAGCCTAAAACTGCGATCGCAGCTCCGGCTCCAGCTAAGTTAATCAATGTCCCGGTGGATAAATCCCGTCCAGCTTGAGCCGCTAAGCCCAGCGTTACCGCAATCGAACCGGGGCCAGCCAGCATCGGAATCGTCATCGGAATCAGTGAAATATCTTCGTGATGTTCTAGGTGCTGAATCACGCCTTGGTTTTCCCGCCTGGAGATCTTAGGCTGGGCATTCATCGTTTGCCACGCCGCATTAAAAACAACAATCCCCCCGGCAATTCGCACCACTTCCAGCGAAATGCCAAAGAAACGCAGAATACCGCCGCCCACCAGCAAAAACAGCAGCAGCACAGCAATGACGTTCAACGCCACTCGTCCCGCCAATTGGCGGCGCACCGTCGGCGAGGCATCGGGCGTCATAACCAGAAAAATAGGCGCTCCCCCAATCGGATCAACGACCGGAATCAGCGCCAACAGGCTACCAACTGCAAACTCAAAAAACTGCTGCATGGAAATCGCTCAGTATCGCCAAATCTCGATCAATAGTAACGACAGCAAAATAAGACAGATTGCCTTCCCGCCTGAATCCGCCACAATAGTAAGAGTATGGTTCTCCGTGATGAGCGTTTATGTCTATTGCTACCGTTGATCAGATTCTGAGCCAAGCCTTGGCTGGAAATGATATTTCCGTGGAAGATGGGGTGGTGTTACTCAGCCAAACCGATTCAGGTGCGATCGCAGCCATTCAGTCGGCGGCGGATCAGCTCCGGCGGCAGCAGGCAGGCGATACTGTCACCTATGTGATCAACCGCAATATCAACTTCACTAATATCTGCGAGCAGCACTGCAACTTCTGTGCCTTTCGCCGCGATGCGGATCAGGATGGAGCTTATTGGTTAAACGAAGCAACGATTCTGGAAAAAGCGGCGGCAGCCGTGCAGCTCGGTGCCACAGAAATTTGTATGCAGGGCGGCCTAAATCTGGATGCGAAGCTCGATGGCAAATCGCTGCCCTACTACGTTCGGCTGGTGAGAACCATTAAAGCTGAATTTCCAGACCTGCATCTGCACGCCTTTTCGCCCCAGGAAATTCAGTTTATCGCCCGCGAGGATGGCCTCAGCTACCGCATCGTGATTGAAGCGCTGCAAGAAGCTGGCCTCGGCTCCATGCCCGGTACTGCCGCTGAAGTCTTGGACGACTCCGTGCGCCGCATTCTGTGTCCCGAAAAGATCAATACTGCCACCTGGCTGGAAATCATCGGCTTGGCGCATCAAGTAGGACTACCGACTACCAGCACAATGCTGTCCGGCCATATTGAAACGCCCATGCAGCAAATGCAGCATTTTCAGCACCTCCGCACGCTGCAACAGCAGGCGGTTGAGCGCGACTATCCGACACAGATCACCGAATTTATTTTGCTGCCCTTCATTGGTCAAGAAGCGCCCAAGCCGCTGCGAAAACGAGTCGGACGCGATCAGCCGATCCTGAGTGATGCCCTCCTGCTTACGGCAGTCGCTCGTATTTTCCTGGGCAACTGGATTGTGAATCACCAGCCAAGCTGGGTCAAACTAGGCTTACACGGCGCAACCGAAGCCCTCACCTGGGGCTGCAACGACATCGGCGGCACCTTAATGGAAGAGCACATTACCTCAATGGCTGGCGCACAGGGCGGCACCTGTATGACCGTGGACGAATTGCAAAGTGCGATCGCATCTCTCAACCGTCCCTATCAGCAGCGAGATACACTGTATAATCCTGTTCTCACGCCCATCGCTGTTTCGTAATCCAGACCCGATTTATGCTGCCAACGGATTTGCTGAGCTATCGGCTGAGCGGTGATTCTCTGATTCCTAAAAAGCTGTCGATTTGCGATCGCAACGTAGAGATGGCGGCTGATCTGATCACCCTGTTTCAGGACTGCCAGGGCGATACTCAGGGAAACTTAGATCGACGGCTCCAAGATCTAGAAGGCGAAGATACCGACTATCGAATTAAGCGGGGACTGGCTCACATTCTCCGCAGCAGCTTCAGCACGTTTGATATCGTCAGCCCATTGGAACCGCAGGAGCTGCGGCAGCGGGTGTTTAGCTTGGCGGCACAGACGGTGCCAAGTATGCCTAATGCTCAGACGCACTTAACCAAGCTGGCCGATCAGCTCAGCGTAGAGTGCGATCGCGAAGTATCGGTCAAAGACATTCAGCAGGGACTGTACGCTGACCTGCAAGAAAATCGAATTTTGACGGAATTTGATGCGCCAACGCCGGAAGCCTTGCTGCATCGCTACAACCTGTCGCAGGTGCAGGGGGTGTTCTACAAGGCCAGCCACATCACGCTCAATGTCCACCGCAACGATCCGGGCGAGTACAAGCTGCTGTTCCGCTATCTCAAGTTTTTTCGGCTGATGACCTACATTGAGGGCGATGCCGATCAGGGCTTTACGATTACGATTGATGGCCCCACCAGTTTGTTCAAAGCCAGTACCCGTTACGGACTCGATATTGCCAAGCTGCTGCCTGCCCTGCTGCACGTGACGCGCTGGAGCCTGCGGGCAACGCTACAGGTGAAGGATTCCTACAGTAAAACGCCGAAGCGGAAGCAGTTTACGCTGGATTCCGAACGCTGCGACTTGGTGACGCACTATCCACCGGGCAAGCCCTACGACAGCATGCTAGAGGAGTCGTTCGCCAACCGCTGGGATCAGCTCAACAGCGACTGGCAACTGGAACGCGAGGTGGATCTGATTCCGATTCCCGGCAGCGTGATGATCCCCGATTTTCGGCTGGTGCATGCGGATGGCCGCACCTATCTGCTGGAAATTGTCGGCTATTGGCGACCGGAGTATCTGCGGAAAAAATTTTCTCAGGTGCGCCAGTCGGGCTGTCCAAATCTGATTCTGGCGGTTTCAGAACGGCTGAATTTGGAAAAGGCCGGGGTGAATATTGCCAATACGCCTGCGCGAGTGGTGTGGTTTAAGAATAAGCTCGTGCCGAAGGATGTGCTGAAGGTGCTGGAGGATTCCTGATCGATAGATGCAGGAGTTGCGATCGCGCATCCACATCCACTTCACCATTTTTACGCGGGACGGCTGAAGGGCATTCGGGGTGGAGCGGTTTTCCACATGAGATCGATTTCTTCGGGGGTGAGGCCGTAGGCTTGGTTAACAAGGTCGGAGATGCGATGTTCGAGGGTGAGTCCTTCGCTGCGGCGCTGCTGCATGGGGAGGGCGTAGTCACCGTAGGCGTCTTTGAGGGTTTTGAGATCTTTGGGACTAAGATGGGTAGCGCTGGATTGGGACATGAAGCAAGTTATACCGGGGCTAAGTTAATGCTACTTTTGGTCTTTCCCCGCCAGGTCAGCAAATCCAGCCGTATTAGCCCAACTTTACAGACCGTTACGAATCGCAGTGATTGAGCTTGAGTCGTCAGATTTTTGCCCGACTTTGCTGATCCGCAATCAATTGAGATGAAGATGTCAACAAATCGCAAAATGTAAAGTCTCTCAATGATCGGAATTTCGATTCGCGTATACCATTAAGGCGGCAGAATGTTTGCGAAATCGCTGCTTTGCGGGACGTGCAGGTAGCTTGTTGTACCGCAAATAATGGCAAAATCTAGCGGTCGAATTCCAGAACGGTTGATTTCACTAGCAGATTCGATAGAAGACGGTGGAAGAGGAGTAGAGTGATGACAGAAGCCCGATCTGACCAACCCAATAACAATCCAGAGCTTCCTCAATTAGCTCCATCATCTGAGATGCAAATGGAGCAATCTTCTACCTTAAAGATGGCAGCAGAGAGCGTGTTGGACTTGACGCAGTCGGTGCTGCCACCTCGCAAAGCTGTAGGGTGGTTTCTGTCAGCCGCAATGATTTGCGGTGCAGCAGGTGCCGTCACCATTGGCGCAGTCGTCTGGCTCGTTTCCCTGCCTCCCACCGCCGACTGCCAGAAGATCACCTCTTTATCCTCTGATCGCGAACGATTGCAGTGTGCCCAGATCGCCGCTCAGTCAGGCGATTTAGATCAATTGATTGCGGGTCTGGAACTGGTTGAAAACTGGACGACGGAGCATCCCCTCTATCAAGAGTCGCGCAACTGGCTAGGCAATTGGTCAGAATCCATCTTGGAGGTAGCTCAAGATCGGATGAATCAGGGCAATTTTGACGATGCGATCGCACTGGCCCAGCGCATCCCCGATTCGAGTCCGGCGTATGAGGATGCCCAGGCTACGATTGCTGAATGGCAGGGGATCAAGAATCAGGGACAGACCATTTATGATCAGGCGCAAGCGGCCATCAAGCAAAAGAACTGGGAAGCCGCAAATACGTTTATTGCTCAACTGTCTGAGCTGGATCATCGCTTCTGGAATAGTCAGCAAACGACGGCACTATCGGGCCAGGTGCTAGTCGAGCAGCAGGCACACAAGCAATACATGCAGGCGCTGAAAGCCGCAGAAGACTACAGTCCCGAAGGGATGAGCCAAGCCATCACCATCTTCAGCAGCATTGATTCCAGTACCTACACCTGGCAGGAAGGGCAGACGACGTTTGATCAGTGGAGTAAAACCCTGCTGCAAGTGGGTTTGCAGCGCTGGTATGACGAGCAGTTTGATAGCGCGATCGCATTTAGTAAGCGGGTGGCGCTCAACGAGAAGTTGGCCAAGGAAGCGCAGAATCTCCAGTGGCTGAGTGAGTCGCGCCGGGAGGCGGCTCGCAGTCTTTCGACCTGGGCAGCAAAACCGGATCATACATGGCAGTTGATTAAAGCGATTGCGATCGCAAGTCAGATTGAATCCGACAGTCAATTTTTCCCGCAGGCTGAAAGCAGTTTGCAGAGCTGGATTGTGCAGCTTCAGGATCTCTCGCAGTTACAGATTGCACAAGCTATCGCTACGGTTGGCACTCCGGCAGCCTATGAGACCGCCATGGCTCATGCTCAGCTCATTCCACCGGAACATCAGCGACGCCAGCAAGCTCAAACCTTAGCGGCCTACTGGAGTGACGAGATTGAGCGCCAGGAAGACCGCCATCACCTCGTCACAGCCCGTCGGCTGGCAAAAGCCTACACACCCAAAGCCCTGCAAGCTGCGATCGCAGAAGCCAGCCAAATTGAACTCGGTCGGGCGCTGCGGATTGAAGCTCAAACGCTGATTGCCGAGTGGCGGGTACAAATTCAAACAATCGAGGATCAGCCGATCCTCACTGAGGCCACTGCCTTGGCGCGGAAAAATCAGTGGTCTGAAGCCATTGCGGTTGCTCAGCGAATTCAGCCAGAGCGCGCGCTCTATGCCAAAGCTCAGTCGGCCATTGAAGATTGGGAATACCAAATCTATCTGACCGAGGAACGGGCGCGGCAGCGAGCCGCTGCTGCTGCCGCTAGAGCCAGTGAGCGGAATGATTTTTCCGTTGCTGAACCAGAGGTAGCCAGTCCCGAATCTGCCGAGTCTGCTCCCAATCGAGTGCGAGAATCGCGATCATCACGCAGCTCGAACTCACATAACTCCAATCCGGTTAATTCGACATCTGAACCTGCTTGGTCGGAGTCGTTTACCGACAGTGACAGCGAGGCAGAAAATAGACGGCTGAAGCCAGGGGACGAAGTTCAGATTGAACAGCCGAGGTCTACAACTACTCCGGAAGTTCGACCAACCATCGCACCGTCTGAACCTGCGCCTCCCTCAATGGTTGTGCCAACGGAACCCGCCCCGCCAAAGCAGCCGCCACCGCCTGTGATTCAAGAACAGCCCGATTCATCACAGCCCGCGCCTGTATATGCACCGCCTGTTAGCACGGAGCCACCACCACCTGTGCAGCCTACGGAGGAACTACAGCGCCTCTCGCGACGCACTGTAAAGCCCCCGGAAAGTTTTCCAGTCGTGGCATCGGGGCCTCTGTATGTATAGGGCTAACGCTGCCTTTATAACCCCTCACTCTTTATGCATCTTCTGATAGCCCCCCAGCCAGAGGAGCCAAACCACCACGACCAGCCAATGCGCGATCGCAATTAGCCATAGCGACCCGGTTTGCAGATAAATAACCGTACACATCAGACCCAGAAGTCCGCTCAACACCAGGAAGATGGGCTGAAAGAACGTGGGTTTGCCTGCTGGGTAGAACGTCAGCGCGTTTAGCGGATGATACACCACAAAAATCACTAGGCTAATGACTGACCAGATCAGCCAGGTCTGCGGTAGAACGCCTTCTGTGGGGTGGGGCAGCAGCAGTACCCGCATGACCAACTCTTCCAGGAGCGCAGGCATGAGGAACAGCAGCAGCATGAGCTTAAGCTGCTGGGGAGTTGAAAGTCCCAGTTCGGTGGGTGGGCAGTAGCGCAGGAACCCCTGCTTAAATCCCTGTGGGAGAGCAATACAGGCATAGAGCAGGAGAACTGCGATCGCAAATCCCCAGTCTGTTAAGGTCGGCCACTTGAGGCTTTCGATAAGGCGGGAGAACGCGGTGGGAATGATGAAGAACCGACCGAATAGCTCCGTGGGTGCCAGCGGCATGATACGGGCATCCCAGCCGCCAACCTGGTTCGTGCGGAGGAACCAGAGTTCAGCCTGGTAGTTCAGCATAATCGTAGCAATTTGGTCATAGGCGACGCGCGGAATTACGGTGCGCCAGCTTAAAAGTTCCGTCAGCAAGTTTGTATCGGTTTCAAATTGAGCATTGGCATCAATTCCAGCCAAAATTTCGGCATTTTGCTGCCAATCAGGCCGGACAATCGCCAGCGGCACTAGCTCGCGTGCTAGGGTTTGCCCCAGGGCTAAAAGCTGCTGAAATCGATGGGTTTGCGGATCGTCGGGATGCTCTGCTAGCCACTGCTGGATGTCGGGCGTGTTTTGGAGCCGCTGCTCAATTTGCTTAATCGTTTTATAGACGGCCTGACTGGAATCCTGAATGCAGGACTGAGCCGGGGTGACAATTGCCGCTCCCGTGCCGTCGCCCGTGCGGTAGCGAGCCATCATGATTGCCAACTGTCGCTGGAGTTCGGCAAAGGGTGACAGAGTAATCTCGCCAAACTGATAGTCCTGAGTCAGGGCTGGTAGCTTAATCAGCACGTCGGAAATGGGGCGCGTCCCCAGCCAGCCCCGCTGGAGATTGCCTGTGTACTCGGCCCAGCTCAGCCGACCCGCAATGATGCCATTGGGATTGTGAGAATACACCTGGTCATAAACCACCTCTAGCCGTGGCTCCTGAGTAAACGGATCGCGCCGCACCTCAGCTACGCCATAGGCAAAATGTCCAGAGACAGTACCAACTACGGGCGGCGTTTCCGCCTGATCGCCACCGATGCCGCCAAACAGGTGCATGACCAACGCGCGATCGCCAATTTGCCAATCTGCACTCTGCTCAGTACTCGCATCAGCGTCCAGCAAGACGGACTGAATCGTACCCTTGCGCTCCGGCGTATCGCGCCAGTTGCCAAAATTGATGTAGTTGAGCGCCGCTTCCGGCTCTGTGATGACGTTCTGCGGCTGGAGCTGGAACAGACGGCGCGGTGCGATCGCACGTACCGTAAAGATGTCCTGCTGATCCGCTGCACCATAGATGTACCAGCCTGCTTCACCTGCTGGAGACTCCGCTAGCTGGCGCGGCGTGGATTGAAAAATCCCGTCGGGAGCAGGCAGCACCTGGGGAATCCGAACCACGTCCTCGCGACCATCAAACGCATTAGAATCGGGATTGTAGTGGCGCACCCGCATGTAGTCACTGGGGCAGGGCTGGCGACCAGGGCAGCGTTCAGGCCGAGGATAATTACTTGCCGCGTCAACAACCTGCACTAAACCGTAAAACCGTTCCGGCACCTGCGTGGGCATCGCGCCAATTTGCAGCGTGACAGGCGCATTCTCAGCCCGTCCAACCGTGACCGCATCCAGCGCCACAATCACATCATCAATCGAACGGGCACCCGCCAGCGATTGCAGCGGCCCAACCTGCGCCCAGCCGTTGAGCCGCGTGGGATGAACGCTGCCCTTGAGCTGATTTTCAATCGTGTCTTCCGTAAACTGAATGCCGCGCGTGACGGTGCTGACATAATCCTGAATCGCCGGATCGGCGCTCCATTCCAGCCGTACCCGCTGCCCAATCCACTCCGCCTCCGGAGCCTGATAAACCTCCAGCCACACCCAATCACGCGGCGTTTCCGGCTGCTGCACCTCAGCTTCACTGGGCAATATCAGCCGTCCCACCCAGTCCCCTACTGGACGATACAGCGACCGATCCACCGTTTGTTGAGTGGGATAATACTCCGGCTGATTAAACGGCGACTCCAATGCGATCGCATATTTCGATACCTGGGCTGGCGGTGGATCAGACGAACGCGGCCAGAAAATAAGAACGAGGATTAGAGATGCGATCGCAACCAGCGCCAACACCCACTTGCGCCGCCACCTACGCTCCCACCCATCTACCCTCCTACCCATCTACCCTCCTACCCATCTACCTTTTCACTGATCTAACTCCCTCACTCCTCACTCCTCTCGCCTCACTTCCCCCTAAAACCTCTCCCCCAGCACAAAGTACACATTGGCATCCCCCTCATCGCTGATTCCAAACTCTAGCCTGCCCACAATTTCAGCGAAACGCGCGCGCAGACCACCGCCAAAGCCGAAACCATCACCGGGTTTGCCGCGCACAATACCTGGCTGGCCAAACACATTATCCTGCGAATCCAGCGTCGTGCCGTAGTCCACAAACAGCAACCCGCCCAGGTCAATATCTTCGTTAAAGATCAGCACGTCCGAAATTGGGAAGCGATACTCGGCTGTTGCCTGGAGATAGCTGCGTCCTGTACCGACTTCGCCGCGACTGTAGCCCCGGATAGAATTCGCGCCACCTAGGCTGAAGGACTCATAAAACGGCGCATCGCCAAAAATATGGCCGCCCTGCACATTCAGCACCAGTACATCCGGATCATCTGTGAAGCTCAGCCCGTTCAGCGGCAGAAACTGGGTCGCACTGCCGCTGAACCGAGTCATGGCGATCTCTGCATCGCCAATTGGAATCGACTGATCCACCCCGAAGCGCAGACGACGACCTGTGGTGGGCTGATTGATATCGTTGCGCGTGTCGTACTGGCTGGCAAAGTTAACTGTCAGTAAGTCATCTTCGCCGCTGTCGCTGAAGGTAAGCGGGTTGCCCCGTTCATCCACAGGTTCTAATCCCGACGCAAAAACATCATCTCGCACTGAAACATTTTGGTAATTAATGCCAATCGATGCATCAACTTCATCTACTGGGAAATAGGCTTGCATGCCGCCACCCGTGCGGTGCGTCCACGGCTGATCGCCGCCCGGCAAATTGACCTCCGAATCGCCACCCTCCAGCGCAACCGACTGCGATCGCTGATTAAACCCATTGAAGCCCCAGCCCGTGCGGGAAGATTCATCCAGTTGCAAATAGCCAAAGTACAGCCCCAGCACCGAGGGACCGCCCCGGATTTCTGTCGCAATGCGTTCACGCTCGTTGACCACATACTGAGTACCCAAGGTAATGTTCGTCTCGGCCCGTAGGTCAGAACTCGGTCGCGTGACGGGAATTCGCGTCGGCCCTTGGGCAGCAGTGGGGTCAGGAACTCGCGTACCAATGTAGAACGATAAGCCTTTGGGTTTGTAGCGAGGGTTAGGCTGAGCCGTGGCAGGCTGCTGTGCAACGGGAGCGGGTGCGGTTTCAGTTCGATTGGGGGGTAGGAAGTCGATGGCGCGGATGGTTTGGGGAGAAGAGGGCGAGGGGGGAGGGGGAGCGGGGGGGCTAGATTGATTAGTCGTGAAAGACGGGTTTGGTAGAGGAATCGGTGCGGGTGCGCCCCAGTTGGTGTCCCAGGGAACGGTGTCGGTTTGAGGCGATAGGCTGTCGGTAACGGTAGGAGGTGGGGGAAGCTCGAAGGTTGCGTCGGGAACCGTTTGTCCCCAGCTTGGTGGGGTGATGCTGACGGTACTAGCGAGAAGTGCGATCGCAGTCGCAGTCGCAGTTAAACGTTGCCCCTCTTGCCAGCCCAGTTGTTTCATCGCCTCTACACCCGTAACTCGTGATAATCGCGTTTATGATACTGCCAAATAGAAAAGTTGCGATGACGCGGCGTTAAGAATTTCTGCTGTGTTGGTAGCAATCGAACCTGCCCCTACAAATCTCTTGGGCTATAACAGTGGACAGAGCTATTTCTACCGTCGAAACTCCCCCAACTTTGCATCAAAATCAGGCTGTAATTGCGACCAGTCGTAATACCAATGATTGGTGGGACATTGATCGCACAATAACTATTCAACCTCTGACACCACAACAAACCCTGTTTGTTTTTGTGAATGTCTGCCAAGCGAACATTTCACAAACAATACATGAGTACGGTCAATTCGGTTCGGTCGATTCGGTGTAAAACCACGCTATTTCTAATCGGTTCCCTCCACTAGGGACATTCTAAAACTTAGTGCATCATAGAAAATGTAAAGGGTTCGTACCAATAAAACACATCGCATTCTCCTCGTTTATAACTAGAGAAAAGCGATTTTCTAGGAGGTTTTAGAGAATGATTGTTCGTCGTCGTTATTTAGATCCATTCACTGAATTCAACGCGCTCCGCAGCCAAATTAATGAAGTCTTCGGTGAGCTAACTGAGAATGCAACGAAATCAACCTGGACACCTGCAATTCGTCTAGTTGATCAGGGAAATGAGTTTATTCTCACCGCTCAATTAGCTGGTGTTAAAGCTGAAGATTTAGATGTTCAAGTCAGCAAAGACGCAATTTCCCTCTCAGGTGTGCGTCGGGCGGCTGAGATCGGAGATGGAGCCGAATTGCTCTATGACGATACCCGCTACGGTAGCTTCTACCGCGTGATTAATCTGCCCGAAATGGTTCAGAACAGCAATGTGCAGGCTGATTTTAATCATGGTGTGTTGACTCTGACATTGCCTAAAGTTGTTGAGGCTCGCAATAAAGTTGTGAAAATCAATTTAGGTCAAATGAATGAAGCAGAAACCCCTCAAATTGATGTTGCAGCCGAAGCAAATGCATAAGATTTCTGTAGATTTCTGAGCAGGCTACAGTAATCTGATTTCGATGCATTAGCTCCATTGTTGAAGGTGGTTTAGTCAGTCACTCGTTATTCAAGTGCTATGTTTTAAGAGCCGCGTCTGCGGCTCTTTTTCGTGTTTAATTTTATCTTTCTGATATCGGTTCTGTAATTTAGCGCTGGCTGGCCAGTTCGGACGTCGTTTTCTCCCCCCGAACCGCTTCTAAAGCCACTCTGGCCTTAAACTCTGGATTGTACTGCTTGCGTTTGTTGCTCATGAACTACTCCTATCATTCTTTGAGTGGTTCAGAGCTTAGCCCCTTGTCCAGTTTTCCGGGTCCATTTCAAACCTAGTTTCTTTGGCTTTAAACCCAAAAAGCAGTTAGTCGCCGCAATACGGCGACTAACTGCTCTCTTCAAGTCGTTATTTGTAGACTGATAGATACTAGCAAATAGCCTTAATCATCTTTCTGACCATTTGACGATTTGACTTTGGGAATTGAACTTAGGTTGCGAACGGTGGGCGTGTCATCTAAGACCACAATCAAGCCCGTTCGTTCTGTTTCCAGGGTTGCATCACTGAGAATATCCACAACGGGTACGCCGAGTACCTGTTCCACTAATTCCTTCAACTGAGGACGGATAGCTTCATCAATGCGATCGCGCACCTGCCCCGCTAGTTCGGTCTGACCATCATTAGCTAAAAACTTTTCCGGTTGGGTAATCGATCCTTCTAAGATAATAGCTAGCTTCGTTTCAAATAGCTGACAAATGATTCGCTTTGGAGAATGTCCTAGCTCTTCACGATAAAGCGCTTGTATCTGTTGCGAGAGCGATCGCTCTAGCTGACCAGCAGTGGGCCTTGTATCCACAAATATCCTCCTTAACTGATTGCGAACCAAGACGTGAAGGCAATTAAAATATAGCGGCGACTAACTACAAATAAATTACCGCCTGAACATACTGGATGTTCTACTAGATCACAACCGCCTAAAGATAGATTAAACCAGACTTAAGCTGGACAAAGAAGTTCCACAAGATTAACTGCTCAGTTTCCAGCATAAATGGGGTTTAGGCCAAACCACACATCAGTAATTAAAATGGCTCAACCAACATCATCTAAAGTGTCTCTCTATGCAGCAATGGCGGCCAACATCGCTATTGGAATTGCCAAGTTTATTGGAGCAGCCATCAGCGGCAGCTCTGCCATGCTGGCGGAGGGTGTCCACTCGATTGTTGACTCAGTTAATGAGGTGCTCTTGCTCTATGGCCTACAGCGAAGCACAGCAGCACCCGATGAGGATCATCCACTGGGCTATGGGCAGGAACTGTACTTCTGGTCGCTGATCGTCGCGGTGTTGATCTTTGGTTTAGGCGGAGGAATTTCTATCTACGAGGGGTTCCATAGTCTGCATGATCCTCAAGTGTCCCAGAATCCGCTCATTAGCTACGGGGTTTTAGCTGCCGCCGCCGTGTTTGAAGGAACGGCTCTTTTTATCTCCCTACGCGAATTCAAGCAGAATAATCCCGCTCCAAACCAAAGCCTTTGGCGGAGCCTGCGCCAAAGTAAAGATCCCTGTACGTTTGTCGTGATTTTTGAAGACTTCGCCGCCCTCATTGGAGTTGCGATCGCATTTGCAGGCGTCTTAACCAGCCAGTTAACCCACAATAATCTTTTCGATAGTATTGCCTCAATGGTGATTGGCCTCTTGCTCACTGGAGTAGCCATTGTCTTAGTCGCTGAAACGAAAGGACTGCTCGTGGGTGAGAGCGCCTCGGTCGAAATCCAGACCAGCATCCGCACAATTATCCAATCGGATGAGTCTGTCTCCCAAATCGGCACACCAATCACGCTTCATCTGGGACCAAACGACATTTTGCTGGCGCTCAATATTGAGTTTAATGATGGCCTCTCATCAGATGAAATTGAAGCGGCCATCTGTCGAATTGAACACACCATTCGCGAATCCCACCAAGAAATTCAGCGAATTTTCATCGAAGCGGCTTCAGTATCAGGGAGCTCCTGTCCCTAATCTCACATCTTGCACCAAAATCTAGAAGGGTGATGCCGCCGCCGCGATATGGCTGTAACATTACCCTTTTGAGTTTTCGGTTATGCAAGGTACACGGTCTTATAGGGGCGAATGGCCATTCGCCCCTACCACGGATTAGAAAAACCTACTCGTGGGAGCAGGAATTGGGAAACCAGCCTAACTGTATTTTTCGTTAGACATCGATTCCAGATTAAATAGCGTCTGCAGCGTCTCCATCGCGTGACGACGAGCCTCAATATCCTGCTGAGCACGGAGCTGCACCATTGGGTCGTGCAAAATCTTGTTGACGATGCCGCGAGTCAGCGCTTCGATAATTTCCTGATGCTTTTCAGCAAACTCAGAACCCAGGCGAGATAGCGCTTTTTCTAGCTCCTGCTCCCGAATCGTCTCTACCTTATTCCGCAGGCTGCTAATGGTCGAGACCGTCTCCAGCGAGCGCCACCAAACATCAAACGCCTCGGCTTCCTCTTCCAGAATTACTTCGGCTTCCATGGCCATTTGACGGCGGCTTTCATGGTTTTGAGCGACGACTGCTTTTAGATCGTCCACGTTGAAGCACTGAATCGTTTCCAGCTCAGCCACGTTGGAATGAACATTGCGCGGCACGGAAATATCAACCAGGGTCAAGCGCCGAGCCAGACTGAGAACAGGTTCTAGGTTTTCGCGATGCAGAATTGGTTCAGTTGCACCCGTGCTCGTAAACACAAGATCCGATTCAGCGACAGTCGGCAGCATTTCCTCTAGAGTGCCGACTCGCAGGCCATGATGATCGAACTTTTTGACTAGATCTTCTGCTCGGTGCAGGGAACGGTTCAAAACGCAGATGTGGTTAGCGCCCTTGGCAATCAAATGCTGCACCAGCAGGCGCGACATTTTGCCTGCCCCAATGATAGTGACGCGGCAGGGGGACAGGTCTTCCAGATGATTTTGTGCCAGTTCAACAGCAGCAGAGCTGATTGAAACGGCTCCGGTACCGATGCTAGTTTCCGTCCGAACGCGCTTACCTGCGGTGATGGCCTGCTTTAGGAAGCGGTTGAGGATGCGGCCCACGCCGTTGTGCTGCTGGCCGAGTTTGTGAGTTTGCTTAACCTGAGCCAGAATTTGGCCTTCACCCAGTACCAGACTATCCAAGCCAGCGGCAACGCGGAACAGGTGCATGACGGCATCCTGGTGCAGCAGCATGAAGAGATGGGGCCGCAGGTGAGCAGCCGACAGCTTGCCGCGATCGCACAAGAACTGAGTGACATCCTGAATGCCGTTGCGCGACTCCTCGGTCACGATGTAGATCTCAAGACGATTACAGGTGCTGAGAATAGCCGCTTCTTCAACATGGGGATAGCTGCACAACTCAGCCAGCGCTTCACCAATTTGGGGTTCAGGAATACTGAGTTTTTCCCGCACCTCCACTGGCGCTGTTTTGTGACTGACACCAACAACCGCGATATTCATGTCTCCTCCCAAATAGTATTGTGTTCAACCTGACTTAATGCCCAACTACACACTGAATCAGACGTTCTGATCTTTGGGGTTCACTCCTTTTGAGTCCACTAAGCCGGATCAAACGAATTACACTACAACAAATTACAACAGGCTACTGTCAAAGTTATGTTCCAATCAAGAATGGCCCTAGGTTAAACTGCTCTTTAATTCAGTTGCTTTACGATAAAGACACGCTATTTGGACGGAGTTTAGACAGAACGTTATTGGACGAACTTAAACTGTTTAGCCGTGTCTCTAAAACCAACAAGTGAAAACGACAAACGCAATCAATTAGAGCCTTAATTACAAGATTTATTAAAAACAGCTTGACGATTAATTTTTGACAGCCTCGCTTTAATTTGATGCTGATTCTCCGGGTTTTAAATCGAGTACGATTTTCGGCAAGATATCATTATCAACTATCTCATTGGGTTAGTTGGCAATCACAACATTGCATTAACCGCTGAAACCAAGCATGAGCTGCAAGATACATCAATCAAGCTCTCTACTGATTAAACCGTGCAACGAAACGCTTACCCAAAAATCTTAGACAAAGTTCACTTGCCTTAACATTTTCACCCTTGATTTGCCGTTGATTAGACCCATGCTCTACTAACTTAACGCTTTCAGGATTGTCTTGGCGGGTGGATGTATGGGTGTGGGCAGTTGATAGAGATAGAGGTGGGTGCGATCGCAGATCTATATCTATCTGTATTGATCTGTATCTAATAGCAATGCCACTCAGCATCACCCATCCAAAGCCAAACCCAAAAAATAAATTGCGTTTGTGGAATCAGCACTGTTGATTCCACAAACGCAATTAAGGTCTGATTGCATTTACCAGGTTCTTGGAACCCAACTCATAACGAAGTAGCTGCATACGAATAAATGCATATCTAAAAAACCGGGGGAGGGGGGGTCCAGGGGATGTCACCGATTTTTTGGATGTGTTTTTTTTTGCCCACCTACTTATTTCAACTGAATGTACTTCGGCTGATCAAACAGGTGAATCGTATCGACAAACCGCGCAGTCTTAGATTGAGTTGAGATAACCAGAGACTGGGTTCTGGCACCACCGTGGAAGAGGCGTACCCCATTCATCAGGTTGCCGCTAGTAATCCCGCAAGCTGCGAATAGAACCGTCTCACCCGAAGCTAGCTCCTCCGTTTCATATACCTTATCCGGATCGGTAATATTCATCTCCTTGAGACGAGCCAAATTGCCTTCCTTGGTGTTGTTGGCCCACTCTTTCGTGTTCACAACCGCCGGATCGTAAACCAATTGGCCCTGGAAATGTCCGCCCAGGCAGCGCATCGCCGCCGCCGTGATTACACCTTCCGGTGCCGCACCAATACCCATCAGCGCATGCACGTTGGTTCCCGCAAAAGCACAGTTCAGCGCCGCACCAACATCACCATCACTAATCAACTGAACGCGAGCACCTGCCTCACGAATTTCTTTGATTAGATCAGTGTGGCGATCGCGCTTCATTACAACGATAACCAGCTCCTCAATCGAGCGATCGAGGCACTCCGATAAGATTTTCAGGTTCTCAGTTGCGGACTTATTGATATCAACTTTGCCCTTAGCCGCTGGAGGCGCAGCCAGCTTCTTCATGTAAAAGTCAGGCGCATTAAACAGGCCACCCTTCTCAGAGATCGCCAAAACCGCCATCGATCCCGGCTGACCATAGGCAACGAGATTCGTACCTTCACAGGGATCAACGGCAATGTCAATCTCAAGTAGTTCTTCTGGATTACAAAAGTCCTTCGCATCCGGACGGGTACAAATACCAACTTCCTCACCGATGTAGAGCATCGGTGCATCATCGCGTTCCCCTTCACCAATCACGATGCGACCCCGCATGTGGATTTGGTTCATGCGATTCCGCATGGCCTCAACAGCCACTTGGTCAGCGATGTCCTTTTCGCCTTTTCCCATCCAGCGAGCCGATGCAAGCGCTGCCTGCTCGACGACTTCAATAATCTCTAATCCGATTGTGCTCTCCACGAAGTATCCTCCAACGGCTGATTTGCGTCTCTGCTCAAAAGACTGATCTCAGTCATAGAGTCTATCAGAATGCAGGTACCCTCTAAAATGCTTCCGGGAATCAGCAGCACTAAACAGCGCTATCACAATAGATTATTTAAGATTAAACAGTACGTATTGATACCGATACTAAATAACCGCAAAAGGCCGACTATGCTTGACTTCCTCAATCCGTTACTCGAACGCTTTGGCCGCCATCCAGAGCAAGTAAGAGCAAATGTTGAAATTTATACTTGGCAGACTTGTCCCTACTGCATTCGGGCCAAATTGTTGCTGTGGTGGAAAGGTGTTGATTTTACAGAATACAAAATCGATGGCGATGGTGCCGCGCGGGTCAAGATGGCTGAGCGAGCCAATGGTCGGCGCACAGTGCCGCAAATTTTTATCAACGATCAGCATGTGGGTGGCTGTGATGATCTCTATCGGTTGGATCAGGAGGGGAGGTTGGATGGATTGTTGGGGGAGGGGGCGTAAAGGCTGTAGAGGAGTAATCGAGGGAGTCGTAGGGTGTGTTGTGTTAGTGGAGCGCAGCGGAACGTAACGCACCAAATACACTGTGACAAAAACTGTGGGGGTTTAGAATTTGCTGCGATCGCACTGGGAGCGAATTGAATACACAACCCATCGTCGGTGGATAGAGCGGGCGATGGAGTTGGCGGCGGCGGCGGGAGATGCCGGGGATGTGCCAGTTGGAGCGGTGATCGTGGACGAGCAGGGACGGCTAATTGCGGAGGCAGAAAATCGCAAGGAACGCGATCGCAATCCGACAGGTCATGCGGAAATTTTGGCGCTACAGCAAGCGGGGCGGGCGCTGAACAACTGGCATCTCAATACCTGCACGCTGTACGTGACGCTGGAACCCTGCCCGATGTGTGCGGGGGCAATTGTACAGGCACGGGTAGGGCTGCTGGTTTACGGAGCGGATGATCCGAAGACAGGGGCGATCCGGACAGTGATGAATATTCCCGATAGTGCCTGTTCCAATCATCGACTGGCGGTATTGGGGGGAATTCAAGAGGGGCGCTGTCGGGAGCAGTTGCAGGATTGGTTTCAGAGGAGGCGGGGGAAGTGAGGAGTGAGGAGTGAGGAGTGATAGAGGGGGAGCAGGGGGGCTAGAGAGTTAAATTTTGAGTTTTGAATTTTGAGTTGAGTCATCCATTCAACACTCAAAACTTAGAACTCAAAACTCTATCAGAAAGCGAGGTGGCAGGAATCTAGAGGTTTCTGTCGGGGGTTAGACGGGAAATTGAGCCAAAATCAGCCGTTTGAACGTGACACCAGTGAAAGTGTCTAGGGGATGATCAAGAAGTGTGGCATCACCCTTTAGGGTTTAGAAAGATTGATTCAGCACTATCAATTGCATCCGAACATCAGCTCGAAACTTCAAGCGAAGCGCGTTAATCACGGTCTTTAACGAATTCGGCCAGTTCAAGTTGATGTCTGATACCCGATCTGCTAGAAAGAACCCGAATATTTTTCATGAAAGTCGGTCACAACCTGTCTTTGGTGAAACATAAAAAATGGTTTTTACAAGTGGATTTCGTATATACGGTGTATTGGTATTAGCTGAGTGAATCGTGTTAATCGTTTGCCTATCCAGCTTACTGGAGCGCCAGGTCGTATCAATCTGACTGAAAATCCACTTTGTGCTAGCGGATTTGATATCAGTTTCGATCGGACTGCCTAGGGTGCAACCCATTGCAACCTTGTATCCTGAACCGCGATAGATCCTTACATGGCTTCAAATCATCCAGCTCAATCGTCATCTCAATCATCCAGTCAATCATCTAGACAATCAGCGGGCGCGATCGCAATTTCCAAATCCCATCCGCCAGCGACCTCTCGAATTTCACCGTGGCTGACACCAACGGCCTATTGGCTGGGGATGAACATTGTTTTTCCAGCCTACTTTGGCAATATTCGAGTTACAGGACAGCACCATCTGCCGCGTCAAGGCCCAGTGATCCTGGCTCCGCTGCACAAGTCCCGCTGGGATGCCTTAATGGTGCCCTATGCGGCGGGTCGAGCTGTGACGGGGCGCGATTTGCGCTTTATGGTGTCCGCCAATGAGGTTAAGGGACTACAGGGCTGGTTCATCCGCCGCCTGGGAGGGTTCCCCATTGACCCGAGCCGACCAGGGATCAGCAGCCTGCGCCACGGGGTTGAACTGCTGGGGCAGGGTGAGATGATGGTGATTTTTCCAGAAGGTGGTATTTTCCGCGATCGCGAAGTTCATCCCTTAAAGCCAGGATTGGCTCGCCTGGCCCTCCAGGCTCAGTCTCTCCAGACGGATCAAGATGTGCAGATTGTTCCCATTTCGCTGGCTTATGATCCGCCGAATCCGCGCTGGGGCTGCAATGTCGAGGTCAATATTGGCAAACCGCTGAACGTGCGTCACTACCAAACCGCTCCAACCAAGCAGGCGGCGCAGCAGTTGACCACCGATCTCAATCGCTCGTTGTCCTATCTGCTTACGGGGGAACGCCAAATTGAGCTGGCTGATGGCTCGCGGCGCGAACTGTTGCTCACCTCTTCCGGACATCGTTAAGAACTCACCCAAGACACCAAAAGAGCCACCCCGCACGGGGTAGCTCTTTTGGTTTGGCTGTAATTCAGTTTGTGCCAGCGTGGGATGCCTGACGAGTGAGACAGATAAAGCCAACTGCGATCGCAACTACCGAGCCAACGAAAAATACAGCGATACCGTAGTACTTCCAAACTGGGCCAAGCAGCAGCGGCGACAAAAACTGCCCCAGGGAGGACGCACCTGTGCCAATTGCCAGCACGCCAGCACGCTGACTTTCGGGCGCCAACTTGGCCAAGATATCGTACAGATTTGGCATCACGACCCCAAAGCCCAAACCAAAGCCCAGAGCCGCAAGTAAAATTGGCCCCGGTTGATCCAGATAGGGCACGGTGGCTAACGCCATCGCCATGCCTAAAAAGCCCACCATGATGGCACCATTGAGGCCTAAGCGCCTTGCAATGCGGCTGGCTCCCACTGCCGAAATCACCGATGCACCAATCGCCCGCGAGGCCAGGATCGCTCCGTTCAGGAGCGTACTCGCATCAATCGTCTGCTTGTAGTAGAGCGGCGCGTAGACGATCACGATGTAAAAAACAGCAGACGCCATCGCGAGGGCTAGAAAAGCAAGCAGCACACTAGGCTGGAGCAATACCCGCAGCAGTTCATCCTTGTGGCCGAGATTAACCGTAGACCCAGATTGAGTGACGGGTTTGCGTAGAACAAACATGGCCAGCAGCATAATTGGAATCGCCATCGCGTATAGTCCAAAAGCATAGCGCCAGTTATATGAACCCAGCCAACCTCCCAGCAGCGGAAAGAAGATGCTGGAGGATGCCAGAGCACTGGTGGCATAGCCCATCGCCCGCGATCGCGCATCTCCATCAAACATGCTGGCCAGGAAGCCAATCCCCCCAGCAGCAATGCCTCCAGCTGCCGCTCCGACCAGGGCACGGCTCACCATCATAAACGCAAAACTCTGGGCAAACGCGCCCATAATGCCAAAAATGCTGTAGAGCAGCAGCGACGGGATCAGGACTTTGAATTTGCCAATTCGGTCGGCCAATATGCCGCAGATGGGACTAGCGAGGGCGATCGTCAGCGTGTGCATCCCCACCATGACGCCCGCCCACTGGGGATCAACATTGAGCTGTTCCACCACTTCTGGAAACACGGGGGCTACAACGCCACCCACAACGCTGGTGAGCGCACCTGCCGACATGAGTACGAGTAACAGTGGCAAATTGCGACGGGTGAATACCCTTGTAGATTTAGACGAATCGGCAGATGACATAAAAATCGGTGTTCAGTACGACAGATAAGGACGACAAAAAGATTAGACAGCTCAAATCTCTAGCGAGATAGACTCCTATCTTGCCCGATAATCTAGCCGGAAATGATTGCCACTGAAACGATTGTCACTAGATTGCAGCGCAACAGGTGGCCTCAGGATGACGCGCAGTCAGGCAAGATAGCGTTAAATTCACGTCTTTCTTGCTGGTCGGGCATTTTGCAGAATAGGCATCATGGGAAATCCGGTTAAACCCCATTGTTTATTTGTTTGAAATGCTGGCTTAGCCAGCATTTCAAACAAATAAAGGGTTCCTATACAGGGACTTGATATCAGACGAGCGTTTGCTGTCACAATGCGGCAGCGCAATATTTTACTTTCGGTTGGGCGCAAAATATAGCTCACAGAAGTTGTGCAACTGGATGAGCTGTCATTGAGCGAATACACGTTAAACCCTAAATCAGGTATGTATGGAGTCAGGCTGTATCCAGTTCACATCTAGCTGATTATGAATCTGGATAACCAGAATAGTTCCAATCAGTAGTTCCAATTAGTAGTTCCAATCAATAGTTCCAATCAATAGTTCCTATCCGTTCTCTCCCACCTTAAACAATCTGGGCTAGCCGGATTGAGTTCGTAACACCACATTCTGATCAGGCATCATTCATGGATATCGAAACAACTCTCAAAAGCCAAATTGTGCAGAATCGCGTGCGGGAAGCGGGGATCAATCCCAACCACTGGTATCCCGTAGAGTGGGCCAATCAGCTCAAGCCCGGTGACGTTATGCCCGTCAAAATCTGGCAGCGCGCGATCGCAGTTTATCGCGACGACCAGGGCCAGCTTCATGCCCTCGAAGATGCCTGTCCCCATCGCGGCGTAGCGCTGAGCGAAGGCAAAGTCCAGGGTCAGCATCTAGCCTGTGCCTATCACGGCTGGCAGTTCAGTGGCGAAACGGGCGACTGTGTTCACATTCCCTATCTGCCCCAAGGCCAAAAGCTGCCCTGCGCCCAGACCCACAGCTTTCCCATCCAGGAAAAATACGGTCTGATTTGGATTTTCCCTGGCGATCCAGAACTGGCCAATGTGCGATCGCTACCTGATATCAAAGAATTTGATCAACCGGGCTGGCTGATGATCCCAATCACGGGGCAGTTTGCAGCCCACTTCTCCATCTGCAACGAAAACACAATGGATGTTTTCCACGGCTTTCTGCATGAAGAGCTACAGGGCTGGTTTGATCCCGTTCTCATGGATTTGAGCGCCACTGATTCCTCCGTGACAGCCAAGTACAACGTGTCCTACAAAGGCCAAATGGCCAAGTTCCTGGGACTGGCTGAAAGCGCTAACGAAGTGACCACGCTGCCCATCACCATCGACTACCAGTATCCCCACTACCAAAGTACGCTCCAGGGCGTGTCGTCCCTCTATCTGCATCGGCTCCCGGTAGATCAAACCCACAGCCGCTCGTTTGCGTTCTTCTTTTTCCGGGTGCGCCTGCCGCAGTGGGTGATTCAGACAGTGGCTCCCGTTCTCAGCCCGCTGCTGCGCCGCTTTGTGCTGGAGCGCTTCCTGGCTCAAGACGTTGGCATGATTGAAAGTGAGCAGCGGACGTATTTGCAAAATCCCCAGCGGCGCTATGTTGAAATTAATCCCGCCATTATTGCCATTCAGCGGGTGACGGTGCGCCAGTATGATGCCTTTCTCCAGCAGCAGGATCAGCCCGAAGTGCGATCGCATTCTGCCCAAGCCATTGAAGAGGATACACTTTCTAGCACAACGAATTACCTATCCTCAACGGCAACAGAGAGTCGCTAAATGAACGTGCAGTTGAACGAGTTGAATGTATATGTGCCAAGGCTAAGACGACTTGTTAACTCACAAATTCAAGATTCGTGACATCCAAAGTCGCGGTTTGTTCGTACTTAAGCAGACCGTCGCTATCCAATGGAATCTTCGGTCATGATGTTCAAAAATTGAAATCATGAAGAATCTTGGCACAATCTCGTTCCTCAGCACGATTCTGCTTGGGCTGTTTGCCTCCTCGGCCCAAGCTGCCAGCTTTCAAGTCGATTTAGATGAGTTGAATGATTCTGGCGTGACCGGAACAGTCATGCTTGATCTATCTGATGATATGGAATCGCTCACGGTAACACTGGATGCGATGGGCTTTGAGCCAAATGTTGATCACGTGGGGCACATCCACGGAGCCTTCAACATGATGGGAGAAGTCGTTGACTCTCAGACTCCAACCCTAGCGCAAGATACCGACGGCGACGGCTTTGTTGAGCTGGGTGAAGGCGCTCCTGTCTATGGCCCAATCGTGCTGCCCATTGAAACCATCAATACCCCAGACGGCAGCGCCAGCTACACCATGACCTATGACCTAACCGACAGCAGCATCTTTGGCAGCAACGTACTCACACCCGACGAGATGGATACCTTCATGGCGTCCGATCTGTTTCCCCTGGATTTTCGTGAGATTGTCTACCACGGTTTGACGGTTGAGCCAGGAGTCGGTGCTGGCACCCCAGGTGAGGTTGATGGCACAGGCGGCTATCTCGCTGTCCTGCCTGCCGCCGCTGGCGAAATTGTCGCTGTAGATGAAGATATGGTCTCTACGCCCGAACCAGCGGCAACAGCAGCACTTGCGATCGCGGGTGTAGGTAGTATTTTCGGTCTGCGCCGCCGCCAACGTCATGCGTAACTGTCTTAGTTTCAGTTATGCCGTTCTCGTTTCAATCAGGGGCAGCATCTAGTACAAAATCCAATGTGAGATGGCTTGCACCTTGCACTTTAAAAACCCGAAGAGGTTAATTTGCCGCCGTGCGGCGGCAAATTAACCCTTCTAAATTTTTGTGCAAGAGATAACTCACATTTTGCACAAAAACCAGCGAGGCACTGCGCTAATCGTGATGAGAAGGCAGTGCCTCTTTTAGTTTGAGATTCAGCAATAGCGCTGGGAGCAGTACTCTGGCCGCCAAATTTTATGGATTGGCCTCTTTTCGAGCGCGACCAAAATTCGTTAAGATTAGAGACTTATTAAACGTAGCAAAGCTAGTAGTTGGGAGCGGCTGAAATTCAGTTGAAATTCAGTTGTTCTCCATTAGCATATCCGAGAACTCTGAGAAGCAGCCCCCAGCAGCAGGGGCACAGAAGGCAGCCAAATGAAACACACCCTCTCCGTATTAGTTGAAGACGAAGCAGGCGTTCTGACGCGCATCGCTGGGCTATTCGCTCGGCGGGGTTTCAATATCGAAAGTCTGGCCGTTGGCCCGGCTGAGCAGATGGGCATTTCCCGCATCACGATGGTGGTGCCCGGTGACGATAGCGCGATTGAACAGCTAACCAAGCAGCTCTATAAGCTGATTAACGTAATCAAAGTGCAGGACATCACGGAAACCCCCTGCGTGGAGCGTGAGCTGATGCTGCTGAAGGTAAGCGCCAACAGCAATACGCGATCGGAGATTGTCGAGCTGGCTCAAATCTTCCGGGCACGCGTGGTAGACGTAGCCGAAGATTCGCTCACGATTGAAGTGGTTGGCGATCCCGGCAAAATGGTGGCAATTGTCCAGGTACTCAATCGCTTCGGCCTGAAGGAAGTCGCCCGGACAGGCAAGATTGCGCTGACCCGCGAGTCCGGTGTTAATACGGAATACCTCAAGTCGCTGGAAGCCAAACTGTAAAAACGGCTGGGTTTAAGTCATGAGTTCAAGATGTGGGAGTAGTGTCTTTACAGCTTGAACTTTTGTCTGTATTTGAATTCAGCTCGGAAAAGGTGGCGAGAGAGTGATGAGTGAGGCGCATTCTATTTCCCTCAGAAGTGCAGATTTAATAAATTGGTAAACTGTAGGGGCGGGTTTAGTAAACCAATCTGCATCGTGTCATAAATTTAGCGGCGAAACCCGCCCCTACCAAATATAGAACCGATTCAATCTAAAATCCTGAGCGACCAAACGCATAAAACACGGTGGTGTCGTTCCAAATTCCCTTTTCTGTTTGTCGGGCTTCTAGTTCCGCATCAAATTCCGCTCTCGCTTGGGCAAGTTGGGTCTCTGAAAGCTGCGAGATCGGATTGGGATGCTGTCCGGGTGTCGGTAGTGAGCCGTCTCCCGGCCACATACTTTTAGCGCTGTCTAAGCTGAGATAGTAGCCATCTGGCTCCATGCGAATATCGATATCCTGATAGCCTGCCTGCTCCAGCAGCGCATAGCATTTTTCAACCGTTCCAGTTCGCTGGTTGAACAGTAGCGATATCCCGTAGCGCTCGAATACCTGCTGAGCTACGGTGCCTACGACGAAGCTGGTGTTGGCAAAGGCATGAAAGCCAATCATGCCACCTGGCTTCAAAAACTGACGCCACAGTCGCAGCGCGCCCACCAAATCTGACATCCAAATCAGCGCCGCCGAGCAGAAAATGCGATCGCAACTCTCCTTCTCAAACTCCAGCATTTCTGCATCAGCCTGAATCAGTTCCACGTTGTTTAATCCCAATGCGGCAACCTTGCGTCGCGCTTGAGCCAGCATTCCGGTGGAAATATCGACGCCTGTAACGTGACCGCTGGCACCGACAGCTTGAGCGGCTGCGATCGCAACCATGCCTGTGCCAGTGGCGAGGTCGAGAACGTGGTGTCCGGGCTGGAGCTGGGCGTAGTTGACGAGGCGATGGGCGATGCGGGGATGCCAGTCACCAATGTCGTAGTTGGGGCTGCGGCGGCTGTAGAAGTCGGCGACTTGTTGTTTATAGTCGTTGAGTTGTAAGGAATCACGCACTCTGTTTTGCCTGTTATACCTGTGTATTTGTTCACTTGTCTGCTGCGACAAAACCCGTTGATTGGGGGCGCTTGCCCCCAAACCCCAGATGGGAGACGGTTGCGTCCCCCAGACCCCCTCCAAAAGAATAACTTGTGGGGTGCTGTGCAGTAGGTTCCTCATAAAGAAAAATGCACGGCGCAAGCCGTGCATTTTTCTTGGGTACTTACACCGCAGGGGCTAAGCCGCGATGGCGGAGGAGGGCTTCGGTGCTGGGTTGGCGGCCTCGGAAGGAGGTGAAGACATCCATTGGGTGTTGGCTACCGCCGAGGGCGAGGACGGTGTCGCGGAAGCGTTGACCGACAGCGGCGATTTCGCTTTCGTTTTCTAAGCCAACTTCCTCGAAGGCGGAGAAGGCGTCGGCGCTGAGCACTTCCGCCCAGTAGTAGCTGTAGTAGCCAGCGGCGTAACCACCCGCGAAGATGTGGCTGAAGGCACAGAGGAAGGCATCTTCGGGCAGCGGCTTCATGACGGTGGTGGTTTCGGCAATGCGATCGCGCACATCCCAGACGGTTTCACTACCGCCAGGTTGGTAGTGAGCGTGGAGAGCGAGATCCAGCAGGCCAAAGTTAATTTGGCGCAGGGTAGCACTACCGCTCATGTAGTTGCGGGCGGCAACCAGCTTGTCATAAATCTCATCAGGTAGGGTTTCACCCGTTGCGTAGTGCTTGGCCATCCCCAGCAGGGTGGGCTTGTGATAGCACCAGTTCTCCCTGAACTGACTGGGCAGTTCGACCGCATCCCACTCGACGTTGTTGATGCCTGCCGC
>CBKWJC010000073.1:0-34814 GCA_966674685.1 uncultured bacterium
TGATCGGTTTTCGGCTGAGTGGGGTCAAAGACGAACGTTGAGCCACTGACTGAGGCGATAAGAAACCGCAGTAGGGATGTTGCCGCCGCAATTCGGCAACAACATCACTACTGCGGTTTTGTGCAAAATATGAGTACTCACAAAAAAACGGGGGCGAATCGCCCCCGGCCAGCTTAAGTACACCAAGTTTGCAGAACACCAATACTAAATGTTTGGATCTGAATGGATATTAATAGGCCAGACCCATACTCCGAGTGGTCTCGGCATTGCTTAAGTATACGCGGATACTTAAGAAGTCCGTGGGGCAAGCTGTTTCGCAGCGCTTGCAGCCTACACAATCTTCTGTGCGGGGAGAAGCAGCGATTTGACCTGCCTTACAACCATCCCAGGGCACCATTTCTAGTACGTCAGTCGGGCACGCCCGGACGCACTGGGTGCATCCAATACAGGTGTCGTAGATTTTGACTGAATGGGACATTGAATAACAGCTCCAATCTACTAGATGTAAACTGTTGGATCTTAAAGGTACAAATGTAACCTTGGGAAAGACCAAACAACTGTGTTCTACAGACGAGTCCAGTGTACAGCAAGGGTTTTACTGGTTTTTCCAGACTTGCACAAAACTTCAAGGAACGTAATAAGACCGCTGGTACAACGCAACATATCTCATTTGCGAGTCAGGACTGCCAAAACTTTGGCAGATAGGCGTTTCAGGCAATCTGTTCCTCTGAAAAGATTAGAGAAATTCGAGGTTATCTATAAATTTAGCTTAGCCAAAACCGAGCGGGTTGAAACAATATGTTTATCTAAGCCTAGTTCCTGTGGTGGAACTCCGACGGCCAGAGCCACGAGCTGCGAGAGATGCAGAACAGGTAAGCTCAAGGATTCACCGATCACCCGTTCAACTTCTGGTTGGCGAGAGTCCAAATTCAAGTGGCAGAGGGGACAGGGCGTAACCATGCAGTCTGCGCCAGATGCGATCGCAGCTTTGAGATGTTTACCAGCCATTTTGAACGACTGCTCTGTTGCGTAACTGGAAATCGGCCAGCCGCAGCATTGAGTGCGGCCCTCATAGCTTACAGGTGTGGCACCGACAGTACGAAACACCTTTTCCAGCGCAACGGGGTTAAACGGATCGTCGTAGGGCATGACTTCCTGCGATCGCAATAAGTAACAACCATAGAAAGCCGCGCATTTCAGACCGGAGAGTTTACGCACCACCCGCTTTTGTAGTTCGTCTAGACCATAATCGCTGACCAGCGCCCAGAGGAGATGCTTAACTTCGGTTGTGCCCTTGTAGGGTGAACAGCCTTCTTGCTTGAGCAGACCGTTAATCTGGTTGAAGTAATCGGGATTATTTTGCTGGGCGTCCTTTAAGCGCTCATCGACATGACCAATCACGCCTTGGCAGGTACTGCAATGGGTCAGCAGCGGCAGATTCAGCTCTTCGGCCAGGGCAATATTACGAGCGTTGACGGTATCTTCCAGCAAGCGTGACTCCTCTTTAAATGTGCCGGAGCCGCAGCAGGAGGCTTTCTTCAGTTCAATTAGATTGATATCCAGGGCTTTTGCTAGAGCACCCGTTGATAAATACAGCTCTCGGCAGGCTCCCTGAGCGACGCAACCGGGAAAATAGGCGTAGGTTAAACTCATGAATCGTTATGTGGCGAACAGATTGAGATCTACTTCTATCTTCCCTTGCAAATTCAAGATCGGGCTGAACTCCTTACACTCCTTTAAGCTCTGGAGCATCTTGGTTTTTAGTGCGTGTTTAACTCGAATTGTTGCAAAAACTCGTCTGGCCGTGGGATAGCAAGCAAATGGGGTCAGCCTATAATTTTCAGGTGATTGATACAACTGTCCAAACAGCATGATGGGGGAAGGGCGTGCAGCTCAAGCAAGCGATTATCGTTCACAAAGCCGGAGATCATCAAAGCCATCGTTATGCAGAAGTATGCGCCCAGCAGTTGGAGGCACGCGGCTGTCGTGTTTTGGTCGGGCCGAGTGGGCCAAAGGATAATCCCTACCCCGTGTTCTTGGCCTCGGCTCCGCAGCCGATTGATCTAGCCGTTGTTCTGGGCGGCGACGGTACAGCTTTAGCTGCCGCGCGACATTTAGCTCCTGAAAATATTCCCATTCTGGCAGTTAATATCGGAGGGCATTTGGGGTTTTTAACCGAGTCAGCAGAGTATTTTCTAGATACCGAACACGTTTGGCATCGACTGGAATCTGATCATTTTGCCGTCCAGCGCCGCATGATGCTCAAGGCTCAGCTTTTCGAAGGCAACAACCGGATTGACTCGGAACCCGCCAGTGATACCTACCTGGCGCTAAACGAAATGTGCGTCAAACCCGCTTCTGCCGATCGCATGATTACCTCAATTTTGGAAATGGAAATCGATCAGGAAGTGGTGGATCAGTACCAGGGCGACGGGCTAATCGTTAGCACACCTACCGGATCAACCTGCTACACGGTGGCCGCCAATGGGCCAATTATTCATCCCGGTATGGATGCGATCGCAGTTACACCCATCTCACCGCTCAGTCTCTCCAGCCGCCCAATCGTGATTCCGCCCGGCAGCGTGGTCAGCATTTGGCCACTAGCAGATCGGGAACTCAACACCAAGCTGTGGATGGATGGTGTTTTAGCGACAGCCATCTGGCCAGGACAGCGCGTAGATATCTGGATGGCCGACTGCATGGCCTCTTTTATTATCCTGAAGGAAAATCATTCCTACTATCAAACTCTACGCGAGAAGCTGGATTGGGCAGGTGCCCGGATTCGCTACAGCAATAATCACCGCAATTAACGGATATTTGATGATGCCGCTGCGACGCAGCGGCATCATCAAATATCCAGCGTTAGTTTTTAATCAATTTGGGAATTCTATGCCAAACGGCGAATTGCCGCCATCAGGTTCATTTGTGTATCTACTGAATCCCAAATTATGTCAAATTTAAAACCCGTTCATATCGATCCAGATACCGTGATTTGGATTGAAGCGAATAATGCTGCAACTCCTGTTCCTGATACCGTTCCCGCTCGCGCACCTGTCGGGGTCGGCAACGGTCATCCTGAACTGAACGGTAGCGAACCCGAACAAGGCCGTGTTTCCAAAGGTTGGTTGCCATCACGCACCGATGCATTGGGTCGAATGACCGATTTAATGCCGCCCACGACTGAACAATCTACTGAATCTGACAGCGCGCTTCAGCAAAACCCCGCACTGGACAAAACGATTAAGTCTTACACCAAGTATGCGCTAGGCGCGTTTCGCAACGACCACGACATGAACGCCGTCAAAAAAGTAACGCTGGAGTTCGGCGTCAACCTCAGCGGCGTCGGTGGCCTGCCCTATATTGCTTCTGGCACAGTCGGCTGCAATATCAAGATCACCGTCGAGTGCGACTTCTCCAAAGAAGATTCCTAAAAGAAGACACCTAATCTCCAACGCTTCCCACAAAACTCAAAAGGGATTCCGCTGTAACAGCAGAATCCCTTTTTTAAGTACCAGGACGCCGATCGAGTTCTGGTGGCAAGTGGCTGCGATCGCCATGTTTCATCAAAAGCGGCCCATGCACGTCAAACTTAACGATGCTAACGGAGGCAACGGGCATATTAATGCGATCGCGATAGCGGCCAATATCAATTCCCAATAGGCTACATAGAATAATTCGAATCGTCGCCTTGTGGGACACAATCAGCACATTGCCCGACGTGTATTTCTCCTCAATTTCCGCCATCACTAAATTGGCGCGACTGGCAATTTGAATCGACGTTTCGCCACCCGTCGGCGGATTCCAAGCGGGTTCCGTCAGCCAGTGAACATAATCATCTGTATAGTCTGCCTGTACCGCTTCCGGCGTTTTTCCTTCCCACTCGCCATACTGAATTTCTTTCAGCCCGTCGCGCAGTTCCATGCTCATGTCCATTGCATCGCAGAGCGGTTTTGCTGTGGCAATGGTGCGCTTCATGGGACTGACGTAAACTGCCTGCCAATCAAATGAGCGATATTTATCAGCAAACGCTTGCGCCATCTGGTATCCTTCAGCCGTCAGATCGGGGTCGAGTGCCCCACAGTATCCGCCTGTCTGACTAGCAGTTGTTTCCCCATGACGGAGCAGATAAACACAAAGGCTCATAGTCAATTTCCCAATCAGCATCTGATGTGGGAGCTAGCGCATACTAGCTGTCCCAAACATCTAGAAGTGCTTATACTCTACTTCGAACGATATCGACGCTGGCGGTGCTTAGCCATTTCTTTGCGTTTTGCTTTTTCCGCAGGTGTTTCAAAGTAGCGCTTTTTCTTCATGTCCTGAAAAATTCCCGCCCGTGATACTTGTCGCTTAAAACGACGTAGAGCGGATTCAATTCCTTCATTCTCACCCACAGTAACTTGAGTCATGCTGATGCCAAATCTCCAAAATTGTTGACGTCTCAACCTGCTGTTGCAAAAGCTAAAATCCCCGGCAGCGATGGCAACCACATAAGCCTGCCGGGGATCGTCAAGCTGTCGGAACGGGATTAGCCACTAGGCACCAGATTTGCTGTTCGGATAGATCAGCACAATCTGCCTTGCCGACATACTTAAAATCATTTAGACAATCATTTAGAAGCGACGACCCCTGCCGCCCCCGCCAGAATTGCGGTTTTCGCGGGGCTTTGCTTTGTTGACCCGCAGGTCACGTCCCATCCACTCAGCGCCATCTAGAGCTTCAATGGCGGCATCTTCTTCAGTTTCAGAACTCATTTCCACAAAGGCAAAACCACGCAGCCGACCCGTTTCCCGGTCAGTCGGCATATGCACACGGCTCACAGAGCCATACTCAGCAAAAGTCTCTTCTAAATCTTTTTGGGTAATGTCGTAAGACAAGTTGCCAACGTAAATCGACATGGAGCATCTCCAAGATTAGGTGTTTATAGAAGCGGAAATCCGGAGAAACGCCCCCTCAAATATTGAAATTAAATATTGATATTGAGGTTTCAAAACCGAGAACCATCTTCACCGATTGACTATAACACAGGAGGCAAAACGGCAGGACTAATCTGGCAATTCTGTTACAGATCCTAACGGTTAGTCAGCTTTTGCAACAGATGAGGTAGTGAGCGCATTGGGGCAAAACACTGCCACATTCCGCTCACGTTTCAGCAAACTCGGTGCTAAAGTGCTGAAGGATTACTCCATACCCTTATCAGTCAGTTCAGGATGGGTCGATTATGCCTCTCAATCGGCGCAACTTTTTAGTTTTCACGCTCAGTGGAACCGCAGCGGCAAGCATCAGTAGCTTAACCAGTTGTACTCGCAGTCGTTCGACTGCAACTGAAGGACAAGCTGCTCCGGCTGTGGAATCGTCATCCCAGGTGGAAGCCGCTGTACCTGCCGCCCGTCCATCTCCTGCTCCAGCCGGGATGAAAGCCCCTGTTAAAGGCGATGTGCGCTTGGCGGTCTTTAGCGATATCAATAGCGCTTATGGTTCGACCGACTACATTCAAGAAGTAACGGATGCCATGCGCCTGCTCCCGGCATGGGAGCCGGATTTGGTGCTGTGTGCAGGTGATATGGTGGCGGGGCAGAAGCGATCGCTAACTCAGGCTCAAATTCAAGCCATGTGGAACGGGTTTGATCAACTGGTTTACACACCGATTCGACAGGCCGGACTGCCGTTTGCCTTCACGTTGGGGAATCACGATGCCTCTAGCGTAGTTAGTAATGGCGGCTATGTCTATGCTCTAGAACGAGATTTGGCCAAGGCATACTGGACTGATCCAAATCGCGCATTAGGTGTTGAATTTGTTGATCGCAGTGGCTTTCCGTTTTACTACAGCTTTGTGCAGAACGATATTTTCTATCTGGTTTGGGATGCGTCTTCGGCTACTATTTCGTCGCAAGAACTTGCCTGGGCAGAACAAAGCCTCGCTAGTGAAGCAGCGCAGCAGGCGAAGCTGCGGCTGGTGCTAGGACATCTGCCGTTTTATGCAATTTCCCAAGGACGAGATACGCCTGGAGAATTTGTGTCGAATGGGGATCAACTGCGATCGCAATTGGAATCCTACAGCGTTCATACCTATATTTGTGGGCATCATCACGCCTACTATCCAGGGCAAGTCGGTAATCTCCAGTTCCTGCACTGCGGCGCACTTGGCAGCGGGCCACGCACGTTACTTGGATCGACCGCAGCCGCCATGCATACGCTGACCATCATGGATATCACATTTGACCCAACCGCAGCCAACGGCACTTCCGTCGTTTACACCACCTACGACATGACCTCAAGACAAGAGGTGCTGCCCACTCAGCTACCGGAATCCATCACAGGGCCAACAGGCCAGGTGCTGCGACAAGAGATGTTGGGGACGTGAGAGTGAGATGGGGGGCTGTAGGGGGCTGTAAAGGCTGTAGGGGGCTGTAAAGGTGTGATGGAGTCATAGGGTCATGAAATTAGAGAGCCTATTTGCCACGCCATCTCCCATCCCCCCGACTACTCATCTACCTCATCACTCAGCACTCAATCGACGACGCTGCCAGCCACTGCAAGATCGTTTCTTTCAGCACGGTGATGTCGCGGTAGAGTCCTTGGCGCATAAACTGACCAATAGCATCCAGCGGACTGAACTCAGTACCGGGTTGCCAGCCGATGTCTTGTCCAACAGGGGTGAGATGGTTGCCTTGCAGAATTTGTACAGTCGTCGTTTCTGGAAACCGCAGTCGCAGCGCTTCTGTCAGGGCGCGAGTTTCATCGAGATCATCAGTGCGAAACTTGACCATTAAGTTGTGCGGAATGCGATATCGCTCTTGGACAAGCTGCATCGTTTCGGCGGGCGAGGGAATAAATTCAGTTGCGATCGCAGGTTCTGCCGTCATCCACTGAGCCAGCAGCGGCTTAAATTGATCAATCAGCGGCGATACCTGCTCCATCAGCGGAATAGATCGTCGCGCCGAAAAGTTGTTATAGGCCATCAAAATATTGCCAGCCCGTTCTGCCCGACTGAGACTACCAATCAGAACGTGCAGCTTACAGCCCATGCTGTGCCCCAAACCATAGATTGGCAACTGCTTACGGCGTAAGGCATACGTATACAAATCCGTCAGGGCATCATTCAGCTTCCAGAGACACTGGCGGGCAATATCGTGATGATCCATCGTGTTCACAAACGGCGTCGCAACGATCACGTAACCAGCCTCAGCCAAATTTTCCAGCAGCCAGCGGTAGGTGACGTGGGGCGCACTGGCGACAAATGCACCACCTAAAAAATGAATAATGGCGACGGGGTTGGGGGGAACCAATACCCAGTTCCCTTCAAGGTTTTGCCAATACATGGGCTTGCCAATACATGCGACAGAATCAACAGTGAGCGAATGCAGCGAAATATGTAACAGAATATTTCCAGACCGCTTCTATCCTAAACCTTTCTAAACCTTACAAGGCATGGCGAGAGGAGTGAGGAGTGAGGAGTGACGAGTGAGGAGTGACGAGTGAAAGGGCTGTAGAGGGAGTTAAGAGTGATGGAATAGCGGATCAGATTAGTTTTATCCCATCATCACGCAATTACCCATCCACTCATCTACTCATCTACCCATCTACCCCTTTACTCAGCACTCAATCCTTAGTCTTCTGCAACTGCGATCTCTAACTAAAACGCGTTTGACGGTTGCCTAGACTGTTTCCTCTACGGTTTTCCGAATGCAGTCAGAATTAGGGTTTCTTACGATCAGGTCAGAGGCAAGATTTAGGAGTGACTGAATTACTATGACTGCTCAAACTGCTCAACCTTCGGGTATTCAAGATGCTATTCGGACTGCGATCGCAGATGCACATCAAGCCTGCGATCAGTTTGGCTCCGGTTCTGCGGCCTGTGCGAACGCATGGGACACGGTAGAAGAACTACAGGCCGAAGCATCCCACCAAAAATCTGGATATCGCACCAAGGGCAGAGCCTTATTTGAAGCCTACTGCGATCAGAATCCTGACGCCGATGAGTGTCGCGTTTACGACGTGTGATATCAAGTCTGTGTAGTAACCCAGTCTATTGGTTGTGAAACGTTTGCGGCACAAACAGTTCGCAAACAGCAAATTATGGGGTATTAACCAGACTTAATACAAGAATACGTTTCGCGCACTCACACTAGCGCGACTAAAAAGGGGATTACGCTGCCGCATCACGACAGCATAATCCCCTTTTTAGTCTGGTTCAAGCTGTGAGAGGATCGTGCCCAATCAGTTTCAACGGTTGGGGAATCGCGTCGCGTTCGATACATCAACCATCAAAACCTATCGAAATAAAGTTGGCACACAAGCGTCATATATAACGGAGTGCTATCAGATGGCAGATTTTATCGGTGTTTAAGGAATACTGGAAGAAGAACCCCTTTTCCACAAAGGCTGACACGTAACCTCATTACATCAGCATGGAACGACTACACCATCGCCCCACTCCTTCGACAACTGCCGATATTTGCCCTGCACAACGCACTCGCTGGGCCGAAATTGTGCAGTGGCCCTGGCACCAGATTGGGTTGTTGTTGGTTAGCGACATTTCTGCGATCGCGCTGGCCTGGCAGCTTGCTCAGCGCTTCAATCCGCTCGATTCACCGCTACCGCCACAGTTAGTCTGGTGGACGTGGTTGGGGTTGCCCAGTTTGTTTTGGATTTTTATCGCAATTACTTTGGTGTTGTTCGCCAAAGCAGGGCTATACACCTCAACTACCCAGTGGAAAAACTATCTGCGGACAGCAAAGCTGGTGAGCGGGATTCATTTGCTCACGCTGGTCATTAGCTATTTTTATGATCCCAATCTGGATGTGCCGCGATCGCTATTTTTTACGAGTTGGTTCAGCAGCGCCACGTTAGTCGTCGGGTTTCGACTAATCGCAACGCTAATTTTGCGTCAGTTTGAGCAGCGTCAGGCCAGAGTTCCCGTCTTCATTATCGCCAGGGCTGAGCGGCTGGCCAAACTGGCTAATGTGCTTAAACAGCGATCGCACTACAAAATTGTGGGTGCTGCCCTATCCGCCACAGCGCACTCACAGACAACCTTACAGTCAATTATCAACTCACAGGCACAGGAAGTTATCGCCGAAAGCTTACCCAATACCGAACTAGCCTCTGGCCTGTTCTGGCAGCTCCAGCGATCTGGCATTACCCTACGACTCCTGCCCTCAAGCCGCGAAATGCTGCATCGGCGCGGTGTCCCCGAAGTGTTTGCGGGCTTGCCGACGCTGCGGATTGCAACCCCGGTCGTGCGTGGCTTCAGCTATTGCATTAAGCGCTGTATCGATTTCTTAGGCGCTGCTGTTGGCGTAATCGCCTTAGCGCCGTTACTTATTGGAGTTGCGATCGCAATTAAACTGACCTCTCCCGGCCCCATCTTTTTTCAACAAGAACGAATGGGTCTCAATCGGCGCATCTTCCAGGTCTGGAAGTTTCGCACAATGATCATCGCCCCAGTACAGACTGAGTTAGAAGCTCAAAATCAAGCCACTGGGGTGATGCTCCAAGTCAAAGTCGATCCTCGCGTCACCAAAATCGGCCATTTTCTGCGCCGAACAAACATAGATGAACTGCCCCAGCTCTTTAACGTGCTACTGGGCCAGATGAGCCTAGTTGGCCCCCGTCCATTACCCCTACAGGATATTCAGCACTTCACCGCCTGGCACCACATTCGCCATCAAGTGCTCCCCGGCATCACCGGACTCTGGCAAATCTCAGGCCGCTCCGATAGTGACGATTTCGACGATGTTGCCCGCTTAGATTTGTACTACATCGATAACTGGTCGCTCAACTTAGATTTAGAAATCTTGGTGGAAACAGTGCGTATCTTGCTGTTCGGTCGCGGTGCCTGTTAGCTTTAGCTTGCAGGCACAAACCCCAAAGACGGGTTTGCAGTATAGCCATAACCAGCTCTATTAGGAAACGGATAGGACACGAACATTTTTGTGGCGCGGCGAAGCCGCGCCACAAAAATGTCCTACAAGATGACTACCGCTATAAAAAAAGAGAGGTTATCTCTAACCCCTCCTCTACACATGCGTATCCAATCTGATCAAAGGCATCATCGTCAAGAATTTAGCTGCCAACGCCAGTATTCATTCCAGGCTTGCCAGTCGCCAACTCAACCTTCACGATCTTGCCACCCATTTTCTGGATGCGCTGCTGCTCCTTAAACCAGTTGCCATAAGGAACAAGCTTGGTGAAATAGGTGTTCTGCAACTCACGCTGGGTTCGGATGCGAGTTTGGCTTGGGACGCAAGCTGTAACCTTGAACATGCGCATAGCGAAAGATCTCCTAATGCAAGGCAAAAAGTTTAGATATCAAAAGCCGCCGCTTATCACCAAATTGAACCGATTCAATTCTCAATCATGTTAAGTCTCAATCATGAAGTGAGAAGACGATAGCCAGCGAAAATCACTCTTTAAGAATTCTCTTTAGATAGACGAAGGGCTAAGCACCGATGAAAATGCCAGACTACTGTAACTCATCAGCCCTGGAGGACAAGCTAAACAGCACTCTAACACTCACTCCGGCCAGCTTAGCCCTTACTTATCTAACTAACTTGTGAGTGCGGCAAGTCAGTTAACTGCTGTGACTCAACTAGCTCAAGCCAGAGCAGATGTAGTCGAAGTAAACGCCCATTTCCTTACCAGCATCAGCGCCAACCAAGCTAGCGGTGACTTCCTTCATTGCTTGGATAGCCTGAACGGTAGCGGCAACGGGTACACCTAGGGAGTTGTAGGTTTCCTTCAGACCGTTGAGCACGCGCTCGTCGAGAATGGAAGGATCGCCAGCCAACATTGCGTAGGTGGAATAGCGCAGGTAGTAGTCGAGGTCGCGGATGCAAGCAGCATAGCGACGAGTGGTGTACATGTTACCACCGGGACGGGTGATATCAGAGTACAACAAGGACTTAGCAACAGCTTCTTTTACGATGCCAGCTGCGTTTGCGCTGATGGTGGTAGCTGCCCGAACGCGCAGTTCACCACTTGCAAAGTAAGCCTTTAGCTTCTCCATTGCGGAGCCGTCAAGGTACTTACCTTGAACGTCAGAAGAGTTGATTACAGAAGTAATAGCGTCTTGCATTGTATCGCTTCCTTAAATGACTTAGATTCAGAAGAGTTTCGTGTTGTTAATGGGCAACAACGCTTACTGCATCGCACCGATTACGTAGTCGAAGTAAGAACCAGCTTCAGCTGCATCTTCACCAGACAGCATGGAAGCAGCAACGTTCTTCATCGCACGAACAGCTTCTGCAACAGCGGGAATGGGGGTGCCCAGGGAGTTGTACATTTCCTTAACACCAACCAAACCGATTTCTTCGATCGGGGTTACATCACCGGAGACGATTCCATAGGTGATCAGACGCAGGTAGTAGTCCATGTCGCGGAGGCAGGTGGCGGTCATTTCTTCGCCATATGCGTTTCCACCGGGGGATACAACGTCAGGACGCTTTTGGAACAGTTGATCACCAGCTTGCTTGACGATGCGCTCGCGGGAATCGGTCAGAACTTGAGCGATGCGTAGACGACGCTCGCCAGAGCTAACAAAACCCTTGATGCGATCTAGCTCACCGGGGCTGAGATAGCGAGCCTCAGCGTCGGCATTCACGATAGACTTCGTGACAATACTCATTGATGGATTCCTCCAGTAAGAAAATATAACCAGAAGTATTTAGAACTGGTGTTCGCGACCAGACGATAAAACACCACCGAAACAAAGTTTTGTAGTGATGGTGTCTGCCTGGTTAAACTCGGGTACTTTTAGCAGGCTTTGTAGTTTCTGGAATCCTTGATTTAGGAGTCCAGGCTCAGCTACCTTCCGGAAACATTTTCAGGGATGAAGTTCACAATCTTAGGCATCCTGCAATATTTTGTAATACTTTTCCTCAGAAATGGGGTGGGAGGGTAGGTGAGTGGGTGGATGGGTGAGGGAGTAATGGGGGTAGAGGTTGTAAAGGGCTATCGAGGGAGCACAAGGATGCCTGTGAGAAATGTAGGGGAAGAGGCGAGGTGATTTTGAATGGGTTCCATTTCATCGCTCCGTTGCTCCGTTGCCCCCTCGGCTCCTTACTCCCTCGACAGCCCACAACTTTGAAGAACTGGAAAAACGTTAGGGGTAAGAACGATGAGAGTTGGTGTAATCGGGGGAGGAGCAGCGGGCTTTTTTGGCGCGATCGCAGGTGCAGAAACCTATCCTGATGCAAGCGTTACGCTTTTTGAAGCTGGGCAGCGTCCCCTCGCCAAAGTGCTGATTTCAGGCGGTGGACGATGCAATGTCACGCACGCCTGTTTTGATCCGGCAGCTTTAGTGCAGAACTATCCCCGAGGTAGCAAGGCACTACGGGGGGCGCTGACGCGCTTTCAGCCGCGCGATACGGTGCAGTGGTTTGAGCGGCGGGGGGTGCGGCTCAAGGTGGAGGCAGATGGACGCATGTTTCCGGTGACGGATGATTCGGCGACAATTGCCAATTGTCTGACCCAGGCGGCGATTCAGTCTAGGGTGAAGTTGCGATCGCAGGCTGCGGTGACAGCAATTGAGCGAAATGGTGACGAATTTTTGCTCCGGCTGCGGTCTGGAGAGTTGGTGAAGTGCGATCGCATTCTGATTGCCACTGGCAGCAATCCCCGTGGTTACCAGTTTGCTCAGTCGTTGGGACACACCATTCAGCCACCTGTGCCGTCGCTGTTCACGTTCAACGTGGCTGATCCGGAGTTGCGAGAGCTGGCTGGGATCGCGATTGAGCCAGTTGAAGTCAAACTGAATACCTCCGGTCAGAAATCCAAGCAGAAGCCGCTACAGCAGTCTGGAGCGGTTCTAATTACCCACTGGGGTCTCAGTGGGCCTGCTATCTTAAAACTCTCGGCCTGGGGCGCACGAGTGCTGCATGGCCAGCAGTACCACGCTCAGCTCAGTGTGAACTGGTTGCCCAATCAGAATCCGGAGCAACTGCGGCAGGTGCTGATGGATGCCAAAGAACAAATGGCGAAACGTGCGATCGCAAATTACTGTCCCGTTGATCTGCCGCGTCGGTTCTGGCGTTATATCCTCAGCCGCGCCGAAATTGATCCGCAGCAAAACTGGGCGGAGCAGTCGAAAAAAGCGATTAATCACCTGGTACAAGAACTCACCCAGGGACAGTTCCAGATTCAGGGCAAAGGTGTCTTCAAAGACGAATTTGTCACCTGCGGCGGTGTGAGTCTGAAGGAAGTTGACTTTAAAACCATGCAAAGTCGTCTCTGTCCAGGACTGTACTTTGCGGGTGAAGTGCTGGACATTGACGGCGTGACGGGTGGATTCAATTTTCAGTCGGCCTGGACTACTGGCTGGATTGCGGGGCAATCAATGGGATGCGACTAGAAAATGGATGCGTTACGGCTAGCGCCTAACGCATTCTACAAAACGATGAGACAACACGACTAAATCAGGCCATCTAGCTCAATTTCTTCGATCACCTGTAGGCCGCGCGGATCGCCCAATTTCAGCATTGCCGCCCGAGCATCTTCCTTGACGCCCAAGTCTTCATCTTCAGCAAAAGATTCAATCAGCGCGTCCACTGCGGTGGCGTAAACCACATTTGACGGTAGTTCGCGACAAAGCTGACCAATTGACCAGGCACAGTTGCTCCGTACCGCTGGAATTGGGTCTTGTCGCAGCGCTTCGATGAGCGGCGGCATGACGGCCAAAATAGCATCAAAGCCAACCTCAGCCATTTGAGCCAGCGCACTGGCAGCCCATAATCGCACCGCAGAAATATCGGTTTTGAGTGCATCAATCAGCGGGTCAAGCGATCGCAAATCGCGACAGTTACCCAGCGCCCACACTAAACCTTTCCGCACGTAGCCGTTCCAGTCGCGATTGAGCTGAGTAATGATTGAATCCACCGCATCTGGACTGGGATTGCGACCCAGGGCATAGGCTGCACTAACTCGCACCAGTGGACAGCCATCTTGGAGCAGCCGAACGAGTTCAGGAATGGCACGCGCATCCTGTAACTCACAAAATGCCCGAGCAGCCAGCATCCGCTGCTGCGTCTCCTGAGACTTCAGCAGCGGCAGCATTTGCTCCGGTGTCGGCTTCGGAACATCTGCTTCCGCATCAAGCGGCTCTAGCCGATCGAGAGGGCTTTCATAATCGGCAGTTTCTAATGCAATTAGATCGTCGTCGTCATACATACTGTCACTTTACAGCACGAACTCGTTTCCCTAAAAGTCTTCTCCTATCCTGCACCTTGCCAAACTAAAACCGGAAAAGTTTTGTTGCCACAGTGAGCGCAGCGACAACATAACTCTTCTGTTTTTTCGGACAAGACGTGAGTCTTCTGGCCCCGAATTGGCTCGGTCAGATTAGCTGAGATTGGGCACTCTACAATCTAAAAGCCCAAGCAGCGATCTTGCCATAGCCTTACAGGGACAGCATCACATTTGAAAGGTTGCGCCTTGGATGTTGGGCCAAATTCGGGCTAGAGAATATGAGCTTACTCAACCCCCAATCAACCGCTAGATCCTGACTCTTGAACGGACTTTGCACAGCCTTCTAAACTTGTCACCCAGCTCGAATCGTACATCATGGCAAATATCACGATACTTGAAGCAATGATCTGTTTTTTTGCGAAACTGGGCGATACGTTACGCAGAACTCAATTGTAGTGCAAATATCAATACTAGATAGCTAGAGGTCAAAGAGCATAAAAATCCTCTTTATTTAGCGGAGACGGCTTATGCTTTACACGAAATATCATACAGCACAGCCCCAAATCGAATCTGATTTCAATAGAGGTGCGATCGCAGATTTAGATCTAGATGCACGCCGCATTTTTGCTCGGAGCGGAATCGACTTTTCGAATGTGCCAACTTCCCAGCGACAGCGAATTGCAACACGCCTCAATGGATTATTGCAACAGTTTCGTCATCCAAACTGAGGTGGGTCGATACTCTAAACGGCGATAAAGCTTTAGCGCTGCTTGATTAGTTTGAAATACATGCAGTCCTAGTTCACGAAACCCTTGCTGTTTAGCCCACTGCTCACCGTGGTGCATCAGTGCCGTTCCAATCCCTTGCCGCCGCACGTCGGGCGTCACATAGAGCAAAAACGTATAAGCCTGCCGATGTCCGGTGACTTGGTTAATTGCCTGCCCCATCCACAGGCAAGCAACGGGTGTAAACCTTGAGTGATTGTGGGGTAAGCCGAGTGAGCCACCTGAGAGACTACTGTCACTGCTATCAACGGGTTGCACCCACCACAGTGGTGTTTCAGCACTAAAATGCTGATCGACCGTCTGAGCCAGATGAGCACTGTTCGCCCCTGGATTCAGTTCACAATAGGTTCGCTGCATGAACTTAACGAGCAGTGCTCGATCCAAACCCGATCCAGTCCGCAGTTGGTATCCAGCAACCGGAAACGGCAAGCCCATTAAGCGGTACCTAGATCCTGCGGCATTCCTTTAACCAAAACATAAATATCCGGTATCTCAGTTGTTACTTGGGCAGTTGGATCAGACGGCATTGTCTGATCCATTTCTTCTATTGGAGCAGGAGCCATCATGTCGCTCGGCAGAAAAATTCTGGCACTGACGGCAACCATAGCGATGAAAAAGACGAGGATGATAAAAAACGGGGCGATGTAGGCGCGAAAAATCTGCATAAATTTTGTAAAATTCTCTTCTCATTTTATCGCGTCAGGCTCTCATTTTTCTAGATTTCCCCCTCGCTCTGCGGCGATTCGACCCTAGGAGGGATCGCTTGCGATAGCGATGTGACGGCGGCAAACTATGCCTCTGTTTTTGGGCGTAGCTAAGGCTAGGCGTATTCTGCCCAATAGGGTTTTGAATGCGAGTAAGAGCCGCATTTCCTCAAAAACGTGTTAAAAGTTAAGGGCCAAACTGCTAGGTAGTCCCCATGAGTTGTTCAGCCATCGTTTTGGCAGGCGGCCAAAGCTCCCGCATGGGCCAGGATAAAGCGCTCATTCCTGTCAATGGGACGCCGATGCTAACCCATGTCTGCCAAGTTGCTCTAGCTTGTGTTGAGACCGTCCGTATTGTCACACCTTGGCCTGATCGCTATCGTGCGATCGCACCTGTCGCCTGTAAGTTTATCCAGGAAGTTGCCCTGCAACTTGACACTGACACGTCTCAATTCGGTTTAGCGGCAGAGAGCATCTCACCACCCTTTGATCATGGGCCTTTAGTCGGATTTGCTCAGGGGCTACGGCACGTTAAAACGGACTGGGTTTTGTTACTGGCCTGCGACCTGCCACGGCTTGATGCAGAGCCGATTCAATCCTGGTTGTCATTGTTACAAGATGTACCGCAAACTGCGATCGCGCTACTTTCCCATCAAAAAAAGGGCTGGGAACCCCTCTGCGGTTTCTATCGCACAAGCAGTCTTAGCTCATTAGAAGCTTATATTGCATCCGGCCAGCGATCATTCCAACGCTGGCTTAACCAAACAACCGTCAGTCCCTTACCAGATTTTAATGAAAGTATTTTATTTAACTGCAATACACCAGTAGATTTACGTAAAGTTTAAGAATTGCCGGACAATTGAGAACCCAATATGAATTTCGGGTAAATGTTTTTAGGATTTGCCATTTCCTGTAGAACGATAGATGCATGTGATCGATTCTCTAAGAGCTAAGTACATTTACCCGTTCAAGCTCGCCGCATTTAGCAACCAGGGATTGCTGATTTTAAGGATGAATTGTGTGTGAAGGCGTGTCCCCACGTCACAATTCATACTGAAATTAAGCAACGCCAGCAACCCGTGTTCCCGACATTGTGAATCTACTTATGAATATTGATCGAGTTTTTCATCAAGTCCTATTAGAACTTCTATCCCTTCATCGACAGGCTCGGCTCCATCTCCCAGCGAGTCAAGCTGCCATTCAATATCAGGTTCGACAAATTCACCAGGTTCAGCTACAGCTACAGGATATTGAGCAGCGGGTCACGCTGCAATTTGGGCGGGGCAGCTCTCCATCTGTACGACAGTGCCATCAGCGCTTAATGAGCCTGATTAAAATGCTCCAGCGACGGCTACAAAATTTAGTCTTGCTAGCTGAAGAATTCGAAATTGATCCGGAAGGAACCATTGCCTGTTTAAACTGCATTGATGCAGCCGACCAGCAGATGATTCAAACCGTTGAGGTCGGCCAGTCGCTACAGGCGAGCTAGCATCGGTTATTAGCCCTGAATGACCTGTTTCGTCGTCGTTAGCGCCGCAATGTCAATCAGTCCCCGATGTGGACTGCGCTGGTTAGACATGCCAAGTGCGATCGCATTGCTGTCGGGTGGATTGCGATAAAAGCGCGGCGACGTATTGACATAGACCGAAGCACTTTGAATCTGCATGGAAAACTGGCGACTTTCCGAATAAGACTCGGTGGCGATGGAATCGGCATGGCTGCTGCTGTGGTCATTAATCCAGCGGATCGCTTCATTGATGTCGTCTACGACTTTAAATGCAATCACTTTTTCCAAATAGGGCTGCGACCACTCATCGTCTTCAGCCAAAATCAGCTCTGGAAACTCATTGACCAGAGTTTGATCGCCCCGTAGCTCATAACCCTTATCTTGCAGCGCATTCCAGACCATTGTCAGGGTCGAGGGATTGTGATTGCGAGCAATCAACACCTTCTCGATCGCATTGACCGGATCGGGTTCGCTCTGATGACTATCAAGAATCATCCAGCGCACCAGGTCTAAATTACCCGTTGATGACCAGTACAGATAGCAGTTACCCATCGCCGCTCTCAGAATCGGTACAGCCGACTGCCGCATCACCTGCTGCACTAGGCTAGGCCGACCATAGGGAATGACCAGATTGAGTCCGGAATCTTGAGTGACTAGGCTGCGAATGGTGCTGGTCTGTTCGGCGGGCATGAGCGTGATGCCTGAAATGGGATAGCCTGCCTCTGACAGCGCAATCTGCATCGACTGGACAATAATCTCGTTAGTGTGGCTGGCTTCACTGCCGCCTTTGAGCACCAAACTGTTGCCCGTAAAGCAGCAGAGTCCGGCTGCGATCGCACTTAATTCCGGCAGCGCTTCATAGATCAACGCCACCACGCCCAGCGGCACAATCTGGCAGCACATCTGCCCCTCTTGCAGCGGACGAGGGCTGTAGGAGTAGCTCAATGGATCAGGCAAATTGGCGAGCCGCTCTAGAACAGATGCCGCCAACTGTAGCCGTTCCGGCGTCAGCTTTAGCCAATCTAAAATTAGATCGGGTACAGCCATCTCACGACTGGCTTCCAAATCGAGCGTATTCGCCTCCAGGATATTATCTTGCTTAGCCAGGATAGCCTCCGCCATCAGGCGAATCATCTGTTTGCGATCAACGGATTCCAGGCTAAGCAAATCCTGAAAGCCATCTTGGGCCTGCCGCAGTAACCGAATCAAAGCGAAATTAGGGTCAGTCGTCATGAATTATCGTCTACATGCAATCCATAGCACTATGAGCAATGCAATTAGGGCAAGCACCATAACCGCCTGCCACAGGGTACCACTAGCCACTGAAAGCTGTAGTGCCCTCAGCAATAGTAGCGCCACAATAAACGCCAGCATAATAACCAACGTTAATGGAATGTAGCTGCGACTAAACTTAGAGTGCTCCAAATTCCACTGCTGTCCTGTCCACTGCCACGCTCGCTTATAGGGATAGGTGGTTGAAAGCTGTTCCAAAACATAGCCACCATCTTGAATGACAAAAATTTTCTGACAGCGATCGCAACCGAATGCCTCCGTAAGGACAATCGACTTTAACCGACCGCGTCGGCAACAAGGGCACGGATACTCTTTGCTTAAATCGATTTTTTGCGTCTTCTGAGGATGCACAGGCAGAAAGTAAACAGGACGAAATAGTACGCGATGTTGAGCATCAATGATTAATGGTAATCTAATTTTTTTTAAGAAAGCTTGTAGCCATAAGCCCTTCTTAAAAGAACGAGACCCTTTAGCCAGACTTGAATGAGGACTAACCCATACAATCTTTAGTCAACCTTTGGCAGAATACATCAACAGATTTGAGTATCTTTGCCACGGCTGCCGTAACTCTCGAAACACCCGGACTTGACTAACCCTGGAATCGCCAATCAACGCTACAGAGCTACCATAGCCCAGCGTTTCCAAGAATTCCATGCTATTCGAGATTCTAGCACCCAGTTTTATAGGTGTTCCAACCCGGTGTTTCAATTTAGAAACGCCCAAGCATCATGAGAGCTTCAACTGGGCAACCGCATGCGCCACATCCATCTGTAGGTAATGATCAATCGCTTGATAAATCCAGTGAATCGACAGGTGTGGGTCGGTATCGATTTTTTGAAATCCGGTCACGCGTGCCAGCTCTTCATGCATAGGATGGATCGTCAAGCCATAAAGATCGCAGGCATTCGGAAAATCCTTGCGAATGGCTAGCAGGCACTGTTTACCATCTTCCAGCAGGATCTGTAGCGCATCAGGCTGCATGTAGAGACGGTCAATCATGATGCTGCGAACCAGCAGTGCGGTACAGGACAAATCCCCTGGCTGCGCCATTTGAAAGGGATCATCGGTCGCATTCGTACTCAGATGCAGGCCGCGACTGGGCGGTAAACAAAAGTTCTCTTCTGATTCAGCCGCAACTGGAAACAAGATGTAGCAGCCAACAGGTTGTTGATTATCAACGCGTCTCAGTACGCGGATACCCTTGGCATATTCTCGCGACCATTTGCGTAACAAGCGAGCAATCTTGGCTGGGACAGCTTTCGCACTGGCATTCATCCAGTTGTAGTTAGTGGCTAGGAAGCGGGATACTAGCACTGTATCGGTATTGGGATTGAAGTCATCTGAGACAAACTGAAGCGGTGCGCTAGATTCAGCCGACTCATCGACCGACTCAAATGATTGCGGCAGCGAGCGAATCTTGATGCAAAGTGTATTGCCATCGAACTGCTTATCAATTACACCCAGCTTCACCAGTTCATCCAGCATCATCCCCGCCGACCGTTCGCTGCCGCGATCGCTATTGCCGTAGAACAGTTCAAAGGTCTCGCGTAGCGTGCAGGAAATATGGTCATCCGGTGCAGTCAGTTCGGTAATAACTGCTGGCAAAGCCCGTCCCTGTTCATCTAGCGATTTCAACATCAGGTAAGCAATCAACCGCACAAAACACTCCGCTCTGCGCCGAGTGAACCCTACCCGACGAGACAATTTGACCACGTACTGCCGCTGGTGCGATCGCGGAAAATGGTCATCTACGACACTGGGAGATAGATTAGTCAAGGTGTTTAAAGACATAAACCCGAAGATTAAAGATGATGGACTGTACTGGGTAACAATCACCCTCGGTGGGTGATGTCACTAATCAATAAACTTGCAAAAATGAATCACGGGTGTAGAGCAGGATACGCTTAGCTTCGACGGCGTAAAATTTAGGCCATGCTTAAGGTGCAGTTTTTAGATAGGAACTCATTATCCCGTTTAGACCCAGCCTAAATGCAAAAGCGGCGCATTTTAAGCTCTGCCGATTGCTGAATCCACGAAAGGGTTAGTCAACGTATCGGATTTGAGGGAATTTACAGCGGCATTTCAGTTTAATCTAAAGCTCGATCGAGCCTTAGGACTGACCTGTAGATTGTACCTATAGTGGCTGCTTGCCTTGCTTTGGGCTGCTTAATCGGTTCACCCGTAACGGCGCTGAGTGGATGCGGATGCACACCTTTCAATATGAAGCCGTTACCAAGGTTCGTTTGCAAGGCTTTTGCTAGGAAACTTTAGCTTTTTCACGAATTGTTTAATTTGATAGGATTGCTTTAAAAACTTCACCCTCCTTCACTTCACTTCGGTATGCTTCAGTGCCCTTCATTTTACTTCAGGTCACTGGTGTTTGATGCATACCGCTCATTGTGACTTCATAAACACTGGCACCACAATGGGCTTAACCACTTGAAGACGTAATGCAAAAGCCCAATACCCCCTAGGGCTATCGAAGGAGAAAACTATGATTTCGATGCCAGTCAAACCCAATCCTGTCCGCGAATTTGACCAGCTGAAAAGTCGTCGCCAATCTACACAGCCATCTGCACAGCCATCTGTAAGGCGACAAGCTACGGCTGGATCGTCCAATCGGCTGATTTTGATGCAGGCTATCTTAGAAGGTTTTGTCGATGGCTTAATCATCCTCAGTGAGCAGGGTGAAGTTTTGATGATGAACGGTCGAGCACGGCGAATCTGTCGTCGGCTACAGGAACAGGCTGGTTATGCCGATTCTGTACCCCCTTCAGTGCGACGAGTCAGCCAAGCTATGATCGAAAGCCGTCAGATCTTCCCCGAACAAAAGGTTGCTCCTGAATCTGAAATCGTTACCGAGGAAGGTGCCACGATTCGAGTCCGGGTGCAGTGGGTTGATATTGAACAGGGTGATTGCTTGCTGGTGACGCTGGAAGATCGCTCTCAGTCGATTCAGAACCTTGCGATCGCAGATGCTCGCAAATATGGCTTCACCCCGCGTGAAACAGAAGTCTGGACGCTACGTCGAGCCGGATATTCTTACAAAGACATTGCCAAGCAGCTTTACATTACGCAAAACACCGTAAAGCGTCATGTCAAGAATATTCTGGCTAAAGCCCGCGATATTCAGTCGTTCTAGCTGTATCGTTCTAACCGCATTGAATAAATTTAATCCCAAGAGGGAACTGGGTCGCGCTGTGACTCGGTTCCCTCTTGGGATTTTCTGTGCAGAATATCAAGTCTGTGCCTAAGCACCCAATTTGTTGTTGGTGACACGTTTTCTCCGCAAACGTGTCGCCAACAATAGATTTAGGGGTGTTCAACCAGAACTTATATAAAGGGTTACTACCTTGCGATATGCATGTGGGTTTTATGGTTTAGTGAGAAGCAAACTTAATAAAGCATCCTGAACACATAAATTCTTCTTGTAAAAGGCATTAAATTCATACTCAATTTTCAGGATGCACGGCACGATGAAATAGGGCATAAGCCATCCATTCACCACAGGGACGCAACGGGTTTAGCATGACTGCGACACTACGGCAAAATATTCAAGCGTTTTACGATGCCTCTTCTGATTTGTGGGAGCAAATTTGGGGAGAGCATATGCACCACGGCTATTACGGCGTTGCTGGAAATCTAAAAAAAGATCGCCGCCAAGCGCAAATTGATTTAATTGAGCAACTGCTGAAATGGAGTCAGGTAACCAACGCCAAGCAGATCCTGGATGTGGGCTGCGGGATCGGCGGCAGTTCACTGTATCTAGCAGAGAAATTCCAAGCAGATGCGATGGGGATCACGCTCAGTCCGTTTCAGGCCAACCGAGCCACTGAGCGATCGCAATCTGCTAACTTAGCTGACGCGGCACGAACGCCGCAGGCGTTTTTCCAAGTTGCCGATGCGTTAGACATGCCCTTTGACCACGATTCCTTCGATTTTGTCTGGTCAATGGAAAGCGGCGAACACATGCCGGATAAGGTACAGTTTTTGCGGGAGTGCTACCGGGTGTTACAGCCGGGTGGCACTTTTTTAATGGCAACTTGGTGCCATCGTCCAACCGATGCAGTAGAGGGCGGTGCACTAACGCCTGAAGAGCAGGAGCATTTAGAAGAGATTTACGATGTCTACTGCTTGCCCTACGTGATTTCGCTGCCGGAATATGCTGCGATCGCAGAGGAAGTTGGTTTTCAAAACATTCGGGTTTCAGACTGGTCAACCGCCGTTGCGCCATTTTGGACGCATGTAATTGAATCGGCATTTGAGCCACAGGCACTGATTGGACTACTGAAAGCGGGTTGGCCTACGATTCGCGGTGCATTGGCACTCGGACTCATGAGCCGAGGCTATCAAAACGGGCTGGTGCGATACGGAGTTTTAGCGGCCACAAAAATGGAATGATTCACATTGAACGACTCGATCACCTGGTTCTGACCGTTCAAGATATTGTGGCCACATGCGATTTCTATAGCCAGGTGCTGGGGATGCAGGTGATCACCTTTGGTGAACAGCGCAAGGCGCTCCGGTTCGGGCAGCAAAAGATTAACCTGCATCAGGTCGGTCACGAGTTTGAACCCAAAGCAGACCATCCCACTAAAGGGTCGGCTGATCTGTGCTTTGTCACATCAACCGCGTTAAAAGATGTAATCGAGCATCTAAATCGATATGAAGTTCCGATTATCGAAGGGCCAATTCAGAGAACTGGAGCGCTGGGAACAACTGAATCTGTGTATTTTAGAGATCCTGACGGTAATCTGATTGAGATGTCTGTCTATATTTAAAAGTTTTTCAACGTGGCTTTGACTTCTCAATCCAGTGCTCCAATTTCTATCCTGCGCCAACCAAAACTATGGTTCCGTGCTCTGTGGCGCTTTTCCCGCCCTCATACCATCATTGGTACTAGCCTCAGCGTTATTGGCCTGTGGCTAATTGCCCGGAGCTTCGTTGGCATTCCTGCAATCGGTAGCACAATCGCACTTTTACTTTCTGCTTGGCTGGCCTGCATCTGCGGCAACATTTACATTGTGGGTCTCAACCAAATTGCTGATGTTGAAATTGATCGAATCAACAAACCCCATTTACCCGTCGCCTCAGGCCAGTTTTCGCGTCGAACTGCGATCGCAATTATCAGTATCACTGGCACCCTAGCCCTGCTGATTGCCCTCAGTCAGGGCATTTTTTTATTCGCGACCGTCGGCTCTAGTTTAGTTATCGGCACGGCTTATTCCCTACCTCCAATTCGGCTGAAGCGATTTGCCTTTTGGGCCTCGGTTTGTATCCTGTCGGTGCGGGGCGGCATTGTTAACTTGGGACTGTATCTGCACTATCAACAGCGGTTTCTGGGTGCAGCCTGGGCAGAGGCTCAACCTATAGTCATTCCGGCGGCGGTCTGGGTGCTAACAGTGTTTGTAGTGGTGTTTAGTATTGCGATCGCAATTTTTAAGGATATTCCCGATATCGAAGGCGATCGGCGATTCAATATCCAAACGTTTACCGTACAGATGGGCCAGGTAGCTGTATTCAACCTAGCTCGCTGGATTTTGACAATTTGCTACTTAGGTATAATTTTGGCTGGTATCCTGTTGCCCAGCGTCAATGCGCCGCTATTGATTATTAGTCACAGCACTGCCCTCGTTCTCTGCTGGATTTATAGCTGGCGCGTCAACTGGCAAAACCGCAAACTCAAAGCTATTCCCAAGCTAGCAGCGAAACCGCTGACCTATCCTCAGTTTTATCAGTTCATCTGGAAACTATTTTTTATTGAATATTTAATTTTTCCTGCGGCTTGTTTGCTGGGTTAAATCGAGTTTCTAACTGTGGAGATTGATGCCTAGCCGGATGGGTGCTAGAGTCAGTTCTGCCCTGTTAGATATTGCAAGCAATCCATGCGTGTCGAATTTCGAGAAACTGACTTTTTCAATCTTTGGATTTGGATAGAATTTGCTACCGTGCCGTCAATTATGGAGCGGCAATATGTCGAGGAAGTCTTCGACTCGTGGTTTTTTCTCGGCAAGCTAGGTGGATTTAACGCCGAAAATCTGCAAGTGCAGGAGACAGGCTTAGAAATCAGCTACATGGATTACAACTTGGATCAAGCCGACGAGAGCTTCATGGCGCTGATGCACAACATGGGCGATATCGAATATGAGGGCAACTGGGCCCGCTGCTGGTTTGACTTGGGCACTACAGATGCGATCGCACTGGATATCCTGATCAACGTCTTCCACCAGTTCAGCAAAGACTACGTGGATATTCAGCGGATCATTATCGGCGGTGAAAACGAAGACTGGCCCGTCCCCAAAGCGGTGCAGGATACGTTTGCAGATGTTGATAGTTAACCAACGTAGAATTGTGTCCTAAATTCCTGGTAGGGGCGGGTTTAGCCAAAATGTAATCGGTCTGAATCAAAACTTGATCAACAAGCCCGCCCCTACGGTTTCGCATCCGGGTATGCAATCCTCTAACTGTGCTGCACGACATCGGCCAGGGCAGGTTTAACCGTTGCGTACTGGTAATCAAAATCGGTTTCCATCGTCCGCTTCGGTAAAACTTGCTGCCCTTCCAAGACAACTTTTGCACCATCTCCCAGCAGCAGTTCCAGCGCAATACTAGGCACGGGAAGCCAGGACGGACGATGCATCACCTCGCCCAGAGCATGGCTGAGTTCATTCATCCGCACTGGATTAGGGGCAGTGGCGTTATAGGTGCCCTGCATCGAGCTATCGAGCAGCGCTTTGACGATCAAGTTGACCAGATCCTCTCGGTGAATCCAGGAGAACCATTGCTTGCCCGAACCGATGGGGCCACCCGCAAACATGCGAAACGGCGTCAGCATTTTTGCGATCGCACCCCCGTTACCGAGCACAATCCCAAAGCGTAAGATCACCAGTCGCGTCCCGGTTTCTTTTACCTGCTGCGCTGCCGCTTCCCATTTCTGGCAAACCGTGGCCAAAAAGTCATCACCGGAGGCACTCGTTTCATCAAACGTGGCGGTTTCGCTGGTGCCGTAGTAGCCAATGGCAGAGGCATTAACCAGCACCGTAGGTTTGGGATTGGCCTTTGCGATCGCATCCACCAAGTTCTGCGTCACGTTTTCGCGACTGGTGAGGATTTTTTGCTTGACTGAATCTGTCCAGCGGGTTTCGGCAATCGGGTAGCCCGCCAAGTTGACGACTCCGTCGCAGCCTGTGATTGCGTTTTGCCACTCACCGGACTGGTTCGGCTGATATTCGACAATTTCCACGGCTGGAAACGCCTGTAAGGGAAACACCTTCTGACCATGACTGCGGCTCCGGGTCAGCACCACGATCTGATGTCCCTCTGCCTGGAGCTTTTCGACTAGGCGACTGCCTACAAAACCTGTCGCACCCGCGATCGCAACTTTCATTGTTCTACCAATCTGCTTACTAACGTTTTTTCAAATTTTCAAGCGGCACCGAATTCGTTAGGAATCCTCACCATAGGCCATATTATTGGCTTCAGCATAGCGATGCATAAACCGCATCAGTCGCTCCCAGTGATCATCGCGATCAATCTCGATTTTGCACTCAACCCGCTGGAGTTCATCTCCTTCTGGCCCACCGAAAATAAACTGCATACCAGCAGGCTCGACATTGATTTCCCCTTCCTCATCCGTTAGACGCAGGGTTCGCGAAAATCGCTTAGTAAAGCTGTTGAATCGCTCCAGGGACGCCAATTGCTCAAACATCATCACGGCAATGCGAACGCCAGTATCACGATTGCGGCGCAGGCTAATGCCGCTGAGGGTTTCAGGCACATCATCAAAAAATTCAATCGAAGGAGAAGACGCCATACTACTGCGGGGGCTGAGAACAATACGAAGAATTTATTAACAAATGGTTACTAATGGTTACTAATGGTTCTCAGTATACTCCTTGTCTATCCTCCCGCTGAATCCTAGGCCCGAATCTCTATCGGTGGGATCAACCAAAATAGCAGGATGAGCGAAACATCTACGCATTGTGACTTTTACGCACATTATGGACTTTTACGCATTATGGCTTTCGTCGTCCGGCTCCTGAGGCGGCAGGTGAGGGGGAGATGGATGAGCAGATGCAGGCCGTGAAGATGCAGAATGTGAAACCGAATGTCCCAAACCTAGCTCCAACTCAACGGCAGACAGGCGTTCTTCCACGCTATCTAAGCGCGCTTGTTCAGGAGCAATCCCCAAATACAGGCGGAGTGCTTCAATCACAATTTCAGAGCGGGATTGACCTGTTTCCTGTATGCGAGCTGCGATCGCATCGCTTAAGTCCTGGGGAATTCTGACACCGAGAAACGGGTTAGGCATCTCATTCGCTTTCGTCAGGGATCGTTGAGCGCAAGAATTACTGCACAGCTTAGGTGAGATAATATCAGTCGGGCGATCCCCCTACGATCGGTTTTGACATGATTTATCACATAAGCACAGTGAATTTTTATGCAAAAAGCGCGATCGCAACGTCATAAACCCCTTAGAAACCCTATGCAATCAGCCCTTTACCCATATTTCGCCAGTTAAAGCTTTGTCTAAGAGGCTTGTAAAACTCTTTCAACTTCGACATAAGTTCGTTATGATTGATAACAAGCTGATAACAAATGTTTTCAGTCGAGCCTGCTTAAGGTATAATGCGTCGGCTTTGGTCAATCAGCCCATAGCATAGGGCGAGCAGAATGCAGCGTAACTCACACAATTTGTTGCGCGAATGTCGATTCACCTCGCTAGCTTACCTGGGTTCAGCCTCAGGCAACCCTTAAGCTTGACAGATTGCAACCAGTTGCATCACATAGATTGACCCATAATTCCACATAGAAAAACGGCGATCGCAAAGAGGCAGCACTTTGGTAGATCAGACAGACAAAATTCTGGTGGTTGATGATGAAGCCGCAGTTCGTCGTATCCTAACGACCCGGCTCGGCATGGTTGGCTATGACGTAGTAACCGCTGCTGACGGCCAAGAAGCACTCGAAAAGTTTGAGCAAGAAGCGCCCGATTTAGTCGTCCTAGATGTCATGATGCCGAAGGTGGACGGCTATCGGGTCTGCCAAGAAATCCGGCAAGAGTCGGATGTGCCCATCATCATGTTGACAGCCTTAGGAGACGTAGGAGACCGGATTACGGGCTTGAAAATCGGTGCAGACGATTATCTTGCCAAACCCTTTTCACCCAAAGAGTTAGAAGCACGTATTTACTCCATTCTGCGTCGGTTCAAGAAAACCGATCGGCTTGGCCCACCCAATCCCGGTGTGATCCGAGTCAGTAACATTGAAATTGACACAAATACGCAGCAGGTTTACAAAGCCCAACAGCGCATTCGCCTAACCCAGACAGAGTACAACTTGCTAGAGTTACTCTTTCAACATTCGGGAGAACCCGTCTCACGAACCGATATCCTGGAGCAAGTTTGGGGATACGCCTCCAAGCGACGCTCTGATCTGCGCGTGGTCGATGTTTACATTACCCGCCTCAGAGCCAAGCTAGAAGAAGATCCCAGCAATCCAGAACTGATCATTACCATTCGTGGCACGGGCTATCTGGCTCAGCGCTTAGCTAGTTCAACGACTGCGGAACGAGCATTATAGCTATAACCTAAGTTGAGATCAGTAAGGCAAACCCGTTCCTGTTCCCCTAAGTGGCAAGGCGGATTTTGAGGCCGCTTCCTCTAGCGCATTTGCCTAAAGCGGGTCATGGCTGAAATTTTGTCATCGATTAAGATAAAAAAAGCTCATAATCATAACTTGGCAGGCAATCAGATTGATGAGTTGGGCTGACAGTCCTCAATATCTACGTACCACCACTCGTTGGTGGATTAGCTGATTGCCCTTACTAGGATCAAGGGTGTTCAACCCTTGATTAAGCCAGGAGTCTTAGCAGAGGAGAATCAGCATGGAGATTAACTGCGCCGAAGCCTGTGTTAATGGATGTGTTCTAGGCGACGAGTGCCCGAACCGTGAGTACATACCACAGGCATCGAAGTTTATTAAAGAAACGTCACTAGACGACATGATTGCAATGGCCGACGAAGCCGTTCGCCGTAAAGCAATGGAGCGCATGTCTCAACCTACCCAGTGGGTTTTACCGGAAGACTAAGCAACATGTATAGGGTGGGCGGTGCCCACCTTCTTCAATTTTGATTTAAGAATTGATTGGCAAGGTATACTCCTTGCCATTGCTGGGTTTTGTTTCTCGACCCAACCTACGAATCTGCTCATACCTATCTAAAGTGTGGCGACGTTATTTAGATCGAAGTCATAAATCAACATGAACAAACGTTAACCATTTCTAGGTTTGCTACCGCTTCAGGGGAACACAGACTGTTAAAGTAATGGAATAGGACTGTGTGTTGTCAGAACACCGTCTACTGTAGTATTGATATCGTTTTTGTCGCACTCAGCCCAGTTGTTATAGACACGTGGACTTAAAGAAAGTTTTCAAAACCGCCAATCCTGTTATCGGTGTTGTTCATCTGTTGCCATTGCCCACTTCACCACGCTGGGGTGGCAATCTCAATGCTGTTATTGATCGAGCCGAGCAAGAAGCGACAGCACTCGCTTCGGGTGGCGTAGATGGCATCATCGTCGAGAATTTTTTTGATGCGCCATTCCCGAAGGATCGAGTCGATCCAGCCGTTGTCAGCGCCATGAGCTTGGTTGTGCATCACCTCAAGCAGCTCATCACCCTACCCATCGGGATCAATGTATTGCGTAACGATGCCGCTAGCGCAATGGCGATCGCAACTTGCAGTCAGGCGCAGTTTATCCGAGTTAATGTGCTAACCGGAGTGATGGCAACCGATCAGGGCTTGATCGAAGGGCAGGCCCATGAGCTGCTGCGCTATCGGCGCGAGCTGGGCAGCGATGTCAATATCTTGGCAGACGTGTTAGTCAAACATGCCCGACCGCTGGGCTCGCCTAATTTGACTACGGCGGTTCAGGAAACGATTGAACGCGGCTTAGCCGACGGCGTCATTCTGTCCGGTTGGGCAACGGGTAGCCCTCCGAGTTTGGAAGATCTGGAACTCGCTAGCGCTGCGGCTAATGGCACACCCGTATTTATTGGCAGCGGTGCCAACTGGGAAAATATTCCGCAACTGATCCAAGCAGCCGATGGCGTGATTGTATCGAGTTCGCTGAAGCGTAAGGGGCAAATTGAACAGCCGATTGATCCAATTCGGGTCAGTCAGTTTGTCGAGTCGATGCGCCGAACGCTGGCACCGACTAATCCTAAGCCTGCCAAATCATCAATGCCCGTGCCGTCTCGTTCTTCTTGATGGTGGCTGTTGCACATCAATTTTTAATGACGTGAGGAGTGAGGAGTGAGGCGAGAGGAGTTTTTAATTTTGAGTTTTGAATGATCGACATAACTCAACACTCAACACTCAAAACTTGTCACTCAGCACTCAACATTTATCACTCAGCACTCAACATTTATCACTCAGCACTCAGCACTCAACCTAGCTGTAGCGCTAAATTGCAGAACTGGTCTGGTATAGATACCCGTAAAATCTAGTCGCGATCGCAAAAAATTTGTCAGCATAGAACTGTAGACTCTTTTCCCGCATAGGTACTTGTACCGAATGGATCGTCGAACGTTTTTATCGGGTGTAGCTGCCGCCGCTGGCACAGTTATGCTGTCCCGCTGTAGCTTAAATTCCACCCATTCATCGGTTAATGTCACAAACTCTGAACTGCTCTTCTCTAGCCAAAATGGTCGGCTTGATATTGCCCTAACGGCACAGGAGCGCATGGTTCCACTGGGACGGCAGCAGGCTCAACGGCTGATCTATGGTGAACAGCAGCAAAGCCCTATCCTAGAACTGCGGCCAGGGGATGCCGTTCGCATTCAGTTTACGAATCGGCTCGCCCAGCCGACGAACCTACACTTTCACGGGCTAATGATTCCGCCCACGGGCAAAGCGGATAACGTCTTTCGCACGGTGCAGCCCGGAGAAATGGCAGAGTACGAGTTTGAACTTGCGCTCGATCATCCTGCCGTTACCGCTTGGTATCATCCCCACTACCACGGCTTGGTGGCGGAGCAGGTGTTTGGTGGATTGGCGGGTCTGATTCTGGTCAGGGGCGAACTGGATAACCTACCGGAAATTCAGGCGGCGCAGGAATCTTTACTGGTGCTGCAAGATGTTGAACTGACCCGTAATGGCGCGATCGCAGATCCGGCTCCGATGTATCGCATGTGGGGACGAGAGGGTTCGCTGCTCACCGTGAACGGCCAGATCAATCCCACGATGACGGTGCCAGAGGCGGGGCTGGCTCGGCTGCGACTGCTGAATGCGTCGGCTTCGCGGATTTATCGTCTCCAGCTAGAAGATCATCCCTTTTATCTGATTGCAACCGATGGCGGTGCCGTGGCAGAACCGATTGAGCTAGAGGAACTGCTACTGGCTCCTGGTGAGCGAGCCGATGTGCTGATCCAAGGCAATCGCGAACCCGGAACTTATCGGCTGCTGAATTTACCCTACGATCGCGGCTTTATGAGCTTGGCTGAGAGCATGATGGGCGGCAGCGGCATGGGGATGATGCGAGGACATGAAGAACTGCTACAAGTCAATCGAGAACCGCAAACGTTGGCAACGATTCAGTACGGCAAGCGCGATCGCGAAATTTCCCTGCCCAAACAGCTCATTCCGGTTGAAACCTTACCTACCGCTCAGCAAACCCGCCAGTTTGTCCTCGACCACGGCATGAGTCCTCACTCTGGATCAGGATTTTTGATCAACAATAAGGCGTTTGATCACCATCGCATTGATACCCAAGTGCAGCTCGGCACCACTGAAGATTGGGAGATCATTAACAACGCTGGCCTGGATCACCCTTTCCATCTGCACGCTTACCCATTTCAGGTAATTAGCCGTGATGGACAGCCCGCCCCCTATGCCGCCTGGAAAGATACCGTTCTGGTGAAAGCCTACGAAACCGCGCGAATTCGCATCCCCTTTCGCCAATTCAGCGGCAAAACGGTGTACCACTGCCACATACTGGATCACGAAGACTTGGGCATGATGGGCATTGTTGAAACGGTGAGTTAACTCATATCAAATCCGCGTATAAAAGCCCATAGTCTATTTTTTCTGAAGCGCTTGCTTCGCAAGCGCTTCAGAAAAAATAGACTATGGGCTTTCAACTAGACTGCGTATCATATCTTGTGCCAAAACCCAGAAGAACATAGCTATTAGACCAATAAGACCAAAGAGAAAGGGCGATGGTATCATCGCCCTTTCTCTTTGGTCTTATTGCCGACCGATCGCCTGTTGTAGACAACAGAGAGAGTTTATGTTGTTTCCATCCAGTCATAGATCCGATCCAATTGCTCCAGTGTCACTAAACCGTACTGCCACAAGATCATCGGTAATGGGCCCGGATCTTGTTCGCAATGACGAAGTGCGATCGCAATTGAAGAAGATGACAGCGACAATTCTTCCTGCAAAAAATTAATCAGTTGGCTGTAGTTGCTTGGTTTCATTAAATACATTCACCTCCCTGATGGGATTCAAGATTGAGGTTTAACTGAGGTTCAGACGTCAATCTGACTCTCAAACCACCCATGTAGTAGAAGACTAAATTCACAGCTTTAAAGGCTGTTGAGCGATTGTGCCCCATTTTGGTCAAAACTGCACCAAAATCGTGCCAATCTGTAATGTGTCCTTACTAATTCTTAAAATTTTCACTGATGTTCTACATACTTGTGCCTTGGGTTTAGACACAAACATCGGTGCAATGTCACCCGATTCGCATTGGTGCAGGTTGCGATCGCGCATCAGCTCGGGGTTTAGACAGCACCAGCCTATCAGCACAATAGACGGATCGTTCTTACCCGTGAATGCAGACGCAAAGCAAGCGTAATCTATCGCAATACGCAAAACCCAGCTTGCCGTTAAACTGACCTCGCACAATTGATCTGGCCAAATCATTTTGTTCAACTGCCAATGGCACCCATGTAATGAAGGGAACCAAAGTAGAGCCTCAACAATTTAGCGACAGATTCATCACCTCATCACCAATTTGCTTTAGCGAGCATCACCATGCTTAAGCGACTTCCTCACACCGAACAATAACTAAAGCAGAGCCAGGATTAGAACATTTACAATGCCGTCAAATGCAGCATCCATTTAGCTACTTAGTAGGCTTCGCCGAAAGCCATTGTCCATCAAGTTCGATTCATTGTAATGCAAATTGGATCGAATTGTGCAAATTTACCCCTTTTGTCGTAGCAGCTTTCGTTATAGCCATCATTAGCGAGAACAAAGACAGACCGCTACCGCTGCGCTGGTAGTTCTGGCGACTGTGTTGTGACCGATTTAGCTGGTTGATATGCCACGCCAGCACGGTCACCAACTAGCAAAACTTACTTGGCACAGTCCTAGAGTTGGCTTCCCCTTGGGCGCAATCTGTCTGACCGACTGTGGGCTGCATAAGTGGGTTGGCATAATGCAGCTACTTATTATCACTGGTTTGCCCTGATCATCGGGATCAAAAAGTTCCATAGTATTTCCGAGCCGATCGCGCCTACTCAACAGTTATCCCTGAGGCGTAAACGTGTGAAAGTTTGGGAGGACTTGCACAGCATGAATAGCTCTGTAAGTCAAAGTGGTTCAGTCGGTTCCTATCTAAACAGTGACTCCAACATCGACATCCTGTGGCACCACAACAGCACAGGCACCAATGCTGCCTGGTTGATGGACGGTGCTGCCAACTTTAGCAGCACAGCGTTGCCCTCTTTCCCCGGTTGGGACTTAGCAGGAATTAATGACTTTAATCATGACGGTGAAGCCGATATTCTTTGGCGCAACTACGCGACTGGCGAAAACTGCGTCTGGTTTATGGATGATGTAGCTGTTGTAAGCAGCACGAATCTCAATAGAATCGAGGATCTCAACTGGCGGATTGAAGGCACAGGTGACTTTAACGCCGATGGCAAAACCGATATTCTCTGGCGCAATGATCACACTGGAGCCAACACGGTTTGGTTGATGGATGGAACCGTCCGTGCCAGTACCGAGCCGCTACCGCTGGTGGGCGATCTCAACTGGCAAATTGAGGGGACAGGCAACTTTAACGCCGATGGCAAAACCGATATTCTCTGGCGCAATGATCACACTGGAGCCAACACGGTTTGGTTGATGGATGGAACCGTCCACACTAGTAGCCGTTCACTACAGGCTGTCAGTGATACAACCTGGCAAATTGAGGGGACAGGCGACTTCAATGCCGATGGCAAAACCGATATTTTCTGGCGGAACTACACAACTGGCGCGAATACCGTTTGGCTGATGGACGGCACATCGCGCATGGGTGGGCAAACCCTGCCCTCAGTCAAGGATACAAGCTGGCAACCGCTGGTTCAATCCTCCGTTTTACCTGCCGCCAATTTAACAAGCGCTTCTAGCGCTAGCAGTGTAGCCCCGTCTCAATTCAATATCGAGATTGACTATCGGTTTGATACTAGGGGCTGGTTCACTCCTGCCCGCCGTGCGGTGTTAGAAAAAGCCGTCAGCATTTGGGAAACGATTATTGTCGATGAGTTTGCAAATGTTCCGGCTGGTACGGCGCTGCACGTTACTCATCCAGAAACGGGTCAGTCAATCACGTTTAATTCGACTCGGCGTATTGATGATGTCGTCATTTTTGTAGGCTCCCGCAATATCGATGCTCTGGCCTTTGCGGGAGCAACGGGCACTTGGTACTCCGGTAGTCAGTTGGAAACCCGTTGGCAAGGTGCTGATTTTGAACCGTGGACGGGTTTCATTAGCTTTGACCGTGACGCAAATTGGTTCTTCGATGCGACACCCGGTAACGCTCATGACATTCCCAAGCAAGCGAATGACTTTCTATCTGTCGCTGTCCATGAAATTGGTCATATTTTAGGGGTTGGTTCTTCTTATCCTGCCTTTGACCAGCATGTTAGTGGGCAATATTTTCATGGGCCAACTGCGATCGCACGTAACGGAGGCAATCCGATTCCACTTGACCCAACATTAGGCCATATTCAAGACGGCTATACGTTCCGCAACTGGGGGGAAAACGCGCTTGATCCAACGATCACGGTGGGAACCCGAAAACTGCCGACCGTTTTGGATCTGACCATCCTTGATGATATTGGCTACCAGGTTAACTACAATCGGGCCTACAAAAACGCAGGCTAGGCCGAAATAATTCTAAGCATTGAGGGAGCGCCCCCTTGGAGTGCTCCCTCAATGCCCTACTGCTCATACATAAATCTCCTAGACTTCGTTTCAACGTTGAGATCCCCCCTAGCCCCCCTTAAAAAGCAGGGTGGTTTCATTTAGGAGGAGGAAAACCTTGAGTGAGGATCGCATAAACTTG
>CBKWJC010000074.1:0-34391 GCA_966674685.1 uncultured bacterium
TGGTGTGTCACAATCCCTTGATCCCTCGGGAAGGGGGGTTTTTTTGTTGGGTGTGCCTCGGGGAGCGCGCCAAATCAACCAGCAAAACCCATTAAAACAAAGTTGACAGACTACTTATTTGCAACAAAATATTCCCAAAAACAAATTAAATCCGCCATCCATTCACTATGCCATCTTCGCGTCCACCAATTATGATTTCCCATTTGGGGCCTGCTGGCACCTATGCTGAAACAGCAGCGATTACATACGTTAACTGGCTAAAACAGCAATCTGATGGGGAAACAGAACTTGTTCTGAAAGCATACGCCAGTATTCCGCAGTCCATTTCTGCGATCGCAAAACAAGAAACTCAACTAGCAGTTGTACCCGTCGAAAATTCCATTGAGGGCAGCGTTAGCTTCACGCTGGATACGCTATGGGAGCTAGATAATCTCAAAATTCAGCACGCCTTGGTATTATCAATCTCCCACGCACTCATTTCTGAAGCTCAGCAGATTGAAGATATTCGAACCGTTTATTCTCATCCTCAAGCACTGGCTCAGTGCCAAAAATGGCTAGAACAGCATTTACCATCGGCCCAGTTGATTCCCGCCAACTCTACAACAGAAGTACTGGGTCGCTTAGCAGGCGCACCAACAGCCGCAGCCATTTCTTCACGACGAGCAGCCGAGCTTTATCAACTCCCCATCTTGGCGCATCCAATCAATGATCGTGCCGATAACTGCACTCGGTTTTGGATTATTGGTCGCGACCATTCCCGTCACGGCAGCTACACGTCTATTGCATTCACGCTCCCCGAAAACAAACCCGGTGTACTGGTTACTGTCCTACAGACATTCGCCCAACACCAAATCAATCTCAGCCGAATTGAGTCTCGTCCAACTAAGCGATCGCTCGGCGAATATCTATTTTTTATCGACTTTGAAGCTGACATGACGGAGCCGAGAGTGAAGGAAACGCTTAACATTCTAGAAGAATGTACAGAAACCCTGAAAATTTTCGGCAGCTATAGTGTCATTCCAACATAGTCGAATTTACCTGAGAGCTTGGTGACGAATAGTCCTACTCAAACGCGTCCTTGAGCGCTGTGCGAGCCGCCAAATGATTACGGGTAGAACTTAAAATTTCGGCCTCACGCTCCAAACGAGCGGCTGTATCCTGCATTTCTAGCAGCGACTGTTGCTCACTCGCAACACCATGTAGGTTACCAGCGACCCAGTAGGATAACTCGGTTGGCAAGTCAGGAATATTGTCAGGTAGTTCAATATCCTGGCCCGTCAATTTAGCCGATAAGTGAACGACATCCCTGAGTAGCTGATCCACTTCATCAGCAAGCGGCTGTAAATTCTGAGAGCTTGGGTGATCTTCAAGCCACTCAACTAAGCCAACCCGATAGGGTTTCTCTCTCACATAGTTCAATATACGAAACCGCTGTTGTCCCATCGTAGAGATTTTCATCCGATCATCCGGTAAACGATGGCAATGAATTACCTCTGCACAACACCCCACAGAAACTGGCTGTCCCGTCTGCGGATCGAGCATGACTACCCCAAATCGACAGTCTCCTTGGAGAATCGTATTCATCATGATTCGATAACGAAACTCAAAAATATGAAGCGGGAGCCGCCGTCCTGGAAAAAGAACTAATTCAGGCAGAGGAAAGATTGGTAGCTCTCGCACTGCAATAGACGATGAAGAAGCCATCATTCTCCTAGTTGCTGAGTTGAAAATCTGCCGATGCACATTGGGCCAATCACAGATGTCGCAGTTAAGACCCTAATCAGATTAAGTAGATTGGCCTCAATAAACGCATCTAAAGGCCGAGGAAGCCCCCTCCGGGATACTCCCCCGGCTTTTAGATATGCATTTATTAATATGCAGCTACTTAAATATGTTGTTATGAAATGTTACTTGTTATATAGCTTAGCTTATCAGCCTTATCTAGGGCTATATTCGGCTCTATGGCCTGATGATAGAAATTGCGATCGCAAGAAATAATTTTAACAACCACCTATCGCGATCATCATATTAATTAAGACATTGTTGTAGCACGACTGCATCGTGCCATAACAACGCCCTGCCCTAGCCCAACTGACTACAGCTATATTGCAATCACAATTCACTCTAACAAGCAACAAGAGCCGCACCTGAAGTACGGCTCTCATACGAAGTGTTTAAACAACCTATAACAATAGGTCTTAAACAATCATCGATCAAAAATTGAGTAGATTGAGTTAGAGCTTAACTTCAATATCCACTCCAGCAGGTAAATCAAGCTTCATCAAAGCATCAATAGTCTTAGAGGATGGTTGATAAATATCGATGATGCGGCGATGAGTTCTAGTTTCAAAATGCTCCCGAGAATCCTTATCCACATGAGGAGAACGAAGCAAGCAGTAAATTCGGCGCTTCGTGGGTAGAGGAATAGGGCCAATAGCCGTAGCGTTGGTACGATTTGCCGTGTCAACAATCTTGTCGCAAGAGGTATCTAACAACCGACGATCAAATGCCTTCAAACGAATCCTAATCTTTTGCTGTTGTACAGTAGCCATGACGTTAAACCTTAAATTGTCTAGGTACAGGAGTTAAATTTTTGTCAATTCTGCGCGCAAGAAGCAGAACTACCTGAGGAGCGAAGAGGGGCTACAAGTTGGACTGTGCCCCTCATACGCATACAAATGTCAGCTTTGAGCCAAACCTAAGTAAACTAAAGCGCTACTTCAGAATCTTAGAAACAACTCCAGCCCCAACCGTACGACCACCTTCGCGGATTGCAAAACGCATTCCCTGCTCAATTGCGATCGGGTTAATTAGCTCAACGGTCATCTTGATACGGTCACCAGGCATAACCATTTCAGCCGCGCTGCCGTCATCTGCAGTAAAGGTTTCAATCGTGCCAGTTACGTCGGTTGTTCGAACATAGAACTGAGGACGATAGCCAGGGAAGAAAGGAGTATGACGACCACCTTCTTCTTTCTTCAGAACGTAGACCTCAGACTCAAACTTGGTGTGAGGCGTGATCGAACCAGGCTTTGCCAGTACCATACCGCGCTCAATATCAGTCTTCTGAATACCACGCAGTAGAACACCGACGTTATCTCCAGCCATTCCCTCTTCAAGAATCTTCTGGAACATCTCAACACCCGTTACAGTGGTGCTGCGGGTATCGCGAATACCAACTAGCTCAACTGTATCGCCAACCTTAACGATACCCCGCTCAATTCGGCCAGTCGCTACAGTACCCCGACCAGTGATCGAAAAGACGTCTTCAACTGCCATTAGAAAAGGCTTATCCACATCACGCTCAGGAGTCGGGATGTAATCATCCACAGAATCCATCAGAGCATAGATCTTGTCAACCCACTCGTCTTCACCGCGTGCAGTGTTAGGGTTCTCAGCGAGCTTTTCTAGAGCCAGCAGTGCAGAACCAGCGGTGATAGGAATATCATCACCAGGAAAATCGTAAGAACTCAGCAGCTCACGGACTTCCAGCTCAACTAGTTCCAGCAGTTCTTCATCATCAACTTGATCTTGCTTGTTCAAGAAGACAACGATGTTCGGTACACCAACCTGCTTAGCTAGCAGAATATGCTCACGGGTTTGAGGCATAGGGCCATCCGCTGCAGAAACGACTAGAATTGCGCCGTCCATTTGGGCTGCGCCAGTGATCATATTCTTCACATAGTCTGCGTGTCCAGGACAGTCAACGTGAGCATAGTGACGATTATCGGTCTCGTACTCAACATGAGCTGTGTTGATCGTAATACCACGCGCCTTTTCTTCAGGTGCAGCATCGATCTCGTCATACTTACGAGCTTTTGCAAAACCGCCAACTGACAAAGCAGTAGTAATTGCTGCTGTCAGGGTTGTTTTACCATGGTCAACGTGACCAATGGTGCCAATGTTAACGTGGGGTTTTTTCCGCTCAAACTTTTCGCGTGCCATGAATTGTGCCTTCCTTTCTTCTTATGCGTTCCCTTTACTCTTAGCGATGATTGCCTCAGCCACATTGCGAGGCACCTCTTCGTAGTCGCTAAACTCCATTGAGAAAATGCCCCGACCCTGGGTCTTAGACCGAATGTCGGTAGCATACCCAAACATCTCTGCTAAAGGCACTTTAGAGGTGACTTTAGCAAGACCTTCCTCCGTATTCATACCTTCGATATGACCTCGGCGGGAATTGAGATCTCCCATAACATCTCCCAAGAAGTCTTCGGGAACCTCAACTTCAACCTTCATTACGGGCTCAAGCAGCACGGGAGCTGCCTTCATAACCCCATCTTTTATGGCGATTGAGCCGGCAATTTTGAAGGCCATTTCTGAGGAATCAACCTCATGGTATGAACCGTCAACTAGAGTGGCTTTAACATCAATCACAGGGTACCCTGCTAGGATACCAGATTCGCAAGCCTCCTTCATGCCTTGTTCTGCAGAAGGAATGTACTCTTTCGGAATTACGCCTCCAACAATTTTAGAAACAAACTCAAATCCACTACCCGGATCACCGGGTTCAAGCTCAATGACAACATGACCATACTGGCCTTTACCGCCACTTTGCCGAACAAATCGGCCTTCAACTTGAACAGATTTGCGAATTGTTTCTCGATAAGCGACTTGGGGAGCACCAACATTCGCTTCGACTTTGAATTCTCGCAGCATACGATCAACGAGAATCTCCAAGTGCAACTCACCCATACCAGCAATCACTGTTTGGTTTGTTTCTGGGTTGGTTGACACTCGAAAGGTTGGATCTTCATCAGACAGAGATTGAAGAGCCTTTGACAGCTTCTCCATATCCTGCTTGGTTTTTGGCTCAATTGCTACCGAGATAACTGGTTCAGGGATATATAAAGACTCCAATACAATGGGATCCTGGTCATCACAGATGGTATCTCCGGTAGTTGTATCCTTTAATCCCAAAGCAGCACCCAGATCTCCTGCTCGTAGCTCATCGACTTCAATTCGATCATCAGCCTTGAGAACAATCAGACGGGAGATGCGCTCTTTCTTCTGTTTGGTAGCGTTGTAGACATAGCTGCCCTTGCGTAAAGACCCTGAATAAACCCGCAAAAACGTCAAGCGTCCATAGGGATCAGACATCACCTTGAACGCTAAAGCTGCTAAGGGCGCTTTGGGATCCGCCGGACGTGAAGCCGTTTCACCGCTTGGTAAAACACCTTGAATGGGTGGAACATCGATTGGCGCAGGTAAGTAGTCAACAACTGCATCCAGTAAAAGTTGAACACCTTTATTTTTAAAGGCTGAACCGCACAGCATTGGAACCATCTTGCCAGCGATCGTGCTTTTTCGAATAGCGGCCCGAATTTCGCTCTCTGTAAACGTTTCTCCTTCCAAATATTTTTCGGTTAGAGTATCGTCGGTTTCAGCTACGGCTTCAATCAGCTTGCTGCGATACTGCTTGACTAGTTCCTGCATCTCGTCAGGAATATCAGTATCCACCATGTCTTGGCCCAGATCATCATTGTAAATCCGAGCCGTCATGCTAACTAAGTCCACCACTCCGTCAAACTGATCTTCACTACCAATTGGTAGCTGAATTGGAATGGCATTAGCGCGTAAGCGATCGCAAACCTGCTCATAGACTTTGTAGAAGTTTGCTCCTGTGCGATCCATCTTGTTAACAAAGATAATGCGCGGCACATTGTAGCGGTCAGCCTGACGCCAAACCGTTTCCGTTTGAGGTTGAACCCCACCAACAGAACAAAGAACAGTAATCACACCATCCAATACGCGCATCGACCGTTCAACTTCGATCGTGAAGTCAACGTGTCCAGGGGTGTCAATGATATTGATCTTATGATCACGCCATTGGGTACTAATAGCAGCCGCCGTAATAGTGATGCCTCGTTCTCGTTCCTGAGCCATCCAGTCGGTTACAGCTGTACCCTCATGAACCTCACCCATTTTGTGCACGATACCGGAATAGAACAAAATCCGTTCCGTTGTGGTCGTTTTGCCTGCATCAATATGGGCCGCGATACCAATATTTCTAGTCTGTGAAAGTGGGACGTTTTGCACCACACTAACCTCCTTTGCCTACGCCGCAACAGGATCCTAACGCTTAAGTCCTCAATCTAACTACTTGAGGCTGCATGCAGATATACATCTAAGGGCATGTTCAAACGAACTTCCCAATTAACCTTTGATTCCCAGTCGATTTGGGCAAGCGAGGTAAACACGCAGCCACAAGGTGGACAACGTTTAGTAACGATAGTGAGCAAAGGCTTTGTTGGCTTCAGCCATGCGGTGAGTTTCTTCACGCTTTCTGATGGTATTGCCAGTTTCGTTGGCTGCATCCATCAGTTCATTTGCTAACTTACTAGCCATTGTCCGGCCTGGACGCTGACGAGCAAACTGGGTTAGCCACCGCAGCGCCAGTGCCGTACCGCGATCGGAACGTACTTCCATCGGAACTTGGTAGGTCGCACCACCAACTCGGCGAGCTTTGACCTCAACTAGAGGGGTTGCATTACGAACAGCCTGCTCGAAAACCTCTAGTGGATCAGAGTTGGTGCGCTCTTCAATGATCTTAAAAGCATCATAGATTAGACGAGAAGCCAGTGATTTTTTGCCATCTCTCATAATCCGCCGCACCATCATGCTGACAAGGCGACTGTTATAAACGGAATCTGGCGGAACTTCTCTTTTTTGAACAGCAATACGACGGGACATACCTGTACCTTGAACTAACTCTTTGAAAAGACAAAATTTATCTCAAACTAGTGATGAAACCGAGCACTTTGAATGACTTACTTGACTCGTGGGGACAGAATTCCCGCGTTACTCAAGCGGCGTCGATCTAAAGGCACCTATCAGCTTGCGTCAGAACGCTCTGTTGCACTGATTCACAGCGCAGACAAGCATCCTTAACTCTTCAGACTCTCTTGCTTAAAGAGCAAAGGCTAGGGCATTACACAAACATCTTCAGGATAGAAAAGGAGTCAAACACTAGCTTCTGCAATTAGCTAGGGCGCTTTGCACCATACTTGGAGCGACCTTGACGCCGATCTTTGACCCCGGCTGTATCGAGGGTGCCGCGAATGATGTGATAGCGGACACCAGGCAGGTCTTTAACACGACCACCCCGAATCATCACAACTGAGTGTTCCTGCAGGTTATGACCGATTCCGGGGATGTAAGCGGTTACCTCAAATCCGGAGGTTAGACGAACCCTAGCCACTTTCCGAAGTGCAGAGTTAGGCTTCTTGGGAGTAGTGGTATAAACCCTTGTGCAAACTCCACGGCGCTGTGGACAGCTTTTTAGAGCTGGTGATTTGGTTTTCTTTTTCGCTTTGCGACGCTCGTCACGAATCAGCTGTTGAATAGTAGGCATGAGTGTGGTGCAACTTACCTCAAGTGAATTAGCAGTGAATCTGGCATAGATATATACACAAATGTTGATTCTAGCGATTTGTCAAAAAAACTGTCAAGCAAACCAAACATATTTCAATTTTACCTGCTGGCTGCTGCGTTCAGGCCAAGCAAGACTGAGGTCGCAAAAATCGTGTTGCCAAGTAGCTGCATATAAACATGCAGCTACTTGGTTGGTTTATATTTGATAATCGACTTCTGATGCGGATGTGGTGGTGGAATTGGATTCAGTGGGCGCGATCGCAAATGAATTACCACATCCACAGTGTTGCGCTGCATTGGGGTTATGGAAACGGAAGCTGCCCCCCATCAGATCCTCTGAATAATCAAGCTTTAGACCTTCGAGATAAGGCTGTGCCTGCTTTGTGATCTGAACGCGAAGGCCATTCGCACATTCAATAACATTGCCATCTGTAGCAACGTGCTCCGTAAATTCAAGCGTATAGAGCCATTCTAGACAGCCACCGGAGCGTAAGCTGATTTGAACCACCGAGTTGGGCGCTTGCTTTTGACGCAGACGACTAATTTCTTGAATGGCGGTTGGGCTAATTTCAATCATCTCAGCGTGTTACGTCAGCTCTGAAGTCATCGCTTTTCATCTTAAAGCAAAGCGGCAGTCGTCTTGTACGGATTCACTTGCGCTGATTGACGCGCAAAAAGCAGCCGAGCACCGCATCACGGTGCTCGGCTCGCTTTAAATTTACCGTGCAGATGATTGAAAATAGTTAAGAATCTGTACGAGAATAATCATCCTGGAAGCGAATAATGTCGTCTTCGCCTAGGTATTCACCATTTTGAACTTCAATCAGGATCAGGGGAATCACACCGGGATTCTCAAGACGGTGAGCGGTGCAGGGCGGCACATATGTAGATTGGTTACTGGACAATAAAATTTCTTTTTCGGCACAGATCACCTTCGCGGTTCCTGATACGACGATCCAGTGTTCACTCCGGTGGTGATGCATCTGGAGGCTGAGCCGATGACTGGGCTTGACCTCAATTCGCTTAATTTTGTAGCCGCGGCCTTCTTCAAGGACAGTGAAAGATCCCCAGGGGCGGAGTTCAGTTGCTGCCACACTTCTTGCGATCGCAGAATCGGGCAATGGACTTTGATTCTGAGAAGCAGTTTGAGGTTTAGCCACAGATTTTCTCCTTCGTTAACTGTGTATGAGCGATTGTGTACGTACAGTCTTTGGGTAGTGCGCCACGATTTGTTTTTTATTTGGCTGACTAATTAATATGCCAAATGCAATATAGCAACACTGAACAGGCTCTAGGGTCATCAGTTCCTGATGCAGACACATCTACAACAAGTTTTCACAGGTTGGCGTTCGTTTTAACAGTTGCTTCATTAGATTTCAGTATGGCTGTAGCATCTGTTGGACTACTTTTACGGTAGATCACGGAGAAAAATACCGATACCGTTATTGACTCTGGCTGCGGTTCGGGCTGAGCGATCGACTAACCGCCCCCCCAAATACAGTGATGTAGAGCTGCCACCATCTAGATTGAGAGCCTCCGTCGCGCCAAGCTGCTGCATCAGCCGCGCCATTTCGCTCAGAGTTGGGCCTGCGCCCCCGACCCGATTGTGGACGGCAACCAAAATAATTTGATTATTGGCAACACCAATCGCGCTACGAGGAGCTGCCTGTTGAATAAAAGCGGTGCTGAACTGTTCAGCCGCTGCATCCAAGACAATTCGGCTATTTTTGACTAACAGGGGGCCACCTCCCATTAAGTTCGGTGACTGCATGAGCGCGTCTGGATACGTGCGAGTTGTTTGGGTCACAGTTGCGCCAATCGGCAGCGCTTGGGCGGCTGCAGCGTTAGAGCGCACGACTAACAGATAACCATCCTGCGGAATTGGAACAGCTTGTCCCGCAACGGTTGTGGGTTGATTGCTAGTGACCTGTCCTTGTCGCACGGTAACCACTACTTCATTGCCAGCCATTGTTTTATAGGAACTGCCCCATTCCGGCGTATAGCGGGCAATGCCAGCTTCGACATAGCCACTGTTCAAATGACTAATCGGAAAGCGCTGTCCGGTTGAGGTGGTAATTTCCTCCAGCAGTGACAGGCGATCAACCACCGCCTGATGCTGTTCGTTCCATGCGATCGCACCACGATTCAAGATTGGGCCAGACAGCCAGCGATTGTGATCGCGAACAACTCCCAAAGGAAGCTGGTTATTGCGGTTAAAAAATCCTCCATTAATCGCAGCCACGGCTCCAGAGGATTGGGCCATTGTCACCAGTGGACTAATCCCTTCAGCGGCAGTGGGATTACTGCGAATAGGACGAATTTCAATGTGGGGATCTTCGGGATCAAGCGCCAGCATGGTCACTGGAAACTGAGCTGAACCAACTGTTACCCATTTCTGCTGCCAGCGGATGCCGGGTGCCCAAGCCAAATCGCGCTCAATCATGGCATCCGATCTCACATCGATTACTAACCGATTCGGATTGGGCAATGTCCAGATGCGGGGACGAGCGGTAGAGGGGAACTGTAGGGCAATTTTGGTTTGGCCAGCCTGACTGGAGAGGCGCAGGCTGGAGAGTAAATTACCGGGTCGCGTTGCAAAGGTGCTGAGTACCTGAGGCGTTGCGATCGCATCTAGCGTAATCGTCGCTTCACCGCGCAGCTCGTCTATTTGCCAGGGAGCGGGTTGACTCAGATCAATCACAATGCGATCGCCCCAGTCCTGACGGCCTTGACGGACGGCTGAAACTTGTGCGGCTGCGGTTTGAATGGTCAGCAAATTGCCCTGTTCCTGCACCTGCCAGCCATATCGCTGTACGAGAGGCGCAAGATCGACATAGCGCAAGCCGGAGTCAAACCAGGTCGAAGCTAGCAAAGACGCATCGGCGAAATCGGAATACCACTGTAGCGGCTGTTGGTCATAGCGCTGGCTATTCAGCAGTTCCACGCCCATGACCTGTATGAGAGCGGCGTCTGAAATACCAAATTGCTGATCGCGCTGTGTCCAGTTGCCGACCAAAGTCTGACCATTCAGCACAATCCGGTTGCCTTGGCTGGAAGCGGGCGGAACTTGGCTAATTTGCGTCGCATCTACATCTATTGCACCTACGGGATCTGCGAAATCTGCCGATGCGGGTGACAATTGGGCAACTCCTGGCGAAATCTGTCCCGTCAGCAAGCGGCTCAACCCGTCACCATTGACCGGGGCAGGACGTCCCGCTGCACCGAGTACCGTGAGGAGGAGCGCTAGGCTAAACAAACCAAGCTGACGCTGCCGAGTAAGCTTAAACGAAGATATTTGAATTAACAGATTAATGAGCCAGTGCTGACGATTGGGTGAGACGACAGGACGCTTCGAGCGCCCAAAACGAAAATTCCAGTCCACAGATTTGCTCCTAACACGCGGAAGATTAGCTCTCAGGATGTAGTGAATTCTGACGTGCGCGATCGCAAAATGTGCCGTTGTAATGTGCCGCTATGTGGCAGTTATTCAAATCGTGATTCAGAACATTGAAAATTGGTAACGGCTGTAACACTCATCAAGAAATAATGACCTCGAATTAAACGAAACGTTGCATAATGTAAAAAGAGTATTAAGAGGTCTACTCGATCAATTCTTGGTGGCTCCTCCAGACAATTTTCATCTGAGTGATCTGGATTATTAGGTTTCTCGATCCGCAGCAGTCCAACGATCCAAATCCAAGTTGTTTTAATGCTGCACACGAGTCTGCCTGTCTGAATAGCTACACCAAGACAGATAAAAATATGGTTTCGTCCTCATAGTGCTAGAGGATGGCACCATAGATTGCCAGCACTGTGCAATTTATATAAGATCTCTAAGCTACCGATCGTAGAGCTAGTCAGTATAAGCCTTAGAAACCGACATTACAGCCAACTGCAAAAAGCTGAAAAACCTGCGGAGTTCATCTGTGCAGGTCTAAGCTTGTCTCTTCTCAACGAGGTTTTTAATGCTAGACCTCCAAAGGGAAAATTCACAGCCAGTTGTTGATCAATAGGATAAGTGACATCAAGGCTAAGGCGCTGCTTTCATACTGCTTTCTTAAGCATGACGAGCACCTGAAGGTGCAGTTGTCAGAACGTGTAGGTTGAGCAAAACAATGCTGAACATGACCCATACCCAAGCTGGATACAGCAATTGAGCTGTTCTGTGACCATCAGACGGCTCTCGGTAATTGCAGAGCGTGATAAACAAAATGAGCTACTCCATGAACAACACGAGCGTAAACCACAATTCAGTAACATCCCAGTCGGTGGAGGCGGGCTACTCCGGCCAGAAATGGTTGGTGGAAGAGCGAGATGCCTGTGGAGTGGGGTTCATTGCCGATCAGCAGGGTCGAGCCAGTCACGACTTGGTGCAGAAGGCGCTGTCTGCGCTGACCTGCTTGGAGCATCGTGGAGCCTGTAGCGCTGACCGAGATTCGGGCGATGGCGCTGGCGTGATGACGGCAATTCCGTGGTCGTTGTTTCAGTCATGGTTAGCTGAGCGTAATGTGAGTCTGGCTGACGAGACTCAAACGCTGGCTGTGGGCATGGTGTTTTTGCCAATGGAATCTGCGATCGCAGCACAGGCTCGCAGCATCATTGAGCAAAAAATCAGCAATGCAGGTTTGGAATTTCTAGGCTGGCGTTCAGTACCCGTTGCGCCGGAGGTGCTGGGCGTACAGGCCAAGCAGTACCAGCCGCTAGTTGAGCAAGTTTTCATCCGCAGCACGACGACTGACAAAGATGACCTGGAGCGGCAGCTTTTCCTGGTTCGCAAGCAAATTGAGAAAGCGATTACCCAGGCCGCAGACGATTCAGGTCGGCTACGGGAAACCTACCTCTGCTCCCTCTCGTGCCGCACGATTGTCTACAAAGGCATGGTGCGCTCAGCGGTATTGGGCACGTTCTACTTAGATTTTCAAAATCCCGATTACACCAGCGTCTTTGCCATTTATCACCGCCGCTTTAGCACCAACACCATGCCGAAGTGGCCGCTGGCGCAGCCGATGCGACTGCTGGGTCACAACGGGGAAATCAACACCCTACTCGGCAACATCAACTGGATGGTGGCGCGGGAAGCTGACCTGGCGCATCCGCTGTGGGGCGAGCGCTTGGAAGACATCAAACCTGTTGTCAATCCAGAGAGCAGCGACTCTGCCAACTTAGACAATGTGATGGAGCTGCTGACCCGCTCGGGTCGCAGTCCGCTATCGGCGCTGATGATCCTGGTGCCCGAAGCCTACGGTAATCAGCCTGATTTGGCTGATCATCCTGAGATTGTGGACTTCTACGAGTACTACAGCGGTTTGCAGGAACCTTGGGATGGCCCAGCGTTAATTTCCTTCAGCGATGGCAAGATTGTCGGTGCCGCGCTGGATCGCAACGGCCTGCGTCCGGCTCGCTACAGCATTACCCGTGATGGCTATTTCGTTGTGTCGTCCGAAGCGGGCGTGGTTGATCTGCCAGAAGCTGAGATTATCGAAAAAGGCCGTCTTGGCCCTGGTCAAACCATCGCGTTTAATCTTGAAACCCTAGAAGTCCTGAAAAACTGGGACATCAAGCAAAAGGTGGCTCAGGCTCAGCCTTACGGCGACTGGCTGAAGGAGTACCGCCACGATTTGGAACCTCAGCTTTTCAGTGAAGCTACCGTTCTAGAATCGCAAGATTTGCTGGTGCATCAAACGGCCTTTGGCTATACCGCTGAAGACGTCGAGATGATCATTCAGGAAATGGCGATGCAGGGGAAAGAGCCGACCTTCTGCATGGGCGATGACATTCCGCTAGCGATTTTGTCTGAAAAATCGCACCTGCTCTACAACTACTTCAAGCAGCGCTTCGCTCAGGTTACGAATCCGCCGATTGACCCGCTGCGGGAGCGGCTGGTCATGTCTCTCAGTATGCAGTTGGGTGAACGGGGCAACCTGCTCGAAGCGCATCCAGAGTATGCTCATCTGATCAAGCTGGAATCTCCAGTCCTGAATGAGCCAGAGCTGGATCTGATCTGCCAGTCCTCTTTGCAGGCAACTAAGCTATCGACGCTGTTCGATTTAGAAGCAGGCCCAGAGGGATTGAAGACTGCGATCGCAACTCTCTGCGAACAAGCGACCGCTGCTGTCAAATCCGGTGCCAAGATTCTGGTACTCAGCGATCGCGTTGATGCCAACGGCAACACCACCACACTGCAAGCGGGACAGACCTATATTCCGCCGATGCTGGCTGTAGGTGCGGTTCACCATCACCTGATCCGGCAGCAAATTCGGATGAAGGCGTCACTGGTCGTAGACACCGCTCAGTGCTGGAGTACCCACCACTTTGCCTGCCTAATTGGCTATGGTGCCAGTGCCGTTTGTCCCTATCTGACATTGGAAACCGTGCGCCACTGGTGGAACGATTCCAAGACCCAAAAGCTAATGGAGCGGGGTCGCATTCCGCTGTCTACGCTGAATGGCGCGCAGGAAAACTATCGCAAAGCGATTGAAGCGGGTCTGCTGAAGATCCTGTCTAAGATGGGCATTTCGCTCCTGTCTAGCTATCAGGGGGCGCAGATCTTTGAAGCGATTGGCATCGGTGTCGATCTGTTGGAAACGGGCTTCTGCGGCACAACGTCCCGTCTCGGTGGTCTGACGCTGGCGGATCTGGCTCAGGAGACGGTGTCCTTTATCCGCAAAGCCTTCCCTGAACTGTCGGGCAAAAAGCTGGAAAATATGGGCTTCGTGCAGTACCGTCCTGGTGGTGAATACCACATGAACAGCCCCGAGATGGCGAAAGCGCTGCATAAAGCAGTCGATAACCGCCAGTACGACCACTACGAGGTCTACAAGCGGCATCTGGCCGAACGGCCAATTACGGCACTGCGGGATTTGCTCGACTTCAAGAGCGATCGCAACTCGATCCCCTTAGACGAAGTTGAACCTGTTGAGTCCATCATGAAGCGGTTCTGCACGGGCGGCATGTCCCTGGGCGCACTGTCCCGTGAGGCGCACGAGACACTTGCGATCGCAATGAATCGGATCGGCGGTAAGTCTAACTCGGGTGAAGGCGGCGAAGATCCCGTGCGCTTCGAGGTGTTACACGACGTTGACGAAAACGGTAATTCACCCACACTGCCGCACCTACACGGCTTGAAGAATGGCGACACCGCTAACTCAGCCATTAAGCAGGTAGCATCCGGTCGCTTTGGCGTCACGCCAGAGTACTTAATGAGCGGTCAGCAGCTTGAAATCAAGATGGCGCAGGGCGCGAAGCCTGGTGAAGGCGGTCAGCTCCCCGGTAAAAAGGTCAGCCCTTATATCGCGATGCTGCGGCGCTCGAAGCCTGGTGTAACCCTGATTTCACCGCCACCGCATCACGACATCTACTCAATTGAGGATTTGTCACAGCTGATTTTTGACCTGCACCAGATCAATCCTCAAGCCGCCGTCTCTGTGAAGCTGGTGGCCGAAATTGGCATCGGTACGATCGCAGCAGGTGTTGCGAAGGCCAACGCCGATATTATCCAAATCTCTGGCCACGATGGCGGTACGGGTGCATCGCCACTCAGCTCGATTAAGCACGCGGGCAGTCCTTGGGAACTGGGTTTGACCGAGGTGCATCGGGCACTGCTGGTAAACGAACTGCGCGATCGCGTTATTCTGCGAGTCGATGGTGGCCTCAAGTCCGGCTGGGATGTGCTGATGGGCGCGCTGATGGGGGCTGAAGAATTTGGCTTTGGCTCCATTGCCATGATTGCCGAAGGCTGCATCATGGCCCGCATCTGCCACACCAACAACTGCCCCGTAGGCGTGGCCACCCAGCGTGAGGAGTTACGTAAGCGGTTCTCCGGCATTCCCGATAACGTGGTCAACTTCTTCTTCTTCATTGCCGAAGAAGTGCGATCGCTGTTGGCTCACTTGGGCTACCGCTCGCTAGATGAGGTGGTTGGCCGTGCCGACCTGCTGACGCTGCGGGCAGGTGCTCAACTGGCTAAAACCGTGGGTCTCAACCTCGACTGTCTGACCCAGCTACCGGATACGCGCACGGATCGGAGCTGGCTGAACCACGGCGACGTTCACAGCAACGGCCCCGTTCTTGATGACGAAATTGTGGCTGATGCCGATGTGCAGGCCGCGATTCAAAATCACGGTACGGTGACCAAATCGTACGATGTGGTGAACACCGATCGCACAGTCGGCGCACGGCTCTCTGGCGTCATTGCCAAGCAGTACGGCAACACGGGCTTCAATGGACAAATCAACCTCAATTTCACGGGTAGCGTTGGTCAAAGCTTTGGTGCGTTTAACTTGCCCAACGTGGTCTTGCGTCTAGAAGGCGATGCCAATGACTATGTTGGTAAGGGCATGCACGGCGGTGAAATTATCGTTAAGCCCCTCGCTTCCGCCACTTTTGATCCGTCCCAAAACGTAATCATTGGCAATACCTGTCTCTATGGAGCCACGGGCGGCACGCTGTTTGCGCTGGGACAAGCGGGTGAGCGCTTTGCTGTCCGCAATTCTAAAGCGCAGGCCGTGATTGAAGGCGCGGGTGACCACTGTTGTGAGTATATGACGGGCGGCGTTGTCGTCGTCCTCGGTCGAGTTGGCCGCAATGTGGGCGCAGGTATGACGGGCGGACTGGCCTATTTCCTGGATGAAGACGGCTCATTCCCCACCCACGTCAACCCCGAAATCGTCAAGGTACAGCGGGTGATCACTGAAGCGGGTGAACAGCAGCTCAAGTCCCTGCTTGAAGCCCACGCCGATCGGACAGGCAGCGAAAAGGCCAAGCGGATTCTCGCTAATTGGTCAGACTATAAGACGAAGTTCTGGCAGGTCGTCCCACCATCTGAAGCCGATTCGGCATTGACCAATCCAGAGGTTTCTCAAGAAAAGGTGCTCAGTTCAGTCCAATAGAGTAGCGTTATATCACTAAACCAAAAGCCGCGCGTAAACGCGCGGCTTTTGGTTTAAATACGGGATTTTCAAGCTTCCCCGCTTTAGGACAGATAAATCGAACTTAAAAGCTGTAATAAACTATCCCTGTAGAGACAATAACGAGAGAAAACCGTGCTAGACGAACAGGCGAAGAAAACGATATTACGCAAAATTCCCCACGGCCTCTATATTTGTGGCGTGAAAGATGGCGATGAGGTGAATGGATTTACGGCAAGCTGGGTGATGCAGGCGTCCTTTCAGCCGCCACTGGTTGTGAACTGCATTAAGAACGATTCGCGATCGCATGAGATGGTGAAAGCCAGCGGCGTATTTGCCCTCAGCGTTCTAGAAGAGGGGCAAAAAGAAATGGCACAGAACTTCTTTAAACCGTTACGCCGTGCGGGCAACAAGTTTGAGGATATCGAGTTTTACACTAACGAGACGGGCTGCCCGATTATTAAAGATTCACTCGGCTACGTAGAATGCCGCGTCGTCGGTTCGGTTGAACACGGAGATCACACCGTTTTTGTCGGTGAAGTGATCGCAGCAGGCGTGCATCGAGAAGGCAATCCCCTTCTCTTAGAAAGCACGGGCTGGCAATATGGTGGGTAGTTTACAAGGATTGCAGCGCTTATGCCACTGATTAAAGTTCAAACTTCAGCTTCTTCACCAGCGAAGACAGACGTTGAAGCGATGCTGAAAGAGCTGTCAGCCAGTCTGTCAAAGCACTTGGGGAAACCAGAGTCTTATGTCATGACGGCTTTTGAACCCGATGTTGCGATGACGTTTGCAGGCACTACCGATCCGGTTTGCTACGTGGAAATCAAAAGCGTTGGCACGATGGGAGCAGCCAAAACGAAGGCGATGAGCCAAGACTTTTGCGATCGCATTGGCCAGAAATTGGGCATTCCAACCAATCGCATCTACATCGAATTTGCTGATGCGGACGGAGCAATGTGGGGCTGGAACGGGTCAACCTTTGGCTAATTTGGGTTAGTAGCTTACCGTTTAGAACAGCGGTATAAATTGGCCACTCGTCTCATAGCAGTAGTCACATTGGTCAGGACGTTGGAAAACTCTGAAAATGTTCAAATGTCTAAAGTGAGATTTTGTAGGTGTCTCAACCAAGGTGACGATAGCTATACATTCCAGTTGAAGTTCCATAGTCATTCCAGTTAAGAATGAGAGAACGAGAGAGGAGAGTGCCTCATGATGAGGCACTCTCCTCTCTCGTTCTTATCTAGAACTACTAGAATGGGGTGAAAAGCTTGCAGTGTAAACCTTTCACCCCAGCAATTCTACAGGTCAGGTGCGATACCGTTCATGTTGCCTTCAATAGGGGCCAAACATGCTGTTAGCTGAACTCTGCGGATCATCGCCAGAGCAAAAGTCTCGGAAAAGCTGCAGGACTTCCTCCTTTGCCAACCAACCATCTTGGTTGGCATCCAGGGCGGGGAAAACCAAGGGAGCATAGACGGGCGACTCATTGAACGCGGCCAAAAGGTGTCCCCATTCCTGCTGGTTAATTTTGCCGTCTTCGTCGGAGTCGAAGACATCAAAGATCAGATCCATGAGGTCGGCGATTTCTTCGGCGTAAGCTTGCGGGTCTGCTAAAACTTCATCGTAATAAACCAGCCATTCATCAATAGACACTTCTTTGTTTTGATGGGTATCTGCCTTTTGCCGAAGCTTCTGCCACTTACGCATCAGCTTATCTTCTAACACAATGCACCGGGGCGATCGCCTTGACCAGTTACGCAGGGTAGAAAGCTTTTCAAACATGAGTTCAAAGTCTTTCTTCACTAGAACTCCAGTGTAGTTAGAGTCATAGAGACTAAACAGCTTAGTTAGCTTGCGCTTTTGGAGGTCAGTCAGCACGATGTGTTCCCCTGTGTACTGGCGTTTTTAGATACCCTGATCAGCCTATAGCAATTCCAGCATATTGGCCTGCTTTTTAACAGCATCTACTGATAAGTAGCTGCACGTAAACAAATGCATATCTAAAAAACCTGGGGAGCGCCCCCAGTTTTTTTAAGTGCGCTTATGTATGCCAACCTACTTAATAGTTTGTCAACTTTGTTTTAATGGATTTTGCTGGTTGATGTGCCGCCAGAGCGCGGCACATCAACCAGCAAACTTAATTTACAGAGTACTTAACACTAGAGTAGAAGTAGCAACGTCAATATAGAACCAGAACCCGTATGGCCGCCTATGAAGATCCGCTATGCAACTGAAGCCGATCTGCCCCAGATTGTTGCAATTTATAATGCCGCCATCCCAAATCGCCTAGCCACAGCAGATTTGGAGCCGATTTCGGTTGCCAGCCGCCAGCAGTGGTTTCACGCTCATCGGCCTGACGAGTATCCAATTTGGGTGATGGAACATCAGGAGCAGGTGGTCGGCTGGTTGAGCTTACAGATGTTCTATGGTCGTCCCGCCTATCGAGCGACAACGGAAATTAGCCTATATGTCTCACCCGATCATCAGGGTCAGGGGATCGGTCGTCAACTGGCTGAACATGCGATCGCACAGTGCCCCAAGCTTGGCATCACGACGCTACTCAGCTTTATCTTTGGCCATAATCAACCGAGCCTCAAACTCTTCCAGCGGCTTGGCTTTGAACAGTGGGGCAATTTGCCTCAAGTGGCTGAATTAGATGGAGTGCAGCGAGATTTAGTGCTGCTGGGTCTGAAAATTCCGCCACTGCCGCAACCCGATCAGGCGGCTGCGATTCAATCTTTCAAAGACCCTTTACAGCCTTTACAGCCCTTTACAGCCTTCACTCCCCCCCTAAAACTGACGGATAACTAGCAAGCTTGATCAACCATTAGTCACGTTAGTCACGCGCGATCGCAAGAATAACCTGGCTCAAGATTCGACCATCTTCGAGCTGATAGAGATTAAACTCACCGCCAATTTCCTGCGTCAGCTTTTGGCAGATGGCGAGGTGCAGGCCAGGTGGCTCACTCAGCGGTGAGGGAGCCAGCAAGTCGTTGGGTTTGCCCTGCTGCAGCTCTGCTAGCAATGTGTCATCAACTGAGCCATTATCGGTAATAGACAGCTCCAGCCAGCGCTGATCAACGAGGCGACACCAGATATCAATCCGGCCACCGGAGAGCGATCGCAGACAGGCCGACTCCATCATTTCGTGCAGAATAAACTCAATTTTGGTAACATCACCCGCCACATCTAAGTTGAGTTCATTATGTACCTGCGTCCAAAGCTGGCGCTGGTGAACCAGAGTTTCCACCCGCTCCATCATCCGCTTTAGCAAACTGGCAATCGGCACCGTCTCGTCCTGGGGCTGAAGCTGCCATTCTTCGGTTTCGATGGGACGTGCGATCGCATCCAGTGTCCCCTCAACTTGGCGCAGAATTTGCTGCAAGCGCATCGCGTTCATGGTGGCGCTTTGAGGTTTATTAATTTGCTGACTGACTTCATTTAGGCGGCGCAAAGCCGCTCCCAGATTGCGCTGTAGCTCCTCCAGAAAATGCTGCTTATACCAGTTCAACTGCTGGAGATGCTGCCGCTGATTAGAGAGCTGGTTCACCAGCATAATGTAGCGACGGCACCAAGCATACTGGCCCGCTAATGTACTAATTAAATCCAGATGGCGCTCTGACCAGACCCGATCCGCCCGATCCGCCACCAGCAGAACGCCTACAGGATGATGCATGGGCGCAGTACGCAGTGCAGTCAAAATGACGGTGCCAATGCCTGAGCCAACGAGCCACTGACGAGAGGCAGGGGGTAAATCCGTGGCCATCAGCGGCAAGATGCCCTCTGCTTGAATAGCCCATTGAATCACAGCCTCCTGTTCGACTGAGAGAACAGCTTCGGTATCAATCTGGCACGCTTTCTCCTTCAACAGCGCAGCCTCAATTTTGGCCGTTTCCGAACCCTTTGACCAGGTAATCAAAGCTGCTACTGGCGCTTGAACCGCCTGTAAAATCTGCTCAAGCGCCAGTTGATCTAGCTGATCCAATTGGTGAACCCGCTGGAGGGTTTTTGTGCCCCACTGGATGTTTTGCTGAAGCGCTTGCTGCTGAGCAATATCTCGCTGAAGCTGCCACTGATGCAAGATCACGCCGATTTGCTGAGCCACTGTCTTGACCAGATCACGCTCCACTCGAATCCAACTGCGTGTAGCTTCGTGAGCAACGATAATCATGCCCTCTAATGGTTTACCGATGGCGGTATTGCAGGTCAGCAGGGACTTAACCCCAATATCCAGCAGCGGTTGCCGCCAGGCCATCAACTTCAGATCATCGTCCAAATTCTCGATGCCAATCGGTTCTGCTGACTTCTCTAGCATTTTTCGATCCACATCGTTCAGCACGCTGAAGGGTTGCCGAATGTACTGACGGTGATTGGGATGATACTGATAGCTCACCTCATAGCAGTGCTGGTCTGGATCGTAAATCAGCACAAACACATGCGTAATCTTCAGTCGGCGACACAGTTGCTCAGCGCAGGTGTTAAGCGCCACCTTCCAATCGTTGTCGCTACAGATGGCTCGCGAAATTTCTGCCGTCAATCCCTGATCCAGCTTGATTTGATCAATGGTTTCCTCCATTTCCGACAGCGGAGCGGCCAGAGCAACAAGCTGAGCTACACCTTGAACATACTGCTTTTCTTCTTCTGTCCAGATGCGAGCTTCTTTTCCTTCAACTGCCAGAAAACCCAATAGCTCATCTTGAAACAAAATCGGAGCTGCAATTAGCGATCGCGCCTGAATCTGCTGCATCAATCGCGTTGTTGTATCGGCTTTGAGCGAACTTTGGGCTTCGCCAATCGCCACCAGTTGATCGGCAGCCAATGCTTTATAAAACGTCGTAATTTCCTGTACTGGAACATGCAGTTCGGGTAGAGGTTCGCGTGGCGATGCCAGGGATTTATTCGGCACATAGGAACCGACTCGCCGCCAAAAATAGCGCTGCTCACGGGCAAACCAGTAGATATTGGTGCGATCGGGCTGCACAAACCGATGGGTTTCCGCCACAATCGCTTCCAGGCGATCATCTAAGTGGCTTAGGTTCCGCAACTTGTTTAAGAGCGTAAACAGTGGCTGGTCGGGGCGCTTAGAGTGCCGCCGCTGCTGCTCAATTTCAGATTGATAGAGTGCTTCTGCTAGTGAACCAAGCAGAACGGATAGACGAGCTTTTTCGCCGGAATGCGGTGAAACTCCCCAAAATCGCGACCCGAGTAGCGCCAAACCAAAACAGCGATCGCGATGCCGAATCGGGAAGATCATCGTCCCCTGAATTTGGTAAGCCTGAGCGGCCTTGCGCCATTCCCCTGCCCGCGATTCCTCCCGCAAATCAGGAATGCCTAATGGTCGCTGCTGAATCACCACCTGTTCTAGAATGTCACCGGGGTTCAAGGCAAAGCGCTGGCGTAGAAAATTGGATTCTCCCTCCGGTGTAAAGCCGCCCTGCCCAATAATCCGATGGGACATTCGGTCATACAGCCCAACCCAAACCAGCGCATAGTCAAACCCCTCGCGCATGTAGCGGATGGCGGTCTCAACAAGCACCGCAACATCCTCCTCCTCACGCAGAGTTTGGAGGACGCGCCCTAATGCTACAAGCTGCTGCTCGTAAGCCGTTGAATCGTTCGGCAGGGACATGCGATTGCGAATCAGTAAATTCAGACTAGATGGAACTTAACCGTAAATCAACTTGCGACCTGTAGATGCAAATCCCCAGAAATTCAATCAAAAAATTAAACTAACCTCATATAGCGATCGCAGTTGCGCCGGACAAAACCTAAAACCTTGCCAAAATTGAGTGTTAGGAGTTTCTCCCGGTTCAAGCGCGATCGCAGATGATCGGTAAATCGTTTGTAGAAGCCTGTCACAAAATAACCTAGATTAAGGTCAGGTTGCTGGTGAAAGATGTGCACAACGGACAGTCTCACCGATTAAGGGTAGAACGGTGGAACGATGTCAGAGATGCAAGGACTCTGTTCTGGATATTTCACTGGAGCAACATGAAATGCACATGACTAAGGGCGTTAATTTGCTCTGAGCTTTTCTGGGCTTTTCTGAGTCTTTCTGAGCCTTATTGTATCGGCAGCATGTCTGGTTGTGGGAAGATAGTGAAGATTTGCACGACTGGACTTTTGCAGATTCAATATGATAACTGTAGTCAACTCGGTTAGGACATAAGCGTTTTGGTGGCACGGCTTTGCAGCACTACCAAAACGTTCTAACCAACATGACTATGGCTACAAATATTCAATCAAATGTCTATCAACGTGGAACGGAATTTTGGTAAACGTTGACCTCTATCGGCTGTTGGTTCCCTCCATCTTATTCTCCTGGCTCAAAACCGATCCAGAGTGGTTACACCAGAAAACGATGCAGAGTTTGCACTGGCTGACTCAGGCCAGCGTTGCAGAAAGTCAGAGTAGGGCTGCGATCGCAACCGGAATTCTGACCAGATTGCAGCAGTCTTATGTGTGCCAAGACAAACGACTCCAGCAAAAACACTGGGGACTGACCTTTCCTAACCCAGTAGGCTTAGCAGCAGGATTTGATAAGGACGGTGTGGCTGCACCCCTATGGGCTAATTTTGGCTTTGGCTTTGCGGAGTTGGGCACCGTTACGTACCATGCCCAACCCGGCAATCCTCAACCGCGCCTGTTTCGCCTGATGGCCGATCAGGCTGTACTGAACCGGATGGGGTTCAATAATCGAGGAGCGGCTGATCTCGCAGACCGCCTGGCGCAACAGTGGCAGCATTATCAGCGGCAGATCCCGATTGGCATTAATTTGGGCAAGTCTAAAGTAACTCCCCTAGAGGCGGCTGTGGAGGACTATCTCGCCAGCTTTCGGCTACTGAAAGACCTAGGGGACTACTTCGTCGTCAACGTGTCATCACCCAATACACCGGGACTGCGATCGCTCCAGGCAATTGAACAGCTTCAGCCAATTTTGACTACGCTTCAGCAGGAAAACACCACGCAGAAGCCGCTGTTCGTTAAAATTGCGCCCGACCTTACTTGGGACGATATTGCCGCAGTCGTTGATTTAGCCCGCGATTGCGGTTTAACAGGCGTGATTGCCACCAATACCACAATTCAAAAAGAGAAATTGAAGACTCAAATTCTCAAAGAAACAGGCCATCCAATTACTGAAGAAGCGGGGGGAATTAGCGGTGCGCCACTGCGCGATCGCGCAACGGACATAATTCGCTTCATCTGGCAGCACACCCAGGGGCAATTTCCCATCATTGGCGTGGGCGGTATATTCACGGCTGATGACGCTTGGGAAAAAATTACGGCAGGTGCCACACTGGTGCAGCTCTATACGGGCTGGATTTACGAAGGACCAGGAGCGTTGCGCCGCATCAACCGAGGATTACTCGCCCATTTACAAGCGCAGGGGTTGTCTCACATTTCAGAAGCCGTTGGTTTAGCTCACAAATGATATAGCTGTAGTCAGATCTGTTAGGGCACGAACGTCCGTGCCAGTATGATTATCGCTATCAACCATCAACTAACGCCACTAAAAAGGGAGACGAGGATTTCCCCATCTCCCGGTTTGAATTTGAATTGGCTGATCTGGTTTAGAGATCGCCGCCTCGTGCAGCCAACAAAAAAATGACCACTGGGCCAGCAACCACAACAAGCGCCAACATCGTCAATTGAGCAATCAGCTCAAAATTAATACTTGATAGAGCTCCGGTGATACCTGATAGAAATTCCATTAATCCTCCCAAGCAAAGCAGGCAAACTAGCCAGAAAACACTTATATAGTCGGTTAGTATTTTATCCGGTATCGGGGCTTAAATTTTAAGTAAGTTTACAAAAATCCAATTAACTATATCAGCTTGGCTGTTCTTCTCATTTTTGGCAGCTTGATGCTGGAGAGGTTGTGAAAGGCTGTAAAAGGTCGAGGATAAAGGGGCGTCAAGGGAGTCGAGAGAGGTTTTGTAGGGTGTATTGAGTGAAGCGAAACGCACCGATTGAAGGGCTATAGAGGAAAGGGGGAGGGGGAGGGGGAGAAAGGGCGGTGGGTTAGGTTTTTGCCTGAAAGGTATGCATGTGCCAAACAGCCCCTGTTCGTAGATGAACAGGGGCTGTTTGGTTTGTTAGGTTAGCCCAATCTACATGTAAGCAAGTGCAGCTTTAGTGCTGGCGGGCACCAATCAAGGCTGGCTCTTTGGCTGACTGGACTATCACTTTGCCATCTTCATCGAGATCGACAATGGCTGTATCACCGTCATGGACGCGACCTTCGAGCAAGGCTTCTGCTAGATTGTCTTCGATGAGACGTGCGATCGCACGACGGAGTGGACGAGCACCGTAGCTTGGATCGTAACCTTCGGAAATGATCCGCTCCTTCATGGCATCGGTGACTTCCAGCGTGATGTTGCGATCGGTGATGTTGTTCATCACTTGATCCAGCAGCAGATCGGCAATCTGCGTCACCTCTGGCTTGGTCAACTGACGGAAGACAATAATCTCATCCAGTCGATTGAGGAACTCGGGCCGGAAGTACTGCTTCAGCTCGTCATTCACCTTCTCTTGGATACGACGGTACTGGGTTTCGGATGCATCCAAATCAGTAAAGTCGAAGCCAATGCCGCCGCCACCCTTCTCGATAACGCGGGAGCCGATGTTGGAGGTCATGATCACAATCGTGTTTTTGAAGCTGACCACGCGCCCCTTAGCATCCGTTAAGCGACCGTCATCGAGCAGTTGCAGCAGTGTATTGAACACGTCTGGGTGCGCTTTCTCGATTTCGTCCAGCAGCAATACCGTGTATGGCCGACGACGGACGGCTTCTGTGAGCTGCCCCCCTTCGTCGTAGCCGACAAATCCCGGTGGCGAACCAATCAGCTTGGACACCGTATGGCGCTCCATGAATTCAGACATGTCGAGCCGAATCATTGCGTCCTCTGAGCCAAAGACAGCGGCGGCCACTGCTTTGGTTAGCTCCGTCTTACCCACGCCTGTGGGGCCAGAGAAGATAAAGCTGGCGATGGGCCGCTCTGGATTACCTAGACCTGTGCGAGCGCGGCGAATGGATCGAGCCACGGCGGAGACAGCTTCATGCTGACCGATTAGACGCTCATGCAGCGTGTCCTCTAAATGCAGCAGCATGGCTGATTCCGATTCTGTCAGCCGCGTAACGGGTACGCCTGTCCAAGAAGCAACGATGTGAGCGATGTCTTCTTGGTCCACCACTGGCATAATTTGGGGTGGAGCTTCTACAGCTTGCGACTCAGCCTGGATTTGCTGTTGCAGATCAATTTCGCGATCGCGCAATTCGCTGGCTTTCTCGAAATCCTGCACCTGTACGGCTGCATTGATGTCCTTGGCAACCTGACGCAAATCGCGCCGCAGTTCGCCCTTAACCGATTTCTTCGCATGCCGCAGGCGGACGCGTGAACCCGCTTCATCAATCAGGTCGATCGCCTTATCCGGCAGATAGCGATCGGTGATATAGCGATTAGCCAGCTTAACGGCGGCATCCAGAGCCTCGTCGGAAATTGTGAGGCGGTGGTGCTGCTCGTAGCGGCCTCGGAGACCATAGAGAATCTCCAGCGTTTCTTTTGCGGTTGGCTCGCCCACTTTCACAGGCTGGAAGCGCCGCTCTAGAGCTGCGTCGCGCTCAAAGTGCTGACGATACTCGTCTAGCGTCGTGGCACCAATGCACTGGAGCTCACCCCGAGCCAAAGCGGGCTTCAGCATGTTTGACGCGTCTAAACCACCGTCTAGGGAGCCTGCTCCAACCAGAGTGTGGATCTCGTCAATCACCAGAATGATGTTGCCAGATTCGCGCACCTCGCTCAGAACTTTGGTTAAACGCTCCTCAAAGTCGCCTCGGAAGCGGGTACCCGCGACCAGGAGACCCATATCGAGCTGGATTACCTGCTTGTCCTGCATGGTTTCAGGAACATCCTGGTTGGCAATTCGCTGGGCTAACCCCTCTGCGATCGCAGTTTTACCAACGCCAGGTTCACCAATCAGGATGGGATTATTCTTAGTGCGTCGCCCTAGGATCTGAATAACGCGCTCAATTTCTTTTTGGCGACCCACGACTGGATCTAATCTACCTTGAGCGGCCTTTTCAGTGAGATCGACTCCAAACTCAGCCAAAACTTTGCTAGAGCGCTGACTCCGTCCAAATGGATTGCGCTGTTCCGCTCGGCTACCCACAGCAGCGGTTGCGGGTTCTTCACCGATGGCTTGAATGACTTGGCGTCGCACTTCTGCTAGCTCTACGCCAAGATTCTGCATCACCCGAGCGGCTACTGTTTCCGGATCGCGGGTCAGTCCTAAGAGCAAATGCTCAGGCCCAATGTAGCGATGATCGAGCCGACGCGATTCCTCAACAGCCTGCTCAAAAATCCGCTTGGCCTTGGGAGTGAAGGGAATTTCGGAGGGAACTCGCCCCGCACCGCGACCAATGATGCTCTCAACTTCGACCCTGGCCGCTTCTAAGCGAACCCCCAGCCGATCTAGTACTTGAGATGCAATCCCATTTGAGACGCTGATTAAACCGAGTAAAACTTGCTCTGTTCCAACAAAATTGTGACCAAGTCGCCGAGCCTCCTCCTGTGCCTTCATGACGACTGCTATTGCTTTGTCTGTGAAGTATTCAAACATTCGTTAGATATCCTCAGCCGATGTTGCTACAGGCTGTTGGCAAGAGGCCAAGCACGCCTTATATGTTCTTAAGCGCTTGTAACTATTTGTAACTGTCTAAAACTAATTTACTAAGATTCCCCTAGAACCGGCAGTAGGGAGAACCGTATTCGTCATCTACTGGGTCTTGGATGGGGTTTGAATGGGTGATTTGAGTGGATATTAATTTGGTGGACATAACCCGGATTGAGTTCAGGTTATGGCAGATTACAGGCGGTTTCCGTCGTAGCTGACAGTTCCGAATTGAACGCTTAATTTATTATTTATGTTTCTGTTCATATTTTCGGGGATCAGTCTGGACATCCAAATCCCCTGTTGGACATAATCAGCAGCATTTCTTAGCTGACATGGGATGAGATTTGACATTAATTTATGTAAATCATTACTTTGAGTTCACATTATATAAGTAATGTTTCATATCGCCCAGTCGCACAATCAGGCGGTTCTCAAAAACTTTAATAAGTTGCATGTCGATCAGTCGCGTGCAGTGCAGTTTCGATCCCCCCGGTGAGAAATAATCTAGGGAATCTACATGATGCTGTTTTGACGTTTATCGACTACACATGACAACTCGCGATCGCAATTCTCGTTTCCATCGTATCCACCCTCATCACATCGCTTCTAATCAGTCTGAACGTAAACTCTCAGCGACCTGGCGATGCCATTGTTTACCCTCTACTTCAATCCTTTTGCTGCTATTTACGGTTGGCATCCTGCTGGTTTGCAGCTCCAGCGTCATCGCTCAAACCACCAATTTAGAGCCAGATAGTATTGCCGAGGTCGAAAGCTGGCGCGTTGTCGTGGATACTCTGTGGGTCCTATTCGCGGGCATTCTGGTCTTCTTTATGAATGCGGGCTTCTGCATGTTGGAGACAGGGTTCTGTCGCAGTAAAAACGCCGTGAATCTGCTGGCCAAAAACCTGATTGTGTTTGCCCTGTCCACCATTGCCTACTGGTCAGTCGGTTTCGCCATCATGTTTGGCAACGGCACGCCCTTCTTTGGAGCCAATGGCTTTTTCCTCAACGGACTCGACAACAGTCCTGCTACAGGAGTTGATTATGAAGGCGTATTCACCGCATTAGACTGGGTTAATATTCCGCTCAATGCTAAGTTTTTCTTTCAGCTCGCCTTCGCTGGAACAGCCGCCACCATTGTTTCCGGAGCCGTGGCCGAGCGAATCAAATTCATCAGCTTTGTCATCTTCAGCTTGATTCTGGTGGGCATCTCGTACCCGATCACCGGACACTGGGTTTGGGGCGGCGGCTGGCTGTCGGAATTGGGCTTTTCAGACTTTGCGGGGGCGACGGTTGTCCATTCCGTCGGTGGCTGTGCCGGACTGGTCGGAGCAGTCTTGCTGGGTGCCCGCTACGGTCGCTATCAGGGACAAAACAGCATTGCCATGCCGGGGCATAATCTGGCGATTTCGACTCTCGGCTGTCTCATCCTCTGGCTGGGCTGGTTCGGCTTTAACCCAGGCTCCACCATGTCCGCCGACCCCGAAGCGATTAGCCACATTATTTTGACTACCAATATGGCTGCTGCCACAGGTGGATTAAGCGCAACCCTTACCTCTTGGATTTACCTAGGCAAACCCGACCTGACCATGATTATCAACGGCGTCCTGGCTGGGCTGGTCGGCATTACTGCTTCCTGCGCTTTCGTCGCGATCGGCAGCGCAGCCGTAATTGGCCTGATTGCAGGCATCATCGTCGTTTTTTCCGTGACAACCATTGATCAGCTTAAGGTAGACGATCCGGTGGGAGCCATCTCCGTTCACCTAATCTGCGGCATTTGGGGCACGCTAGCCGTTGGTCTATTCAGCGTTGGCCCCGGTATCTACTCCTGGTATAGCGATGGCCCCCTCGCGGGTCTGTTCCTCGGCGGTGGATTGCAGCAGTTGTTCGCTCAGTTAGTAGGTGCGATCGCAGTTTTCGGCTTCACTGCCGTTACGAGTCTAATCGTCTGGCTAGCGCTAAAAGCTACTATCGGCATCCGACTGTCCACCATTGAGGAAGTGCGCGGATTAGACATTAGTGAGCACGGCATGGAGGCGTATGGGGGATTTTTTGAGGATTTCTTTGAGGGGAGGAAGATGCAGTAGAGGTGAGGCGAGAGGAGTAAGGCGAGGGGGCGAGGGGGAGCGTAAGGGGCAGGAGGGCTAGCCTTAATCTTGAAGTTTCAAGCAATTTCTCTATTCCCTCTTGCTCCCTCGCCCCCCTGCCCTCTACAGCCTTTCCTCTACAGCCTTTATACACTCCTCATATCAAGTCTGTGTATAAGAACCCAGTTTATTTTTTGTACAACGTTTGCTCCGCAAACGTTGTACAAAAAATAAACTGCAGGTTTTCAACCAGACTTGATATCACTCCTCACTCCTCACTCTCTAGACGGCGGCTGTAACGCAGTCTTATTCGCATCAATCACCACTCGCAGGCGCATGGGTAAATCGGAATCTTGACCAATGGCGTCGCGGGAGAGGCCGGAGATCAGAATTTGATCTTGCAATTGCTGGAGCTGGTTGTGGGTTTCGTGTAAGCGATCGCAACTGGCGTGTAGATGCTGCGTGGTGATCTGGCGGTACTCGTCGGTTTTGACCTGTTCGAGGGCGTTGAGCGATTCTACGACCTGATCAAAGAGGCCCAAGACCGTATACAGAGTCTCAACCAGATCGGACGACAAGGTGGGGCTACGCTGAGCAATGCCTGTAGCGTACTGATGGCAGGCTTGTGTCCAGCGGTAGGAGTCGAGCCATTCGCGGCGTTTGGTTTGGTTGGGAGAAGTTTTAGTTTCGAGTGCCTTGAGTCGGGCAAAGAAAACATCCCCGTCCAGCACGTTGGCTTCATTGGAGAAATTCTGAGGTCGCAGCCGCTGAAACCAGAGGCCAATCATACCAAGTGCGATCGCACCTCCGATCAAAATCACTAATGGCCGAGTGCCAACCCAGACCAGTAAAGCTAGATAGCCCAAGCCAGCCCCAGTGAGGAGCAAATAAGTCTGGGGTAATCGAAAGGCACGCTGCCAAAAAGAACTCATGATGGTCTCGTAACTCACTCGGACGATTGATCTAATTAGTCTAATTAGAGCTTATCCCAGAATTTTGGGGGAGGAGTGAGGAGTAAGGGCTGTAGAGGGTTTTGAGGTTGTAAAGGGCTGTAGAGGGTCTTGAGATATGAAGGTTTAAAGGGAGTCGAGAGAGTCACGGGTGGTCTCTCCGTGGGTTGGGTTGAGCACCGTGAAATCCAACGCCAGCGACAGGTTTGCTGGGTTACGCTAGCGCTTTGATGTAGCCATGCCCATACAGTGAGAACCAAGCCGACTCTAGAGGGTGGGTGCAATAACAAAAAAGACTGAACACTCTTGTTCAGCCTTTTTTAGACTCTTTTTATACTCAAATCTTACAGTTAGTGCCAAAACCGAATCTGCTTGGCAATCTGCTTGGAGACGTTTTGATCGTTTTCGAAAGGTCAATATCGCTGCACTTTTGTGAAAACGACACTTAGATTTAGTAGCAGCGGATTAGATCGCTTCCAAGTTCTTTTCACCTGTCCGAATCCGCACAATCTCATCCACGGGACTGATGAAGATCTTGCCGTCTCCAATTTCGCCTGTGCGAGCGGCTGCAATCACCTTATCGACGACCATATCGACTTGGTCTTCTTCGACTACAATTTCAACTTTGAGTTTCTGCAAAAACTCAACGGTATATTCAGAACCGCGATATCGTTCGGTTTGACCTTTCTGGCGACCAAAACCACGCACCTCAGACACTGTCATACCCACAATGCCAGCATTGACGAGGGCGATTTTGACCTCGTCTAGCTTAAACGGACGAATAATAGCTTCGATTTTTTTCATATGGCCCTTGAAGCTCCTGAATTATCGTATTTTTTCATGCTCACTAGCACACCCGTTTCTAACACTGTCTGCTAGGGGCATTTTGTTGCAACGATTACGTTTTCCCTCAGAGATTATCATTAGTCTCTGGATTTGTCTCCCAGGGCTACGTCAACGAGGTGCCGCGAATCTCATCTAGCTTGGCGCGAACGGCCTGGATGTCCTGCCACATCAACCATTTAGGCTTGCCTTTTTCACGAGACGGGTTCCGCAGCAGGTAAGCGGGGTGGAAAATTGGCATACAGAGCCGTCCCTCCCATTCAATCCACTGACCACGAATTTTAGTAATGCCGCGCTTCTCACCGATTAAACCTTTGGCGGCGGTTGCGCCCGTCAGCAGAATGATTTTGGGATCGACCATGCGAATCTGCTCCATCAAATAGGGCAGACAGGCGGCGGATTCGTCAGCCGTGGGGGTGCGGTTGCCAGGGGGGCGGCACTTAACGATGTTGCAAATGTATACGTCTTTGGAGCTGTCTAGCTGCACTGCGGCCAGAATTTTTTCCAGTAGCTGCCCTGCCCGTCCGACAAAGGGTTGTCCGGTTTCGTCCTCGTTTTGGCCTGGCCCTTCGCCGACGATCATGATCGGCGCACTGGGACTACCGCGACCGACCACGGCATGGGTGCGGGTTGCGCCCAAATCACAGCGATGGCACATGTTGCAGTGAACGACAATCTGCTCTAGGTCGTCGTAGGTGCCCGCTGGGATGGGGACGCTGGCGCTGGTTGGAATTTGATCTGGGTCAATATCGGTAGGGGATGCGGCGGTTTCTGAAGCGCCAAATAGATTAATTTGTTCGTCAGCCATGAGTCTGATGATATGACGGTCAGTACGGACAGGGATAAGTAACTGCATATCAATAAATGCATGTCTAAAAAACCGGGGGAGCACCCCTCCGGGGTGCTCCCCCGGTTTTTTAGATGCGTTTATTGATGCCAACCTACTTAAATGCTGCGATCGCAATTTCGCAACCAAGTCGCCATTATTGTAAAACCTTTAGTTTAGTTTGCTTCCGCCTCCTGCGAGAGGAAAATGGGGCAAAAACTTGGCATGATGAAGGTAATCCCAATGCGGTAAGCGAGGGGGAACCTGATGTCCCAACTATTATTTAAAAATCGCGTCGATGCCGGAATGCGTTTGGCAGCAGCGATTTGGGCTGAACGAGAAGCTGCGATCGCGCGGGCAGTTTGGACTGCTCCCATTGTCTATGGCTTACCTAAAGGCGGCGTCCCCATTGCGGAACAGGTGGCGCAGCGCTTAGCCTGTCCGCTAGATATTGTGGTTGCCAAAAAGATTACTGAACCGAATGCGCCAGAACTTGCGATCGGAGCCGTCACCACAAGCGGACAAATCGTTTATCCGGCTCGTCGCTCTGGTTTGGATACCGAGTCTCCGGCTTGGCAAACTGCACTGTTGGCAGCTCAAGCAACGGCTCAAGCGCAGGAAGATACGTTTACAAACCTGCGGCCCCAGGTCAGCCCAACGGGAAAAATTGCCATCATTATTGATGACGGCATCGCCACAGGGATGACGATTGCCGCTGCGATTAAAGCAATCTGTGCCCAGCATCCAGCCCAGGTTTGGGTCGGCGCACCCGTCGCTCCGCCGCAGATCTTGCCCATGCTAGACGAATGGTGCGATCGCAGTATCATTCTGGCCATGCCCGACCCATTTTTCAGCGTCAGCCGCTTTTATCAAGACTTTCCGCAAACTACGCCTCAGGAAGTAGCGGACTGCCTCGCTCATCAATATGATTGGCTAGCCTCTTCCAACTAGAGGGGTTGATGCAGAAGGTAGCTTGAATAGTTAAACGCGTTAGTTAATCTGTGCCAGCTTTTCTTGCTTCCAGGATACGTTCCGCCTCTTGCTCACCCTTTTTTGAGGTTTTCAACCAAGCAATTTCGCCAATATTTGGCTCTCTGCCAAGTTCATGCCATTCTGTTTCAACTCGCTGAATGCTGCTGTCGATATCGAGATTCCAAGCTTGGTATTCCAAGTTCTTGCCGCTCTGCAGTTCCCAAAGTTGCTGAATAGCCTCACGAGGATTACCGTCGCTGCTTGAGTAGGTGTGAGATTTCGCTTCTGGGATCTTTTCTGCCTTGAATTCAAACATGCCAAGATGCATGAAGCCCGTCTCAAGAACCTCTCGAATGGCTTCAACAGTCATTGAACGAATTTCTGCAGAATTTGCTTGCGGAAACTTTTCTTTCAACCTGCTAATGATTTGCCATAGCCCAACATAATCTTCTGTCCCTTCAATGATGAAGTCATTCCAAAAGTCGTACTTCATAAAGCTTTACTTAACTGCCGATCAATTGCTCGAAGGGTGGCACCTCAATCCAGGCATTTGTTTCATTTGAGCGATGGGTTAAATCCATCAGTAATTGCGAGTAAACGCCTTCTCGCAGCGATGGTGCGGTCATGGTGCCTGCATCGATGCACTCGACCCAGTGATTCACGACGCGAATGAACGGTGCAAGCCGACCATCGCTGTAGGTTTTTGGGAAGTGCAGCCGCTCCGGGATTTCAAGTTCCTTCAGTTCCTCACCTGCTGGTGCGCCATAGAGCTTGAAGCCGTGGACATAGTCACTTAAATTATCGCTACCGAGCACCAGCGTGCCGCGATCGCCATAGACTTCTACCCAGTGTCCCCGCGCCGCATAGGTAGCAGAGCTGAGATTAATCTGACATAGCGTTCCGTCAGTCAGATCCATCTGAATCGAGCAGACATCATCCGAATCCGCTGCTCTCCACTCGCCCGTCTCCGGATCGGGACGCTGAGGAATTGTCGTTTTCAGCCGCGCCGACAGCCGATCAACGCGACCAAACAGCCAGTCTACATAGTCAAAAATGTGCGAGCCGACCGCGCCCAGTGCGCCGCCGCCTTTCTCCTTCTGGGCATACCAGTTCCAGCTACGATTCGGGTCAGCGCGACCAGGCACCAACCAATCAATACTGATAAACCGCTTTGTTCCCACATAATTGTCTCGCAGCAGTTCATGCAGCCGTTGCCACGACGGCACAAACCGAAACTCAAAATCCAAACCTGCGATCGCACCTTTGCTCTGAGCCAACCGATACAGCTCCAATGCTTCAGTCACATTCAGCGTCGTCGGTTTTTCCAGTAGCACATGCTTGCCCGCTTCCAGAACGGTTTTCGCCTGTGGATAGTGCAAAAACGGCGGCGTAGTGATGCTCACAGCGTCCACATCTGGCAGCGCCACGACTTCTTCAACCGTTTGACAGGCGTGGGGAATATCATGCGCTTGGGCAATGTCCTTGGCTTTAGCTAAGTCGTGATTGCAAACGGCGACAACCTGAGTCCGGTGATGAGCCTGAAACCCCGGTAGATGAATCTTTTGCCCAAATCCAGTTCCAATTATTGCGACGCCAATCGTTGACCCAGCCATATCGATCTTTCACATCTAAAAATCCACGCATTTAGCGTAGCGGGTTGGGGGAGGGGATTACAAGCAGGGAAGAGGTGAGGAGTGAGGCGTGAGGCGTGAGGCGTGAGGCGTGAGGCGTGAGGCGTGAGGCGTGAGGCGTGAGG
>CBKWJC010000075.1:0-33577 GCA_966674685.1 uncultured bacterium
AACTGGGATTTCAGATTATTGCCCGTTCCAAAAAATAACACCTTGAAAGGGCTACACTTAAGGCTTAACTGAGAAAACTGAGTCAGTTCTAAGGTGAAATTCAGGTTAATTCTAGAGACGCTGCACCGTTTTAGAAATTCCGGCTGCTGCCTGCAAAACGTGAATATTGATGTACAGCGCTCCGCACTCAGAACCAGGAAGTTAGGTTTGAGAAGCCGCACTCCACCCGTCTTCTCAAACCTAATGTTCGGCCAAATTAATCTTGATGGTTGATGTGCTGCACGAAGCGCGGCACATCAACCATTAAAGCCCATCAAAATGCAGATATGAACGAGCCGAGACTCTTTACTGCCCCCCATACTCGTCAATCAACAGTGGATCGTTCGATTAAAACAACGATCAATCAAGTCATTGCCCAAGAATCACTCAATAATGAGCGCAAGTTGGCTTATATCAGATTGGTCGTGCTGATCATTTCCAGCCTTTTGGATGTGGTCGTATTCCTATTTCCTCAAGCAGTCTTTGGAGAAGAAGTTATCTCACCTACGATCGTACTGATTTCCCTGAGCGCTTGTTTAATTTCAGCCGGAATCCTCGTCATCTTGCGGCAGTCTGCTGCCTGGAAGTGGTTGGCCTGGCTACAAACGGGCATCCCCCTGTTTGATGCTCTCCTACTCAGCTTCTTTATCACCAACATCTGGCGAACACTGGGCGAGATTCAACCCGATATCATCATCAACATCGCCACTTTCTGCTGTCTGCTGGCCGTGTCTGGGGGCATGCGAATTCGCCGTCGGGCCTCTATCCTGACCACTGTTCTGGCACTGGCCAATTTCGCCTACGCAGCAGCTTTATTCCAAATCGATTTAGCGATTAGCCTGTTTGTTCTCTTCACCCTTTTGGGCACAGGCATGATGGGGATGTTAACAGCGGGCATCGTCCGCCGCCAGGGAAAAAATGCTGCGGGTCGGATGCTCATGCAGCAGTTTTTGCCTGAAACTGTTGTGGAAGCCGCCTTTGAAAGCCCAATTCAACTGCTGGAACAGCCTAGACAGTGCGACGTAACGATTATGGTGACCGATTTGCGAGGTTTTACTCGCTATTCTGAAAACATGGAGCCTCTAGCCGTGCTGGACAGCCTCAATCAGCTACAGGGATTCCTGTCTGAAGTTGTGGAACAGCAGGGTGGATGGGTTGATAAATTTATGGGAGACGGGATGCTGGCCGTGTTTGGCGCACCTAGAACCCTAGAAAATCACGCTGAACAGGCACTCCGGGCTGCCCAAATTATTCTCAGAGAGGTCAAGTACTGGAGTCCCTTACCGATTGGCATCGGAATTCATTCTGGCTCTGTTGTCGCAGGTTGCCTGGGCATGAATGGACACCTGGAGTTTACGGTAATTGGGGATACAGTAAATGTGGCCGCTCGGCTAGAAGCGCTGACTAAGCAGGTTGGCCATCCTCTACTGATTAGCCAGTCAACCCAACGCAGACTGAATAACTGGCCGCTGATGCCTTTAGGAGAGCTGCCCATTCGGGGTCGAGAACAGCAGATTGAGGTGTTTACGCTTGATACGGTTTCATGAGGGTAGAAGTTCTGTGAGCGTGGGACAGGTTTGGGAGCGCGGGGGCAGGGGAGAGGGGGAGCATGGCTCAGATTGGAGTATTGAATTGTCGCCAGGATTATGGATTAAATAGTCTGTGAATCGTTCCATCCGTGGGGGCACGGCATTGCCGTGTACCTACCCCAAAAATTTCAACTTGTCATACCAGGTTCGCGTATAAGAGTCCAGTTTATTTTTGAGAAACGCTTGCGGAGCAAGCGTTTCTCAAAAATAAATCATGGGTTTTGAATCGGACTTCATATTAAATCTGTGTTCCTAAGCAAAAAACAAAGGAGCAAATTCGAACTGGAATTTGCTCCTTTGTTTGAAAGTAAGAGTAGTGGTGCAGTGAACAGCTGGCTCTAGATTGTTAACGCAAGAATAACCAGCAGCGCGCTGACGACGTAAAATGCGGCGACGACCTGTAGCTCAGACCAGCCCGTTAGCTCTAGGTGATGATGAAACGGAGCCATTTTGAATAGACGCTTGCCAACGCCATTGGCATCTTTTGTAGCCTTGTAGTAGGCGACCTGAGCGATTACAGATAGGCTTTCACCAAAGAAGATCAGGCTGAGGATGAATAGGCCAAACAGATTGCCGCTGAGAATGCCAATTCCGGCTAGTGCAGCTCCGAGGCTCAGCGATCCGGTATCGCCCATGAAGACCTGAGCCGGATTGCGGTTGTGGATCAGAAAACCTAAGCAGCCACCGCTCAAGCAGGCGGCAAATGTCATTAATTCGGGGTGAGTCGGTGCCACTAAAGCGCCCAAGCCGAGTAGCGAAATGGCGACAGAACCTGCGGCTAAACCGTCTAATCCGTCAGTCAGGTTCGTGGCGTTGCTCTCCGCTACGATGACGAATCCAGCGAGGGGCCAGAAGAGTAAGCCAAGCGGTAGAACCAACCCGAGCGGTAAGGCGACGGTCGTTAAGTTACTCCCTAATTGACCCGCCAGCCACATGCAAAATGCGATCGCAGTTCCGATCTGTAGGGCTAGCTTCATGCGGGGAGAAATCCCTTTATTGGAGCGTCGCTGAAGAACCTGCCAGTCATCAATCCAGCCAATCGCGCCGTAGGCCAAGGTTAAGGCCGAGACGACTAAGACGTTAGTTGAGAAACCCGTGACTAAAAGCGCGATCGCAACGGCCACTGGGACAAAGAAGATGCCGCCCATTGTGGGGGTGCCAGCCTTCTTTAAGTGAGCTTTTGGCCCTTCCTCACGGATAAACTGACCCGTTTTCCATGCCTTGAGCAGCGGCACTACGCCACAGCCTATGCCACCGCTAGCCAGTGCAGCCAACCAAAACGGCAGACTGAGCGAGCTGCTGAGCGTCAGGCTGTGGCCTAGTATCCAGTCTAGACCCAGAGCCGCAGCGCTCAGGCCAAACCCTAACAGCCAGAGGAGACGAACCCCAGATAGCGCCAATGATTTATCGGAGAAAAACTTAGCGTCCACAACGAAACCACACTACTCACACCACGAACTTTACAGATTTCATTTGGTATTCCAGCAAATCTGGATACTTATGCTCACTCGAAACAATAAAGCAAATTTCCGCAACAGTCCAAACTGATAGCCAAAACTAATCAATTGTCTGATATCAGTTCGGGTTTAAGTTATAAACCGTAACTTAAAGCTTTAGAGATTTCAGATTGCCTGGAATGATAGCGGAAAGCATCCCAAATGAATGAATGATCAAAATTCTTCACAATTTGGCGCTGATATAGTTGAACCCCAAACCCAGTCAGGTCTATGGCACTGCGGCGACACACGGCTAGGTTTAGGGCTTCAGCTATATCACGACGCTAGATATGAGATTAATCCTCATCATCTAGATCATCTAAATCATCGTCATCATCTTCATAGTTATCCGATCCCATAAGTACTGAGATCTCTTCCTCGTCTTCTTCTTTTAATTCGGTTTCTTTAACATCCCGATCAATGAGGCGTCCGCTGCTTTCTAGCCACTCTAAAACAGACGGACTGGTTGAAGGAGGAAGTACAGGCGCAACTTGGTCGCGTCGGTATTCATGCAAAGACGGGTTATAGGTCATGGAATTGGCACCTAGCAGAGGATTGTCGATTTAAGTAATTGAACGGTTGTCAGTTTTTAGATAGTAAGGCTGTTCAGAGGAATGCTTTATCTCTTTACAGCGCTATTTAAAAATGATCCTGATCAAGTTTACATCGCCAATAGCTAGCTTATGTCTATCCCTCTGTCAATGAACACGGATTAAGAAATCCACCCAAAGGTTACAGCTTTAGCGACAGCGTCATACTATTTTCCCTATAGCGGTTTGCAAATTGGTTAGGGAGAAAAACGGTAGTGTGGGGCGTGACGCGCTCCACACTACCGTACTTAATCAACACGCACAGCGCTGTGTATATAGGACAAATAACAAAAAACGATGTTGGGAAAGGCTGAACTGCTCGAAATTATTGCGGGAAAGAATCGCGGGTTGTTGGCCTCTGAGGCTGAGAAGCAAGCTATTCTATCTGCGATCGCACAACTGGAAGATCGCAATCCGACGCCGCGACCGCTAGAGGCCACGGAACTTCTCGACGGTAACTGGCGACTGCTCTACACCACCAGCCAAGAACTGCTACGCCTGGATCTGATTCCCTTTAGCCGCCTGGGGCAAATCTATCAGTGTGTGCAAACCGCCACGGCCCGCATCTACAACATTGCCGAAGTTTCTGGTATTCCCTATCTAGAAGGCATCATTAGCGTTGCGGCACGGTTTGAGCCGACATCAGAGCGACGGGTACAGGTCAAATTTGAACGAGCCGTTTTGGGGTTACAGCGCTTATTGGACTACAGCCGACCCAACGATTTGATCCAGCAAATTGAACAGCAAAAATCGCTGAAAGCCATCGATTTCAAAATTGACAGCGACAATCAGCAGGGCTGGCTAGATATTACTTATCTTGATGCTGACTTACGCATTGGCCGGGGAAACGAGGGCAGCGTATTTGTGCTGACCAAAATGTAAGTGTAATGTTTAGTCTAATGATTCAGCATCCAAGGGCGACCGCAGTTCTGCCCCTGGAATTTTGGCTTTTCAGGTTCGCGATCGCGTTTTTTCATCACAATCTCCGGCTCTAAATTCCGCGACTTTGCAGGTAAGCTCGACGAGAGATTCACCGCAGGCGGTGAGTAAATCCGTTTTCCCTGCTCATTGCACGTTGGACAAAACGCAGGCTGACTTGACTCAGCCATTGAGCGCCACAGGTCAAACACACCGCAGGTGACACAGTTAAATTCGTAGAGAGGCATGGGGAGTTAGGGTTGTAAAGGCTGTAAAGGGTTTTGAGCTGTAAAGGGCTGTCGGTTGAATGCAAATTGCCGTAGGGGCAAAGCATTCTGAAAGAATTTTTGAGAGTATATACAGAACGTTTGCCAGAATGCTTTGCCCTTATAGAGATTGCTATTTAGGCAGGATATCCATATCGAAGATGGCTGTAGGAATCGCTAGGGTACAGCAGGCGTTAGGCACATCAACGATACCGCTAACGCGACCTTCGACTGGAGCACAACTCAGCATCAGGTAAGCCTGCTCACCCGTGAAGCCGAAGTTTTTCAAATATGCGATCGCATTCAGACAGGCGCGACGATAAGCGATATGCACATCCATGTAGTACTGCTTACCCGTGTACTCGTCTACGGAGATGCCTTCAAACACCAAGTATTCAGAGTAGTGCGGCTCCACCGGGCCAGGTTTGAAGATGGGGTTGACCAGGTTATATTTCTCGACGCCGCCTTTGATAATGTCAACGTGGAGGTCAATGTAGCCTGACATCTCGATTGCGCCACAGAACGAGATTTCGCCGTCGCCTTGGGAGAAGTGAATATCGCCCATCGACAGCTTTGCGCCTTCCACATAAACCGGAAAGTAAATGCGGGTGCCCTTGGACAGGTTCTTGATATCGCAGTTGCCGCCGTGTTCGCGGGGCGGCACGGTGCGAGCAGCTTCCGCCGCAACCCGATCATAATCAGATTTGGGCAGCGTACCCAGAATGGCGTTTTGCGGATTGGGTAGAGCCGCATACACGGGCATATCGCCTGCCAACCCTGCACCATAGGTACGCAGATCCGGTGCAGAGTTGACCAATTCGCGTTCCCGCTGGTTCCAGGTGTTGAGTAGCTCGTGGGAAGGGGCACAGCCAATCAGGCCAGGGTGAATAATGCCTGCAAACTTGACATTGGGGATGTGGCGCGACGAAGTGTAAATGCCCTGAAAATCCCAAATCGCTTTGGCCGCTTCGGGAAAGTGATCGGTCAAAAATCCGCCGCCGTTTTCTTTGGCAAAGATGCCCGTAAAGCCCCATTCATCGCCTTGTAGAGCGCCAATATCCAGCAGATCCACCACCAAAATGTCGCCGGGTTCTGCGCCATTGACCCAGATGGGGCCGCTCAGCACATGCACCACGGTCAGATCCACGTCCCGAATGTCGTCGGGGCTATCGTTGTTTTTGATTTGGCCGTCTGTCCAGTCTTTACATTCAATCCGAAAAACATCGCCCGGATTGACCGACACCACCGCTGGAATGTCAGGATGCCAGCGGTTATGTCCGGGCAGTTCCTGCTGATCCATTGGCTTGGTCAGGTCTATTTTGAAGAGCGTTTGCGGCATGGGAATCTCCTGTCCACGGTTCCTAACAGTTGTGAAGCGTTGGCATTGCGATCGCACATTTTCCAGTCTGGTGAGTAGCCACTTAATTGCGATCGCAGATAGCAGATATTGCTCAAGCTTTTAAGAGTGTTCTCTGACTGGCGAGTGCCATCTGTAGCTTGAACAACACTTTGCTTGACCGTTTAACCGTGAGCAGACATGAACAGGCTCCAACCGACTTGTTCTCGTTGATCGGCAAATTCTGATGAAATCGTTAAATCTCACCGATTAAGATTCAAATTTCGTCACAAACTGCCAAATTTGGCGTGTAGCGCTTGCTGGTTTGGCTTGGGAAGTGCGATCGCAACTGCAAATTGGAAATCATGAAAGTGCGATCGCGTCGGCGACCTGAATCCTGAACAACGCGGATGGTTATACTGAACATTTCCACCTAATCACCCCAATTGGTATGTTTAGGCTGACGTATTTCCACCTAATCAGCCTGATCTGGGTGTTTAGGCTGACAGATTTCTACCTAAACTGCCAAATTGGATGCTTAGGTAGACTGTTTCCATCTAATCAATAGTTAAGTCGCAGCGGATTAAACATATCTTTGAAGACAAGAATAGCAGTTTATTGTTAGTGCTTGGGAACTCTAAAAGAGCTAGTTCGCTGCAACCTAACACCTCATTGGAGCCGACGAACGCCGTTAGCCCGACGACGCTGACTAAGCGGCGTTCGCGGCTCAACTCGATCGTTAGGCAGACAATTTTTAGCCTAAATAATCTCTTAGAGGTAAATAGGTATACACCGTCTATCTATCTATCTATCTAGTAGTTGGATGTCAAACTCTTCTGTAATATACTCAACATGCTGTCAAGTAATATTTGATTTTTTGATCGGATAAATCCTATCAAGGAGAGATGAACTTGCTAAACATAGCGCTATCATTTTCTCCTGCTATTTGATATATAAAATTTGTCTTGGAAGTAGAAAATGCAGAAATATATTGAAGCCCCTTGGATATTCATTTCATATCGTCGCGGAGAGATGGGGCACTGGATGGCTGCTCTATTGGTCTCTAAGTTCGAGGAGGTTTTTGGGAGAAATTCAACATTTTTTGATGCTGGCTCCATCTCTGGCGGACAACAATGGGACTCAAAAATAAGAACATCATTAGAACAAAGCATGATTGTAGTAACCCTAATTAACAAAGATTGGAAAATAGAGAGCTTGTATCATTCAAATGATTGGGTGTTTGAAGAGATACGATTAGCATTGGAAAACAATTTATTCCTCCTTCCGGTAGTGATGGAAGGAAGTAAGATGCCCCTTTCTGAAGACCTACCGAAAGAAGTCGAGGAATTTGCTCGTAGGCAAGCCTATTTTATTGATAGCCGATCAGTAAATATTTTTGATTCATCGATAAAAGCTATATCAGAGGATATTAAAAATCTTCTGGGAACAGAATTGTCTATCAAAAGAAAATCTAGGGATCTTGAAATTTACTCGTGGATCGTTTACTTGAATAATGAAAAAGTTCTTACCTTGACTGGTTCAGAAAACACTAAAACTATATCTATAAAACCAGGTATATACGATTTAAGAATAGAATGGCATGAAAAAGCCCGAGATCGATATTATACACAGGGGATGGATAGGGGAATGACTTGCAAAGGTTGTTCCATATTGCCCGCACAACATCTTTGGCCTGGAAGCACCACATTTTCCCTAGAATTAATCAGCGGTTCTCCTAAAACACTTACTAATGCTTTGAGCGAATTTTTTACTGGTAAGCGCGAGGAAAAAAGAGCAATTGTCATGATAGATCGCCGTAGAGCTAAAATGAAACAAATCATATAAAAATGTTGGTTGGTACGAATTCCACTTCAGTTCTGTCCTCCCCATAATCTGGTTGCATCTGATGGACTGGGGAGTTTGATCTAGAATTTAAAGGCTTTTGACACTGGTGACCTGGAGCGTTAACTGACTTTGCTTCTGAGTTAGGACGGTACTTTAGATTACTTATGAGAAGTTCAACGCCAAGGCAGTGCGATCGCCTATATTTATTTATAGGGTAGATTCTCTGCCGTAGCTCCTAACACTTCAACGATAGAGTAGACCTCTTGCACGAATATCTTGACTCGTTGGGAGGACCCGGCAGAGACTCATAAAAGTCCTTAGTTCCAGCTGCAATGACGTACGAACGGATCTGCCAACTCAAGCCCAACGACTTTCGCCACTACTGTGGGGACAGCCCCGACACCTTTGCTGCGATGGCCAAAGCCATTGCCCCTCAACTTCCTAAAGTCGGTCAGCGGGGGGGACAGCCCGGTTTCAGTGTGGAAGACCAACTGCTGATGACCCTGGAATACTGGCGAGAATATCGCACCTTCTTTCATCTGGCCGTGAGCTGGCAGACCTCTGAAGCAACGGTCTGCCGTACCATCACTCGAGTAGAAAATGAGCTTGCGGCCTGCGGCTACAGCAAGTTGCCGGGACACAAGAGCCTCATAGAGGAGGCAGAGGTCACCTCAGAGGTCATTGCCCTTGGATGTGAGCGAGTCACCAATTGAGCGTCCGAAAAAAACCAGAAGCACTACTTCAGTGGCAAGAAACGTAAGCACACCTTAATGGTGCAGTTGGTCATCGACTTGGCCACATTGCAGGTGCTACACACGGTCTATGGCAAGGGTCATGAAAACGACTTTGGCTTGTACAAACGCTCGAAATTACACCTCAATGAGAAGCTAGAGTTGCTGGCTGATAAAGGATACCAGGGAATTGCAAAGCTTCATCGCAAGAGTTTCATTCCCTGCAAGAAGCCACCCGGTGGCAAGCTGACTCAGACGCAGCGGGCTTACAACCGGGAGTTGGCCAAGTTGCGCATCAAGGTCGAGCATGTTATCCGTCGGTTGAAAATATTTCGGATCTTGGCAGAACGCTATCGCAATCGCAGGAGACGCTTTGGGTTAAGGTTCAATCTGATTGCTTCGATTTACAACTGCCAGCTTGCTCAAACGACCGCTTAGATTCGTGCAAGAGGTCTATTCTTGGGGACGCGCACCACAAGCATAAATTTCTTAAGACAAATAGTCACAGCCTAACAACGCCCATGCACACCGACCGCCAAAGGTTGATCGGTATGATTTAGGGGTTATCTGCGGCGGGTGATGGGCACCGTTAGACTGCAACGCGAATACAAAAGATCTATTAAAATGTGCGGTAATGATGAGGCAGCAGCATGAAAATCTGCAAATATGTACGCACTTATAGCTTGCTGTGTTTGTGGATCGTTGTAGTAGGACTGATTGCTCTGAACTATCAACCTGCCTCATCACCTAAAGCGTCACCCTACTATGCCAGCGACACAGTTGCGTCTGTTGTGGACACGCTGGGTGTTATGTCAGTCGAACTCGGCGGGCTATATTTTCTTCTCAAGCCGTGACACCGCCCCTGCTCTGTTATGGAGCCTCTGATTGCGCTAATCTTTTGCTAAGTCCTACGACTCCTAATTTGCTCAAGGATTGCTGAATCGAAATGCGAGCAGTGAAGGACGTAGACAGAGATAAGTGAGAGGGCCAAATAGGGGCACCCATGCGGCTAGCTGAAATAATTGAGAATCGCGTGCCAGCCCGCGTCGCGCCAGATCATCCTTCAAGAGGGTTGGATAGGGAAACAACACACAAAACAGAACAAAGGCCAGGCTCATGCCGTGAATGAACCGATTGGTCATGAACTCCTGTGCAAAAGCTGACCAATCGCCCCACAAAATGGCGTACAGAACGAGAGCAACTGTGCTGATGAGCAGGATGATGCCAGTCGTTTGAGAATCCAGGACAGCCGTCCAGGGATCTTTGTCGCCTGAGAAGGATTGGCTGGGCTGACGCAGCGCCAGGTATGGAATCAGCGCAATTACGCCAGTTGCGATCGCAGCTAGCATAAACAGCCAGGCGGGTAGCGACTGCATCCTGCCATCTGCAAAAATCAAGCAGCTATAAATCAATAGCCAGATGCCCACCAGGCTAAACAGAGAAAGAATGACTGGATTAATTGACGGTAGTTGTCCGGCTAGGAGTGATTGCAGGGGTTGAAACGTATCGGGCTGTATGGGCGGTGCAAAAAACAGTACGTAGATGATAAAACCAAACCAAATCAACCAGAGGATGAGGGAGCGCGCCATAACAGCTAAGTCTCATTGCGTCACTTTTATTGTTGAAAGATGGGCAGGGTAAACGTACCTCCTCAAGATAGATTGATGCGGATTTGTAGCACTTTCTCTGGTCTAGCTGAGTTGAATCAGGAGACAGTCATGGCAATTCAAAACGGACTCGTGATTGGGATATTTGTTGCGATCGCAACTAGCATCGCTTTGGGCTACGGCTATGGTGTAAAAGCTGGCAAACTGCCCTTTTCCGTAGAACTTGGCTTCAATGAGGAGCAACTGACGTTCATCAACTGGTGGATAAAGATTGCTGCCGTTTTTGGCGTTTTAGTGCCAGTTGCCCTGTGCATTCAGACGTGGGGACAACCTGCCGCCTGGTCATTTTGGAGCAGCTATTTCTTGGTGGTGGTGGTGCAGCTCGCCTCTGAGTCTGGATTTAGTCGCTGGCTCGTTCCCAGTATCGTTGTGCCGATCGGCTTTTGCTATAGCGCGTTTCGGCTGTGGCAATTGCTGGATGGGTTCAGTCAGCTAGAGCTTTCCCATCTAGAGCTAATCGGCTTTACCAGCATCGTGCTGTTCTGGATTGCGAATGTGGTCATGTTGACGACGCTAGCCATTCCCACAATTTATCGAAGGCAGACACTGCAAGATTAGTAGTCTGTCAACTTTGTTTTAATGGGTTTTGATGGTTGATGTGCCGCGCGGAGCGCGGTATTTGTTTAGCGAAACACTCTGACAGATCCCCCTAAATCCCCCTTAAAAAGGGGGACTTCGAGCTAGCGGTGGTATAGCCCCTTTTTCAAGGGGGCGGCGACAGCGGGGGATCGTACAACTACGCTAAACACATACGAAGCGCGGCACATCAACCATCAAAACTTAATTTACAGAGTAACTAGCAGGTTATACTACAAATACTACAAATTTACTCATAATGGTCAAATTGCTGCTGTGTCTCAACCTCAAGCCTCAGTTAACCTCATCCTGCCTGTCGGTACACAGGTCGTTAGCCGCATTGAAGTCAAAAATGCGGCGGGGGAAGTATTGTGCCTGCGCGGCTCCGTCGGCGCGATCATTGAGTCACCGACGGACAACTCGCACAACTACCGTATTCAACTGGCAAACGGCACTGTTGTTAACCTGAAGCGGCTTGAGTTCAGCATTCGAAAGCACTTTCAAAAAGCAGGACTCGAAACTCCAGAAAACGCCTTGGAGGACTTGAACCTGTTCGACTACGTCATCTATCGCTGCATTGTCGGGTCTAGAGCCTATGGCCTGGATGACGATGCCTCAGATACGGATCGGCGCGGTATCTATCTGCCAGCGGCAGACATGCACTGGTCGCTCTATGGTGTGCCTGAACAAATTGAACAGAAGGAGGCTCAGGAGTGCTATTGGGAACTGCAAAAGTTCTTAGTGCTGGCGCTGAAGGCGAATCCCAATATTTTGGAATGTTTATATACGCCGCTGATTGAAACGGCGACGCCGCTGGCAGAAGAACTGCTAGAGATGCGGGAAATGTTTCTGTCGCAGTTGGTTTACCAAACCTACAACAGCTACGTGCTGTCCCAGTTCAAAAAGATGGAGCAGGATCTGCGGACTGTAGGAACCGTTCGCTGGAAGCACGCTATGCATCTGATTCGACTTCTGCTGTCTGGGATCACGATTTTGCGCCAGGGGTTTGTGCCTGTGCGAATTGACGATTATCGCGATCGCTTATTGGCGATTAAATATCAGCAAATGTCCTGGGAAGACGTTAATCAGTGGCGCTTAAATCTACATGCCGAATTTGATCATGCGTTTGCCACCACTCATTTACCCGAACGTCCGGATTATGAAAAAGTCAATGCTTTTCTAATTCGAGCACGACGCAGTATGGCAAATCAGCTCTAATACCGTTTTGATTTGTAAAAGTGACAGATTCTGGTAGGGGCAAATGGCCATTTGCCCCTACGTAACGTCAAAGGTCTTAGATGTTCTCTGATGAACATGAAACAACCCTACCTTACAGATATTTCCTAGGCATAACTTTCTAAACGATCCTAAATCCATGTATACAGACGATTCTTGCCTCATTAATGTTATTTCTCAACAACCCTATCCACTGCTGTTTGTAACCATCAGCGGCGCACATTTGTATGGCTTCCCTTCGCCGGATTCAGATTACGATCTGCGCGGCATTCACCTATTACCTTTAACTGAAATCGTAGGGCTTAAAACGGGCAAAGAGACGATAGAAGTGTCCTGTTGGCAAAGCGAATTGCAGATTGATTTAGTCACCCATGAAGCCAAAAAGTTTTTCAACTTGTTGCTGAGACGGAATGGCTATGTGCTGGAGCAGCTTTATTCACCGCTCATTGTTCATACAACGGATGCACATCAGGAATTAAAATCGATTGCCCAGCGCTGTATCACCCGACATCACAGTCATCACTATCTTGGATTTGCCAAAACTCAGTGGCGACTGTTTGAAAAGGAAAATCCCCAGCGGGTTAAGCCGCTGCTGTATGTCTACCGCGTGCTGCTGACGGGCATTTATCTGATGCAGAGCGGCGTAGTGGAAGCTAATTTGGTGACGCTGAATGAGCAGTTTCAGCTACCGTACTTGACTGATTTAATTCAGCTCAAAGTCACGGGCGCAGAAAAAGCGACGTTGGAGAATGATGCGATCGCAGTTCATCAACAGGAATACCTGCGGCTCTGCCAACTGCTGGAAGAAGCGGGGCAAACCAGCGATCTACCCGATGAAGCATCGGCTCAGGCCGATTTACATGATTTGCTGCTGCGCTTGCGGCTGGAAAACTAGCTCTTGGACTTTGATTTCGAGCGGGAGGATTTGGAGCGGGATTGGGTTGCAGTTGAACCCGATGCGGCACCGGATGCTCCGTTGGCTGATCCGTTGCCGTTCTGTTCTACGGCTTCTAGCGATCGCGATTCTCGAATGGTGTTGGCCTGCGACAGCAGCGCATCGGCAAAGGTGATGGCCTCTTGCGCTGTGGGGCCACCTGCCAACTGCGCTAGTTCTTCCCGTCGCTCGTCGGTATCCAGCGGAGCCACCCGCACGACGGTGCGGATATCTTCGGCAGTGGCTTTTGGGGTCTTACCGTTCTTGTCAGAGCTAACGGCAGAGGTTTCTTCGATTACCTGCTTGTTGACCCGGAAGTGCTGATCGGCCATTGCGGCCACGAGGGGCTGGTGGGTGACGCAGAGTACCTGGTGGCTGCGGCTGAGATGGTGCAGCTTTTCTGCGATCGCTTGGGCAACTCGACCGGATACGCCCACGTCGATTTCGTCGAATACCATTGTGCCCACGGCGTCCACCTGGGAAAAACAGGCTTTGAAGGCCAGCAAAAAGCGGCTCATTTCACCGCCGGAAGCCACCTCGTCTAGCGGCTGGGGCGGTTCACCGGGGTTGGGGCTAAACAGGAATGTGACTCGGTCGGCACCGTGCCCCGTTGGCGTAATCGGCACTAGCTGCACCGTGAACTGCACCTTGTCCATTGCTAGCGGCTTCAGTTCCGCAATCAGCTGCTGTTCGAGCTGCTGGGCGGTCTGGCGTCGCATCTGGGTCAGCTGCTCGCAGGCCGCTTCCAGTGCGGCTTGCTGATGGCGATAGGTTGCCTCCAGTTCTTCCACGGATTGGCTGCCGCCTGTAATTTCATCCAGGTCAGCGCGGATTTTCTGGTCATATGCGATCGCATCTGCCAGAGTAGGGCCATACTTGCGGCAAATTTGCTTCAAGACGCTAATCCGCTGCTCAATTTCCTGCAAGCGCTCTGGATCGGTTTCGATGTCGGCACCGTAGGCATTAATCTGGCGGCCCGCTTCTTCAACTTGAGCTAGCGCATTCGTCACCATGTCGAGGACAGACTGAATCTGCGGATCGTATTGCAGCATGTCGCTGAGCAGGTCTTCCGCCCGTCCCAGCAAATCGGCACAGGCATCGCCGCCATGCTCATTTTGGTAAAGCGCCTGATAGACCTCGTAGCTCTGCTGCTGTAGCTCAACGCTGTGGGAAAGCCGCTGATATTCCTGCTCTAGCTGCTCTAGCTCATCCGGCTCCGTCAGTGCCGCCTGAGCCAGTTCTTTAGCCTGATATTCAAACAGGTCAAGCTGCTGGAGTCGCTCCTGTTCTGCCTGCCGCCGCTTTTCCAATCGCTGAAACGCCTGCTGCGCCGCAGCGTAAGCCGTTGCCACTTTATCCCGCTGCTGCAACACCTCGCTGCCGCCAAAGCCATCCAGCCACTCCCGCTGGAGAGAGGCGCGACCGAGCTGCATAGTTTGCCCCTGAGCGGTGATTTCCACTAAGCGATCGCGCAGGGCTTCCATCTGCTGCTTATTCACCTGAACCCCGTTCACCTTAGAACGATTGCGGACACTGTTGCCGCTGACGGTCATCTCGCGGGTACAGACAAGCTGATTATTTTCCAGTGAAATTCCGGCATCGACATCACCCGCAATCAGCTCTGGGTTAATGCGAAACGTCGCTTCAATCAGTGCTCGATCTGCACCCGTCCGCACAAATCGCCGCGACACTTTGCCGCCCAAGACGGCATCAATCGCGTCCAGAATAATCGACTTGCCCGCTCCTGTTTCTCCAGTTAGGACATTCAACCCCGACCCAAAATCAAGGGTCAGCGCATCAATCAAGGCAAAATTTTCAATTTGAAGGGAGGTCAACATGTAGTTGGGCGGATGGGGATACAGGTGAAAGCTGACTATTAGATCCTATGCTCTTTCACCAGTTTAGAGGGTGATTCAAATACTTTTGTCTTATTTTGGGCTGACCTTCGCTCGGTGAAGCAGCCGATCGCCATGTCGATAGCCGACGTTTCGCACTTTGACAATGTCGCCCGGTTGAGCCGTACCGTTCATCAACTGATGCTGCTGCGGATCATAGGGAATCTCGTCGCCAACTGCTGCAATGGGGCTGACGCCCCAGCTTTCGAGTAGCTGCTCAATGGGACGCACCAGCGGCAAGAGCTTTGTTGCCGGGATCTCCGGATTCTGCTTGGCGCTATGGACAGCAGTCGGCCAAAACGTCAGCCAGGATTCAATTTGCTGGAGGCTTTCTCGCTGAAACGCTTCTTCGAGCTGAGATTTCTGGGTTTCAAGCTGTCGCTGGAGGCGTTCATACTCGCGCTTGAGTGATGCGTCGGGTTCAGCAGCGGCTGTTGCATCCGCTTGAGAGGGTGTAGATACATTCGAGGTTGGAGCCGAAGTTTGCACTGACGATTGATCAGATAATTTGTCAGTAAACTGCTGCAAGAAATTCGGTAGCGATAGGTGCAGCGCTTGACTCAGTTTTTGCAGCGCCGCTAATCGCATGACGCTAATATTGCCGCGCCGTAACTGGCTCACTTGCCACGTCGAAACCCCTGCCGCTTCCGCTAATGCTTTAAAACTTGGCAGACCAACCGTTTGCATCTGCGATCGCAACCTCTCACTGTAATCCGCTGAATTATTACTGATCTGCGATCGCGCCATCCCCTCTACTCCCCATCTACTCATTCACCCAACTCAAAACTCAAAACTCAAAACTCAAAACTCCATCCACCCCTACGCCAAATGCATCCTCAGCACCGACTTGGGCGCACGTCGCACCCGACAGCGAATCGTCTCATGCCCCAGCCGACTACAGGCTTCAAAGCGATGACAGCCAGAGAAACCGTAGTACTTCCCTTCCACTTCTAAAATATCAATCGGTTCTTGTAGACCAATCTCTTGAATCGAGTCCATCAGTTGCTCGACTTTTGCTGCATCATTTTGGCAATACAGCGGGCGAATAATCTGGTGAATCGGAATCTCTTCAATACGCATGGCGAGTTTACGAGTCTAAACTGAGTAGTCGCAACTGAGTAGTCGCAAAATGGATTGCTATTCTATTTTATCTCGGCAGCTCATACTCATAATGAGTTTGACCAGATGCCTGAAAGAGAGATGCAAATCCTGTAGGTCGGGTGAAAAAATGAAATCCAACGTCTGTGAATGTTGGGTTTCAATAAAGTACAAAAACGATTTTTTGTTGGGTTTCGCGTTGTTCTACTCTGTTCTACTCAATCTATGTGACTGGATGTATGGATTGCTCAATCACCAGTCCTCGTTGCGCTATTGTTTTTTCGAACTGCTCCGTTGTCAGCGCTTGTTCCACAGGCCAAACTCCCGGTTTATTCATCTGGTCTGACAGAATTAGCTCTGCCACGCTGCCCGTGCCATAGCCAGCCGAAGTCGCCGTATCCTCATTCACAACCGTGCTGACGTGGCGCATCGGTTGACCGTCCTTCGTGCCCTGGGTTTCAATCCGCATGGCCACACCAATTCCTGTAAACCGATCGGTCGCTTCCGTCATGCCATAGCTGACCTTGGCCAGAAACTCAACGGTGTTGGGGTGCTGCAAAATCTTTTTCGGCAACCAGTGCGCCATCATCCAGGTGAGGTGGTTGTAAAAATCGGGCACAGAGCCAAACTTGGTAATCACCGTTTGCAGCGGGAAGGACATCGGCAGCGTTAATGCTTCTACCGTGTTGAACCAGTACACGCCGCAGCGACCATAGGGGGCTGGCAGATCGACTATTTCCCGCTGGCTGTAGGGCTTTACGGGTTGCCACTGACCGTCAATCCACGCATTAATCGGGTGCTGGAGTTCCAAGAACGTTGTCCGCATCACCGTCATGCCTGCGCCACCGGAACCGGAGACCACGTAGCTGAGGTGCAAGCGATCGGCCTTGTCCAACTGCTCAATACTCTGTCGGGCCATGCTGTTAGAAATGCCAGGGAAGACTCCAGTGCTGACCACCGCTGTCACGCCTGCTTCTGCTGCTCGCTGGGACTGCGCGATCGCATCTTTGACATAGGGCGGATTGTCGGCCACGTCAATGTAGTTTACCCCGTGACGAATGCAGGCATCCAGCACTCGGCCATCCCGGTAGCTAAATGGCCCCGCACAGTGAATCACCAGATCGGCATCTGCGATCGCAGTTTCCAGCGCAGCGGTTTGCGCCAAATCAAGCGTCAAAAGATGGACTGGACGGACAAACGCAATGGGTTCAGCGGGGCTAGACCGTGAGCCTCGCCCTGTGACCGTGACATCAGCCGTCGTGTGCTGCAAAATGTCTGCCGCAACGCTGCTGCCAATACGGCCCTGTCCACCCAGAATCAAAACGCGTTTATTCATCATTCTTTGACAATGTCAACTTTTATAGGCAATCTACTTGCCCTTTCTCCATCATGCCGTCATCTCCGTCATCTTGGGGATAGCAAAATAAGCCTGTCATTGTCACCGTTCTATCGGCTAGTTCTGCCTCCTGAAAGAGGAGAACGACTCGCCTAATTCGCTACGAATCAATCGTTACTTCATCCCCCACCTCATCACATGTCAACGCTTTCTTCTGCCGCTCGTTCTGCTTTAGGATGCTTCGTTGTAATCGCTGCTGGAATTGCAGGTTGCCAAGAGCGCCTTCCAGAGCCACTGCCGGGCGAACCCGAAGGTCGTATGCCCATTTTTAGGTTAGGCGCAAGCCAAAGGGCGGAAGCCCAGTCCCCCGCTGCTGAAACGACCGAAACGTTGGATGATGAGGAAACCAATTCGTCATCCTCACCCATCATGTTGCAGTTTGATTTTGCCTCTGATTTCGCTGATGGAATTGCCCTGGTTCGCATTGCAGACCGATTGGCCTATATCGATGCCAGCGGTAATCTTGCGATCGCAGTTGATCCTGCTGTCGAAGAAGCCTCGGTTTTTGCTGAAGATTTAGCGATTGCCAAAGTTGGTTTAGGTTATGGCTACCTGAATCGGGCAGGTGAATTTGCGATCGCGCCTCAGTACCAGCAAGCTTCCCCGTTCTCGGAAGGACTGGCAGCGGTCAAGCTCCAGAAATACGGCTACATCGACACCAGCGGCAACATGGTGATTTCGCCCCAGTTCGATCTGGCCGCTAATTTCTCAGAAGGACTGGCGGCAGTTAAACGAGGCTCCAGCTACGGCTACATCGACAAAAGCGGCAGGCTCACCGTCTTGCCTGAACTCACCGACGCTTGGAACTTTTCCGAACAGCGAGCCGCAGCCCGCAACGCCAGTGAAAAATGGGGCTACATTAATCCCGCTGGCGAGTGGGTCGTTGAGCCACAGTATGATGGCGTATTCGAGTTCTCAGAAAGCTTGGGTCGGGTACGGCAAGGGACACAGTGGGGCTTTATTGACGCCGATGGGACTGTGGTGATTGATTTGCAGTACGACTTTGCCACCGATTTCTCGGAAGGGCTAGCCGGAGTGATGATCGACAATCGCTGGGGCTATATCGACAAAACTGGAGAAGTTGCGATCGCGCCCCAATTTGACTACGTGGAAAACTTCTCGGAAGGCAAAGCCGCCGTCCTCGTCGGCAGTCAATACGGTTATATTGACCAGTCCGGCCAAATGATTATCGCCCCCCAATTTGACCGCGCCGGAAAATTCTCCAACGGTCTCGCCTCGGTCAAACAAGGCGACCAATGGCGCTACATCAAACCCTCCGGCGAATTCGCTGTCATGTCGCCCACCGCGTCATCGCCCGCTGAGTAGCTTGCTTTAACCCATCCAGAAACTAGCGATTATCTGCTTGCCTCTATGAAATATGCCCGAACAAAAGCTTCGTATGCCCAAGTCATCTCGGCTTCGAAGTATTTATCTGGGGTTGAACGTTGAGACAAAATAGCTAGCCCGTGACCAACGAGAGATGAAAGACGGAGCATATCGCTATCCTCGGGGATGAAGGCGTTGATTTCCTTAGTTGCTGCTTCAAGATGGCGCGAAATCCAACATATAGCGCCATCAAATTCAGCATCTAGCATCGCTAACATCAGAATCAGGATACCTCCGCGAATAAAGCGGTCGTTATCTTGTAAAGGTGTCTCAACTCGATTCAGCAAACTCCAGTAAGCGAGAGGGTAGTCTGTGGCGTAATTGAGATCGCCCATGATGTAGCGATACTGAGAAAGCTGGTGATACAAAAAGCAAACATCACGAGTTAGGCGAATATACAAGGTTGGATCATCATCTTCACGTTGTGATCCATCAATTCTGAGGGGACGATTCATTTCACTATAGGACTATAGGAAAACTCACTTTATGCGGCAGGCTGTTTCATCGCGTCAAACAGCGCCGCAAGTGCCTGATCTTCCGAGGAATTGACCTGCCGATCTAGCAGGGCGATACTTACCGCCATCGGCAGCGCCACCGCCGCTACATCTGAATCTAAATCATCCATTAGCACGTCCAGTGACTGGGGAATTTTTGCTGCCGACTGAATCCCACGCTGCATCATCTCGTCAAAGCCCAGCACCTGTAAATGGGGCTGCACTTCGGCCCAATTCACATTTTGATCCGGATAGCCTGCCCGCACCACGTAGGCCAGTAACCGCTGAAGCTGCCGTGTCTGCTGTGGGGTGAAGTGAGCCGTCTGCGATGTAGGCGAATTGGTCTCAGAATTCAGCTTATCTAAAATGCACTGCCAATCGGAGCCATCACAGGATTCTGGCTTCCCCACCGTCAATGACACGCGAATCTCACCCGAATTGGCATCTAGCTGCGTCACATGCGCTCGGACACCCAGAAAACCCAGCCAGTGAGCAATGGTTTCAATCAGCGTTGTACGAGTGGCGTGACTGTTGGCTAGGAGCCGAATTTGGGTGCGTACCATGGGGCGAACAATTTGTGTAAGCATAGCAGCCGCTGTGAACTCAACAATAGTCTTGGGTCTTGCCATCGTTTTGTAGTGAGCCTGACAAGAGGTTCTGCTTTATACGTTAAGCGATCTTTCCCTGAAGCGGCTGCTAGCGGTTTATCAGTTTGTTCAAGTTTTGCTAACTCGCCACAAGAACAAGCTCATGGACATGAATCTGCCAAATCAGGTCGCTGTTGGTCAACTAGATCCCAAGCCGCTGCGGAGAATTCAGCAACCAGTTCATGTGCCTGCGCTAGTGTTTGTGGCGATCGGCCTTGCTGTTCCAGATATGCCTGCGCTCGCTGCATGGAGACTGAACGGACTAACGAACCTGAAATCGCACAATCTCTTAGCGTTGGATTGTCCAACTCCTGAGCGGCTTCAACGGCTTGTTCGTAACTAGCCTCTGCCGCTGCAAAATTATCGCTTGCCTGATGCTGAGCGCCTTCTGACCAAAGCTGGCCAACTCTGCCATAAATATTGTGTTGCGCTAGTGCAGTATTGGGCAAAATGCTCGGTGCGATCGCAGATATCGCGACGACAGACAGCAGCGCAGTAATCGTTTGCCTCATGAATTGTTCCTCATCGGGTTCCAAATCGGGTTCCAATTTAGTGTTCACCCGAAGTTGCAAAAGGGAACGTTAAATCTATTAGTTTTGCCGAATTTTTAGCCTAAGTCACTCCAAAAAACAGGTCTCTCCTATGTTCAAGTCATTCACCTACCTCACTTCAGGTTTATTACTAGCTCTTGCTATTGCTACACCCAAAACTGCGATCGCATCAGCATCGGCATTCTCACAGCATCACTCCACCAGTGTCACCGAGCAGATTGCCCAAATCTACGCCCCAACTGGCACGTTCCAAAGCTCAGACTGGTACGTCAGCATCAGCTATTCCAACAACACTCTTGTGTACTACGGCGAAGAGAAAGGAACCAGCAACTGGATTCAGATCTCTGGTGCCAGCATATCCGGCAGCAGCGATCGCAGAGTGTACACCTGGAATAACGGCGGATATCTCTATCAGGTTGCGTGGCGACCCTCCGATCCAAACGTGATTCGAGTTCAGGTCTTCACACCCAGCGGTCGCGAAATTCTCAATCAGCTCATGTATCGCTAGCACTGATTGCGTTGCCACGAAGCGGCGACACAGTCACCCACCTGAATGTCAAGAAAAAAGGCAGGCGATTGCTGTACTACAGCAATCGCCTGCCTCTGTTATTTCTGTTGCCTCTTCTACAGCCTCTACAGAACCCTATATCGGTGCGTTTCGCGTTGCTCAACACACCCTATGATTCCATTTACTACGATTTCCTCGCCCCCTCTCTCCCCTGCTCCCTCTCTCCTTTGCGCTCTCCCCTCGTTCAAATATCCCAAATCTTCTCTTCGGCTGATTTTGTCCGAGAATCGCGCGAAGTTCGCTAGATTTGTTATATAGGAAAGAAATTTGATGGATTGTACGCGAGAGAACCACGATGACAGGAAAGTTGCTGCTAGTCGATGATGAACCCGGACTGCGGGAAGCGGTACAAGCCTATTTAGAAGACAGTGGGTTTGATGTTCGCGTTGCCAGTAATGCCAAAGAAGGCTGGGACAAGCTAGAGCAGGATGCGCCTGATCTAGTGATTTCAGACATCATGATGCCCCAGGTGGATGGCTATGCCTTCCTCAAGCAAATGCGGGAAGACGCCCGCTTCAAAACCATGCCCGTGATTTTCTTGACGGCGCGCGGCATGACTAGCGATCGCATTCAGGGCTATCAGGCTGGAGCCGATGCTTATCTGCCCAAACCGTTCGATCCCGATGAACTGGTGGCAATGGTCGAGAACATCCTGGCGCGGCGTCAAGCGGCTCGCTCCGAAGCGGGTGATCTGCCCGATCTGGCCGACATGGCGCGACAGATTGCCGAAATCAAGGCCATGCTGACCCAGAAAAGCAACATCAACAAAACGCCTGCGCCGATTCAAATCGACTTTACGCCACGGGAGCAAAGTGTGCTTGACCTCGTCACCGAGGGGCTGATGAATAAAGAAATTGCCAGCCGCTTAGAAACCAGCGTCCGCAACGTGGAAAAGTATGTGAGCCGTTTATTCAGTAAAACGGGCACCAACAGCCGCACGGAGTTGGTTCGCTACGCTCTAGAGCATGGGCTGGTTGAGTAATCACTCAGACCCGAGAACTGGCAGGTTCTCGCCAAATTAAAATCCCATGATGCGGGCAACGACTTCTAAATCAGGGGCGACACCTCGGGTAAACTGGCTGTCGCCGTTATAGTCAATTGCGGTCGTGGGGTCTTTCAAACCGTTGCCCGTGAGGACGCAGACGATTGTTGCGCCCGTAGGCACCTGATCTTTCATCTTCAGCAGTCCGGCTATCGATGAGGCGCTGGCGGGTTCGCAGAAGACGCCTTCCTCGCTAGCCAGTAGCTTGTAGGCCGCTAAAATCTCGTCATCGGTGACGGCATAGAATCCCCCTTGGCTGGCGTCCTGTACCGCCAATGCCTTATCCCAACTCGCGGGATTACCAATGCGAATAGCAGTGGCGATAGTATCTGGACTTTCAACGACATGTCCGACGACCAGGGGAGCTGATCCAGCCGCCTGGAATCCCATCATACGCGGTAAGCGATCGCACTTTTTAAGCTGGTGATATTCACAAAAGCCCATCCAGTAGGCTGTGATATTACCCGCATTACCGACCGGAACACAGAGCCAATCTGGCGCATTGCCCAGTCCATCAACCACTTCAAAAGCAGCGGTCTTCTGGCCTTCCAGGCGATATGGATTGACCGAATTCACCAGCGTCACCGGATAGCTGTCGGCAATGTCGCGCACGATGTCCAAGGCTCGGTCGAAGTTGCCCTGAATGGCGATAATTTCTGCTCCATACAGTAGCGCCTGAGCCAGCTTGCCTTGAGCTACATAGCCATCAGGAATAATCACAAAGGCTCGCATTCCGGCCCGCCGCGCGTAGGCCGCCGCCGCTGCCGACGTATTACCCGTACTGGCACAAATAACGGCTTTGGCTCCGGCCTCTTTGGCCTTTGAGACAGCCATCGTCATGCCCCGGTCTTTGAAACTACCTGTAGGGTTTAGGCCGTCGTATTTGACGAATACCTGAACATCTCGCCCAATTTGAGCCGCGATCGCAGGTACTGGAATCAGAGGCGTATTGCCTTCATGCAGCGTCACGACAGGGGTTTGTTCACTAACGGGCAAATATTCCCGATACGCTTCGATCAGTCCCGGCCAGCTCCGGAGACGAGTGGCTGAAGCAGCGGAATTTGCAGCAGAATCAGAGTTGCCAGCGTTAACAGAAGACAGGCTAAGAGTCACGGTAATCGGCCTACCCAAATCAAATTTAATGCAGTTTTTTAGTATAGAGCATCGCTGATGACGGTTATATCAGGACTTCACTCTTTTTCAGTGTACCCTGTCGCATCCCACTTCCAATGAAGACGGCCTGAAAACCTGGGATTACTGATTTTAATATCAAGTCTGGTTGAAAACCCTTACTCCAACTTTTGACTCAGCCATAAAAAGCAGCATATTGCTGTTAGAGGTAATTATTCGCAAACAATAACGGTGTAATCAAACTAAGCCATCGTCAATCAAGCTAAAGCAAAAAAAATCAACTATTTCAATTGATTATTGATTTTCGTTTTATTTTTCAGGCTATATATTTGCTAAATCTACTGTTCTGCTAAGACTTAGATGATCGATAATCGCCCTGTCAGATGACATATGCAGATCGTTGGAGACTATCGCTCCCAAGATAGATTTTAGAGTAATTTAAACCTTTGCTCAAATGTCACAATCCTTTGCTATGCAAGGTTTTGCGAAAGGATATCAGATTAAGGTCTCTATCTATATTGGCTTGACTCTAATCTATAAATCATTAAATTTATCCCTAGATATGTGTACCTAATTGTGACTAAAATGGTCTTTCAAAATAGAAATAACTCAAGCTCGCAGAAAAATTGGAAATGGGCGTTTAGCTCTGCCACCTCAAAGAAAATCGCAGTTGCAGCAGGAGTTGGCACAGCTTTCATTACCCAATCTGCTCAAGCCATTACGCTTGACTTTTCATTTCGCAATCTTTCTCCTGAAGGTCAGCGGGTCTTAGTTCGTCCGCCAGTTGCGATTACGCCTGAAGAGAACTTTGATATTGTCAATCGCGGCGGTCAAGTTGATACCAGTTTGCGCGAGATGGCGCTGACAGGCCGAACAGCAGGCGTCACGACTCGTTTGATGAATAATCCAAATGTCATGATGACAACCCCGATGCCACAGCGGCCCGTTTCGTCTCCGGCTCGTTTAGTACAGCCCAATGAAGTAATTACCCGCCGCATTGAAATTCCTGATGATCAGGTAACAGAGGATTTGTCAGCTGTGTTTGCAACTCCCATCGTGACATCCGACGGTAATGGCAACGTCGATGGCACAGGTCAATTCTTGGCTCCAGATGCAGTGAACCTTGATGTCGATGAGTCAGGGAACGTTATGGAGATGGAGCAGATCTTTACAACGGGCAACGTTTTTGCTGCAACTGGCGATGGCACAGGCGCAACAATCGCCACTCGGCCATTCCCAGACGGAGATCAGCCTCTCCTAGAACTGCGAGTTACGCAGGTTGACGACAGTCAAGCTGTTCCTGGCCCAACGCCATTATTAGGACTAGCTGCGATCGCAGGAACAGTAGGCTTACTCAAAGTTAGCCGCAAACGCCAATCGGTTTAGCCATTTACGGAATTGAACCCGTTTGCTAAAGCGACAACATAGACTGGACGAAGCGTATTGAACTAGAAACGGAACGTCGTCCGGATGGTGCCAACAAACGTATCATCGTTCAGTTCACTCTGATTTGGTGACGGCAACCAAACAAAACCGGGCGTAACCGAAATATTATCGTTCACCTGGTAGCGATAGAACGCTTCTAGCTGATACGCAAAGTCTCGTTCCAAAAAGGGTGCACCACCAGGGATATCTAACGATCGTAGGGTAGGAGCCGCTCCGAAGGTAATGCCACCCAAGGAGCCTTCACTGAGCAAGTCCGGCAGGGCTACTCCAACCGCAAAATTCCAAATGTCGGCATCTCCTAGGCCAATCAGCCGAGCGGCTGTCTTCCCTACCCAACCATTAATATAAAAGCGCGGTGAGAGCCGCACAGACGCTTCCAAACCATAGGAATTACTCACAACAGGCAGCAGCGTGTCTTCAAGCGCGGGTAGAGCATTAACACCAAACAGCGCCACTGGGTTCAGATTCGCCAGCGATGTACCCGTCCCGCCAAAATTGAGTCGATTAGAATTAACTTCTTGCGCTCGACTTTCGTAGGTATGAACATAGGTTAGACCCACTTTAAAGCGATCGCGATCGCCTACCACAATTTGGCCCAGCATCGAGTAATTGCCATTGAATAAACCATTATCCGGCCCCAAATCCGTTGCCGTGCCGCTGAGATAGCCCAAATCGGCACGGAAGCTATCAGACGGTTGATACGACAAGCCAATCCCCGTCCCAGATCCACCAATGCGATAAATTGGATTGCGCTCACTGAAGCGAGTCAAGGCATTCTGTCCGCCACCATTGCCTTCTAGAAATGGATTAACGGTATCTGCATAGTAATGGTGCTCCCCACCATTGGCAAAAATCGTTGCGTTCAGATCCGAGCCAACCTGGAACGAATAAGACAGCAACCCCACGCCAAAATCATCACCCAGGACGTTGTCATAGGTAAACCGTCCTTCCTGAGTATCCGTAATTCCAAAACCGTTCTGATAAAACACATTATTCCGCAGCAGCGGTGGCAAATTTCCCGCTTCTAGACGAGTGATCAGCAAATCTTCACCACTGAAGCTGGTATTAAAATCAAGACGAACGCGAGCTTGTCCTACCGTTGCCACATCATTTGTCGCAATTACTTCATTGGCAATATTTTCGATATCACCTACAAACGCGGTACTGACAGAAAAGATGGCTTCTCCACTCAACTTAGTTGTGGTTGAAAACTGAGTTGCTTCTAGCTCAAAAACTCGATTTTCTAAGCTATCAACATCAGCCACAAGTAAATTCAGTTCCGTCTGAAACTCTGCCAATAGCTGCTGTAACTGACTGAGATCAACCGGATCATCAATCACGGCTAAAAACTGATCTAAACAGGCGTTGAGACCTGCGGCAAACTCATATCGCGTTAACGCCCGATCTCCCCGAAAGGTGCCGTCTGGATAACCCACAACGCAGCTGTAGCGCTCTACCAGTGACTGGAGAGCCGTGTAGGCCCAGTCGGTTGGCTGCACATCAGAAAATTGAGTCACCCGCGTCAAGGGAGATGTTAGTTGACGATTATTATTGGGATCGGCTTGAGCAATGAACCTATCGGGTTGAGCATTAAGAACCCGGTCATCCTGTTCATATATAACGGATGCGTCAGCGGATATTACATCAGTCTGAGATGAAGAAAATCCAGATTCTGCTAGTGCTGGAACAGATAAAAAGCTACAAGTTAATCCGAATAAACAAGACCTTAACAATTCAGTCATGGGTTAATCAGTCCACATGTATTTGCTTGGTAATTTACCTGATTAACCTGAGAGAGGTGAGTCTAACCTGAGACAGAGATTTTTACTTAGCTGAAGTGACGGAAGGATTGGGAGTGAGGAGTTTGTAAGGCTGTAGAGGGCTTGAGAGTGGGGCAGAGATGAATGCTTAGTTTTGAGTGTTTAGTTTTGAATGTTTAGTTTTGAGTATTTAGTTTTAAGTGTTTAGGAATGTGAATTTAATAAACCTGCAAACGGTAGGGGCGGGTTTTGTCGTCAAATCTATGACACGGTGCAGATTGATCTACTAAACTGCCCCTGCCCGATATGGAACTTATTTAATTCACAATCCTGAGTTTTGAATGCAATGACTGACTGAACTCAAAATTCAAAACTCAAAACTTAGAACTCAGCACTTAGAACTCTTACCCAGCACTGAACTTGTTAGTGCAACAGAAAAAGGCTCCAGGGAGTCTGTCCGTGTTTCGACCCCCAGAGCCTTATTCTGCGTTCCTCCTCACACCTGATAGCAGTTTAGATCGCTTGTCTTGCAAACATCAAACTCAGGTGACGGTTTTAAAAGTGTCTTTTCCCTGGTTGAACCATAAATCAAGTCAAGGGTTCAATCCATGTGCGATCGCACACTGGAGATGTCTCTTCTAGGCTTAAGAGCGCAACTTCTCTGACCAGACGCGAGTGGGTAGACCCCAAACGTAGATGAAGCCTTCTGCGGCCTTGTGGTCAAACATGTCATCTTCGCTATAGGTTGCCAATTCGGGAGCATACAGTGCGTGATCACACTTGCGACCAACAATCATGGCATTTCCTTTGAATAGCTTCACCCGCACGGTGCCGCTGACTCGCTCCTGGGTTTGCTGGATAAAGGCATCCAATGCTGCCTTCAGTGGGCTGTACCACAGGCCGTTATAGACAATTTCGCTATAGGTTTGCTCGATACCCCGCTTATATTGACTCACATCGGCTGTGAGCGCCATGCTCTCCAAATCACGGTGGGCCAGAATGAGCACCATTAGGGCTGGAGCTTCATAGATTTCTCGCGACTTGATGCCAACTAAACGATTTTCGATCATGTCGATGCGGCCAAAGTTGTGGCGACCGACGATTTCGTTCAGCTTAGTGATCAGCGCAATTGGATCGAGTCCTTCACCATTGACGGCAACTGGAATTCCTTTCTCAAAGGTGATTTCGACATATTCTGGCTCATTGGGGCTGTCTTCTAGAGAACCCGTCATGACGAACACTTCTTCAGTGGCTTCGTACCAGGGATCTTCCAAGGGGCCAGCTTCGATGCTGCGACCGAGCAAGTTGCGATCGATGCTGTACGGCGAGGATTTTTTCACCGGGGCAGGAATGCCGAATTTTTCGCCATAGGCGATGGTTTGTTCGCGGCTCATGCCCCACTCCCGTGCAGGCGCAAGCACTTTCAGGTTTGGGTTCAGAGCGGCGATGGAAACGTCGAAGCGAACCTGGTCGTTGCCTTTACCCGTACAGCCGTGGGCAACGGCATCAGCGCCGTATTGCTCAGCGGCTTCCACGAGCATTTTGGCAATTAAAGGGCGAGCCAATGCGGTGGACAGCGGATAGCGATTTTCGTATAGAGCATTGGCCTGAATGGACGGAAAGGCGTAGTCTTTAACAAAATCGGCCCGTCCATCGATGACTAAGGATTCACTTGCGCCAGAATCGAGCGCTTTTTGGCGAATGGGTTCGAGTTCATCGCCCTGACCTAGATCGGCTGCCAGGGTGATTACTTCTTTTACGCCCCACTCTTCTTTGAGGTAGGGAATACAGACTGAGGTATCTACACCCCCAGAGTATGCCAGCACAACTTTATCAGCGCGACCCATGAGTTTCTGTTCCGTAAACAACTGAGTCTTTATTATCAGGTTCAACTGGAATATTTCTATAGCGATCGCAGGTTTGATCGGCAAGTTTCATCAGCAAGTTCTGACTTGACGTTAGTCAATTCGCTCAAGCTGCCACAGGATTTGATTGCCTTCTCGCCGCACTCGCGAGACGACCCAGTTGCGCCACACCCAGTTGTCGCCGCGACTGGTGACGGCGCTGGCGTTAACGTCCATCAGGTCAGCCAGTTCGGCGCTGGTAATTAAATAGCCATGACTGGCAATGTCGTCAGCCATGTGAAGCGTATCGACTAGATTACGGACATGAGCGACCCGAACTTCACGGGGAAGGGCATCTAGCCCGTTTGCTCCGGTAGTTGTCATCGCTTCACTCATTGCCAATTCACCTCCTGTGGCATGGGTATTTGCTGTATCAAAAAGATTCGATGTATCAGAGCCATCGGGATAGCTGGATTGTACCCCGTGGTTGAGCGCCAAATCTGCTGTATCGGCAACGAATTCAGGGGCTGATTCATGGACAGTTGTCGAACTACTAGCAACTCCAGAGGTGACCAATGCTTTTGAGGTTGAAACTTGGCGCAGATTGGGGGTACGGCCTTGACTGAAGGCGCGTGCGATCGCATCACAGCGTTCATTCCCCTCATTTCCCGCATGGCCTCGCACATACTGCCACGTTACCGCTGGACTGTTGAACTGATCGAGGGTTTCCCATAGATCCTGATTCAAGACGGCTTTCCCGGATGAGGTTTTCCAGCCTTTCTTTTTCCAGCCTTTGATCCATTTGGTGATGCCGTTTTTGACATATTCGCTGTCGGTGTAGAGCGTGATGCCGTCGGTTTGTCCCGATTTGGCAAAGTATTCTAATGCTGCGATCGCAGCCTGCATTTCCATTCGGTTATTAGTAGTTTGGGGCGCATACCCCCCCAGCTCCTGTCTCTCACCATTTTGGAAATACACCACCGTTCCCCACCCTCCCTTACCAGGATTGCCAGAGCAGGCTCCATCGGTATATATCGCCTGAATCTTGGGTAGCGTCATCACAATCACTCTCAGCTAGCGGCTTATTAGCTTAGCAAATGTTCTCGACTTCCGGTTCTTGTTTTGCACGATGTCTCGCTGATGGAAAGTAGGCGGCAAAGGGGGCAGGGAGGCAAGGGGGCAGCGGAGCAGGGGGGCAGCGGAGCAGGGGGGCAAGGGAGCAGGGGGGCAAGGGAGCAGCGGAGCTTTCAACTTCTTATCGTCATCTATCTCCCCTGCTCCCACGCTCCCCTGCTCCCCATCCCCTTTTCACGCTGTACTCGTAATCATCCGGTAGGCATCAAGCTATAAAACCCTGTATAAAGAAGAAATAAAGCGCTTTTCGCCACAAAAGAATCTTTGATGAGCGCAGATTTAAATACTGTATTTAATACCTATTTTGACTATCAGAGAAAAACTGTAGTGCAGTCTACTAAACACGCATCAATATTTAGGGTGTAATAGTTTGAAGTTTGCGGAAGTTGCGGAAGTTTGCGATCGCACCGATCAACATCGCAGCCATCCGCGATCGCGGCATCAGAGCAGCCCGTTCACCCCATACTGAATTTCTCAACCTTCGTTTGGACAAGGCGGTTATCCCTATGAGTCCTCTCAGCCTAGTGATCGAGCAGATTATCTGCAATAACGGGCAAATTGGCCCAGAGATGGCGGAACTAGGCGATTTTATCGAAATCTTGCAGCAGCTCATTCGAGAACCGTCAGTTGTGGGCAGCGAAGACGCTTTCTTCCGAGTGCTGAGCCGAGAACTGGAGGAAGTCGGTGCAGATGTCAAATACTATTACGGAGTGCTAGTCGCCCAGGGTAGCCGTCCCCATGACCTATTTTTGTCGGCACATATTGACCGCCACGGTCTGCTTTGTACCGGGCCAAACGAATTTCAGTATGCGGCCTTTATTGCAGGAAATCAGGGCGAACTGACGGGCGATTCCGTCTCCGAACAGATGCTCAACACGATTGAAAATCGCTTCCAGGGCCAGCGAGTGCAGGCTCATCTGCCCTACACGGGTACCTATCTGGGGCAAGGGCTGATTACGCGCTCCTATATCTGCCCAGAACGACGCAATTTAATCTTTGAGGTTGATGGTCTAGAGCATCTACAGCCCGGTACGCCCATTGCCTTTCTCGATCGGCTGCAATTCAAAGATGGCTATATCTCGGCACAGCTTGATAATGTAATCAGCGCCGCCATTTTAATCTTTTTGTTCCGCTGCGGCTTTCAAGGCACCGCTCTATTTACCGCCCAAGAGGAATCAGGCCGCAGTTGGCGCTATGCACTCTCCTGGTTTCAGCGCTATCGGCTGACAACGCAGCGACTAATTGTTCTCGATACCAGTCCCTACCACAGCCGAGAAGCCGCCGATGCCCAACAGGTGACGCTGCGGCGAAAGGATGCCAGCGCCAATTTTGCTAAAGCGATTACACAACAGCTCGCCGAGCGCTGCGAGCAACTAGGCATTACCTATGGCTACAAAGATGACTATATTGCCGCCCAAAATCAGGTACGCCCAAAACCCTATTCTCTGGGACGAACTGAAATGGGTCGTCTGATCGCGGCTACGGATGGAGCGATTAGCGGCACAACTCTGCAAATTCCCACCACGGATTATCACACGCCAAATGAAACCGCCTCTTTATCGTCTGTTGCCGCCATGATTCAGCTTCTCCGCTCTTACATTTGAATAGCCAGGATGATTGACAGGTTATTTAATTCACAATCCTAAAGACTGAATGGTGGGTTGTGAATGTTGAATTTTGAGCGCTGAGTTCGGTTAATCATTCAAAACTCAAAACTCAAAATTAAAAACCCCTCACTCCTCACTCCTCACGTTACTGGGAGTTGATGTGTAGCCATGGTCAAGAGAAACAATGTAACCTCATCCGTAACGCTGAACTGTTGTGAGATATAAAAAAGCCCAAACTCCTCACATAGCGAAGAGTCTGGGCTTTTATCTGATGTTAGAAGCCGTTAAACCAAAATTTGCTTAGAGAACGGGCACAAACTGATCCTTTTCAGGAACCTCAGTGTACTCGGCCACGATTTGGCGGAACTCTTCGCCATCGATCGTTTCTTTCTCAATCAGCAGGTCGGCTAAGCGATCCATGACGGCTCGATTTTCGCGCACGATTCGCTTAGCGTCTTCATAGCAGTGCTCGACGATGGAACGAACCTGGGCATCAATCCGCGCTGCAATTTCGTCTGAGTATTCAGAACGCGTCATCAGATCGCGGCCTAAGAACACCTCGCCTTGCTGACTTTCCAGCGACAGCGGTCCCAAGTCAGACATGCCGAAACGAGTGACCATCTGGCGAGCCATGCCCGTTACTTGCTGGAGGTCGTTGCCTGCGCCCGTTGTCACTTCGGCATCACCAAAGATGACATCTTCAGCAGCGCGACCACCCAATGCTCCAGTAATCCGAGCCATTAGCTGAGCACGAGAGATCAGGCTTTGCTCCTCGTTGGGCGTAAACCAGGTCAGACCGCGAGCTTGCCCACGAGGAATCAGCGTCACTTTCTGTACCGGATCGTGATCCTTAACTAGGGTGCCGATAATGGCATGGCCTAGTTCGTGGTAAGCAATCAGGCGCTTGCTCTTGCTGTCAACCAGCGGCGTTCCTTCCATACCTGCGATCACGCGGTCTACCGCATCGTCGATTTCGAGCATGGTGATGCCGTCTTTGCGGCGGCGCGCCGTGAGAATAGCTGCTTCATTCAGCAGGTTCGCGAGATCAGCACCCGTGAAGCCAGGAGTCCGACGTGCGATCGCATCCAATGAAACCTCATCCGATAGCCGCTTATTGCGAGCGTGAACTTCTAGAATTTCAAGGCGACCCTTGATATCGGGCGCATCTACAGTCACTTGGCGGTCAAATCGGCCTGGACGGAGTAACGCAGAATCAAGTACGTCGGGACGGTTGGTGGCTGCGATGATAATAATGCCCGTGTTGCCTTCGAAGCCGTCCATCTCGGTCAGCAACTGGTTAAGGGTTTGCTCCCGCTCATCGTTGCCGCCACCGATGCCTGCCCCCCGCTGGCGACCAACTGCATCGATCTCATCAATGAAGATGATACAGGGCGCGTTTTCCTTGGCTTTGCGGAACAGATCGCGCACACGGGACGCACCCACACCGACAAACATTTCCACAAATTCGGAACCAGAGATGCTGAAGAAGGGAACACCCGCTTCACCTGCAATCGCTTTTGCCAGCAGGGTCTTACCCGTTCCCGGAGGGCCAACCAGCAGCACACCCTTAGGAATGCGCGCACCGACAGCAGTAAAGCGCTCAGGCTTTTTCAAGAAAGTAACAACTTCCTGTAGCTCTTCCTTGGCTTCTTCAATGCCAGCTACATCATCAAACATTACACCCGTCTTTGCCTCCATCTGGAAACGAGCACGGGATTTACCGAAGTTCATCGCTTGTCCAGGCCCACCGGGAACGTTGCTAGAGCGGCGGAACAAGAAGAACAAGCCAGCAATCAACAGGATCGGGAAGATCAAGTTACCGAGTAGACCCCAAATCGCGCCATCGTTGCGTGGAGGATGGGAATCTAAATTAATCTGAGAATCTCTTAGGCGAGATACCAACTCTGGTGCGTTGCCGGGTAGATCAACGCGGAACTGCTGTACTCGGTTGCCAATCTCAGGATCAACCGCTTCGATGATCGCGGTGCGCCCACCATCGTATAGGTCAACACTGGTGACACGACCAGAATCTAAGTAGTCCAAAAATCGACCATAGGTCATGCGGCTGTTGGCGGCGTTTCGACCCATATTGGCCGCTGTTCCAGAAAATGTGCCTTGCCACAGGAAAAACCCAATGACCAGGATCGGTAACGCCCAGAGCAGCGCAACTCTCCAAGAAAATTTCATAGCGGGGTGGCCTCTGAATCAACAAATACAAACATTTAACTTGTTAAGTAGCTGCATACGAATAAATGCATATCTAAAAAACCGGGGGAGCGCCCCGGAGGGGAGCTCCCCCGGTTTTTTCGGTGCGTTTGGTTATGTCAAACTACTTATGTTTCATACCGCTAGCGA
>CBKWJC010000076.1:0-33218 GCA_966674685.1 uncultured bacterium
GCATGTAATCCCTGACGCCGCGCCTGCGCCAAGATCTCTGGCGTAATCAGCGCCCCGGCATTGTCTTCGCTGCCGTCGATGCCGTCGGTGTCACATGCGATCGCATATGTCTTGGGTAGACCATCCAGCGCGATCGCCAGCGAGAGCAAAAAATCGCTATTGCGTCCGCCTTTGCCCGTGCCGCCCTTGACGGTTACTGTCGTTTCTCCACCGGACAAGATAACGCAGGGTGGAGCAATGGGTTGACCGTGATGCACCACCTGTTTGGTAATGCCAGCATGAACCAGTCCTACCTGACTGGCTTCGCCTTCGAGGGAGTTGCCGAGAATAAGCGGCGTATAGCCGTGAGCTTGAGCCACCTGTGCCGCCGCTTCGAGCGACTGCTGCGGGGTGGCAATCAAAATATTGTTTGTCTTTTGCAGTCGGATATCATCGGGTTGAATCACTGGGTAAGGATTACGCTCCAAGTACTCCAGCACCCGTGGCGCAACCTCGATTCCATATTTTTGAATAATTCGCTGGGCATCTGCAACCGTTACCGTGTCGCCCACCGTTGGCCCCGACGCAATCACCGCTAAATCATCGCCTGGCACATCGGAAATAATCAGCGACACCACCTGAGCTGGATAGGCTGCTGCCGCCAAGCGCCCCCCGGAAGAGCGGGAGAGGCTTTTACGTACCGCATTCATTTCTGAGATATCTGCCCCAGACTTGAGCAGTTGGCGACTAATCTGGGTCAAGTCTTCCAGAGTGAGCGGTTCCGGCGGCAGGGTAAAGAGCGACGTACCACCACCGGAGATCAAGCAAAGCACGAGATCATCTTCGGTGAGCGGTGTAACGAGGTCAAAAATTCGCTGGGCTGCTTTCGCACCATTCAAATCCGGCACCGGATGAGCGGCTTCTACCACCTCAATCGTCTGCGTTGGCACCTGATGCCCATAGCGAGTAATCACCAATCCCTCCAGGTCAGTTCCCCAGGCGGCTTCCACGGCCTGCGCCATTGCGGCGGCGGATTTGCCAACACCGACCACGACGACGCGACCTTCCGGTTTGGGCGGTAAGTATGGCGCAAGGCAGTATTGCGGCAGTGCTGCTTTCACGGCAGCATCAAACAGGGCTTTAAGCAAATCGGCAGGAGTCATGGAGACGTTTTTCACGCTGAACGCTACATTGGCTGCATCATCTAGTGAAACTTAATCTGCTGCATGATCGGACTGAACACTTTAGCTCGTTTTGCAATAGGATTAACCAATGTTCGAAACACTGCTCGAAACGCTGTTCGAAACAGGATTCGAAACACCAAGGGCGTTTCTGCGTCGTTGAACGGTAGCTTACCTGATACGACAGCTTGCCTACTCTTCAGGCGCTCCCTTACTATCACAGAATACTTAATAAACGCCTTTCCAATATGAAAATTCGCCGCCGTCCCCCCAATCCCTCCGTTGCAGTCAGTAGTCTTCGCTATCAGATTGATTTGCCCAATGCCGAACCGCGCCACATTCTAGAAGAAATTGTTTGGTACAAAGAAGACGAAGTCGAGCGGACGCGGCAGCGACTGCCGCTGTCTGAGCTTCAGCGACGGGTCTTAATGGCTGAGCCGAGCCGCGATTTTCTAGGAGCCTTACGACAAGGACGCACTCAACCCGCACTGATTGCCGAGGTGAAGAAAGCGTCTCCTAGTAAAGGGGTAATCCGAGCCGATTTTGATCCAGTTGCGATCGCGAAATCCTATGTTGAAGGGGGAGCAACCTGCCTTTCTGTCCTAACGGACGAAAAGTTTTTCCAGGGTAGTTTCGACTATTTAGCCCAGGTACGGCAAGCGGTTGACATTCCGCTCCTGTGCAAAGAGTTTATTATTTATCCCTACCAGATGTACATGGCGCGGGTTTATGGCGCGGATGCCGTGCTGCTGATTGCCGCAGTACTATCGGATAAAGACCTCAGCTACTTTGTCAAAATTGCCAATGGCCTCGGCATGACGCCACTGGTGGAGGTGCATAACGCCGCCGAAATGGAGCGCGTGCTGCGAATTGAGCAGGTACAGCTAATTGGGATCAATAATCGTGACTTGACTGACTTTTCCGTTGATTTGTCTATCACAAGCCAGCTAATTGAGGCATTTCGGGCGACAATTCAACAACGAGATATTTGTATTGTGAGTGAGTCGGGTCTCCATACGGCTGATGACATCGCAATGGTTCAACAAGCTGGCGCAAGCGCCGTTTTGATTGGGGAGTCGCTGATGCGCTATCCTGATCCAGCGGTGGGCATTCAACAAATCTTCCATGATGCTTGAGGTGTGGCCTTGTCTACAGATCCTATCCCGTTGCCTTCCCATATTCACTATGAGCTGCTGCTGCAACTGCTAGAGCGGCAAACGCTGTTTGCGGTTGATCCCCAGTCACCGCAGCGGGCACAGGTGCAAGAGCTAATTGTCACTCTGCGGAAGGCGCTGTCTCAGCAGAAATATTTAGAGCAAACTTGTAAACGAGCTGATCAAACGATTGAATATCGCTGGTCGCTGAACCATCGCAATCCGCAACCAGAGGCTTTTCTGGAAAATCAGTTTGATAATCAGTAGGTCTATGCCTAGCAAGAGAGTGTAGCTGCGGCAGTGTCGCAGCTACACTCTTTTACTTATCAAAGTGAAACTAGAAGAAACCCGAATTATGTTTGTAACAGACAGGCATTGCCTGTCTGTTACAAACATAAAAACTGGTTTTTAGGGTGAATTCGTATGAGTTCTCTGAAGGCAGCTATGGGGCTATAGCTGATCTAGCTGCGTCTTTAGTTCTTCGAGTTCGGCATCCACAGCTTGGTCTTCCTCGGGTGCCGATCCGGTTTCCGCAGCCGGAAGCTGTCCTTGAGTCGTGCTGGCGGTTCCTGTAAGCTGAGCTTTCATCATCTCTAGCTCGGTATCAACGTCGCTGCCGGACTCCAGCGCCGCGAACTGACTTTCTAGATCGGCTCCGGCCAGTTCTGCCGCCGCCTGCGATCGCGCTTCCATTTGCAGCACCTTATCCTCCATCCGCTCAAAGGCAGACATGGCGCTGCTGGTGTTCATGCTGCTCATGGTGCTTTGCAATTGCTCATTCGCTTTCGCGGCACTGGCACGAGCCTTAAGCATATCTTTCTTGGTTTTGGCCTCGGCAATCTTGCTCTCAAGCGCAATCAGATTACGCTTGAGCAGATCAACCTGAGCGGCTTGACTATCAAGCTGTGTTTTGAGCGTTGTGGCCACTTCTGTTTGAGACTTCTTGCGGCTGAGTGCTTCCCGAGCCAAGTCTTCGTTACCCTTCTGGAGCGCCAACTGCGCCCGCTGGTGCCAGTTGTTAGACTCGGTTTGCGCCTGGTTGTACTGCTGCTGAATCCGCTTCTGACTTGCGATCGCGCTGGCAACCGCCTGACGCATCTGCACCAAGTCTTCCTGCATATCAATAATGGTCTGCTCCAGAATCTTCTCTGGATCTTCCGCTGAGCTGACAGCGGCGTTGAGATTTGCCCGAATGACTCGGCTGACGCGATCAAATAAACCCATAATCTTTGTCTTCCCTTTCGTGATGACAATCTGGTGACAGCTTAGTGCGGAGAATGCCCCATTCTCCTTTGAACCTATCGGTAGCGGTCTCAGTTAATAATTTTTGAGAGCTACCAAAGTATCATCTTTCTCTAGTGTGACATACGGCTAAGAGTAGGCCATTCAGGATGGTTTAACGCATATGTCTCTCTTAGTTATGACGTCTCTTGGGCTGCGATCGCACATTCAAACCGCAATTTTTAAGGAAACTTAGAGACTAGGGTAGACTAGATACCGTTCTGTAATCCCGAATACTTTTACAAACCTTGACCTCATCTATCGATTCAGTTATGGCACCCACTGCCGCAGCACTCGCCGCCATCGACAACAAACTATCCAAGCGCTACATCAACCTCGATCCGGCAGGTTACTTTTTGATTTATCTGGATCGAGACGCTGGCTTGATTTGCGCGAAACATTTCACCAACAACATCAACGAAAAGGGACTGGCCGTTGACCCTGAAACGGGCGAACCGTTCCCGGTACGCGGCAAAGTCGAACGCACGCCAACGGCTGTGTTCACAGGCCGAACCGCCAAGGAAATCGGCATGAAAATTACCGAAGAGACAAAGCCCTGCCCGCTCTCCCGCCTCGATCATGCGCTGTACTTAGGACGCGAGTTTGTCCGGGCCGAACTGGCGCTGATTTCGGGTGAGGAGTATGTGCAGGATTGAGGCGGGAGTGAAGGGGCGTAGGGGCGAATGGCCATTCGCCCCTCTACCAGTTACGTGAAATGGCGACTCTAGAATTTATTTTGGCAGAATGAAACCACCCTGCCGTAGCTCCAATTTATTTGTGAGTAAACCTAAATTCGCGAAGTTAATGGGCACCCTATAAAAAAAGGACATCAGGGTGCATCGATGACACAGCAGAATAAGGGGCGAATTGAGCAGGCGGCGATTTTGGCGCGGTTTCAGGAAATTTGGGGATACAGCCAATTTCGGCCACCGCAAGGCGAGATTGTGGAAGCTTTATGTAATTGGCATGATGCGCTGATTGTGATGCCGACGGGCGGCGGTAAGTCGGTTTGCTTTCAGCTACCTGCCCTGATGCAGCAGGGGGTGACGCTGGTGGTTTCGCCGCTGGTGGCGCTAATGGAGAATCAAGTTCAGGAACTGCAACAGCGTCGTTTACCCGCCGCTGTGATTCATGGGGAATTGCCGAGACCACTGCGGGCGGATGTGTTGCGATCGCTAGAGCAGCAGCAGTTGCGATTACTGTATTTATCGCCGGAAACTCTGCTCAGTCCACCTGTTTGGCAGCGATTGTGTCAGCCCAATTTAAAGATCAACGGCGTTATTTTGGATGAAGCACACTGTTTGGTGCAGTGGGGAGAAACCTTTCGACCAACTTATCAGCGGCTCGGGGCTGTCCGACCTACGTTGTTACAGCATAAGCCGACCGGTACGCGGATTCCGGTCGCCGCGTTTACCGCTACTGCCGATACCCATACGCAGGAGCAGATTGAGCGCATTCTGCGGCTGGATCAGCCCTATCGAGTGATCTTAAATCCCTATCGGCCCCAGTTGCGGCTGCAAATCCAAACCGTTTGGTCAGTCCGGCAGCGGCAACAGCGCTTACTAAAGCTGCTTCAGCGCCATCGCAACCAGTCTGGACTGGTTTACGTGCGAACCCGTGGCGAAAGCGAAGATTTAGCTGAATCCCTGCGACAGCAGGGGTGGCGTACCGCAGCTTATCATGCTGGACTGCTGCCAACCGAGCGCCGTCGAATTGAGCAAGATTGGCTAAAGGATTGGCATCAGTTCGTGGTTTGTACCTCGGCATTTGGTATGGGGATCAATAAACCTGACGTTCGCTGGGTAGCCCACTATAACGTGCCAAATTCACTGTCGGAATACGTGCAGGAAGTTGGCCGTGCAGGGCGAGATGGCAAAACCGCGATCGCACTTTCTCTCGTCAGTGAACCAACGGGCTGGTTAGACAACACCGATCGGCAACGCTGGCAATTTTTTCAGAACCAAGTGCGATCGCAACAACAAAAAGCTGCCCAATTGGTGAAACAGCTCCCCCAAGCGGGAACTATAGACGCAGTGACTCAGCAGTTTCCCGGTGGTGCCTCTGCCTTGGCCTTATTACACAGCGTGGGACAGCTTGAATGGCTAGACCCGTTCAACTATCGCTTGCAACCCCAAGGTCAAGCCAAATCTCAAACGACCACATCTACCTCTGCCCAATCCATGCAGCACTACCTACGAACTCGACGGTGCCGCTGGCAGTTTTTGCTCCACCATTTTGGATATGCTGATCTGTCGGAGCTTTTAGCAACCTGTCGCTGTGACAACTGCCAGGGAGGTCAGTAGGTTGGCATAAAACGCATTTAAGAAAACTGGAGAAACACCCCGGTTTTTGGAAGTTATGCACTGATTGATATGCAGCTCCTTCAATGAGAGTCGTCTTTTTAAGAACAATTTAATTTAGGGTAAAGCAGACCAATTCTTACAGACAGAAAGCTTAATTCTCTTGTTTAATACGGCCACGCGAAAATGACTACCGATATATCATTCTCTCGAACAAACGTGATTAGGCTAAGATTCGATGTCTTTGGTGACAGCATGGCTAAAAGCCGTTGGACTACAGTTGTTGGCAGATGGATTTTGGACTGTTGGATTACGGCATATCTTCAGAGATGAGTACATTAACGGCATGACCCTAGCCGGATTCATGCTAGCTAGTACCGGGATAGGTTGGATACTACGTCGCTTCATAATGGATCATATACAAGACGATATTACTCAAGCCAACAAGCTGCATCCGGTCTCTCAATCTGCTGTAGCTTCCGAATCACCCGCCATGCAGGATTTGCTCAACAACCTAGGAGTCGGGGTCATGGTTGTAGATGCCAGTCAGACCATTCACTTGATGAATGCCGTTGTGCCGAATCTGCTGGGTTTGAGTGATGCTCAAATGCGAGGAGACGATGCCTTTCCCCAGCAGTGGTCAGCCTATCTTGAACATCGACAAGACCAAATCGCCTACTCGATTACAGAGCTACTTCAGCTCCTTGCCACCTGTGCAGCCCAGCGACATCATGTTCTAGTCATCCATCGGGGAGAATTGGCCCATTCTTATCTGTCAATTAGCGTCGGACAACAGACTGGTCACGATGCGAGCGGCTACCTTCAAGGCTCGGTTGGTCATGACTCGGCTCAAACAGTTTATACGTTGAGCAACATTACTCAGCAGAAGCGTACTGAGCGATCGCTATTGCAGCAGGCTGAACGGGAACGCTCGGTCAGTGCCATTTCGCAGCGCATTCGTCAGTCGCTGGATCTGGATCAAATTTTACGCACGACGGTGGGTGAGGTGCGGCAGTTTTTAGCGGCGGATCGAGTTGTTTTGGGCTGTTTGCAACCGCCTGCCCATATTCAAATCGTGTCGGAATCAGCCCAGCCCTCTCTGTCTCCCGTGTTGGGACTTATTTTGACTGATGTGGTGTCTTCAGAGCGGCACGAGTTTTATCGGCAGGGACAGATCTTCGTTGTGAATGATACGCAGCAGGAAGTGTTGTCCGATCCAGTTCAAAAAGCGGCTTGTCAGCATCAAGTGGGGGCGTTTATTTGTGCCCCGATTATTCAGGGGAATCAGCTTTGGGGATTTATGATTGCCCAACAGCGGCACCCACGGGTGTGGGATATTGCGGATGTGGAAATGATCCGCCAGTTTTCTACTCAAGTTGCGATCGCAACTCAGCAGTCCCGCCTGTATGAGCAGGTGCAGGCGTTTAATGCGCGGCTGGAGTCGCAGGTGGCCGAACGCACCCACCAGCTTGAGCAGGCGCTAGAGTTTGAGGCGACGCTGAAGCTGATCACCGACAAGGTGCGCGACAGTTTAGAAGAAGATCAGATTCTGCAAACTGCCGTGCGAGAACTAGGTAGCGTTTTGGGCGCAAGTTCCTGCAATGCAGCGATGTACGACCTGAATCGCGAAATTTCTGCGGTGTGCTACGAATACACCACCTCCAGCATTACCTATGAAGGACGGGTGATGCAGATGGCCAATCGACCTGAACTTTACAAGCAGCTTCGTCGCGGCTACTACTTCCAGTTTTGCTCCCTAACGGCGACTTCACCCCGAGGTCAGGCAGTGATGCTGGCCTGCCCAATTCGCGACAACAAGGGCGTGATTGGCGATCTGTGGGTCGTCAATGAATCCGGAGACTGCTTTACCGATTCGCAAATTCGCCTGATTCAGCAGGTCGCCACCCAATGCGCGATCGCAATTCGGCAAGCCCGTTTATATCAAGCCTCGCGCAATCAAATTGAAGAACTAGAGCGGCTCAATCACCTAAAAGATGACTTTCTCAGCACCGTCTCCCATGAACTGCGGACACCGATGTCCAATATGAAAATGGCGATTCACATGCTGAAAACCCATCCCGACAGCAACCGCTGCCAGCGCTATCTGGATATTTTGGAGTCGGAGTGCAAGCGGGAAGTGGAGCTAATCAACGACCTGCTCGATCTACAGCGGCTAGATGATTCGTCCTATAGCGTGATGCGAGAGCGCATTCAGCTACACGAATGGTTGCCGCCGCTGATTGAATCCTTTCAGTCTCAAATGGGCGAATATCAGCAGATTCTAGACGTTGATAATCTCACAAACTTACCGGAAATTGAATCTGATCCAGTGGCACTGCGCCGAATTGTGGTAGAGCTGATCAACAACGCCTGCAAATATACCCCGGCTCAAGGCGGCATTCGGATCAAAGCCGGAGTTGGACACGACCCAGTTCGCAAACTGCCTGAACTCTGGCTCCAGGTCAAAAACCAAGCTGCGATCGCACCGGACGAACTGCCCCATATTTTCGAAAAATTCTATCGCGTTCCCAATGGCGACCCCTGGAGTCGCGGCGGCACCGGACTAGGACTGGCACTTGTGCAAAAGCTAGTCAAACAACTTGATGCCCGCCTAGAAGTCGAGAGCGAAGCAGGCTGGACGAGTTTCGTAGTCTATCTCTCGGTCAATCCAGCCTTCTCACTCCTCTCGCCTCACTCCTCACTCCTCACCTCCCATAACCCACCCCAGGTTTCTGTCAGACAGGAAGATTAATTGAGACAATGGGAGCGGACGTTCCATTTCAGATGCCTCGCTTATGCAACCCGTTGACTTCACGACGTTGATGGCTGCCTGCGCCGAACTGCGTTCAGGTTGGCTTCCTGCCCGTATGGAGCAGGTCTATCAGCGCGATCGCTTTACGCTTTCACTGGCGCTCCGCACGCTGGATCGGCGGGACTGGCTGACGATTTCCTGGCATCCCCAGGCGGCGCGGCTGCATATTGGGGACGCTCCGCCGCGGACGCCGGATACGTTTACGTTCAGCGAGCAGTTGCGGCATCAGTTGAATGGGTTAGCGCTAACTGCGATCGCACAGGTGGAACCCTGGGAACGAGTCGTCGATTTGCAGTTTGGCCAGCGTCCGGGTGATGAACCACTTTGGCATCTGTACATAGAAATTATGGGTCAGTACAGCAACGTCATCCTGGCCAATCAGAAGAACCTGATTGTCAGCGTTGCTCATCAGGTGAGCGAGCAGCAGTCCAGCGTCCGTCCCATTCTGACCGGACAGCCCTACGTTAAGCCACCGAGACTCACTGACCCAATGCCGACATTGACGGAACCGTTTGACCAGTGGCGCGATCGCATTCGGCTGGTGCCCGGTAAGCTGGTCAAAATGATGGTGCGTTCCTATCGTGGCCTCAGTTCAGCGCTGGTGCGGGGCATGATTCAGGCGGCGGGACTTGATGCCGATCAGTCCACTGATGAGTTAAACGATACTGACTGGCAGCGGCTCCACCAGCGCTGGCAGGAGTGGCTAACGGCACTGGCACAGGACGAGTTTACCCCCGGCTGGTTAGAAAAAGGCTACACCGTCATGGGCTGGGGTCAGATCGCCCCTGCCGAAGATGTGCAGGTGCTGCTGCGCGATTACTACCGTGATCAGACGAATCAGCAAGAATTCAATCGCCTGCGCCAGCAGCTCAGCCAAAAACTCAGCAACTTCCTCAAAAAAGCGACTCAGAAAGCCAATACATTTCGCGATCGCATTCAACAATCCGACGAGGCCGACACCTTTCGTCAACAGGCCGATCTGCTGATGGCCTACCTGCACGAGTGGCAACCGGGAATGCAAACCATTCGACTCAACGATTTTGAAACGGGTGACGAAGTTGCGATCGCGCTTAATCCCGAAAAAAATGCGGTGCAAAATGCTCAAGCGCTCTACAAGCGGCACCAAAAGCTAAAGCGGGCGCGGCAGTCGGTGGAACCCCTACTAGCCGAAGTGAACGGCGAAATTCAGTATCTAGAACAGGTTGAGGATGCTCTGGAGCAAGTCCAGCAGTATCAGCAGCCGTCCGATCTGTGGATGCTGGAAGAAATTCGCGATGAGCTGGTGCAGCAGGGTTACATGGACGATCCGAATGTACGCGCTCAGCGACGGGATAGCGAATCAACTGAGTTCCACCGTTTCCCGACTCCCAGTGGTTTTGAGCTGTGGATTGGACGCAACAATCGCCAAAATGACCTGCTCACGTTTCGCGTGGCCACCGAGTACGACATCTGGTTTCACACCCAGGAGATTCCCGGTAGCCACGCCTTGCTGCGACTCGATCCGGGTGCGGTACCTGACCAAACGGATCTCCAGTTTGCGGCCAACCTAACGGCTTACTTCAGCCGCGCCCGACAGAGCGACCAGGCTCCAGTGATTTACACGGAACCCAAGCATGTTTACAAGCCCAAGGGTGCCAAACCGGGCATGGTGATCTACAAACACGAACAGGTGATTTGGGGCGAACCGCAGCGGGGTAAACAGGCGATTGAGCAGCTCGAAGCAGAACAGGCGAAGGTGGCAGTTGAAGCAAGATAGCCAATTCAATTCAACTCAGCACACTGCGTCTTAGCAAACGTCTAGATTGAGGCTGACTTAAGCTGATTGTCAATCGCGTCGCATGCGTTCAAGCGCGATCGCAATTTTGGGATGTAGATCTCCTAAGGAACCAATGGTAGCTAGAACGATACGGCTCATGGATTTCTGTGCTGGATTGTGAGGCTTTTTGTAGTATGACTAAAATCACCTCTGAAGGGTGATCGAGTAAGGCAATTTTGCTAGGAATCCTTTTACTTCGGTCTGTAGATCATCGCAACAGTCACTTCCATGTAACCTTAGCCCCCCAGGATGATCATGAAAAAGCGATTAATTGTGTGCTGCGATGGCACCTGGCAACATCTTGGCAACTCCACCCTGACGAACGTCGCTAAATTCGCCCAAGCCGTTGCGCCCATTGGTGAAGATGGTACGCCACAGATTGTTTTTTACGATGAAGGTATCGGCACGGAACTCACCAGCAATTTTCTGAGCGGCGGTGCCTTTGGTCGCGGCATTGACTACCACATTCAGGAAGCCTATAGCTTTCTAGCGCTGAACTACAACCTTGGTGATGAGATTTACCTACTGGGCTTTAGCCGAGGTGCCTATACCGTCAGAAGCTTGGCCGGATTCATTTACAACTCTGGCCTCTTGAAGCGGGAAAGAATTAATCAAATCACCAAAGCCTATGAACTCTATCGTGATCGCACCTTACATCCTGACCAGTCCCCTGAGCTAGTCAACTTTCGCCAAAACAACGGTGAACGAGTGCCGATCAAGTTTCTCGGCTGCTGGGATACGGTGGGTTCTCTGGGAATTCCCAATCTACTGCCGTTTCGGCTCGTGCGTAAATCCTTCAATCAGCGCTATGCATTCCACAGCCCCAAACTGAGCAGCATCATCGAACATGCTCGCCATGCGATCGCAATTGATGAACCCCGCCAAGCGTTCAGCCTAACGCCGATGGAGCAGGGTGCATCCGGCAAGAATACTCAAACGCTAAAGCAGGTCTGGTTTCCGGGTAATCACGGCTGTGTCGGCGGTGGCGATGAAAGATACAAAGGGTTCTCTGATGCGGCGCTAGAGTGGATGATCCAAGAGGCGGAAGAACTTGGCTTGGCGCTCAAGCCTGACTATATTGCCGATGGCATTCAGCCCAATCATGCCAATGATTTTACGCCCCTCTCACCAATGCCCTGGATGCTGCTGGGTGGCTATAAACCCCGGCAACTTCAACCCGAGCGCGATCATCTACACCCGATTACCCTTCAGCGCTGGCAAGAGCTAACCTGCTATCGCCCCCATAATGTGCTGAACGCGTTTGGCTCAACGGTGCTGAGGCAGTTGTCTAAACAATGCAGCCAATGCGCGTCTCAACAGGTGAACGCTAAATTGGCATCTATGTAAGTCGCTGCATATCAACAAATACATATCCAATAGGAACCCAACTTATTTTTTGTGAAACGGTTGCTCCGCAACCGTTTCACAAAAAATAAGTTGCAGGTTTTCAACCAGACTGGATATAAAAACTGGGGAAGCGCCCCTCCATGCGCTTCCCCAGTTTTTATGTGAACTTCCCCGACAAAACCTGTCCATTCTGCCGAAGAGTCGATATATTGAATACGTTTTATGGCGCTACGCGCTCAGGTTGAAGCCATTTTTGCGTGAACGCAGTGTAAAACGGTGCTTTCACCCAGAACTTGTTCTAACATACGCACGTAGTGCCATAATAATCGCACCATTCGCCCTGATTGACCTTCAGTAGCACCGTGCAGATTCCCCAATTTCCTGAATGCCAGTATCCCATTGTTAAGTCGCTGTTCCACTCTAGCGATTACGAATTGCTGCAAAAGTTTCAGCAAAACCCCGATAGCGGCAAATACTTTGTAGCGATTTTCTGCCGCTACAGCCCGATGGTATACACCCTAATTCATCATTCGGCTCGGTCACCCGTGCAGGCTGATTATTTATTTGCTCTCACCTGGCGGCATATTCAGCGAGAGTTGGGCGGACTCGACCTATTTGAAGGGGCACCTCCTGGCGCGACAGAACCTGTAATTACGCTGCAAAACTGGCTGATTAACGTCACAGCGGCCTGCATTAATCAGGTGACGCTGCCGGAAGTGGAATCGATTCACTATTCCATTGAGCAGGCGTCGCCGCCTCTGTGGTGCTATGTGGAGCAAGCTTTGGATCGGCTGGAACCTATGCAGCGGCTAATTGTGGTGATGGCGCAGACGTTTCGCTGGAGTGAAACCCGAATTGCGGCCTATCTGCAAGCGGAAGGGGAGCGGATTTCACCTGCCGAAGTGCGATCGCACCTGCAAATTGGCTATCAGGAACTCGAACGTGTGTTACCGGACGATATTCGGGAAATCTATTTACAGGATCTACAGTCCGATCTGTCGGGCACGGCTGCACCCGAGTCATCAGCATCAGACCTTGCTGATTCGTTGATGGCGATGGTGGATTCGAGTCTGGACGGATTGTAGATTTTGGATTGGCGATTTTGGATTCGGGATTTTGGATTTTGGATTAGAGGTCTTGGTTGATTGCGAACTCAGCCATAAGTCAAAAACTACATGCAATCGTAAATCCAAAATCCAAAATCCAAAATCCAAAATCGAAACGCGTTACTGGGGTAGGTGTGAGATGAATTGGTTATTGGGCGCTCGGGCAGAAGACGGCAGTTTGGGTGGTGGTGTTCGTAACGGTTGGCGTGGATTTGCGATCGCATCCTTTATTCCTTTAGGATTGTCCCTGGGCATATTGGGATTTGGAGTTGCTTCAGTATTACCTAATTCAGCTCAGGCTGAGCAACTGGAGCAGCAGCTTGATATTCAGCCCTTCAACGGCACGGCTCGCGAAAGTATCAGACAGTATCGGGATGCTGCCGATCAGTTGGTTTGGTTGGGGGAGCAGCAGGCCGATCAGGAGAATTATCAGCAGGCGATTGGCTTTTGGAATCAAGCGCTGGAGCTTTATCGGGCGATTGATGATACGGCGGCGATGGGGTTGACCTATGACAATTTGGGGCGAGCGTATGGTCAACTGCGCCAGTATCGCACGGCTGAAGATGTGCTGCGAAGACGACTTGCGATCGCGCGGGACAACCACGACTCCACCGGACAAATTTATGGGCTGAACAATGTCGGTGGCGTCCTGCTGCAAAAGCCCGATCTGCGGGGTGCCCAAGCTTCGTTTGAACAGGCGCTTGCGATCGCGCGGGATGTCCGCGATCCAGATGGTGCAGGTCTGTCGCTCAGTAATCTAGGCTTAGTGGCTGCCGCTCGGAGTGATTATCAGCGGGCGATTCAGCTTTACGAGCAGGCCATTGACCTGCGGCACCGGGGCCGTGACTGGGTTGGCGCAGCGAATACCCACAATAATCTTGGAAATGCGGCCTATGCAACAGGGAACTATTTCCGAGCCGCCACGGCCTATCGAGCCGCTTGGAATCTGGGCCGTCAGTATCGCGATCGCAACGTGCAAATCCGCGCTCTAGACGGTTTAATTGCCACCTACCAAGCCTATCAGCCCCAAGCCGTACCGCAGTTTCTGGCTGCACGGGCAGAGCTGACGCAAGATGGTGTTGACTTAGCTCAAACGCTGGAAACCCTGCGACTGGTGGCCGAGTTTTATGAATATCAGGGAGATTTGAGTACGGCTCGACAGCTTTATCAGCGTGGACTTGCGATTGCAGAACAGCTCGATAATCGCCAAATGATGGCCGAGCTACAGTACCGCATTCTCAGCTTGGCAGCAGGCACATCTACCCGCTAGGCATTGGTGGCAACCCATGATTGATTCTGAGCAGCCGCGCTCCGCGCGACTGCTCAGAATCAATCATGGGTTCTTAGTGTATATCACTAGATACGGGATCTCAGCAGCCGATTGTGCGGTGTTAGTCGTAGTGCTGCGATCCATATTGCGATCGCGGATGAATTGGCAACTTTTTGATCAGAACCACACAATAATTCGTCGCAGTGGGTTCTAGCAAGCCTGTTATCGGCAATCTTAGGAACTAGATACGTAAAATACTGATAGCGAAAAGCGAAGTAATTGCTGAAGCTGTAAAACGTGAACAAACCGCGGTTTGGTTAAATATGAACTTAAATGCAAGTCTATGGACGAGAGGGTTTAACGTTAAACCTGATATTAATCAGTCCAAATTAATTAGTCAAAACTAATCCGTGTTGAGTGACCGTTGCTAACGCCCCAACATCCCCAGTTCTCTTTGAGCTATTCGAGCTAAACAAAACAAGAGAGGGAGGTCGTCTGACGGTCAATTAAGCAAGAGGCTATGATTCAAAGCTTGGGCCTGATTCAAGTCCCCATTGATGCTTCAGAAAATGCTTATACATGGTTTCTTTGAGCATCATTTGTTCGTAGAGCTTGACTAAGAAGTCTTGAGCTTGTTCTCGGCTCATGCGGTTGACTTGGGATTCAAACGATCGGAGATTAAACTGCTGCTCCAACGTTAATTTGCCAGATTCAAACATAAAGCACACTCCTTAAAAAGAGCTAATTCTGCACTAGGGAGATATCTGTCCAAGCTGAATTCATATTGGCCTCAAATCTAGGACACTGGGTGGATGAACCAGCGACAGGCTTGAAGTCGAACCGTCTGGGACAGAATGGTGTGTAGACCGCCCAAAATTGGAAGCTACACGTTCAAGCAAGATAGGTAGAACATTCCCTGATTTAAGGGATAAATCGAGAATGAGTTCATAAAAGATAACAACATTCTTCGCTTTCCCTGTACACCGCTAGACGTAACCACCTAGGGATCAGGTTTCCACCTATATGGAGAATTCAACATGGAAGTGGATGATTCCGCATTGAATTACAGACGTTTTAGCAATCTGTAATTTACAAAAATGCTCAATTCGAACATATTTAGGTTTTCCGTCTAAAACGTTGGTGAACTTCAAAAAAGCTAATCAATCGATTTTAGATGACAGCTAGCCTTATCCGATCGTATTTGAAGGCTTAGCTACAGCTCGAAGAAATGGATTTAGCTCAACTTGAGATTTACTTGTGAATAAAGTAAACTGCCGTATTTGAAGCGAACGGCTGATGCAAACTGGCTCAAAGCCTCTTTCTACAAAGGTTTCTGTTCAGGAGCCTAGTTTTTATAGAGTCTGAAAAACGGCGGAACTGCTACCAGGTGCATTCATTAGCAAAACTTAATTTATTAAGTAAATTTGCTAATCGTTTAACTCAAAAGCGAGTTGTGAAACTGTGAAAATGCGAATTCTACTGACGGTTTTAATCGAATAGTTTGTTTTTCATGACTTGGAAAACGTCTGTCACTATAAGCAAAATATTTGATCGGAATTGGTTTACGGCTTAGGTCAAGTCGATCTACCAGTAGGCTTATTAAGCTGGCGAAAAGGGGTCGGAACCGCGATCGCAGGTTGACCTCTTGTATCAAGTTTGTTGAAGTCTTATAACTGATTTGTATAAAACGCTTGGTGCTGAGAGTGCTGTTTCTCAACGGCCTTTTAGATTTAAATCAAATCCTTCCCGGCGACTCCGTAGGTCATAGTACAGCACTGCTTTCAGCGACTGCCAAAACGGCATCAGCACAATACTGCCACCGATGCTCAAAATTAAACTGGCACCATATATTGACCAATACACCGACGTATTTGGCTCAATCTGGGTCAAAAAAATGGAAGGGATATAGTTGGTTAACATCAAAATTGGCAGCGTCATTACGAACGCTACGATCACGAGTCCTTGAACCCGTAGGACAGAACCCGCCGTTAACTGCCAACTGCGATTAATACTTTTGTCGGCGCTAATTCGCTCCTCAATCGCTAGCGGTAGCTCGGGTAGAAACAGGCGTGAGAACAACCAAATAAAGCCAAATAAGATGCCAGCAATAATCAATACGCCCAATAAGATGCCGATGATGAAACCGAAGGTTTGTTCATTGCCAAACGCAGCCAAAATGAATGAAAAGCCCAGGATGAACAGAAACATCACTAATGTTGCTGCGATCGCAAAGACAATATAGGCCGCGATAAAAATCAGTCCCCATAGGAAAGCTAGCCCCAAAAACGACCAAAGTCGCTGATTCATGTAGCGGCGGGCAGTGGATACGCTTTCAGGCTGATCAATCAGTTCTTGATAGGCCAAGCGAGAAATGAGGGCGGAATAGGCGAAAAATTTTGCCCAGCCATAAATAGGAACGAGTATCCAAAGATGGGCTTGAGCAGACACACTGACATAGGTTTTCCACTGTGCGCCATACAGCCGGAAGCCCGCATTGGCAATATTACCAATCCGCAGCAGGCTCATTGACAACAGTGGACTAACGGCAGAAAACATAGAGGCTTAAATTAGAAGTTGAGAGCGATGAAAGCCAGAATATAGGCATTGTGAGATAAATCTAGTGCGACGGGAGCAGTTCGCTACAAAAATTAGGTTTCGCGACTAATCTGCTGCTGCGATCGCGGCGGCAGATTGGCTAGCCACAATTACCCATGTCCCCGTTCCAGCGCCATATCCATTAAGATTTTGTGGGCACTCTGCTCCGGACAGTTTTTATTTGGCTGGCGCTGCACATAGCGACCATCCGGCTGTAAATCCCAGGCTTGGCGATTGTCCGCCAGGAGAATGCCCAGAATTTCCTGTAAATCCTTCGCAATGTCGGGATCTTCAATGGGCACCACTGCTTCCACCCGGCGGTCGAGATTGCGCGGCATCCAGTCGGCACTGCCGATAAACACCTGCTCCTCGCCATTGTTATGGAAGTAGAAAATTCGTGAATGCTCCAAGTAGCGCCCCACGATGCTAATCACGCGAATATTGTCGCTAACGCCCTCCAATCCCGGTCGTAGGCAGCAGATACCGCGCACAATCAGATCAATCTGCACCCCCGCTTGAGAGGCTTCATACAGCGTAGCAATGATTTCCCGATCAACTAGCGCGTTCATCTTGGCAACGATGCGGCCATGATGACCAGCATTGGCTTGTTCTATTTCACGCCGAATTAACCCCAGCATCTGCTGTCGCAGATTAACCGGAGCGATTAACAGCTTGCGATAGGACTGCTGACGGGAGTATCCAGTCAGGTAGTTAAATAGATCGGTCAAATCTGCGCCCAGCTCATCACGGCAGCTCAACAAGCCTAAATCAGTGTAAAGCCGCGCTGTTTTGGGATTGTAGTTGCCTGTGCCAATGTGGATATAGCGACGCATCGTCTTGCCTTCTCGCCGCACGACCAGTGCCGTTTTAGTGTGGGTTTTGAGACCAACCAGACCGTAGACAACATGTACGCCGGATTTTTCCAGGGTTCTGGCCCAGAGAATATTATTTTCTTCATCAAAGCGGGCTTTTAGCTCCACCAGCACGGCCACCTGCTTGCCGTTTTCTGCTGCCGACACCAGCGCTTTGACAATCGGCGAATCCCCAGATGTCCGATAGAGCGTCATCTTGATCGCCAGCACATTTGGATCATGGGCGGCAGTAGTGATAAACCGCTCCACCGATGCTGTAAACGAATCGTAGGGATGATGAACCAGCAGGTCGCGCTTCCGCAGAATGGCAAACAGGTCACCAGCATCTTCTCCATCACTGTCACTGCCGCTGGTCAAACGCCGTAATCGAGGCGGGACAACGGGTGAATACTCTGGATCTTTTAGGTCGGGGAGCGGCAGTCCCATAAAGGACATCAGATCGCCTAATCCCAGCAGCCCGTCCACGTCATAAACGTCATTTTCCTCTAGGCCCATTTCCCGCATCAGGGTTTGACGAATCTCGGGAGGTGTGGCCGTTTGAATTTCCATACGAACGCTGGAACCGCCCAGTCGCCGTTTCCGCAGCTCTTTTTCAATCGCCAGCATCAGATCATCCGCTTCATCTTCTTCGACTTCTAAGTCAGCATTGCGGGTAATCCGAAACGGATAGTATTCCTGGATATTCATCCCTGGGAAGAGAAATTCCAGATTATGGGCAATGACCTGCTCCAGCGGCACGCCTGTCCAGTTGGAAAGCTGACCGTCCTCTTCATAAATACGCAGATGTTCCGGTAAGGCGACAAAGCGGGGCAGCACTTTGGGCACTTTGACGCGGGCAAAATGCTCCTCTTCGGTTTCTTCGTCTTTGACCACAACGGCGAGGTTGAGGCTCAAATTTGAGATATAGGGGAACGGATGACCCGGATCGACGGCCAGTGGGGTGAGTACCGGAAAGATTTGCTCTTCAAAATACTGCTGCAAGTAAGTGCGCTGCTCTTGGTTGAGGTCAACGTAGTCAATTAGGTGAATGCCGTGTTTTGCCAACAGCGGGCGCAGTACCTGATGAAAATGCTGATGCTGGGTGGTGATCAGAGGCCGTAAGCGATCGCAAATGTCATCAAGCTGCTGTTGAGGGGTGCGACCGTCCGGTGTCAGCTTGGAAACAGCAGCGTCAACCTGCTGTTTCAGACCTGCAACCCGCACCATGAAAAACTCGTCTAGATTGGAACTGAAGATCGCCATGAACTTGAGCCGTTCGAGCAGTGGTGTGCGGTCGTCACAGCCCTCGTGTAGCACCCGCGCATTGAATTCAATCCAGCTCAGCTCACGATTGAAATAGTATTCCGGCTGGCGTAGCTGTTGAACTTCAGTGACTGGATCTTTCGTTTTCGTCATGGCTTCCTCGGACGTTAATAAACCTTATTTCAAAAACTCCAGGCGTTGCTTAATCTAGGTATGAATTGTGATGTAGGGACTGTCCCCTACATCACAATTCATGCTTAAAATCAGCAATTCCAAACTCCATATTGAACCCAATTATTGAACCCATCAGTGAAGGTCAATTGCTCAGAACCGCACGCAGCGTGTGCCGTTCTGAGAATGAATGGGATTTGCGATCGCACACGTAGCAGCAGTGCGCTACAGCCTTATAGGGATATGTGTACGTGACCATATCAGGTATTGACCAAGAGCAGATTAACAAATGCCGGATTCAAGCCATCTGCTGCCAGTTTTGCTAAAAAACTTCATCTTCCTGACCAACCCACCATTCCCCCAAATTCATCACGTCCTGATGAATATCGGCTAGAGCGCGGGCATATTCGTCCGCCGTGAGTTCTGCTCGCTGTTCCTGTAGCTTTTTGATTCGCAGTTGAGCCAGCAGCCAGGGTTTACTGATGCCGTTTGTTGTTTGAATGTATTGGCTGAGTTCTTCGCTATTCATTTTTAGGAAGGTCTACAAACGTAGGATTTGGGGTAGGGGGGCAGGGGAGAAAGGGGGCAGGGGGAGCAACGGGGCAGGAGGGTAAGGAACCTATTAGGTGATCGTAATTTAGGGAGTAGGGCGAGTTGATGCGCGGTGGCTCTTATATTTTGCACTAAACCGATGGATTGAAATCTGTCTAAGAACCGAAAAACGAACGGGTATTCTGCACCTCAACGCCCAGAAGAGGTACTTGATCGCCATCTCGTAGCGAAGCAATGCCAATTCTCAAAATGGCGGACTCTCAATCAGCTCCCTTTCCCCCTTGCTCCCCTGCTCCGACGCCCCTTTTGCCTAAACTCCATAGCCTGAGTTCACAAAATACAAGTCAACCAACCTAAGGCTGACGACAAATACCAAAAACCGAGGTGTAGCCGTGCAAAAACGTCGTTCCTTCCACGGGGCCGATTTCGCCGTTGCAGAAAAAGCCGCTGAGCGCTGTTGCGCCAACGTAATGATGGAAGAGTTGTGAATCAAAATTGGCGGCTTCATAGAGCTGTTCACCCCGACCCATACAGGCAAACATCAACGCTCCAGCGGGTTGAGTCGCGGTCTGATTCTGTGTATATCGCTCAAGCAGGAGAGTTAAATCTTCGGCTGAGGTTTTGGCATCTCTGAGGTGAAATTGAATTCGCTGCCCCGGACGAATGCGATCGCCAATTGCGATCGCACCCACACGCGGGTCAACGCCGAGTAAATTACGAATCAAAAAATCGCCTTGCTCTAGCTGGCGCTTGAAGCTGCTTTGCGCCACGCCAATAAAGAGCGAATTTTGGGCCAGTGCCCGATCTTCCTCACTCAGCGTCTGAAACAGCTCTTGCAGCACTTCTAAGGGTGAGCGAGTTTCGTCCGGATAATCCGGATCTTCTAGCTCTAGCAGCACATTGCGCTCACCCTTTGCCACCCGATAGGGCTGACCAATGGGCCGACACCCCTGCGCCACAATCGTATCGAGGACTAAATTACCGGACAGCGCCACACCGATGGTGCCGGATTGGTAATAGGTGCGATCGCGAAACAGACCACTGTTGCCCATCATGTCCGTGCTGGCCAGTCCACCGACCTTCACGGAACCGGGATAGGCAAAGTCCAATCCCTGAAGCAAGTTACTAATGCCAGACGACATCGGTGCTCCCAGCAAAATGAACTGAGGCTGGGATTCAGGCGAGACGCCAACTTGCTCAATCCAGGCATCCGGTGGCGAATCCAAATCCGGCAGATCGTCTTCGGCAATATGAAACGTCTGGACATTGACCTCCGGCATGGAAGCTAGACAGAGGCTAAGGGCCGGATTCGTTTCAACTTCTTGCGTTTGTCCTGCACTGTCTCTGCCAATAATGCCACCGCCGCTGCACCCAATCAGGACGGGCAGATTGAGATGTTCCTGTAACAGCGGCATCAGCCGAGAATACTCGCTAGTAAATGCAGTCGAGATAAAAACCAAGCCAAAGTTTGCAGGTGCCGATAGAGCCTGCTGAGTGCGTTCCACAACCTCTAAAACGGCAGCTTCCAGAGAAGGGCGAGTTGAAAGGGCATTGGCCCACTGCATAGAATCCGGCACGGGTGCTACCTTTGCTCAATTACGGTCTATCTCTCCAGTCGTGCCTCCCTCGACTGATTTTGTCATTAGTTTAGAATAAGGCATCAAACAACACGATACAATGCGGTAAGTATATTGACTCATTGAATAACAACTTAGAAATTTATGGCTGATATTCAAGAACAAATCAACCAAGAACTCAAGCAGGCTCGTGAAGTGTGCGACACCGAGGGCAGTGATTCCGGCAACTGCGCGGCGGCTTGGGATGCCGTTGAAGAATTGCAGGCTGAGGCGTCTCATCGCAAAGAGAAGAAGTCTGGTCAAACGTCTTTGGAAAAGTACTGCGACGAAAATCCTGACGCGGATGAATGCCGTATTTACGAAGACTAGTATTGAAAGGCAGAAATAAGAAGGCAGAAGGCAGAAGGGAAATCCCATGTACCACAAGGATTTTCCCCTCAGGAAATCAGCGCGTTATTTGCGCCGTGAAGTACTAGTACGAAGACTAGATTGATCGCCTTGTCTCAATTTTGGTCATGGACTAGCAGAATCACAAACCTGAAAGTCGCCAGATTCGCGTCGCAAACGATGAAAATCTGGCGACTTTGGGTTTAAATGGTTCCATGTTTATAGGCTAACGCGATCGCACCCATGCCTCCTTATCGCCTCTATGATTTCTTGCCATCGGGTAACGGCTACAAGGTGCGCCTGCTGCTGCACCAGCTCAATATCCCGTTTGAATACGTCGAGCTGAATATCTTGCAGGGTGAAACGCGTACGCCTGAGTTTTTAGCCAAAAATCCCAATGGTCGCATTCCGGTTTTGGAGATCGAGCCAGGGGTATTCTTGGCAGAATCCAATGCTATTTTGATTTACTTGAGTCGCGGAACCGACTATTTACCCTGCGATCGCATTTCGGAAGCACGGGTGATGCAGTGGCTCTTTTTTGAGCAGTACAGCCATGAACCGAATATCGCTACGTCACGGTTCTGGATTTCGATTCTCAAGCAGGCCGATCAGCACCAAGCCGCACTGGCGCAGAAACAACAGGCGGGCTATGCGGCACTAGGCGTGATGGAGCAGAGCTTAAGCCAGCATCCATTTCTGGTTGAGGATCGCTACACGATTGCCGATATTGCGTTATTTGCCTACACCCATGTCGCTTACGAAGGCGGCTTTTCGCTAGAGTCGTTTCCAGGCATTCGGGCTTGGATTGAGCGAGTGCAACAGCAGCCAAGACATATTGCGATCGCAACTTTTCCTTTTCTCTAAACTGTGCTCTCCCTAAACTTCGACTTAAGTCAATCCAGCAAGCTGAGTTGAACAACGTGAAACCCAACACCATCAGGGATTTTGTTGGGTTGAGCAACGCGAAACCCAACCTACTAGCGCGGCAAGTCTAAAGTGTTGGGTAAAGAAATCACTCAGGTTATTGATATATCGTTCCACAAGTCTTAGATTTACTCAGCAAATTAGCGTGGACGCGCTACTACTTAGGGTTGTGAATTAAATGTGTTCGATATTGGTGTAGGGGCGGGTTTTGCAGATCAATCTGCACCGTGTCCTAGATTTGACGGCAAAACCCGCCCCTACAGATCGTTGTGTCAGTCAGTCTAATAGTCTGTTTCTTCTTCGTATTCAACCACTCGTTTCCGTTCCAGGTTAACTGGCGGGCGATCTGAGGGATTAGATTCCGGCGTTTTCGGCTCACCCCAAACATCTTCGGTGACATCTTGATAACTGGATGGACTAGGCGTTGCAGGCTCATCATCCCAGTTGCTGTCTTCGTCGTCCCAGTTACTACCTTGGTCTTGAGGCGGATAGTATTCGGGTTCAGCCGCATAGATTGGTTCCGGTTCCGTGTAGCTCGGTGGTGGTGGCTCCATTTGCTGACGGCGCTGCATCGGTTCCGGCTGCGGTTCCCAACGCGGCATCGGTTCAGCATATTCCCGCTCCCGCTCCATCCGAATCGGCGGCGCTTCCCGCATCGGTGGCGCTGGAGTTTTCAAGCCTGTACCAAGCTGATTAGCAGGTGGCGTTGGCATCATGTAGTCGCCCATGTCGTCGCGCTCCCACGGCGGTGCGCTAATGCCCAGACGCTCCAGAATGCCGACCGTGAGCTGCACCATTTTGTCTTCAGCGCCTTCAAAGACGATCAGGCGATCGGGGCCGCTGCTGACGACTTGATCCACAGGCAATTCATAGGTGCTGACCACCTGATCGGGAATTTGCGGATAGCCAACCGAGGCAATAATCAGTGTTTGCAGTTCTCCAGTCGCAATATCAAACTTAAAGCCGCGCACCCGACCCAGGGGTTCACCATTTTCGGTAATCACTTCGCAGTTAATCAGGGTATTGTAAACTTCGACCGCCATCGGATCTTCCAGAATTAGGTCGTCATCTACGAGAATCACGTCTCCGATTTGGCGAATTTCACTGAGGGGCATAATCTGCATTGCGTTGGACAACACGCCCGACAGCATGCTTTCTCGGAGGCCCAGAGCAACTACCTCTTTGCGATCGATATCTACCCAGATCTGACTCACGATGCCAAGACGTTTAGCTCCGTCTCGGGTAACAACCTGAGTACCCAATAAATCAGCGCGGTAGCGAATATATTCTGATGCCATGTCCGAGTCCTAACCTCGAAGTCGTTATTAATCCTCTAAGTCGGTAGACAGTCATTTGTTAGAACCGGGGGTTCTAGCTGACGGTGCCTTGTTACTTATAATTCCACAATTTTACAGAACTACACAGAAGCTTTCTCTTGCTGAAGGCTAATTCCCAAAACTTGGGTGTATGCTCCCCGAGCCTGAGTCACGCCAATTGTGCGTTCTGAGGATTCAATCATGGGTCGCCGCAGACTGACAACAATAAATTGCGCTTGTTGAGCCTGGTGCTTGATCATTTTAGCTAATCGCTCTACGTTTGCCCCGTCTAGGAACATATCCACTTCGTCGAACGAGTAGAATGGCGACGGACGGTAGCGCTGCAGCGCAAAGATAAAGCTGAGTGCGGTGAGTGATTTTTCGCCCCCGGACATCGAAGCCAAGCGGCGCACGGGCTTCCCTTTTGGGTGAGCAATCAGGTTCAGGCCACCGCTGAAGGGATCTTCCGGATTTTCCAGATCTAAATTGCCGTCGCCGTCAGACAGTTCGGCAAAAATGGTTTGGAAGTTGGCATTCACGGCATCAAACGCTTCCCGAAACGCTTGACGGCGCAGGGTGGTAAAGTTTTCAACTCGGAGGAGTAACTCCGTCCGCTCTTCTTCCAGGGTGGTTAGCTTTTGGCTGAGATCTTCTAGGCGGGCTTGGGTGCGATCGTATTCTTCCAAGGCCAGCATGTTGACGGGTTCCATTGCCTCCAGTCGCCGCTGGAGCGATCGCAGTTCTTTCTGCAATTCTTCCAGGGTTAAATCGTCGGGAATTTCCGGCAGCGGATCGGGTAATTCAGCCCGCTGAGCGGCAAGCTGTTCAACCAGTTCCGCTAGTTCCTGCTGGCGCTGCTGCTGGGATTCGGCTAGTTTTTCCTGCTGCCACTGGAGCTGCTGCTGCTGGGTTTGCTGATCCCGCAGTTGCCGCTCTTTTTGATCCCGTACTGCTTTTTCCGAGGCCAGAGTTTTATCCAGTTCTGCGATCGCACTTCGCGTTTCATCAATCCGAGCCTGGAGCAGCAGCTGCTGCTGAGTTAGCTCAGTGGCTTGGGTAATTTGCTGAGTCTGCTGAGCGCGAACCGCTTGAATATGATCTTGGCCCTGCTGAATTTTTTCTTGGAGGCGCTGGGTTTGATTGTCCAGATCTTGCGATCGCTGTTCGGCACTCCGCACGGCCAACTGGCGATTGCTCAGTTCCGTCTCAAGTTGCCGCACTGCCGCTTGAATCTGCTGCCATTCACTGTGGGTTTGCGACTGCTCCAAATCGGCTAGCACCTGGCGCTGCTGCTGAAGTTCGGTTTCCAGTGCAGGCAGATTCGCCTCTAGCTGCTGGAGTCGCTGCTGTGCCTGGGTTTCCTCCTGGGTAAACTGAGCGAGTTGAGCCTGACCCTGGCTGTGCTGCTCCGTTAACTGCTGAATTTGCGTATCAAACTGCTGCACTTGCAGTTCCAGCTCGCGGTGAGTTTGGCGCGCTTCCGTGATGCCCTGGCTATATTGCTTCACGGCTGCCGTCGCTTTTTGGATGGCGTTTTCGCAGCGAATCAGGATTTTGTCGATTACGGCCAGCCGCTCCCGTAGCTGCACCGCTTCCTCGGATTCGCCCGCTTCCACGCGGCCAAAATGCAGCGTTCCCTGACGAGCGTTAATGCTGCCGCCCGTCATTGCACCGCTGGTTTCCAGCAGTTCGCCGTCCAGCGTCACAATCCGATAGCTGCCCAGATTGCGCCGCGCTTCAGCAATAGATTCAAACACCACTGTGCCGCCAAACACATAGGCAAAGACATCCTGATAGCGGTCGTCGCACTCAATTAAGTTCTGAGCATAGTCAATGAAGCCCTCCGGACGCTGCCACGCCGCAACTTCCTGAAACCGAGGCGGACGAATTTTATTCAGCGGTAAAAATGTGGCTCGACCCGCCCGCTTTTGCTTCAGTAGCTCAATTGCCGCTGCGGCCACACCGTCATCTTCCACCACCAAATGGCCCAGACGACCACCCGCAGCAATTTCCAGCGCCAGTTGGTAACGCGGATCAACCCGCCCCAACTGCGCTACCAGCCCACAAATCCCCGGCAAACCCGTCTCCAAAATTACGTTGGTAGCGCGAGTGCCCTGGCTTTCCTGCATGGCCTGGGTTTGCGCTTCCAGCTTGTCCAACTGTCGCTGCTTGTCCCGCTGCTCCTGAATCAGCCGCGTCTGGGTTTCCTGCTGCACCTGGAGTTCTTGCTCGGCAGCAGCGAGAGCTTGTGCTAAGCCCTGCACCGTATTTTGAGCGCCGCCGAGCTGATTATCCTGAATCTGCTTACGCTGGCCTTCCTTGACGCTCAGGGTTTGAGCCAGCAAGCTTAGACTCTCCATCTGCTCCTGGATTTTGATCTGAAGCTGATTGGTACGTTCCTGTAAGCGCGCCTGCTCCGTCCGCTGCGGCTCAATCGTGCTGAGCAACGACTCAATTCGGTGGCGCAAGTGAGTTTGCTCCTGCACCCAGGCTTCAGAACTAGCTGCGATCGCACTTACCGCTTCCCGCCGCTGCTCTAGCTGCTGCTGTACCTGATCGCGCTCAGCCTGGGCTGCTAGCCGATGCTGTTCGACCTGGCGCTGTTCCTGGCTAATCCGCTCAATTTGCTGGGTATGCTCCTGAATCTCCTGCTGCGTCTTCGCCAGTTGCTCCGCTAACTGGTGCTGCTTGGCTTTTCCTTCCTGTTCCTGGCGCTGAAGCTGGCGCAGTTCGGCCTCACGAGTCGCCAAAGCGGACTGGAGCGCCAAATGCTCATCTTCACCCAGCGCTTTCACGCGGACATTGAGCTGTTCCAATTCTGCACTGGTTGCTTGAATCGTGGCCGACAGCGCCGCAAGCTGCTCCGCCAGTTGATTTAATGTTTTACGGCCAGCTTCTAGCTCTCTCTGAATCCGCTGTTCTCGTTTTTGCTGCTGCTGCCACTCCAATACGCCTTCCCACTGGGCTTTTTCTTGCAGTTTGGCTCGCAGCTTTTGATATTTCTCGGCCTTGATCCGGTCTTGCGCTAAGCGATCGCGCTGGGCAATCAGCTCTTGTTCAACGATGCGGAACCGCTCTTCTCGCTCCTTGACCTGATCGAGCTTGGAGCGAGCTTGGTCAATTTTGCGATCGAATGCCGCCACCCCGGCTAGCTCATCAATAATCGTGCGCCGCTCACGGGGATTCATCGAAATGATGCTGGTCACGTCCCCCTGCAAAACAATGTTGTAGCCCTCGGGATAAATGCGGAAGCGCTGAAGCTGCTCGTGCAGCTCCGTCATCGTGCAGGGTTCGCCGTTGATGTAGTAGTTGGATGTATATGTCCCCTGCTGCGTCACCCGCAGCCGTCGCGTCACCGTCCATTCTGTTGCTGGATCAGCGGCAGTTTCAGCATCTCCATTCGCGTGGCCGTTAGATTCTGGGTCAACAGCGGCAGACGCACCGTTTCCACTGGCTGCATGACCATTTTGTAAATGACCATTGGTCGGGGCAAGAGATGCCGAATCCAGATCCTCAACCTGAACATTACCCTGGCTCTGTTCCAGCGCTTCAATATCCCGCAGCGCATCGATTTCATCGCTGATATCAAACGTAACCGTCACGCTGGCTTCAACAGTCGAGCGGCTACGGCTTTGGTTTTGGTTGACCAAATCCGGCAGGCGCTCCGCCCGCATTCCCTTGGAGCTAGACAGACCCAACGCGAATAGTAACGCGTCCAAAATGTTTGATTTTCCTGACCCATTTGGCCCAGAAATCACCGTAAACCCAGGCAAAAACGGCACCGACGTTTTGCCACCAAAGGATTTAAAGTTGCAGAGTTCGACACGCTTAACATGCACGAGGGGGCAGCACCTCTCCGCTCAATAAAGTACAAATATACCACCCAGTTTAATGGGTGACTCATATTTTATTCACAAATTCAGAAAAACTCTGATAAATTACCGCTCTACACACATTAAGTAACTTAAAGAGTTGAGGAGTGAAGCGAGAGGAGGGAGGCGCGTACTCGCAATCTATTTCATAGCACCCGGCATCTTCAACACACCCTACACCTGACTCCCTCTACTCCCTCTACAGCCTCTATTCGATGCGTTTCACATCGCTCACTACACCCTACACTAGACGCCCTTTACCGCCTCAATACCCCACCAACTGCGCCGCCTCATTAAAAAAGCTACGCGCCAGCCCCCAAGTCACCAAAATTGCCGTCAGCAAATCCGCAAACGTCAGCATGAACAGAATCAAAAGCTGATACAGCGCTGCATCCATTGGGTCAGCTCCACCCAAAATCTGACCTGTGATGATGCCCGGAAGTTTGACGATACCGACGATCATCATGGCGTTAATTGTGGGAATCAGGCCAGCCCGAATTGCCTCACGGCGGTACTGCGCGATCGCAACTTGGGGTGTGGCCCCCAAACTCAGGTGCGTCTCGATTTCCAGCCGATTGTTGCGTAGCGTACTGAACAATCGCTCACCTGCGATCGCAGCTCCATTCATGGCGTTACCCAGGACAATACCTGCGAGGGGAATGAAGTACTGCGGTTCATACCAGGTCTCAGGGCGCAGCACGGTTAGGTTTGTGTAGGCCAGCGTTAACGCTGTTGCCGCTAAGAGCGACCCCCAGATCATTGGCAAAAAGCGTGGGATTTTCTTGCTGATCCGATTGCGCGTCACCAAGGCCGCCACGGATAACATCACCAGCACGACTAGAATGACCGCCACTGGATTGCGCCACGCAAAGACAACTGCCAGCACGTATCCCACTGCTAAGAGCTGCACAGTGGCCCGCACGGTGGCAATGATTAGATCCTTTTCCAGCTCTAGCCGCTGCCAGAGAGATAGACCAACTGCGATCGCGATTAAGCCGACAGCCCAGGTTAACCGCACAGCATCCAATTCGATTAACACAATCCTGTTCCTAGTCGAAGGTTTTTGTTTAGGGATTGCCGATTTTAAGTCTGAATTGCGATGTGGCCACCTCGCAACCCCACATCACAGTTCAAACCCAGATTAAGCAACGCCCTTGTTTACTAGCAGCAAGCAACTAATAATTTTGGGTTGAGTGGGCCAAACTCACTCAACCCAAAATTATTAGCCTTCAAGGACTATAGCGAGAGTCACCTTGGCTGAGACATCTGAGACACTTACAAAATCCAACGTTTGAAATCTTCAGAGTTTTCCAACGCCCTAACCCGTATGACTACTGCCATACCTCCCGTTTTAAGATTTTGCCCTAAAATACAGTGAAAACAGGGAAAGTTACACCCTGCTCTCACTGTGCTTTAGCATCTTCACTGGTTCCTTCATAGGATGTTGAGCCGGAGTCAGGCTGCTCATCAGAACTATGCTCCGGCTCATTCTGATGGGGTAGTGACGAACGCTCCAGCTTGAAATCCATGCCCAGAGCCTGATACTTTTCACGCAGTAAGGCTTCTAAACGGCGGATTTCTTCTTTCTCTTTTTTAAGATTTTCTTCCAACTGCTGAATTTGGTCGCGTCGCGCTTCCGTTTCTAAAACGCGTCGGCCTATTTCTTGGCTTTGTAACGTTAGAGATTGCCGCCACTGTTCCGCACGCTCAATTTCTTCCTGCAACTGCTCTGGCGTGATGCCAATTGCTAGATAGTCACCCAGCGTCCTCACAATCCAATCAGTTGCATCTCGCAGATTGCTGACTCTGTCGTCGTCCAAATCTAATAAAACCAAATTGCCTTCATGCAGCGCATTCGCCTCTGCCGCCAAATGTATCTCCGTAGATTCGATTACTTCCCATGCATATTCGGATCGCTGACGAGCCAGCAATAATAGCTCTGCTTTGCCTAGCAAAGTTTTTCGTTGTATGCGAGCCAAATGCAGCATTGACAATAATTAAATCAAAGTCGAGGGAACCTAGAGAGAATATACTCTTCAACCACTGAACAGACAATATTAAATAATGTTAAACCTACTCCTTGCGCCGATAAAGCTCGCCCATATTAGGTTAAAAACCTAGGCTTAGCATTATCCTCTAGTCCATAGTCCTATTTTGGGAACCGTTTATTCTGCTCTGCCTGCTGGGGTTTGCACTATTTTTCCCATTACACTGAAAAAAGTCGCAATCCGAGAATTTCTGCATTCTAGTCAAGGCTGAATCAAACATTTAAATGCACTGTCACGAATGCTTGGAATAGTCGTGGCGCAGGTACGCTACATCTTGGCAGCCAGATTACGACATGACGACTGAAGCGCGATTCCATCTAAGTACTGGTATTCGTGTTTACTTTGTTTAGGATCTAGCGGTAAACCAATTGAGAAACCAATCTTGATAGCTTGTGACGGCTTGCCAAAAGCATTGCTTATAAAAGTTAGGGATTTCCGCTGGAAATCCCTAACCCAACTTTCAACTCGCCTCTCAGCAGCAGTCTCTACAGACTTATAAACGGGCGAGTCGATCGCGTAAGATTTCGGCCTGCTTTTCAGCTTCAGCGAGTGCATCCCGTGCACCCTGCACCACCTGCTCAGGAGCCTTTTCAACAAAGCGAGCATTGCCTAATCGTCCCGACAAGGACGCGATTTCTGTCTCAATCTTACCGAGATCTTTTTCGAGTTTACCGCGCAAGAGCGAGACATCAACGACACCAGATAGGGGAATCAGCACCTGTACGGTACCGACGACACCCGCAATCGTTTGCTGTTGTGGGGCTTGGTCGGCAGATTCAAGGATTTCTAGAGTTTCAACTTTGGCTAGATCTTGAATATAGGTTTCGGTTGCCGCTAAGATTTCGCGTTCGTGGTTGCGATCGCTCTGTAAAACCGCTTTTACTTTTACCGATGGCTTAATCCCAGCCTCAGCCCGTAGATTTCTCAGCACCCGCACCGCACCGATCAGCAGCTCGAACTGTTCTTCTAGCTGGGGATCGATCCAATCGGCTTTGACCTCTGGATAGGCAGCGAGAGACAGGAACTCGGCTTCATCTTCGACCTGATTTAGGGTATGCCAAATCTCTTCGGTGATGTGGGGCATAAACGGATGCAGCAGCGTGAGAATGCCGTCGAGCACAAATCCCAGCGTTTGCCGAGCGGCCTGCTTAGTGGCCGCATTATCACCAAATAGCCGCGACTTGACCAGTTCGATGTACCAGTCACAAAAATCGCCCCAGGTAAAGTCGTATAGCTCTTTAGCCGCTTCACCCATGCCGTAGCCATCCATGTAGCGGTGCACGGTTTGCACCGTTTGAAAATAGCGGGAGAGAATCCAGCGATCGCTAAGTTCTAATGTCTCTGGATTAGCCGTAGGAGGATCACCAAGCTGAGCGGGTGTTTTACCCTCCAGATTCATCATCACAAACCGAGCCGCATTCCACAGCTTGTTGGTGAAGTTGCGCGAGGCTTCGACTGAAACTGACTCGTCTTTCTCACGGTCATACTCCAGACGAACATCCTGTCCAGCACCTGCCACCTCTCGAATCAGGGTATAGCGCAGGGCATCGGTGCCGTATTTGTTAATCAACAGCAGGGGATCAATGCCGTTGCCCTTGGACTTGGACATTTTTTGGTTATTCTCATCCCGCACCAGACCGTGAATGTATACCGTTTCAAACGGCATTTTTCCGGTAAAGTGCCCTGCCATCAGGGTCATCCGCGCCACCCAGAAAAAGATGATGTCGAAGCCCGTGACTAGAGTAGTGGTGGGATAGTAGGTTGCCAAATCCTTGGTTTGCTCTGGCCAGCCCATCGTTGAGAACGGCCACAAGCCAGACGAGAACCAGGTATCCAGCACGTCTGGATCTTGCTCTAGCTGTACATCAGCACCAAATTTTGCCTCCGCCTGCTTACGGGCAGCGGCTTCATTCATGGCCACGATAAACGGCGTAGTGTCAGTGATTTCGCCACCTGTCTCACTCACAGCGTACCAAGCGGGAATCTGGTGGCCCCACCAGAGCTGACGGGAGATACACCAGTCGCGCAAGTTCATCAGCCAGTCGCGATAAACCTTCGTCCAGCGTTCCGGTACGAAAGCGGGGGAGTGCTGATCTTCTAGAAATTGCAGCGCCCGACTGGCCAGCGGTTCAATTTTGACAAACCACTGGGTAGACAACAGCGGTTCGACCGGAACTTTGCCGCGATCGCTATAGGGAACCGAGTGGCTATAGTCTTCAATCCGAACCAGGAAACCCTCAGCTTCCAGCCGCTTAACCACGTTTTTGCGGGCTTCAAATCGATCCTGGCCCTGGAAGTCGCCAGCATTTTCGTTCAGCGTACCGTCCTTGTTCATGATCGTGATCATGGGCAGATTATGGCGCTTGCCCATCTCAAAGTCATTGGGATCATGAGCTGGTGTGACCTTTACGCAGCCGGAGCCAAACTCTGGGTCAACATACTCATCGCCAATCACCGGAATTTCACGATTCATAATCGGCAGGCGTAGGGTTTTGCCGATCAGGTGCTTGTAACGCTCGTCCTTAGGATTCACGGCTACGGCAGTATCACCCAGCATGGTTTCCGGGCGCGTCGTTGCTACTTCTACATAGCCAGAGCCGTCGGTAAACGGATAGCGGAAGTGCCACAGATGACCCTGCACCTCTTTATTTTCTACTTCCAAATCGGACACCGCCGACTGGCTGGCGGGACACCAGTTGACCATGTAGTTGCCGCGATAGATCAGCCCCTCTTCATAAAGCTGATTAAATGCGGTTAGCACCGCCTCTGATAGGCCCGCGTCCATCGTGAAGCGCTCCCGTGTCCAGTCCACGGAAACGCCCAGCTTACGCAGTTGATTAACAATGGTGCCGCCAGATTCTTCTTTCCACTCCCAAGCCCGTTGCAGGTAGGCGTCTCGCCCAACTTCTTCACGAGTTTTGCCCTGCGATCGCAGTTCGTTATCTAGAATCGTACTCACGGCAATGCTGGCGTGGTCAGTACCCGGCAACCACAGCGTATTGCGGCCCTTCATGCGGAAATAGCGCACGATCGTGTCAATCAGCGCATTTTCAAACGCGTGGCCCATGTGCAAACTACCCGTCACGTTCGGCGGCGGAATCACCACGCAAAACGGCTCACCAGGCGCATCAGGATCAGCCTTGAAGACTTCCCGGTCTTCCCAATAACGCTGCCATTTGGCTTCGGTTTCAAACGGATCGTACTGGCTGGGCAAGTTGGGAATGGTCGCAGTCATAGAATGTTCGCAGGACAGTTAGTAAGTAAAGATTAGCAATCAATTCAAACATCTATAACGTTATCGGAAATTCGGCAGAAAGCCCACGCCTGTTTGAGGAAGTAAAGCGTGAGGAGTGAGAAGTGAGGAGTGAGGAGTTTTGAATTTTAAGTTGAGAGTTAGAGTTCAACCATTCAAAACT
>CBKWJC010000077.1:0-31331 GCA_966674685.1 uncultured bacterium
TCCTCACTCCTCACTCCTCACTCCTCACTCTCCACCAGTGCTAAGCGCAATTCTCCATAGACTCGTTTCAAGTCGTCAATCTGGTAGTGGGCATTGAGACCGCTGGGGTTGGGTAAGACCCAGATGAGGGTGTTGCCGATGGTGAGGGGTTGGCGTCCCATCGTGGCTTTGGGCTGCTGGAAGGCGGCGCGGTAGGCAGTAATACCTAGAATAGCGAGGCAGCGGGGCTGATAGCGTTTGACTTTGGCGGTGAGGGTTTTGCGGCCTTGCTGAAAGTCCTGTAGCGCAAGCTGGTCGGCTCTGGCGGTGGCTCGGTCGGCGACGTTGGTTAGCCCGTAGCCAAAGGAGAGCAAATCGCCGTCTTCCCTGGGTGACAACAGCCGATCGGTAAAGCCAGCGGCGTGCAGACTTTTCCAAAAGCGGTTGCCAGGACGGCCAAAGTGATGCCCGATGGCGACGCTGTAGAGGCTGGGATTGATGCCGCAAAACAGCACGTTTAGGTTGGGCGCGATGATGTCTGGCAGAGTTTGACCATAGGCCGCAGCTAGATCGGCTTTGGTGGGTTTGGGCAAGTTCATTGATTTTTAGTGGCGGATCATGTCTAACCAACGTTTTAATATGATGGACGGTGTTCTGCTAGTGACCTGTTGAATCAAAGCTCTATGTTATCCACCCTTGCGCTGCTGAAATCCCGGATTGAGCAAGCTATCGTTACGGCCTTTGGCGATGAATGGATTGGAACCGACCCCATCCTGGTGCCAACCAAAGACCCAAAATTTGGTGACTATCAGGCCAATGTGGCGATGTCATTAGCGAAGCCGCTGAAGCAAAAGCCACGCGATATTGCTCAGGCGATTGTCGAAAATCTCGACGTGAGCGACTGCTGCCAGTCTCCGGAAATTGCAGGGCCAGGATTTATTAACCTGACGCTGAAGACCGAGTACCTGGTCAGCCAACTGCATAATTTGCTCACCAGCGATCGCATGGCTATTCCACCCGCTAAGCAGCCGCAGAAGGTGATTGTAGACTTCTCCAGCCCCAATATCGCCAAAGAAATGCACGTTGGCCACCTGCGCTCAACGATTATCGGCGATGCGATCGCACGTGTGCTGGAATTTGCCGGTCATGATGTTCTACGTCTCAACCATGTCGGCGACTGGGGCACCCAGTTCGGCATGCTGATCACCCACTTGCGCGACGTGTGTCCAGAGGCGTTAACTTCGCCGGAAGCAGTAAATATCGGTGATTTGGTCGCATTCTACAAAGAAGCCAAGCAGCGCTTTGATGAAGATGCCGATTTTCAGTTGCGATCGCGGCAGGCAGTGGTTGAACTCCAGTCGGGTGACGAAGACGCAAATCAGGCGTGGCAGATTCTCTGTGAGCAGTCCCGCAGAGCATTTCAGGACATCTATAACCGACTCGACATCAAGCTACAGGAACGGGGCGAATCGTTTTACAATCCGCTGCTGGCCGATGTGGTCAAGGATCTAGAGCAGACCGGACTTTTGGTGGAAGACCAGGGAGCAATGTGCGTCTTCCTGGATGGCTTCACCAACAAAGAAGGCGATCCGCTACCGCTGATTATCAAAAAGTCGGACGGTGGCTACAACTACGCGACGACGGATTTGGCCGCCATTCGCTACCGAATTCAGCAGGACGGAGCCGAGCGGGTGATTTACGTCGTGGATGCGGGTCAGTCGAACCACTTTGCCCAGGTTTTTCAGGTGGCGCAAAAAGCAGGCTGGGTGCCGGAGCAGGTTGAGCTAATTCACGTGCCGTTTGGTCTGGTGCGCGGCAAGGACGGCAAGAAGTTTAAAACTCGCGCGGGCGATACGGTGCGGCTGAAGGATCTGCTGGACGAAGCGGTGGAACATGCGCGGCAAGATCTACAGCAGCGGATCGAAACGGAGGAACGCCAGGAATCGCCGGAGTTCATCAAGGAAGTCTCGGAAACAGTTGGCATTAGCGCGGTCAAGTACGCTGACCTCAGCCAAAATCGGACAACGGACTACATTTTTGACTACGACAAAATGCTGGCGCTCCAGGGCAACACGGCTCCTTACATGCTCTATGCCTATGCCCGGATTCAAAGCATTAGCCGCAAAGGCGAAATTGATTTTGCTGCCCTGCCGGATGACTATCCGATTCAGCTAGAGGATGAAACCGAGTTTGCCCTGGCCCGTCATCTGCTGCAACTGGATGAGGTTCTGGCTTTGGTGGAAGAAGAACTGCTGCCCAATCGCCTCTGCCAGTACCTATTTGAACTGAGCCAAAAGTTCAACCAGTTCTACGATCGCTGTCCTGTCCTCCAGGCCGCAGAACCCCAGCGTACCTCTCGCCTAGTGCTGTGTCACCTGACGGCAAAAACGCTGAAGCTGGGACTGACGCTGTTGGGAATTCCCACTCTGGAACGGATGTAGAAAATAGTGGATTTGTCCTGACAAATGAGCACCAGCAGAAATTGCTGCTGGTGCGTTTCAGCAGTAAATTACTCAACCGATTGCGCGTCTACGTCAATAGTTTCCGTATAATCAGCCGTTGCCGAGTTTGAACTAGCATCATAATTTCCGCTTGGAGACGTCGGATTACCGGACTGTAGCGACAGTTTTTCCAGTAGCCACTGATAAAATTCTGTCAATAAAATAGTAATCAAGACGACATCGTCCACCTGACCCAAAACTGGGATTAAGTCAGGCGCAACATCAATCGGACTGACTAAGTAGATCAAAGATCCCAGCACAATCCACCAGCGATATTTAGGGTTGCGTAACAAACCGCGAAACCCCTGATAAACAAACTGACCAGGGAATTTCATACAATTCAGCTCCTCTTAAATCCTTAAGATATTTCTTTGGGGTGGCGCATTGGTTTACCAATTTTAATAAACTTAGGCGTATATGGAGAGTAAAAATTCAGTCTATGTTTATGACTGTGAAGCTGATAAACAGACTCAATCAAACAGACTGAATCAAACTAAATCAAGCAGCAGTCATGCCTAACTGGATAGAAAATCAGGCGAAAAAATCGCTGACTAGCAGTGCTGCACTTACATTTAGCTCCTATTGAGCTTCAAGTTGAGCATCAAAAGCAAGGGGATAGTAAATTTCTAAATCCTCTTTATCAGGCAAAGTCCTTATCGTTACGAACAGCAAACTTTGGTTTCCTGATATGAATTTTTCCAGTTTTTTTGAGAATTCTGCTCCGTTTAGTCTCTGATGTCTCTTAAATCTATAGTATGGCTTCAACACAAGACGTTAAACAATATTTAGCCTACTGGTTTCAGTTAGGTAAGCGAGTAATCACTCACGGTGGCAATCATTCAATATTGCCTCGACCTGTAATTCGCGGAAATTGCTATAGCAAAGAGTTTGAGGACTGCTGGAACTTAATCCTGTCGCCCCAGTCAAAAGATTGCTATCTTGAAGGCACAGAACAAACGATTGAGGATTTGTTAGCGTCTAGCTGGCAGATCAATTCCTGTGCTCGATGCGGCATGCCTGTGCCGATGCCAGTCATCTATCGTCCAACCGATACAATTTGCCCCTGCTTTGATCTGCAATTCTGGCCAGATTCAGAAATGCCTCAACCTCGAAAGCCGATCGATACGCAAGAGCATCTATCGCAGTTGCGATCGCGCTTGCAAAGCTGGAAGCCAAGGGTTGTTGCTGATCCTGAACCAGCAGAAGCCGCAGAACAGGCAAGCTAAATTTTCATAAACGAGCGATTAGTAATAAAGGGATGATTGTGTCACCGCCAGACAGTGATGCAATCATCCCTTTTAGGTTTTTACCGAACTCGATATCACTGGGCTACATTATTGGGCTACTGCTCGATAAATTTCAATTGGCGAATACTCTTGACTTGCAAATTTTACATGCTCTTCAACGGAAAAATCTTCGCCCAGAGTTTGCTCAAAAATCTGATTAATTCTTTCTGTATCATTACAGTAGAGCCAACAGGTCAACCAAACACTATTGGATTCTGAACCGATTGCCTCTGCCACCGCTTGCACATCGGCCTCATCTAATTGAAAATCTGCATCAGGTGGTGCGCCTTCTGGCCTGTAGCGCTCAACAAGCCGTCCTTTAACGGGATTGTTTTCATTATCGTAATAGCGGAAAAAGGATTGGTCTGCAAGACCGCCGATTGAATAAAATGCGATCGCATCCCCCGGACTCACGTTCTGCTCCAGATAAGCAGTGGCTCCTTTCCAATCATTCCGATATAGAACTGTGTAATAGTCATACAGACAGCCAATCGTAGCCACACAGTAAACGATCGCTGAAATAATGGCTAACTTCTGCCGCCAGTGCCACAGTATGACAAAGCCCATCGATAGCAGAATTAACAAGTAAGGTGCGATAAATAGCAGGTAACGGGGAGACCAAATGGCTACATGAACAAAAGACCCCATAACCATGAATAGCAGTGGCACAATTGCCCAAACCAGCAGCCAAATCAGAGGTTTTGTTCGATGCTTATAAATCGCTACAATTGACAGAATTAATAAGCCTGAAACAAGCAAAGTCGCAACACCACACAGCAACAGCAACCAGTCAAGATTGCCCAAAAATTGCTGAATTGCGCTAACACTATCTAAATTACTTTTACTAACTTCTATCTGACTCGATTCAAGCAAATAGCGGAGCGGATAGTAAACCGTAAGCTGAGCAACCATGCCGCCAAGATGCAGAAGCGATATCCCTCTGCCCTCTACGGTTTGGTCTTCCCCAAACTGCTCCACCTCGCCCCCAACCGTCAGCGACATCACAATTGGCAGCAGAAATACGCCAATAATACAGAAGCCCAGTCCACAAAATACAAGCCATTTGCGCTGACGTCTGAATGTCCAAGCAGCAAGTAGCCCATCCGCCGCCAAAATCAACAGATTATTCGAGTTTGATATCACCAACAAGACACGGGCTGCAACCCATCCCCCCCATTTTCCAGAAGATGGATTTTGTAACATTCTGACAAACACCAGGGTTCCCAGAACGCTTAGGAAAGAAATTAGGCTATACATCCTAATTTCTTGGGAATGGTTAATAAAGAGCGGCGAAATTGCCATCAAAAAGGCAGCAACATAGGCCACAGATTTACTCACCAAAACTTTACCTAGTTGGTAAGTCAAAAGAATACTGCCCAGTCCAAATACAACGGCCAGAGTTCTTAACCATGCATCGCCACCACCAAACAGCATCCAAAACTTTAGTAGTGCATAGAATAGAGGGCGTGTATAGGGAATTGATAATGTAAATTCTTCTGCGTCTCGGATGCTGAGCATTTCGTCAATCCAAACGCTTTCCGTGCCAAGCTGATAGAGTCGCAGCACAGTAGCCAAACTCATGATGCCGATGATAATTGCAGCATCTCGATATCCTGACTGAGCTTTTAGATTGACCCTATCGTGCGGAGACAATCCAAATAATTTTGATGAATTCTGCATAGGTCTCAATGCTAATAATAGATCCCAAGTTGTTCTAGAAATTCGAAGTTAAAGATAGCGCCAAAGTAATTGCTGGGCAGCACGTTCACAATATTTTAACTGCATTAAACTGTACTCAATTTCGCTAGAGTAGTTCGATTTAAGTAGCTGTATATCAATCAACGCATCCCAAAAACCGGAAGAGTAACCCGGAGGAGCGCTTCCCCGATTTTTGGATATGCATTTATTTATGCCAACCGACTTCGTTTTACGGGAGTAGCGACGGCATTGTTTCAACCGCTGCTTCAAACAATGAAACTAGTCGTCCTGATTCCACCATCACACTATGAGCCTGATTAACTCGGGCAGCACCCACTTTTCCCATTTGCTGAAGCTGTGCAGGTGAGAGATCCAGCGCAGCCTGCATGGCCTGAGTTAAGTCTTTCACGGATCCAGCCACAACTAACCAACCGTTTGCACCGGGTTCAACTAGCTCTGGAATACCCGCAACGTAGGTGCTAATCACCGGACGACCCAAGGCCAGCGCTTCCATGATGACCACGGGCAGTCCTTCCGCAAAGCTCGGCAACACCATTGCCCGCGCGCTGATAAGCTGCTGGCGGACTTCCGCTCCAGTTGCCCAGCCTGTGATGGTGACATATTCATTCAAACCATACTGCCGAATTAGCGATTCGATCTGGGGACGCATCTCGCCGTCACCGACCAGCGTGAGGTGTAAATGGTGCCCATCTTCAACTAACTGCTTGACGGCTTCGATTAACAAAATCTGCCCCTTTTGTTCGCAGAGTCGCCCCACACAAACAAAGTTGGGCTGATCGGGTATGTCTGTTAAGTCTGCTTGAGCAAAACTAGCATCAACTCCACAGCGAACAACCTGAATTTTCGACCAGTCGGTATAGTCACACCACCGATAAAGCTGACTGCGGCCAAACGATGAGATGGCAACCACAAACGCTGAACGCTGAATTTTTTCCGTTATCCCCAGCTCATAGGGATGGTCGAATTCCTCCGGCCCATGTACGGTGAAGCTGTAGGTCGGTCCACCCAACATGCGGCACAGCATGGCAACCGTGGCTGGATTTGTACCAAAGTGACAGTGAACATGATCTACGTTGGCTCGGTCAAATAGTTGCACCAGCCGACAGGCTTCAACGAGATAGGCAAGATGCCGTAAAACCCCTCGCTCAGAATGGCGAATGCCGAGTTGAATCGTCATCTTCAAAGCACTCAGCCATTTTGGAAGACGAGTCAGACCAATCAGGAAAAAGCTCAGCAGTAACCGCACGGCTCCTTCTGCCAGCAGTATGTGGGTGCGCTCTAGTTCTTGTAAGTCCTCTGGATCCACGAGTTCCGCTGCACAGGAACGAATGGAGTATCGTTTGACGGTCATGCCGTGAGCTTCGACCCCTGCAATCTCTCGGCGAATAAAGCTATGGCTAACCTTGGGATATTGATTAATCAGGTAAGCAACAATCATAGGCGGCTGATGGTAGAGTGCAAGGCGAATTTAGCGATCAAGGTTTGCATCCTTATATCTTGTACTGCACTTTTTGCACTGCACTTTGAAAACCCAAAGCGGTTATTTTGTCGCTGCATCGCGGCGAGAAAGTAACCCGTCTAGGTTTTGGTGCAAGATATGACCATCCCTACCATACAAACCTATTTCAACAACTTTAAAGCTGAGTTATGGGGGCTTACAGGATAAAAACATTGAGTTAAATAAACATAAAGGAGCGATGAATTGCTGACCTGATTGTCCGCATAATTACGCTTTCGTCTTCATTCGCTGCAGAGTGATCTCTGTTTCAGTCTCACACCGAACGCGTTCTGCTTCTTCTTCCTCACGGCGAAGCGCTTCTTGTAGATGCATCAAATAAAGTTCCATGCTGTGATCGGCCAAGAAGTCCCAGCTTGGCTGACCAATTCCAGCGATGCTGCCGAGCAGCACATCCAACATGCGAGCTAGGAGGGTGCTGTTATGCCACAGCCGCCCCCGAAAGTTGAAGTATTTCAATGAGCCACCGTGTCCATAGAGCGATCGCAGATTCCAGGGGGCAAACCAAAATTTGCGTGATAGCGATCGCAGCGGCACACGGGGCACGATATCCGTATTATTCACGAAGCGAAAGGCTTGTTCTTTAAAGCCCAAGGTGGTGTTGAAATAGTCAAAGAAAATGCCGTTTCCGGTGCGCGGTTGACCAAAGGTGTACAGCTTAGTAACAGGAATGCCCTGTTCTTTAAGACTGGTAGCAGCCAGAGTCGCCAATGCTCCGCCGAGGCTGTGTCCCGTAACCCAGATTTCCATATTGATATCGGGTTCCGCATCACACCACTTTTGCAGCGTTTTTGAGACTTGCCGATAGATGCTGCGCCAGCCGTTTTGAAAACCGTTGTGTACTTGTCCGAGTTTAACGGCATCTAGGCTACCAAAACTTTGCAGATTGGCCTGCACAAAATCGGCATTGGTTAGCCAGTCTCGCAACTGCTGTGTGCCGCGAAACGCCAGAATAATGCGGTGATCAAGCCGAAAGGCAAAGGCTTGGGTATCACGATCGCGGCTGTCGAAAAACTTAAATTGAATATTGGCCTGGGCTTTGTCTTGCTTCATCTGCGCGTTGTAGCGCATCACGGCGAGAACAAATTCCTTATCGTCATCAATCCGGCGATAGTCTGGATAATGATTGGGTTTGACCCAGTAGCGCACGACATCTTCAATAAAATGCTCGTGCTCGTAGACTAAGTAAGCCGCTTTGGCGAGCGTGATGGCAACTCGCGTGTCGTATCCCGGCAGTGGCGGTTTGCGGTTGCTGAACTGGTCAAAGTCGTCGGCTTCATACGGTGGCGGAATAATGGTGTAGCCGTAACGTTTAAAGAGCTGTTGGACTCCTTTGTATTGGGAATGAAAAATGTAGAGAAAAAGCTGATCGTAAAAGCTGGAGCCATCAAACCGTCGAAAACTGCGATCGGCAATTAGGCAAATCCAATTTTTGATATATGGCTCAAAATCTTTTGCGCTGACGAGATTCGCTTCAATCATGGCATTGAGGTGATCCAGGCCATCCAGAAACTCGTCGAACCAGTCTCGAATCACCATTTCAATCTGAAAGTCTTGCTGGAAGCGGCGAATGGCCTCTGCTAGATCCAAATCCATGAACTTTTCTTGGGTTTGGGCCTGTTCGGCATCCAGATAAACACTCAGAATCTGGTTAAACCCTCGCTTCAGCTTCACCATTTCACCGTGCCGCCGCAGGGCATGGCGCAAGCGAGTATCTGTCGCCTCGAACACAACGGTTTCACCTGTTACGGGCAGTTCTACCCGCAGATCCCGATATTCTTCAAAATCTAAAATTGACAGGACGCGCTGGGTTGATTCTTTTTGGCAAAACTCATGGATAGTCTGACGAGCCAGTTCCGCCCGCTGCCAGCGTCCCTGCCGCTGATAGCGCAGCACCGCAATGCCAAAGATGCCCGCGAACGAAATTGCGCCGACCGCAATGCCCCAGTAGGCCGCAATCTGGATTGTACGTAAGTTTTCTTGAGAATTCGCTGCCTGAGCGAGTTCCAACGTTTCCACCTTGGGCAGGAACGTAATCTGTTCAGTATTAGGTTGTGAAATAGTTGAGGGGGGAAGTGCGATCGCACTTTTATTGCCCCATCCCATTTCCATGCCGATCGGTAGAACGAGGCCAAGAGATACCCCGATCCAGGTGGAAAGCCGCAAAATCTTCATGGTGAAACTCATCTGCAACGTAGACTGCAATGAGCAAGTAGATGCTCTGAATGCTTTATCCTACTGGAGAATTAAACAGATGAGAGAATTTTGTATTGGTGCGTTACGCTGCTGGCTGTGCTAACTGTTACCTGCTGATCCACCGCTGATGAGAGCATTAATCGCAGGCGCGACGGCTTGCAGAACGGGCGATAAGATCACAACTGAGGCGGCGGCAATTACGATCGTAGTAGCTAATCGAACCACTTGATCAGACGCTTTTTGATAGGTGTCAAATTTATAGTCGATCTTTTCAACGTCAGTCTCTAAGCGATCGAGCCGCTGATTAATCTGCTTCAGCTCTGAGAGCACCTGCTGCTGAAAATCATTAGACATTTCATCTGCTTGCATAGCTGAATCGACCACCAAAACACGAGCTGACTCTATTGTGCCTGATCTGGGTTAAAACCTACGGTTTACGACCAAAGCTGAAGAGGCTGCGTTTGATGGATTTAACAACATCTTCAGCCGATTCTGTTTCCTCAACAATAGTTTTATCGAAGGTCAACGCCTGCGTAATCATTTCAATGACAGCCGCTTCCTGTTCGGTAACAATGCCATCAGATTCTGCGATTTTTTGACACTGAGCCAACAGCGGAATCGCAAAATCTTGATTCACCTGGGTTAGAAGCTGCTCCAGCGGGGTCGGGGTGGCATGTTGCCGCTCAATCACCTGAATTGAAGCCGGACTAAAGTTGAGCCGCTCTAATTCCGGTGCAATGTTCTCCCAGGATTGCTCCGGTTGCCCTGCAAGCACGACATGGGCCAGGATCTGATCCATGATGATCTGCTGTGCGATCGCAGCTCGCAAAAACTGATCGCTTTCCGCCTGTGCCTTGGCGGCAGCAGCGTCTGACGTTAATGGATTGGCCTTGGCTTCGTAAAAATGGCAAGCTGCATAACCCACGGTATACAGTGCAACGGCGTTCGTACTTGCACCAACAACAGCTCCTGCTACCGGAAGATTGCGGAGCAAACCAAATCCTGTTTTGAGCGCATAGCTGCTACCAAACGACAATCCAAAAATGGCTAGAATTTCACCCTTACGCGCTGGATCGTGCAAATCTAATCCATAGGCGGCGGCAATTTGATAACCCATTTCAGATTGAATCGCAGTTGTCGCAGCTAAATCAACTGCAAACATTGCTGCGGCAAAACCTGGCACCATACTGCTGGCCATGCCGGAACCGCCCACATACAGCACTTTCTCCATCATGATCCGATGGGCAATTTCGCGGGGAGATTCGTTGGGATATTTCTTCTGAAGCTTTCTGACTGCTGTTTCAGCCTTGACGACATCAACTTTATCTAAAATGGGCAGCAACCAGTCAAGATTAACCGCTTTCGTGAGCGATTGAAGCTGGCCGCTGTTTTGAATGAGTTCTGCAACGTAGCCCAAGCTGTTAGTAATGTGCTGTGCTGAATCGTTAAACCAATTTGCCGTATCCGTCTTTTGGGACTCCGATTGATCCAGATCGCTAGAATCTTCTGTGTCATGAGATGCTGCACCGAAAAATGTCTGGGACAGCGCTTGTCCGCTCTGTGTGGCAGCATCACTAATTGATTCGACTGCTGATGTGACAGTTTGTGCGATCGCATCACCACTTTGAGCGGCTGCATTACCCACCGCATTTAGTATTTCATCAAACCATGAATGCTCCTGAGACGGAGGCTGATCTTTGGGTGTCGGCTGTTCAGTTGTCATGATCAGAAAGAGGGCAAGGAGTAGTTTATTGTTCTAGCATTCCCGCTCTAATCTGGATATTTTGAATCAATCAAAAACCGGAGATTCCTACAAAAGATGGCACTTTTTAAAGCGATCGCACATCCACTGCATATGCTGCCACCAGTGATAGCCACGCCCAATTATGTGAGGGTAAATGCCCCACGGAGGCTTGGCAATTGAACAGGAGATAGGGCGTGTGAAATGAAACCTGAGAAACCTGAGCCACAACTCATCCTACTCATTGGCTTACCGGGTAGCGGCAAGTCCACTTGGGCACAGGCTCTCCAGCAATTCTTACAGCAGGAGTATCCTGGAACACCACCAACCCTAATTTCAACCGATCAGATTCGCGCCACCTATTTTGGCGATGAGGCCGTTCAAGGAGCGTGGCCTATCGTGTGGAAAGCGGTCGGGCAGCAGTTTCAGCAAGCAGTGCAGTCAATCCGGTCAGGCCAGTCTCGCTATGCCATCTACGACGCAACCAATGCCGCTCGGAAACAGCGCCGCTTAGTGGTTCAACTGGCGCATCAAGTTGGCTTTCAAATCGTCACTGGCATCTGGATTAATACACCATTAGCCCGCTGCCTTGCCCGAAATCAACAGCGCGATCGCACGGTACCTGAACCTGTGATTCTCAAAATGCAGCGTCAGCTTTGGGGTGCGCCACCGAACTTAGATGAGGAGTTATCAAGTCTTGTACAGGTCGGGATTCAGCAAATTCCCAACTTGGATGATGTGCGATTTATCTGCGATCGCATTCTTCATCTATAAAAATAGAGAGGGGCGCTCCCGCGCCCCTCTCTATTTCACCACGACCTAAATGTAGGGCGTTACGTCTTCTTTGCAGTCATCTGCCAAGTAGGAAAGTGCCCGAAAGCGTAGCCCTACAAGCTGGTCATACAGCGGATTGAGTTTACACATCGCCGGAATGTGGACAATCTTTTTGCCAAACAGCTTAACGTCCCGCTCAAAAGGACACTGCGGCGGTACAAGCTTGCAGATAAAGCGAGCCAAACGCGGATCTTGTACATCTAGTTGATCCAACCATTCACGGGCTGGTTTGAGCGGATCAACTTTGGTGCCTTGGGTGTCATCTGTATCTGCGATCGCAGAGGCCGCAGCAGATGGATCAGAATTGAGCGGGTCGTAAAGTGTAGACCGTAGTGAACTGATCACCTCAATTTCTTGGCCTAATGCTTCACAGAAGGTTTGCAGCTTCTCATCTTCCGATGCTGAATACACACCATCTGCAAGTGCAACCATCACCGCAGTCCGCAGAAAATTTTCCGCCGTGTGACTATCTTGACCAAGATGTTCAGCTAAGCTGGCAGCCGCAACGGGTTCAAAAGTCTCGAAATTAATATCTTTGGCGAGTTCGTCATCCAGGATAGTGTGAATGAGGTCTTTTTCTTCCTCATCAAAATGTCCGTCCGCCCAAGCAATCGTCAACAGTCCTCTTAGCCAGGTGGCGATTTGCTCTTGAGTGTAGGAGGACTGAACCGTATGAGCCATGAGTTATCACCTATTAGAGTGCTCTACATTCATGATACCCAGTACAGTTGGTCAATAGCAGTGCCTATGGGCAGCAATTTGTTCCGTTATAGGAAATAAAGCTAGAAAATAGGTGATTACCACCCTATTTTCTAATACCATTCTCTAGTCGGACTCTACCACTTGAGCCGTCGTTAGATACCGGATGAGCATCGCCTGTAGATCATCAATGTTGTAAGGCTTGTTGAGATAATCAGCAAAGCCAGACTGCAACAGTAGCTGGCGATCCTCCATCTTCGCTAATGCCGTAACAGCGACGACAGGGATAGCCTGGGTTCTGGCGGAACGCTTGAGCGAGCAAACAATATCTAATCCGCTCACCTCTGGCATAACCACGTCTAGCAGAATCAGCGCCGGATGATGCTGTTGAATCAGCGTCAGAGCCTCTAAAGGATTAGTCGTGCTGAGATAAGGAATATGGAACATATCCAGCACCTTGCACAGGAGTAGCAGGCTATCTTCATCGTCATCGACTGCTAGCACCAGAGGTAGCCGTGACGAAATGGAATCAGTAACTTCAACTTCAGGATGAGTAGAGAGTGCAGCAACAGTCTTTGATAGCTGAGAAGCCATAGATGAAATTGCTCCAATGGGCATCATAGATTGAAGCAGTCAGGCATCTCTAAATGTGGCAATGTCTTGGCACATAAAGGAGTTGGCTGATGCTGCATAATTCGAGGAATCAACTCCTGGAACGTTGGGCATCACGACAGGGTTGCCGCGACTTCTTATGTCTTAACACTTTATTTATATTCTCTCAAGCAACTTAGTACTCGGTTACACTAAAACACCGCTTACATCTTCACAACCAAAGGCTGAAAGGCTTATGCATACTGTACTACAGCAGCATAAATCCTGTTCAAAATTTTTTAGAGAACTCCCTTGGAACTGGGAATAGTATTGATGCGGCGTGGGTCAGCTTCAATCGCCATTCGCATAGCGCGAGCAAATGCCTTAAATGTCGCTTCAATGATGTGGTGGGAATTAATGCCGTCTAGTTGCCGAATGTGCAGAGTCATTTGAGCATGGTTAACAATGGCCACGAAAAACTCGCGTACCAGTTGCGTATCGTAGGTGCCGACTCGCTGGGTTGGAATCTCCAAGCCATAGGACAGATGAGGGCGTCCCGAAAAATCGAGCGCGACTTGTACCAGTGACTCATCCAATGGAGCCACAAAATGGCCAAAGCGATGGATTCCTTTGCGATCGCCCAGAGCTTGATGAATGGCTTGACCAAGGGTAATCCCTACGTCTTCGTTGGTGTGGTGATCGTCGATTTCTAGATCACCTGTAGCGCGTACTTCTAGGTCAATCAGGCCATGAGATGAAATTTGATTCAGCATGTGATCCAGAAAGGGAATTCCGGTCTCAGCGATGCATTTTCCCTGGCCGTCAAGATTGACCGTAACGTGAATATCGGTTTCTTTAGTGGTGCGGCTGACAGAGGCAATCCGAGCAGCAGTATCTAGATTATTGACGGTGGAAATTTGGCGATCGCGGGTTTGCATGGATCAAATTAAATAGCTCTCAGGATCTATCCTATCGCGCTAGCTGCGCCATTTGTGCTGGCTAATCCGTAACGTTTGTGGAGTATTATCCGTAGCGTTATCTGTCGGCATTATTCGTAGCGCTGCCCTTGGTGCTCGATCCAACCGCCGGGATGCGATCCATTGGGATCGTGATGTGTCCAATGCACCACTCCGCCTTGGCTATTCCACTCGTATTCGCCATGGAATCGCACCGTGTCTCCCTGACGCAGCGCATCGATTCGGGGGGCAATGTCAATGTTGTGGCTAATGAGAACGGTATGTCCAGACGGGAGCCGAACGATAAAGCGTTGATGGCGGGAACCCTCTAGATCATCTGACAGCAGCCGATCAACCTGACCAGCAGCTTCCACCATCACGTTAGAAGCACCTTGGGCATAGGCATCCAGAATGGCCTGTTCGCTGGCCTGGGCAACTGCTGCTGAGGACTGCGCTATTGATTGATCAACTGGTGTGCTAGTGAATGCACAGGCGATGGGCGCGATCGCAACTGCCGCTAATGCCATAACGTTGGGTATAGCCCGCTTCAAGTTCGTCATGTGAGTTTGGTGATGATTAATGATTTAGAAGAGGAGTTGCGATCGCAACTCCTCTTCTCTCGCGGTTCAGTTGTAACCAATTCGCATCAGTTGTGGCAACCGTGAACGTACAATCTTACATCCCCATAATTTCGTAGCCAGAATCCACATAGAGAATTTGTCCGGTGATCCCGCTGGCCAAATCGCTGCACAGGAATGCCGCTGCGTTACCCACTTCTTTTTGGGTCACGGTGCGGCGCAGAGGCGCAGTGGCTTCAACGTGGTGAATCATGTCCAGAATGCCGCCGACAGCAGACGACGCTAGCGTACGAATCGGGCCAGCCGAGATGCCGTTGACGCGGATATTGGCAGGGCCAAGATCCGCGGCTAAGTAGCGGACATTCATTTCCAATGCAGCTTTGGCAATGCCCATGACGTTGTAGTTGGGGATCACCTTAACGCCTCCTAAATAAGTCAGCGTGACGATACTGCCGCCCTCGGTCATCAGCGGTTTAGCAGCATTCGCGAGCTGCACCAGTGAGTAGGCGCTGATATCCAGTGCTGTTTGAAACCCCTGACGGGACGTATTGACAAAATTACCCGTCAGATCATCGCGATTGGCGAATGCAAGACAGTGGATCAAAATATCCACGCGACCCCACTTTTCTTTGACCGTGTCGAACGCAGCGGTCACCTGCTCATCATTTTGCACATTGAGCGGAAGAAACAAATCGGGATTGAGCGGTTCAACCAAATCCGCCACTTTCTTTTCATGACGACCCCGCTCGTCCGGCAAGTAGCTAATGGCTAAATTGGCCCCGGCTTGATGGAGCTGTTGGGTAATGCCCCAAGCGATAGAACGATTATTGGCAATGCCAGTAACAAACGCGTTTTTCCCTGAGAGATCTAGCATGGTCGTCCGTTTATGTCTGTAGTTCAATATTCAACGTCTGTTCCCAATCCTCTCATGTCAGCTCGTTAATTCGCGAGCGATCGCGATCGCAAATGATTAGATAGCGATAGTCATATTAGTTGAGACGTTGAAAATTAAGTCAATTTTCCAATTTCTCTTCTCTTTACCAATTTTTCTTCTTCCCCGACAGCGTCTTTCATGCTGGTCGAGCACAGGAATGTCTCTCCGCCTCCAGCAGAGAGACATTCCTCTGAACCTGACTAGACTGAGAAATGCCGTATCGGAAAAGGAGTTGGGAGATGAGGATCGCAAGTTTTGTCAATCAACTCAGAGGAAAGAGTCTTAATCCGGCAATAATTTAGTTTCTCCGCTTATGATTGAGGTGAATTATCGACATCAATAGAGAAAACCTTGAAAAATCAATCCTCATCCTTAAGAATATGTAGCATTTATCACAAAAAAGTGATTCAAGAGTAGGTTTTAGTGAGTCTAATATATAGGCGTTGATACAGACGGTCTATTTCATTCCATACGTGTGGGTAAATACGTAAAACCAGCACAAACAGGTGGTAGGGCAAAGAGGTATGGTAGTGACGCAAGAGCGACCACTCGCGGATTTATTTAAGCAGCTCAGCGGCGGTATTTTTCCACCCGTAGTTGAGTCATTTGAACGGGGCAAAACCATTTTTTTCCCAGGCGATCCGGCTGAGCGCGTCTATTTTCTGCTCAAGGGCGCAGTTAAGCTGTCGCGAGTGTACGAAGCGGGAGAAGAAATTACTGTAGCGCTATTACGAGAAAACAGCGTTTTTGGCGTATTGTCACTCATCACCGGGAACCGCTCGGATCGGTTCTATCATGCGGTTGCTTTCACGCCCGTTGAACTGTTATCTGTACCCATTGAGCAGGTTTCAAAAGCGCTGAGTGAGCATCCAGAATTAGCCATGCTGATGCTGCAAGGTCTATCCTCGCGCATTCTGCAAACTGAAATGATGATCGAGACCCTAGCTCACCGGGATATGGGATCGCGCTTGGTGAGCTTTCTGCTGATTCTCTGCCGCGATTTTGGTGTACCCAGTAAAGACGGTATTACGATCGACCTCAAGCTGTCTCATCAAGCGATCGCAGAAGCAATCGGTTCAACTCGCGTCACCGTCACCCGCTTACTGGGTGATTTACGCCAAGATGAGATGATTTCGATTCACAAGAAAAAAATTACCGTCCATAATCCTGTCATTTTGAGTCGGCAGTTTACGTAGTCTTTGCGTCATCTCCTTTGCGTCATCTATTTACCGATCAGCCCAACGCTGCTGATTTGGCGCTGCCTTTTTGTTCTACAGTGAGCTTGTTCGCAATTAACCCCGAAGCTTGGCATTTAAACCTATGCTGTTAGAGGGGCTTGCCTATCTGAATCTGCGTCAAGACCTTTATGCTTGCATAGAGACTTAGGTGAAGAACCAGAAAATCAAGTTAATTGTGTCGCTCAAACAAGCTGTTTCTGTAGGTTAACTAAACGTTTTCATGACCATAGGGTACGTCCTGATTGTGGCTATTCTCATTCTTGGCGGTGTGATCGCAACCCTGGGCGATCGCATCGGCATGAAGGTGGGAAAAGCTCGGCTGACCCTGTTTAATTTGCGTCCGCGTCAAACCGCAACGTTAGTTAGCGTCATTACAGGCAGCTTGATTTCGGCTTCTACCCTGGGAATTTTATTTGCCGTCAGCAGCCAGCTTCGCAAGGGTGTTTTTGAGTTCGAAGAGGTGCAGTCGGATCTGCGGGAGGCACAGAGCGATCTCCAGCAGGTGCAGCGCGATCGCGAACGAATCGAAGACGAACTCGAAGAGGCCCAGAGCCGTCAGAAAAAGGCACAGCAGCGGCTGCAAGAAATTAATAATTCGCTCAATGCAGCCGTCGAACGCCAGCGACAGACGCAGTCGCAGCTCAGGCAAACCCAAACGGAGCTACAGCAGAGCGATCGCAGCTATGCCCAAGCTCAGCGTCAACTGCGCCAGCTCTCGCAGCAGGAGCAGGAGCTACAGCAGGAAGTCCAGCAGCTTCAGGCAGAACGGCAGGCATTGATTGAGCGAGAACAGGAAATTCGAGCGCTGATTCAGGAACGCGATCGCGAAATTGATCAACGAGATACTGCGATCGCACGTCAAAAAAGTTTACTAGAAGAACTAGAAGCCCAGCAGGATTATCTATCGACCGAGGTGAGACGGCTGGAACGAGAATCGCAAGGACTGCGCCAAGGCAACTTAGCACTGGCGCGTAATCAGGTCTTAGCGTCTGGGGTGTTTCGCGTTGAGCAACCCGAAGCAGCAGTAGATGCCATTCGCCAAATCCTGCGGGAGGCCAATCGAACCGCGCTACGGGCCGTTTTACCTAATTTCAACAATCCAGAACAGCAAATTATTTTTATTACCAATCCGGAAGTACAGCAGCTCGTTGAGCAGGTTGATGACGGACAAGCTTATGTCGTGCGAATTTTGTCAGCCGCGAATTACCTAGTTGGTGAACCCTGCGTTTTGGAGGAGAACGAGCCTTGTATTCAAGTCTTTTGGGATGCCGTTCCGAACGACTTGATCTTTGACACAGGAGATGTCGTTGCGGCGACACCAGTTGAGCGCGAGAATTTGACAACCCAGGGTCTGCGAGAGCGACTGTATTTACTCCTAGCCACCTCACAATTTCGCTCACGACAGGCTGGCGTGGTCGTGGATGATGTTGATGTGGCAGGTCGTCCAGAAACGATTTTTCGTTTTTTGGAGCAGGTGCAGCGCTATGGTCAACCCATCAGCCTACAAGCGATCGCAACTCAGCCCATTTATGCCTCTGGCCCCGTCCTAGTTGATCTAGCTGCGGTGCAAGATGGCAGAATTTTATTTCAAACAGGACAACCCAGCCCCCTCGTTCCTCCAGCAGATTTGCGTCAGTGAGTGAATAAAAACTGGTTTTTACAACAGATTTTGTATTCAATACCTCAAGCAAGGTATACCAATTCTTTAAGCTATGGCTAAATATCAAAATTCAGCACTTATGAGTGAGGAGTGAGGAGTGATGCGAATGACAACTCAAACTCAAAACTCAAAACTGACCTGATCTGTAGTGCTAAGTCATAGAACTGGTATCAACTACCCCAAACAAGCATCAACCAATGAGCACAGAGATTTTACTGGGATTTGATCCCGGACGCGATAAATGCGGGATCGCTATCATGGACACCGATCGCAAACTCTATGATCACCAAGTTGTGCCCTCTGCGGCTGTGATTGAGGTGATTCAAAACCATCAGCGCCGCTATGCCGTCGATCAACTGATCATGGGCAATCAAACCTCCGCTAAGCAGTGGCAGCAGCGATTGCAAACAGAATTACCAAATTCACCTGCGATCGCACTCGTCGATGAGCGCTATAGCAGCCTAGAAGCCCGCGATCGCTATTGGCAGATGTATCCTGCTCAGGGACTGACGCGCCTGATTCCACAGGGAATGAGAACCATTTCGCGGCCTATCGACGATATTGTGGCAATTTTGCTGATTGAACGATATTTGGCAACTCAATCCGTTAAAGCTGAGCCCGAATCGTAAACCAGTAATCTCCGCCAGGTTCTAGCTGATAGTCACAGCGTTCCAAAAAGCGCCCCAGTGGTTCCTGGATCAGCGCTCGCCCAAGCGAGGGTTGAATTAACAGCTTGCCCTGCCGAAATCGCCATTGAAACTGCCATTCATATTCACTTGCCCGCACCTCTCCCTCAATACGACCCTGAGGCCAAGACTGGTGCGTGATGCGGACATGGGCAGTTGTTTCAGGTAGATACTTTGCACTCACAGACAATTTACTCGTCGCTTCAAGAACCACTCAGGCTGCATAGTTTATCTGATGTCCATTTCATTGAGCGAACTCAACACTTAATGGCGAGAGGAGCAAGGGCTGTAAAGGGCTGTAAAGACCAGAATTCAGAATCCAGAACCCAATACTCAGTCCTCTGTTCTCAGCACGTTTAACTTATGACCGTAGCCAATTCACTCATCTATGTGATCTTAAGACACGCTACATGGAACTTGCCACGTCTTCAGTAGTCTGTGAGTCATCTTATAGCAAAACCTAAGAAGGATGTTGGTTGCCGCATACGGCGACCAACATCCTGCTGAAGATTGATGAGAAAACTGTAGAGGCTAGATTGTATCATCAACGTCCTGACAAGGTACAGACAGGTTGACTAAACTCGCCTCTACCCAATATCAAATGGACGGAATTCACAATCCTTAGTGAACGGCTTTTGGGAAAGAGGGCAGCTCAACTGATGCTAGGGATTTGCGGCGCGGCTTTTGGTTGCGTAGTGGATAAACCACTGGAGAAGGCCAGTTGGCTTGGGGCGCAAAAGGCCCGCTCCAGGTTGAGTCTTTCCTGTCAGATGGCGTGTAATGCTGCTCGTCTAAGATGTTGGCTTGATCCTGTTCTTGACGGGCTGAAGGATCTGGTTCATACCCTGGTTGCTCAGGGTCGGAGGATGAAGCGGTCGGAAAATCTGGGGGCGCTGGGCTATCGAGGGACTGGGCTGCGGCTTCAGCCTGGGTCGGCGGTGGAGAGTTCGGTTCCACATCTAGCTCAAAGAGTGCTGATTCATCCTCATCACTGTTCAACGATGCATCGACAAACTCACCATCTTCAAAGACAATTTCATCTGCGATCGCAATTTCTTCCTCCGTTGAAGCATCAATGAGGCGAGCGAGATCTTCCCATAGCGCATCTTCCGCTTCTATGGGAGGACGCGGCACGGCGTTTATCTGTGGATCGAACTGGACATCCGATTGGGCATCCAATTGGGCATCGGCTACAGCAGTATCAGATGGCGATTCTGGAGCCTGAACTACCGCATTGTCATCCATATCGCTAGAGCTTGAGTGGCTGTATTTGCGAGCCAAATGCTTTACATCATAGCTAATTGAGCTTGGTGACTGGGATCTTGGCCTATCCGCAGCCGCTTCCGGATTGATAGCGTCTGTCTCAGCAGCGCTAGTTATGCCAGCTTCAACTACTGGATCAGGCGTAATCGGTTGGTCAAACAGATCATCCGCCTGAGTAGCCGTCAGGTCAATAGTTTGAGCCAGCAGCTCGTTTTCCCAATTGGCAGAGAAGTTTGACGTTGCGTCGTCATCCCGAATGTCGTCATCCCGAAAGAGATGAGACAATGCCGGGTTAGACTGCATCCAGGCCAACAGGTCAGAGGGATGCTCTGGGGATGGCTGAACAGAGTCGGCCTCAGAGGGCTGTGTGGATGACCAGGGCTGAATTTCAGACACTTTGGGCATAAAACCCGTAGGAGTATCAGCTGTAGTAAAGGGTTCACCAGCACTTTGATAGCGCGGCGGCGGTACGTCAAGACACTTTTTCAGCGCCACTTTGTACTGTAAAGTGTAGCGCTGCTGCCGCTGGAGCCGCGATCGCAGATCTTGGCAAACCTGTTTAGATTCCTGTAGCTGGTGATACTGCTCCTGCTGCTTTTGCTGCACCAGCGCACATTCCCGCTCTAGCTCCGCTACCCGCTGCTGGCTGGTTTCGAGCTGCGCTTCCAGCGTTTCGATTTGAATCTGCTGGCGCTGTACGGTTTGCTGCACAAACTCTAGTTCATCTGCACTTTGAGCCGCTTTCTGTTGTGCGGCAACCAAGGCAAGCTCTTGCTCCTGCTGTTGCTGAATCGCCTGTTGCGATCGCACGACCTCCCGATCCAGTTCCGACTGGCACTGGGTCAGCGTATCTTCTAGATGCCGCACCCGACTCAATAGCGCATCATTACATTCATTTAGCTCGCGAATCAGCGTCAACAATTCTTCGATTTGATCATCGACAACCGATTCTTGCACTGGTACTTCAGCCACCTGCTGCTCGTCAATCGCTTGGGCAAAGACTTCAATGGTTTGTCGAGATTTTACGTGAGGTCGCCAATCCGGTTCGATGACATCATCCTCTGTGTCATCTTCAGGTGCGATCGCAGGTGGCTCTGCCTTAACCTGTGGCTGGTCGGGTCGTTTTTTAGTCGGCTTGGCTTTAGCGGATTTAGGATGGGGTCGTGCAGTTGGCTTTGCCACCTCTTCCTCCTGCTCCAGCGCCTCAAGGTTAAGAGCATCCGGAAATTGAACAGTCTGCCAATCTGCCCATCCCTGCCCCTGTGCATCATCCGCTGAAGCAGCAGAACCCGATTCTGGATCGAGACCATCTTGCCCAGTGTGAGGATCGCGGGAAGGATCAGCATGATTCGGAGAAAAAGGGGCGTCACTCATTGTGAATAACCTGAACGGTACGACATCCCGAAGCGCCCATCTATCTAAGCCCAATAAGCCAAATATGACAACCCAATTTTCTATTGAAATATGGTATATTTGTACTTAAAAGATGAGAGCCATCAGTGGTGAAATTGAACAGCCTTTAGACTAGAAAATCCGAGCCTAAAAAGTGTTACAGATGATACGATACCTGACTTGCCGAAGGCTTTCGTTACATCGGTGCATCATTGTACCTAAACTTAGTAACACAGAACCCCCCGGAAATAAACAATATTTACAGCGCTTTATAATCACGCGCTTGCCATTAGGGCGTAAAACCGAGAAGGGATTTGCCGGAATGCAGCAAATCCCTTCTCGGTTTTATAGGTTTCTATCGATGTGTCAAGTACCGTAGAGCAGTTTTATTCACACAAAATGTGTCCTTGATTGAATTGGTACTCTGGATGGAGTTGCCATGCCGATGCTGCGATCGCAGGTGCATGATTCACTGCGCGAGGAGTCGCCACCGCAAGCAGTGTAGATAGACTAGACTCGGCATTCGCATTAGGAGTCATGTTCATCGAAGTAAACTCTGATGCGATCGCGCTTTCTGTGGGATCGTTTACGCAAAGCAAGGACGCTGTGGTAGTAACGTGACCACCCCGAGTTGCCCCAGCTTGACGATTCGAGCTAGGAGAACCGCTGCCCGTTGGCAAACTCCGTAAATCAGTTGATGGATTTAAGCTTTCTTCATGGGTTGCACGAGTTGCACCAGGCAGCGTGGTGGTTGAAGGTGAGTCGCCTGCCGGAATACTCGCTAAATACTGCTCAGAAGCTGGTTTGGCTTGTGCAGAGGCCAAAGATACTGCGATCAGCAGTCCCGTAATTATCGGTAGAGAGACGCAGGTGTAGAAGCGTTGCATGATTAAGTCATAAACCCCGCTATGTGCAGATGGTTGTTGAGAGGCGAGGGCAGCTACTCTCCTCAACCATTTAGAACAACAGTTGTGGCAAGTTTTGGCAGTTTTCGGTGATGCATGTTGCTCTATTCAGAGATCCAAGCTTTTAGTCTATCCATTCCGGAAATTTACAGAGAGCGTCGCTCAATTTTCTTAAAAGCCATAGAACCGTTTCATTCCAAACCCTGTACCCCATTTACAGGGGCACACCTACTCTTCATGACAGCTACACATGAGGCTCCCTGACTGGGATGGCTGATTTCAATATCGAGTCCACATGTAAGCACCCTGACTCATTTGCCCCCTTGCCCCGATACTCCGCTGCTGTCCTGAGACATGGATTTCGCCATAGACGATGGCTTCATCGTTTGCGATCGCACTTTCGGCGGTGGCTCAGTAGCGCTAGCTGTATCCTTGGGCGGTGATTGGGCAGTGGCAGATTGTGCGATCGCAGTTACTGGCGCAACGGGTGGGCGACCAATACCGTAGGTGATGGCATAGCTGCGAGCCAGCCAGCTAAACCAGAGCGCCGGAAAAGCAGCTTCCAGCCAGGGCTGATTGATTTGTAGAAAGATCGGCAACCACTGCAACAGCCGACTGACGAGGGCATTGCGCGTGTAGTCCATGTAATTCAACACCCAGCGCAGCATGTCCCAGGGGCCAGCCAGCTCCCAAATCCACTGGAGGAGGACTGGGTTCTGCCAAGCCGCTTTCAGCGCCATCCGGTTAAAGTCCAGCCAGCCAGCCCGATCCTTAATGAAATTTTCTGCGATGCGATAGGATTCTGAACCCAGAATGCCGAAGAACGTATTCAGCATGGAGTTAATTCGCTCAGGCGGCAAGAACTTATGGGTTGGCACCATCATTCCTTTTGAAAAGAGCCAGGTGACAGCAATATTGCTCTGATAAGCCCGAACTTTGTTCAGGTATTTGGCCTGAGTTAAATCGTGTCGCAGGGCAGTATCGAGCAGATTCGTTAACCGGGACAGGTTGCGTACCAGTGAACCAAAGCCTGTGAAAACTAATGGAGATTGCAGCGAAGCGGCATCGCCAATTGCAATCAAACGATCAAAGGCAATTTTGCGATCGCGATCGCTCAAGCTAAAGTGACCCGGAATATAGCCAAATGTTGCTTTCCGCCAGGTCAGTTTTTCCATGTCGCAGCGGCGATATTCCGGCAGGATGGTGAAAAAATCCTCGTACATCTCTAGCAGTGAGCCAGGATTATCCGGATGTACCTGGTGGTAGTGGAACAGGTAAATGGTCAGCTCATCCCCCTTGGCCGGGAAGAGTTCCCAGATTAACTGCCGTCCCCTCGAAATGTCACCGTGACTATTCAGCACATCTCCATACTGTGTATCCCAAACCCCAGGCTCAAAGCCACCAGAAATGCAGGCTCCTACAGTGGGACAAACGCTGTCAAACGTCCGCTTGCCGCTCAGTTGCCACGCAATGGGTGATGCTGTTCCCATTGCGTCTACCAGTAACCGACCGTAAGCGATGCGAACCTCCCCGGTGGAGCGATGTTCCGTTTCGACCTGCACCAGGTTGGGATGGATGTCAGCTCGGTTAAACTCGGTTTCATCCCAAATCGTCCCACCTGCGGCCAGCAGCTTTTCGCCGCAGAGCCGCAGCAGCTTTTCGGCATCCAGCGCCACGTTTAGCACCGTCGGCGTATGTAAAACCGGAGCTTTACACTGGGGAGGATTATTGGCATCAAAAAACTTATGGAAGCCATCGACATACTCGGCAGCAATCAGCGTCTCAAATTCTGCTGCCGTAAACAAACCGAGGTCAATCAGACTTTGAAACTCATTGCGGGAAATATTCCATTCGCGGTTCATTCGACCAAAAGGCAGTCGCTCAATCAGCAGCACGCGATACCCAAGTCGTGCCATCACTGCCGCATGAATCACACCCAGTGCTCCACCGACATAGATTAGGTCATAGTCTGGTGTTTTTGGATTCGGCTCTGACTGAGCAAAAACGACCGAATTGGGCTGCTGGGGTTGACGTACTGATTGCCGCCAGCGCTGTTCCCACCAGTAGACCCGCGTTAAGTCAGCTTCCCCATTCGGCATCCGCTGAAAATAGCGAACCGTTTTGGGATAGCGCTCTGCTAAGGCTTCAAAAATAGACTGCTGCGATAGGTCAATCGCTGGTGGTTCTGGATATTGATGAGGAAATGCCTGCCGAATTTGTGTAGTCAACTGCTGGATTACAGCATATTCCTGCGGCAGTGGTTGATTTGCCCAGCGAAAAACTTTAAGGTAAGTCGTCCGCTGCACTGTCCAGACAAAAATCGAGAGTTCTGGCGGGAGTGATTGAGAGCTGGCCGCAGAGTCCCGTGCGCTTTGGCTATTGGCCTCTTCCGCTCTTGCAGCCAATATCCAACGGATGCCGTCTGGTCGAGCAATGGTTGTTCCGGCACTTGGGGAGAACTGATGCCAAAGCCAATCTTTAACAGCGTCAAGGTCGGGAGTCGGCACTTCTAAATACAAAATTTCTTTCATGGGGCGGAAGATATTAAATTAACTTCAAAAAATGAGCCAAGTGGAGTTGACAACGGTAAAAAGTACGGTATTCTTGCTAATCACCAAGGATGTTTTAAAAAAGATTACAGCTCTCTCATATTTTGTAACGGCAAGTGTCCGATTTGACCAATAGCCATGAATTATCCCATCCCAGATAGCCTTGACGGAATAGAAGCACTGAAAAATAGGCCCGTTAGTGATGATGTTGTCGCCACTGCGATCGCAGGTGTCATTTCCATTGCGCGATCGCAGGGTCAGTCATTAGCGGATGTCACGGCGCAGGTGCTAGCCGATGATAGTTTGCTGGAGCCATCGGTTCGCCAAGTCCTCAGCGAGATCATGGCCCAGGCATGGGACAGCGTACCGTAAAGGTGCCACTACAAAGCTAACGTTTGCCCTATGACTGCAACTGCCACGCTTCTTGTGTCTTGCCCCGACCAGCAGGGACTAGTCGCCAAAATCTCTAGCTTCATTTATTCAAATGGCGGCAACATTATCCATGCCGATCACCATACGGATTTGGCTGCTGATTTATTCTTGACCCGAATTGAATGGCAGTTAAACGATTTCCATCTCGACCGAGAGCTAATCGGGCCTGCGTTTAATGCGATCGCAAAACCCCTGCAAGCCGATTGGCAACTCCACTTCTCCGATACTAAACCCCGCTTATCCATTTGGGTCAGTCGCCAAGATCACTGCCTATATGACCTGCTTTGGCGCTACCGATCCGGAGAACTCAATGCAGAAATTCCCCTGATCATCAGCAATCATCCTCATCTTCAACCCATTGCTGAGCAGTTTGACATTGATTACCACTGTTTACCCGTCACGGCTGACAATAAAGCCGAACAAGAATCAAAACAGCTCGACTTACTGCGCCAGTATCAAATTGATCTGGTCGTGTTGGCGAAGTACATGCAGGTTCTCAGCGCCGATTTTGTTGAGCAGTTTCCCGCCGTCATCAACATTCACCACTCATTTCTGCCCGCCTTCGTTGGCGCGAAGCCCTATCATCAAGCCTACCAGCGCGGCGTCAAGATCATCGGCGCAACAGCCCACTATGTCACGTCAGATCTAGATGCTGGCCCCATCATTGAGCAAGATGTCACCCGCATTAGCCATCGAGACGACGTAACAGAACTGATTCGCAAAGGCAAAGATCTAGAGCGACTGGTACTATCTCGCGCTGTGCGCCTCCATTTGCAGCATCGCGTGCTGGTGTATGGCAATCGCACAGTTGTGTTTGCCTAATTCCCCAATCTGAGCTTGTTGACCCAGCCTTCTATCGCCGCTACCAACGACCTGCCCTCTAAATACTCTGCCTTCTCAGCTCCCATCAAGTCCAAGATCGTAGGTGCCAAATCGATGACCTCCGCAGTCGGCAGATCGGTATCGGGTTCAACTTGAGGGCTTTTCATGATCACAAATCCATCCGGCATATGTCCGCCTGTACGGTAATACGTAATGGGGCCAATGCGTCCAAGCGTAGGATGATCTACAACATCCGTAACCCGATCGTGCCAAAGCACCACCAAATCGGCATCGGGTAAACATGGGTCACAGCTTAAGGCTTGATCCTGCGATCGCACGTTCACCACCGATTTAACTAGCGGCCTGCCTGTCCGAGCATCCGTAAGCTGATACAGCAGTTGAGTCAGCTCTGCACAGGTTTGCTCATAGTCAGCCGGATCGACAATGCCCTCACCTTCTCGACCTGCGAGATTAATTCGAATATGTCCGGCAGCGAAGGCAGGCAGGGCAAAGGCTTTCATCTGCGGCCAGAGATCGGCATACCACATGGCGGGCATCCAGTTGAGGGGCTGATTGCGATCGCGCATTTCATAGGGCGACGTTAAGCGGGGATGTGCGCCAGCGTTGAGCCAGGTATCGAACCGACTCGGCACCCAGGGCATCAGCAGTCGCTTGAGCGGATTGGCATCATAGCGGCGCTGCCACACTTCGCCAGCCCAGCTTTTGCGACGAGGATGCAGATAGGGAGAACGCGGAGGACGCTGGGTTGATCCAGGCGCGATCGCAACTTGTCCTGGAAAACTGTAGCGGTACATCAGCTCTGGCAGAACGGTCATGCTGTTCATATCGGTGACGTTGCCGCCCATGCCGTGAACGGCGAAAATTACCACCTGAGCGTCTTCAGGGGCAGCAGCCACAATCTCACCAATGGCCTGATCGATGTGTTGGAAGGCGGTTAATAGAGGATCGCTGATGGGTTGGAACTCAGTAGCCGATCTATTCGTGTTACCTTTCTTGCGAGACAGTGGATGTAGAGGATGGTTAACCTGATGCAAGTGCCAGAGGTCATGGCCTGCGGTGTGCGATTCGCCGAAGACGGTGAGCAGCAGATCCCATCGTTCTTGCTGAAGTAATTCCTGGCAGATCTGCGATCGCGCCTGCACGCTTTTAGCGATGCTCATCTGAATGCGCTCTAGATAACTCGCATCCCACCAGTTGCCGTAGTCCTGATGCAGCAGCGGATTTTTGCCGTAGCGCTGCTGCAAATCCGGCAAGATCTGCTCTGGCAGCGAGTGACTGGGCGTATGGGGCGCATGTCCACCCCAGCCCAGAATTTGGATACCGTTCACCTGATCGGCCAGTGCCGCAACGGGTACGTCAAACACCGCCACCCGTCGTGACTTGTCCAGGCTCCAAAACGGTGGATACTGCCGATAGTCATAGGCTCCATTGACCGTATCGTGGGTAATCCGGTAGTCCCCTGCATTGAACTGAACCGGACTCCAGTAACCTGTCGTACTGGGACGGCAACCACTGCCAAACATCACCCACAGCCGTTCCGTGGATGAAGTTTCAGTCAGCTTGCCGCCGTAGTTGACCTGCGATCGCAGCCGACCATAGGTTCCCTGCTGACGAATGCGCTGCAAATTGGGCAGATCGCCACGCTGCATCCAGGTTTCCAAGCGATTGGGATCAGCCGCATCCAGGCCAATGGCAATAACGGGAGCTGGCATAGCACTCATAAGCTTACGGTCACAGGGTAGGTTCTTCGGCTGCCGGATCGGGAGTGGAATCCAGCAGCGATGGCGAACTGGAAAGGCTCCGTCTTGTAGCGCTAGGCTTTGAAGATGCGCGATCGCTGCTGTGCGATCGCGCCTGTAAATTCGTGCGAGTCGCGATCGCAGGTCGAGCCGCTTGTCCGGTTTTATTAAAGGTTTTATTCAAAAATTGATTTGAAAACAAAGCCTGCCCAAGTTGCGATCGCATCAACCAGAAAAACGGACTGACCAAGCTGCACCACAGCATTTCCAGTTCACAATCAGCGACGATATCGCGCTGGGGTTGGCGAGCAACCCTCACTAAACCCAGCAGGTATCGCCGCAAGTCATTACCGAAATAGAGCAGACTCATCCCTGGCTGCTGCCACACCTGCCAGCGCATCATCCGAATGTGATGACGACTCAGGCCAATACAGCGCACCAAACTGAGCAGATAGTTCGGCTCCAGTCGCCAAGCCGGAATGTGGTGCCAAATCTCCAGCGTCGGCGTATACCAAACCTGCCAGCCCGCTTTTTGGATATGCAGCACAGCCTCTAAATCTTCACTGGCCAAAAACGCATCTCTGCCCCGATGGTTCAAAACCAACTGCCGGGGTACGGCTTCTAACCAAGCTCGACGTTGAACCACCAGTCCTGCTCCGGGCGGCAGCATTTTCATACTGAACTGATACTGATGCGCCTCGGTTCCGCGTTCAACAATGGCAAAATAAGGCGCAATCTGCTCAAACCGTTTTGGAATGTCAACGCCTGAATCAAATTGAGGCAGCACTCGTCCGCCAAATGCCCCTGCCTCCGGATGCGATCGACCAAACTCATAGGCCATCGCCACCCAGTTTGGGGCAGGCCAGTTATCGTCATCGAGAAAACCAATCCATTCACCCCGAGCAAGATCAATAGCCCGCTGCCGCGCAAACGCTGCTCCCTGCTCAGATTCTGTGCAGTAGCGCAGCGGCCAAGCTGCCGTCCACCATTGCTGATACTGCCGCACGATCTGAGCCGTCTGATCGGTACTGTTATTGTCTACTACTACAATTTCCCACTCAAACCGATCGGTGCCGACTTGGCGCTGAAGTCGATCAAGCACAGCCGATAAACGCTGTCCTCCATTAAACGTTGGAATGGCAATAGTGAAATCGACCATGAAGATTTCAGCGGAGTTCTAAGCAAGTCTTGGCAGATTGTCCAGCCGCAAACAGCACAAAACAGCATTCCAGCTTCAATGTTCGCTTGCGGTCTAAAAATGCACCTTCAGCTAGCAGTAGGGGATTGCTAATTTTAAGTATGAATTGTCAGATGGGGGTGGTGCTTCCACCTCACAATTCATACCCAGATGAAGCAACGCCAGCAGTGGACAGTTCTATGCTAGACGGTTCTATACTAATTGGCCTCACAGCATAAGGAACCGATCGTAATCACAGCCTGTCTTCGCGATTCAACCATCTTCCCTCGCTTAGAGAAACAGCACATTCTAATCCCGTTCCGAACTGAGCACCCTTTTTATTCAAGTCGTTCGTTGAACTATAGCAGTAGTCACACTGGTAGGACGTTGAAACACTCTGAAAACGTTCCAACATTTAAGCCTTGGATTTCATATATCTCTCAACCAAAGTGACGATGGTCATAACGGGTGGCGTCACAGCATTCACGCAGACCCCTATAGCCAAAAAGATGAAGATCGAATAAAGACGAACAGAATTACTTACCGATTCTTCATAGTATTTGCTACTTTTAGCCTTAGGGTATTTCGCTTTAATACCCTGGGTGCATTGTATCTACTGGTGATCAGTACTTAAACTTTAGCGTGAGTACTAGATTCTTGCTCTACCTCGAATCACTTTGCTGACATAGGTAACAGTGTGTTCTACAACAGATCAATGAGTGTGTTTGATCACAGCCTCAACCCAATTGGCGGCTTAAATTGATCTACGAGATCTCACTGATTACACAAGACGATGTGAGTGATGATTCGATAAAGACATCTATCGGATTCGCAAGTTTTATGAAAAGCAGTTTAGTTCTATTTATGAAGCCATTGATGCGATCGCAACCTGTCAAAGCGTGCGGCGTTGCCCTTTTCTTTGCCGGATTAGCTTTTGCCAATCCCGCCGAAGCCGCCAGCTACAATCTGGACTTTGACAACGATGCGGCTGGAAACCCGCTCCAGACGGGAACTGGCGAGTTGATTAACGACCAGTGGCTCGACTGGGGCGTCAGCATCAGCGCGGAGCGCAATGGTAGTTCGGAGCCTCTGGTACTCTTCAACAGCAATTGTTTTGAGGAAAGCTGCACAGGGGATGACGACGACCTCGCAACTGGCGAACCGTTTGGTACAGACCAGCAGGGCAATGTGCTGATCATCCAGCAAAATAACAACAATCTGAAGAATCCGAACGACGATCGCAACGGCGGCACGATTAGCTTTGACTTCATGAACGGTGGCGTCAATCTCAACTCCATTACCCTGCTGGATGTAGACGATGACTTTGGCCGCAACGGCGTCGATAGCATCATGTTTACGGCCTACTTCACTGATGGGACGACGGAGGAGATTGATATTTTCTCCCTGCCCACCAGCGGGCCAGATAGCATTGTGACTCAGCTTTCTGATGAGCCAGGTGACAACTCGCTGTATGAGTTTAACCTTGGGCTATCTGACGTGATGAAGTTTGACGTGACCTACCCCGGTAGCGGTGCGATCGCATCGATCAAATGGGACGACGAAATCGTCAAGGATATCCCCGAACCCGTCTCTGCCGTTGGACTACTAGCGGTTGGGGCAATTGGCGCAGGGGCAACACTGCGCCAGAAGCGGCGGCAGAACGAAGAGACTGCCTCCTAAGCCTGCCCAAGCGTTCATGGCTTGCGAAAATCTCCATTGCAATACTTCGAAGGCACAATATCGCCCAGTATCTCTTATCCTGAGGACTGGGCGTTTTTTGTCAGTTTAGTTTAGTACTCTGTAAATTAAGTTTTGCTGGTTGATGTTCCGCGCGGAGCGCGGCACACCAACCAACAAAACCCACTCAAACAAAATTTACAGAACACTTGCGCAAGTTTAACCATGGAAATCGCGACT
>CBKWJC010000078.1:0-30983 GCA_966674685.1 uncultured bacterium
GCCGGATATTGTTTGGCGCAATACGAACAAGGGGCTAACCAACATCTGGTTCACCAACGGGTCTGAGAAACTTGGTGGTGGCCCCGCAGGTGATACCATTGCCAATCCAAACTGGGTCACCCTCGGTGTGGGTGACTTTGATCAAGACGGTAAGCGCGATGACATCCTCTGGCGCAATATCTCTAACGGCAGCAACGTCATCTGGCTGATGGAGGGCACTAATAAAGTGGGCAATGCTCCTCTTGCGCCTGTTACCAATACGGCGTGGGAGATTCAGGGTGTGGGAGACTTTGACCACTCTGGCTATGCCGATGACATTCTCTGGCGCAATCAATCTACAGGTGCAACGATCGTGTGGACAATGGATGGCAGCACGAAAACGGACACCATCAACTTTGGCACGGTAGGAACGGCGTGGCGGGCTCAGGGTGTGGGCGATTTTGAAGCCAATGGCAACATCGACGACATTGTGTGGCGCAACTACACAACAGGTCAGACGCTGATTTGGGAAACCGATGGAGCACAGAGGACGAACAGCTTCGCTTTGAGCAATACTGCGCCCCTCGCCTGGGAGATTGAAGGAGTCAGTGACCTGGATGGAGATGGAGGGGTGGATGACCTGCTGTGGTTCAACGAGTCGAACTACAACGCGGTGAGCTGGTTTATTGACAATGGAGTCAGGACGGGGAACAGCACTGTAGCCTCAGCTGGTGGAGGGTGGGATGCTGTAATTTAGTCTCCAACAGCTTTGGGTGAAACGTATGCATCAGAGCGTTTCACCCAAAGTTCAATCTTGTTGCCTCTAAAATGTTCGACAAGGCAACCAACCGTTAAGCCGGATAGATGCGTAAGCGACGATTGGGCTCATCGCCGAAACTAGACGACTGGAGCTGATAATGTTCAATCAGCTCATGCTGCATTTTTCGTACCTTGGCAGAACGGGGCAGCAGTTCAACGGGTTGTCCTTTGGGAATGACAATCTGTTCAACTGCCAACCGTGCTTCTTCTAGGGCTTCAATTTCATCATCGGCACCGCTGTGAGAAAACAGTTCCAAGTTGACGGCTTCCGGTGTAGACATGTCATCCATATCCAGCATGCGCTGCATCCCGCGTACAATCTGCGGTACGTTGTTGGATTTGATGGTATGAACTGGTATTTGACGATTTTTGGCCAGCATCCGAATCTTTGAATGGCCTTTCAGGTGCGATCGCAACGCTAAAATTGCGTCGGCAGAATCTAAATCCTTGGTCAAGACAACGGGCAGATTGAGCGTCCGAATTACCCGTTCAACCTGCTGTCGACTGATGCCATACGGATAGAGATGCAGCAAATCTTCGCCATTCGGCCCAACTGCGGGCAAGCGACCAGAATCGGCTTGCATGGGGCTAGTCTGTATGTCACCTGTCAGCGACTGATCTAGCATTTGGGCAAAGTCTTGCTGAGCATCTGGGTAGAGAGGGCGAACGGTATCTCGCCGCTTTGTCCAGCTCCGATAGGGCAGCGGTGCCATTTGACCTGAAGATCGCCAGCCCGAAACATCACTACCCAGTTCATTGGAACGGACAGGTCGCTTCAGCATCGCAGTTGTGGTATCAGACAGCTCGTGAGTAATCACAACCTTGCCGTTCTCGTTTACGGTGCGAACCTGTGGATTAGGACGCCGACCCCGCAGCAAACTATCAACGGTCTGAGCAACGTCTTCGTGAACCACCCAGCGCTGTCGTTCCAGCATTTCCACGGCGATGTCAAAGGTGGGCGGTGCTTTTCGCTCCAACACGCTCTTTTGACTACCGCGTCGCCGTGCCTCTTCATCACCCAGCGTAACGGATTGAATGCCACCGACGAGATCGGACAACGTTGGGTTTTTAATCAGGTTTTCGATTTGATTACCATGAGCCGTTCCCACTAGTTGAACACCCCGCTCGGCAATGGTTCTAGCTGCCAAAGCCTCAAGTTCAGTACCGATTTCATCAATGATGATTACCTCTGGCATGTGGTTTTCCACCGCTTCAATCATCACTTTATGCTGAAGCTCAGGCTGGGCTACCTGCATGCGTCTAGCCCGTCCAATTGCTGGATGGGGGATGTCGCCATCGCCTGCAATTTCGTTAGAAGTATCGATAATGACCACCCGCTTTTGCAGATCGTCGGCTAAGACACGGGCAATTTCCCGCAGAGCTGTTGTCTTGCCCACTCCCGGCCGCCCCAGCAGCAAAATAGATTGACCTGTTTCGACCAAATCGCGGATCATGCCGATTGTGCCGAATACGGCTCGTCCCACCCGGCAGGTTAGACCGATGATGTCTCCTGCCCGATTCCGCATGGCGCTGATTCGGTGCAGGGTTTGTTCAATTCCGGCTCGATTGTCACCGCTGAACATGCCGACTCGATCGACGCAGTGCTGCAGATCGGTACGCGAAACAGGAACATCTGATAGATATTCAACTGAGTCTGAGAAGCGCGCTTCTGGGCGACGGCCAACGTCTAAGACCACTTCAATGAGCTGGTTCCGTTGGGCATGATTCGTTAAACGACGCTGCAACTCGAGCGGCAGGATCGACAGTAGCTGATCTAAATCATCGGTAATTTGGGTTTTGGCAATTTTAGTCTCAGCCTTGGTCTCAGCAACTTCAGCTGGATTAGAATCGGTTGAATCAGAGCGGTGGCTATCAAATTGATTCATGGACTCAAAAACTAACTTAATCGTGTTAGAGAAAATGACATCAAATCCGCCCGTAAAAATCGCATTTGCTTTTAGTTAGACACACACGATAAGTAGCTACATAGAAATAAATGTGTATCTCAAAACCCTAGGAGCACCCCGGAGCGGTGCTCCTAGGGTTTTGAGATGGTTTATTTGTGCCAATCTACTTATATGTTTTGCTAAACAGCATCTGAGGATTTTATAGTCGGATTATTGGTAAATGGTTCTTTAATTTGAGCAACGAGAGATCGCGCTAATTGAACTGCCGAGATTAATTCTGGTGTGATCAATTGCTGTGCGATTGATGTGAGCATCCAATCACTCGTAGGTGACGCGATCGCATTTGGAACATTGAACCTTGAGGATTGAGATTGGGGTGGTGGCTGACCTCCTAACGCGGGTTGAAAACTGGGCTGTTGTTGCTGCTCGGCTGTACAATCAGCGGCATCTGATATAGATACAGGTAGTTGAGGACGTGACAACAGCTCAAATTCGGGCTGATTTGCAAGATTAGGTATGAGATTTTTGGGATAGGATGTCGGGTGATCAAGATTGACGTCAAACGATCCTTCCGCTTGTTCTAACCGTTCAATCGCTTCAGCCAGTAAAGTTCTAGCGTAACTACCGTAAGCAACACCTGCCACATACCGCTGTGATGATTGCTGGGAGTCTTGCCAATGCCTTAGGACGGATTGTTGCGACTTTGGCAGCGCCAGTAAGTTCTGCGATCGCAACTTTTCAACGGTGTAATGATTGGTGCCGCCCGCTAACTGTACATATCCTGGCAGGTCAGATGCCAATACTTTTTGGCCCAGACGAATGGCGGCGTGGGTGGTACCCATGCCAATGTCACCGCTCATTGGCCGTCCGTCCGTTTGCCAAACCAGCGCAGAGGGTAGTGGCGACATCAGCTCATACAGCGATCGCAAATAGTCCAGCAACCCTGGCGCATCCGGACAGCTAACCGCCACCAGTTTCAGTTGTGGTATCCAGGATGAAATTGCCTGCCACAACCGCTTGAAATGGTCAAAATGCCCAACCTGTGTATGAATTTCAATCGCATCAACATCAGAAAAAATCAAAGGTGCGATCGCAGATGGATTTGAGACATAGGAGTAGGTTTGAATCTGCTGCACTGGACAAATAGGCAAACAGCGGCCACAGCCATAGCACAGTTCTGCAATCACCCCAGCTTGAGTGGATTGCTGTCTCAATTGTTTTCGAGTTTCCGACTGGTGCGATGAAAGGGCTGCGAACGTAATTGCTTCAGCTGGACAGATCTGCTCACAAGGCCGTGAACAATCGGTTGGACAATGCTCTGCCTCAAAATACGCTTTACGAAAGTGAGGATCTTCTGCATCATTGAGGCTCACCATTAACCAGGGTTGCCCCGCATAAAACGGCCACATTGTGGGTGAAGTAGTGGCCATTTCATGGCTTAATTTAAGCGCTTTGCGTGCAGCCGCCACCACCGCCGGATCTGCGGCCACATCGATACAGTCCGCTCCTGCCAAAGCATAGGCAATCGTCAAGTGATGCACGGCTGGCAAATGCTGAAAACTCGCACCACAGATAAGCTTAAACCAATGTCCTGCTTGCAGAGACTTTAAAGGGTGTTGCAATCTATCCACCCCTTCATGCTAGTCGTTTCTACTGAAAATGACGAGGTTTGATCAATACTTATTCTTGCACTCTCTTGGTACTTTCACGTTGTAGCCAAGCTCACATCTCACACCCTAAGTAGCTATATACAAACCAACGCATCTAGGAGCCGGGGGTTTCCCTGTGCTCTTAGATGCGTTGGTTGATGCAACTGACTCATATCAAAACTAAAAAGAAAAGGAGAATAGGCGCAAGGCAACTCTCCTTCTCTTCAGGCATACTTATCAGTCGTATTGATATTTAATTTGATGTTCAAGTTAGTGCTGCACCAGTCGCCAACCTATGGACGATTTCGATCCTGGTTAGAATCAGAATTGGCTGGATTTCCAGATTGGCCTGGCTTATCATCCCTAGCTCGTGTACCTGCACCTTGCAAGCGACCGGGTTTGCCGTTGTTGGGTGGGTTATATCCGCTCATAAATAGCTCCAAATAGATGCATACAACAGTGCTGTTGGTAGAACGTTACGTGTTGAAGCAGGGATGCTTCAGTCTGCAGAGCGCGATCGCAAAGGCGGTGATTGGGAACGTCAAATTCCAAATTGCCACCGACTATCTACCGAGATGAACCCTACTTCCAAGCGTAGCTCTACTCTGAGCAAAACTCACCTTCACGGTATGCAACACAGGTTGAGCAGTGCCAGCCCCTATTAGGGTCTGTGCAAAACAGACAATATGTGCTAAGCAAATGCTTGGATGCATTGCGACGTTGCAGCAGCGATTCATTACACTGCTGTTGCGATCGCATTTTCAAGCGGCGTCCAACGAAAATAGCGTTCTCCACCACACTCCAGCACCACCTTGATCCGAGGCTCGATTGCAGGCAGCGAAACAAGGTACTGCTTCTCCTGCCGAGTTAAAACTGTCCCCTCCAAAATCCAAAGCACGAGTCCTTTCTTCTTCGCATCAAGATGCTCAAGCTGGTATGTTGCCACAGGCGGAACATAGTAAACATATCCCACAGCCGCCCCAGAACCAGTGCTCTTTTTTCCTAAATGCGGCGGACGTACACCATGCACATCCGTTAAATAAGCAGAAACATCACCCAGTCCCCGCGCCGTTAAACTCATCGTTTCATAGCCTGCGGCTCGCAGCCTACGCTGATATCGCCCCTCAAAACCACCTTCCAACGGAACATAAACCGCTAACGCTCCGCTGTTCTCTAACTCACGAATAAACTTTTTCCCGGTTGTCAGTAGTGCCATAAAAATGCCTGCTCAACACGTTTGACTTCAAATACACTTCAGTAGTCTGCGCTTAGCAATCGATGTTTTACTCATGCCCAATATCACGCCCGTTGCGGATGCAATATCAGATCGCCAATGCCAAACATCATTATTAATATAAACGGTTAACCCACACCTATCTCCCATTCCATATCTTTGATTTTGTAAGATCTGTCGCTTAGCATCGAATGCAGCCGTCAATTCCAAAGCTCCCATTCCACAGATTTGTCTGTGCTCAACCTTTAGCAACGACCGAACACAACACTCGCATACTGATTCAGTCAGTTTTATCAGCGTCTACGAGCAGCAGCCTAAATCAGCGTCTAGAATTCAACGGTAGACGCTACTAGAATTCAACGGTAGACGCTACTCCAGCAGAACCGAATCCACAATTTCCCAAATAGATCCAAGAAAAATCATGCCAATTAGTGGACAAAGCCAGAAACATAGACTATATTATTTAATTGTCGCCAAAAATGACTAGAGACGTTCATTTAAGTTTGACTCTAGCTGAGATACTGGGTTGCTTTTTCTTCCCAAGTCTCCAGGCGAACACGTTCCGAGTTTAAGTTACAGATGAGTCTGGGCTGCAAATGCAGCTAGGGTTAGGTGACCCCTGAGACGATGTGACTGAGTTGCATGGTCTCACGCTTTTGCCTGAGTACATGACCATCTTGCACTTCGCGATTTAGCAGCGATTCTTAGGTTCGTGCAGTTGTCGGATCCAATCTGTGCATTGTGATCCTTTTTGCGGTGTTCAGACAAAAGGAGGCTACTTATCGTGTCTGTTGGAATTCTTGGCACCAAGTTGGGAATGACCCAGGTCTTTGATGATGAGGGTCGGGCAATTCCAGTGACAGTGGTGCAAGCTGGGCCATGCACTGTTACCCAGGTAAAAACGAACGAAACCGATGGTTATTCAGCCATTCAGATTGGCTATGGCGAAGTTACCGAAAAGGCATTGAGTAAGCCAGAGCTAGGTCACTTAGCTAAAGCGGAAGCTTCCCCATTGCGCCATCTGAAAGAGTTCCGTGTTAGTGATGCGTCATCCTATGAATTAGGACAAGCGTTGACGGTTGATCTATTTGAAAATGGTCAGCTTGTGGATGTAGTAGGAACCAGTATTGGTAAGGGCTTCGCAGGCTATCAAAAACGGCATAACTTCCGTCGAGGTCCAATGTCGCATGGTTCTAAAAACCATCGTCTGCCTGGTTCAACAGGTGCTGGAACAACACCAGGTCGAGTTTATCCTGGCAAGCGCATGGCAGGACGATTGGGTGGAACCCAAGTAACTGTACGAAAGCTAACCGTGGTTCGAGTTGACGCCGAACGGAACCTTCTTCTAATTAAAGGGGCAGTCCCAGGCAAGACTGGAGCCTTTCTAGCGATTGAACCGGCAACAATCGTAGGTAAGTAGTTTGTACCAGCTTGATTAAAGATTCACTGAATTAATCAAGGCAGATAGAGATAGGGAATGGCGGAAATGGTTGAATGTGTTGTGCGAGATTGGCAAGGAAAGGAATCCGGTCAAACGGTAGCTTTAGACTTGCGAGTGGCATCAGAAGAAAATGCGTCTCACATCGTTCATCGTGCCCTAGTACGGCAGATGAACAATGCGCGCCAAGGCACTGCTTCGAGCAAGACTCGTGCGGAAGTGAGTGGTGGTGGCCGTAAGCCGTGGAGACAAAAGGGAACAGGTCGCGCCAGAGCTGGTTCAATTCGTTCTCCTCTATGGCGTGGTGGTGGTGTAATCTTTGGGCCTAAGCCAAGAGACTACAGCGTCAAGATGAATCGTAAGGAGCGCCGCCTGGCTCTGAGAACAGCTTTGCAAAGCCGAGTGGAAGACCTAGTTGTCGTAGAAGAATTTGCAAGCGAGTTTTCTCGACCTAAGACAAAAGATTTAGTTGCGGCTCTAGCTCGTTGGGGAGCTAGTTCAGACGAAAAAGTTTTGCTGATTCTGGCTGAACGCTCCGAGGAAGTCTATCTGTCCGCACGTAACATTGCAAACCTTAAGCTCATCCTGGCTACAAGCTTAAATGTCTATGACATTTTGTCGGCAGACCGAGTTGTAGCAACTGCTTCTGCTCTAGAAAAAATTCAGGAGGTATATGGTGACTAGTCTTACAGATGCGGGACAGCTAGCAAGTATTGTGCGACGTCCAATTGTGACTGAAAAAGCAACACTGCTGTTAGAGAATAACCAATACACTTTTGAAGTAGCTCCACAGGCCACTAAGCCTGAAATTAAAGCAGCAATCGAATCTCTTTTTGGCGTGAAGGTGGTTGGAGTTAGCACTCATCGTCCTCCTCGTAAGAAAAGGCGCATTGGTCGGTTTGTTGGACATCGTCCACACTATAAGCGAGCAATTGTGACTCTCCAAGACGGTGATTCCATTAACCTCTTCCCTGAGGTTTAGCCTGTTTTGATACAGGACTAGTTGCTTGATTTTGAATTATTTAGCAGAGCAGTTAAGAGAGAAAAAACATGGGTATCCGTTCCTACCGACCCTATACTCCAGGTACGCGTGAGCGTACTGGCTCTGACTTCAGCGAAGTCACCCGCAGTAAGCCAGAAAAATCCTTAACTAAGTCAGTACACCGAGCTAAGGGCCGTAACAATCGAGGTGTGATCACTTGTCGCCATCGTGGTGGTGGTCACAAGCGCCGCTATCGAATTATTGATTTTCGTCGGGATAAGCGTAACGTTCCAGCCAAGGTTGCAGCAATTGAGTATGATCCCAATCGTAATGCTCGGATTGCTTTGTTGTACTACCAAGACGGTGAAAAGCGTTATATTCTTCACCCAGCCAGCCTAGAGGTCGGTGCTACAGTCGTCGCCGGAGAAGATGTGCCAATTGAAGTTGGCAATGCGATGCCACTTGTGAAAGTCCCTCTAGGAACTGTAGTTCACAATGTTGAGCTTGTACCTGGTAAAGGTGGCCAAATCGTGCGAGCTGCAGGAACTTCGGCTCAAGTAGTTGCAAGAGAAGGTGGATTCGTAACGCTTAAACTACCTTCATCTGAAGTGCGTATGGTACGCGGTGAGTGCTACGCAACTATCGGTGTCGTCGGCAACTCAGAATCTCGTAACGTTAGCTTAGGTAAAGCAGGCCGCACACGCTGGAAAGGTCGTCGCCCTCAGGTTCGTGGCAGCGTCATGAACCCCGTTGATCACCCACATGGTGGTGGTGAAGGTCGCGCCCCGATTGGTCGGTCTGGCCCTGTTACACCGTGGGGTAAGCCTGCTCTAGGTGCTAAGACTCGGAAGAAGAAGAAAGCAAGCGATGCGCTGATTGTTCGTCGTCGTCGTCGTTCGTCCAAGCGGGGTCGCGGAGGCCGTAACGCCTAATCCTAAAGCAACAAGTAGTTTGAGTTGCCTCGTTTTTGTTTTCTTGATTGAACTGTTGTTAATTTGCTGATGCCGTTAGGTTTAGAACCATGTCGCGATCGCTAAAAAAAGGTCCTTTTGTTTCTGATAAGCTACTGTCCAAAATTGAGGTACTAAACTCAAAAAATGAGAAGCAAGTGATTAAAACATGGTCACGAGCTTCGACTATTTTGCCTCAGATGATTGGTCATACCATCGCAGTTCATAACGGTCGGCAACATGTGCCCGTCTATGTAACTGAGCAAATGGTTGGACATAAATTGGGAGAGTTCGCTCCTACCCGCACGTTTAAGGGACATGCGAAAAGTGATAAAAAGGCACGTCGGTAATTAACCACTTAGATTAGAGACGTCAGCAAAACCATTCTGCTAGAGCTAGAGAAGTTATGGCTATCAATACAACAGAAGAAACAAAAGCAGTCGCTCGATATATTCGCATGTCGCCACGCAAGGCCCGCCGCGTTCTCGATCAAATTCGAGGTCGTTCTTATCGAGAGGCTCTAATCATTTTAGAATTCATGCCTTATCGTGCTTGCGAGCCTATTCTTAAGGTGTTACGTTCCGCCGTTGCCAATGCTGAACATAACTTAGGCCTGAATCCTGCTGATTTGGTTGTCAGTCGTGCTTATGCGGATCAGGGTTCGACTCTACGGCGCTATCGACCCAGAGCCCAGGGAAGAGCGTATCAAATCCGCAAGCCGACCTGTCACATCACTGTTGCTGTGGCACCGAGCTACGATGACAGAGACTAACGGTACCAACCATCTCTAAGTTTTTAGCATTGCATTAGATAGAGGATGTATCCGTGGGACAAAAAATTCATCCAGTTGGATTTAGATTAGGCGTTACGCAAGAACACCGCTCTCGCTGGTTTGCTGAAGGGCAAACTTATCCCCAACTGCTACAAGAAGATCATTTAATTCGAGACTATATCAATAAGAACCTGAGCAGCGCCGGAATTTCTGAGGTACTCATTGAGCGCAAAGCTGATCAAATTGATCTCGAAGTTCGTACCGCTCGTCCTGGTGTTGTTGTGGGTCGTGGTGGTAGTGGTATTGAGCAGCTACGAACCGGTTTGCAGCGGGTTCTTGAGGACAGCGATCGGCAAATTCGGATTAATGTTGTCGAAGTAGCACGAGTTGATGCTGATGCAGCTCTTGTCGCTGATTATATTGTTCAGCAGCTAGAGCGCCGTGTTTCATTCCGTCGAGTGGTTCGTCAGGCTATTCAACGCGCTCAGCGCGCTGGCGTACAGGGAATCAAGATCCAGGTAGCTGGTCGTTTGAATGGGGCTGAAATTGCTCGTTCAGAGTGGACGCGTGATGGCCGCGTGCCGTTGCATACACTGCGTGCCAATATTGACTATTCCTATAAAACAGCCCAAACGACTTACGGAATATTGGGTATCAAAGTCTGGATCTTCAAAGGTGAAGTTATTCCTGGTCAAGAGGATGAATTTTCATCAGGCGCACCACAGCCACGCCGAAAGCGGTCAGGCCGTAGGCAGCAGTACGAAGATCGCTCTAGCGAGAGTTAATTGAACCAATCTGGTCACATCAATTAACTTGTCTCGGATTATGTAATTGTTCATCTTTGTAGAGAATCATGCTAAGTCCCAGAAGAACAAAATTTCGTAAGCAGCACCGTGGGCGAATGCGAGGCATGGCAACTCGCGGTAACAGCGTAAACTTTGGCGATTTTGCACTACAGGCTTTAGAGCCGTCTTGGATTACCTCTCGTCAAATTGAGGCTGCTCGTCGAGCCATGACCCGATACATCCGGCGGGGTGGAAAAATCTGGATTCGAGTTTTTCCTGATAAGCCAGTGACAATGCGTCCAGCCGAAACCCGAATGGGTTCAGGTAAAGGTAATCCAGAATACTGGGTAGCGGTAGTTAAGCCAGGTCGCATCTTGTTCGAAATTGCTGGTGTTCCTGAAGAAACAGCTCGTGAAGCTATGCGTTTGGCTTCATTCAAGCTGCCAATCAAGACTAAGTTTATTACTCGTGAGACGGAGGAATCATAGATCATGGCTCTTCCAAAAATTAATGAAGTCAGAGATTTGAGTGCTGAGGACTTGGATGAGCAGATCCAAGTCGCGAGAAAGCAGCTGTTTGATTTGCGTTTTCAGAAGGCAACTCGCCAATTAGAGGGAAGCCATCAGTTTAAGCACACTCGTCACCGCTTGGCTCAACTTTTAACTGTTCAGCGTGAACGGCAACTTGAGCAAGCATCTACTCAGGCTACGAATTCAGAATCAGCGAAGATGAGTTCGGCACCAACCAAGGTTGAAGATGTGAAGTCAAGTGCTTCTGAAGAGGAATAGGGGATAGCTGAATATGGCAACTAAAGAACGGGTTGGGTTAGTGGTAAGCGACAAGATGGATAAGACGGTTGTTGTAGCAGTCGAGAACCGTGCTCCCCATCCTAAATATCGAAAGATTATGGTTCGCACTCAGCGTTACAAGGTTCATGACGAGAAAAACGAATGTAAGACTGGCGATCGGGTCAGAATTCAGGAAACTCGTCCTTTAAGCCGGACAAAGCGTTGGGTTGTAACTGAAGTGATTGAAAGCGCTGGAAACGCTTAAGGGATAAGAGGGGCTAGTCATGATTCAACAAGAGTCGATGCTAAATGTAGCGGACAATAGCGGGGCACGCAAGCTAATGTGCATCCGTGTATTGGGCGGTAATCGGCGCTACGCAAATGTTGGTGATGTTGTCATTGCGGTTGTGAAGGATGCCATTCCTAACATGGCAATCAAAAAGTCGGATGTTGTTCGAGCTGTGATTGTTCGAACCAAGAAAGGGTTACGGCGCGAGAGCGGCATGAGTATCCGATTCGACGATAATGCGGCAGTGATCATCAACCAGGAGGGAAATCCTCGGGGTACGCGTGTTTTTGGCCCAGTTGCGCGTGAGCTTCGAGACAAGAACTTTACTAAGATTGTGTCTCTAGCACCGGAGGTATTGTGATGGCCAAGCAGACCAAGATAAAGCACAAAATGCACGTCAGGAAGGGCGACACTGTACAGGTAATCGCAGGCCGTGATAAGGGCAAAGTTGGTGAGATTTTGACTGCCATTCCAGAATCTAGCCAAGTTGTTGTCGAAGGCGTTAACGTTCGGACAAAGCATACTAAGCCTCAACAAGAAGGGGAATCTGGTCAAATTATTACGTTTGAGGCTCCAATTCATAGCTCTAACGTAATGCTGTATTCCGCCAAGGAAAAAGTAGCTAGTCGGTTCAATTACACCTTTACTGAAGACGGTCGTAAAGTTCGACAACTTAAGAAAACTGGCGAAATCATCGATTAATAGCTGAAATTAATCTAGCAGCTATACAGAATATTTAGTTCCCTGACCAAGCCCAGGGTAAGGAAGCAAGGAGTAATGTCGCAAAATCTCAAGCAACGATATTTAGAGACAATCGTTCCAAAACTGATGGATGAGTTTAAGTACTCAAATATTCATCAGGTGCCAAAGATTGAAAAGATAACGGTAAATCGTGGACTAGGAGAAGCATCGCAAAATGCGAAGGCTCTTGAGTCCTCTATTACAGAAATTGCTGTGATTACCGGACAGAAACCTGTAGTGACTAGAGCTAAAAAAGCGATCGCAGGTTTTAAAATCCGACAGGGGATGCCAGTTGGCGTAATGGTCACTCTGCGTTCTGAGCGGATGTATGCCTTCTTGGATCGATTAATTGGTTTGGCACTGCCTCGAATCCGAGACTTTCGAGGTATAAGTCCCAAGAGCTTTGATGGTCGTGGAAACTACACCTTGGGTATCCGAGAGCAGTTACTGTTTCCGGAGATTGACTACGACAACATTGATCAAATCCGAGGAATGGACATTTCAATTGTTACAACGGCTAAGACTGATGAAGAAGGTCGGGCATTGCTTAGAGAAATGGGCATGCCATTTCGGGAAAGTTGAGGCAGGTTCAGTTTAAGAGGGAACTATGGCGGCTAACGACACAATTGCGGACATGCTAACTCGCATTAGAAATTCGACACTAGCTCGACATCAAACGACTAGTGTTCCTTCCACTCGGATGACTCGTAATATTGCGCGAGTACTGAAAGAGGAAGGATTTATCAATGACTACGCTGAGTCAGGCGAAGGTGTAAAAAAGGAACTAGTTTTGTCTTTGAAGTACAAAGGTAAAACTCGTCGTCCCACGATTAGTAACTTAATCCGTGTGAGCAAACCTGGATTACGCGTCTACTCAAATCGAAAAGAGCTTCCAAGAGTGTTGGGTGGAATCGGCATCGCGATCATCTCGACTTCTAAGGGAATCATGACGGATCGAGATGCTAGGCAACAGGGAATTGGTGGTGAAGTTCTTTGTTACGTCTGGTAATTTGCTTCACTTCATTTTTTAGATGAATGTCGTGAAGATTATCTTCTTAACCACTGAGTTTTTGTTAGATGCCGAGTTTTGTCGGAGATTAAAGTCATGTCTCGTATTGGTAAACGTCCAATTAGTATTCCTCAAAAAGTCACTGTTTCAATTGATGGCCAAAATGTCTTAGTCAAAGGACCCAAGGGAGAATTGTCTCGAACTCTTCCTACAGGTGTTTTGGTTGAGCAGGATAACGATTCGATCGTAGTTAAGCGTGCAGATGAGTCGCGAGTGGCTCGCCAACGGCATGGTTTGTCTCGCACTCTTGTTGCCAACATGGTTGAAGGCGTCTCAAACGGTTTTGAGCGGCGGTTGGAGATTCAGGGTGTAGGTTATCGGGCTCAAGTTCAAGGTCGTAACTTAATTCTCAATGTCGGATATAGCAATCCTGTCACAATTGAACCGCCAGATGGTATTCAATTTGCTGTAGAAAACAACACAAATGTGATTGTTAGCGGTATCAATAAAGAAGTTGTAGGCAACATTGCTGCGAAAGTTCGTGCTGTTCGTCCTCCTGAACCATACAAGGGTAAGGGAATTCGATATTCTGGAGAATTCGTCAGACGTAAGGCTGGTAAGGCAGGGAAGAAATAAGACATGAAAACGTCTCGCAAAATATCAACACAACGCCGTCACGCTCGAATTCGTCGTAAGTTAGCAGGTACTCCTGATCGTCCTCGGCTAGCGATTTTTCGCTCTAACCAGCATATCTATGCTCAGGTGATTGACGACACAAATCATCAAACTCTGATTTCGGCATCAACGGTCGATCCTGAACTACGCTCTAACTTGTCTTCCCTTAGTAAAACCTGTGAGTCTTCTGCCCAAGTTGGCCGATTAATTGCAGAGCGTGCGATCGCAAAAGGGATTAAGCAAGTCGTCTTTGATAGAGGTGGTAACCTTTATCATGGACGAGTCAAGGCTCTCGCCGAAGCTGCTCGTGAAGGCGGCCTTGATTTCTAGATTTACAAGGCTCACGCCTTCTATCCAACCTTACCGTTGAGCCTAAACTGCACGAACTAAGGGATTTAGCTATGGCACCTCGTAACAAAAAAAATAAAAGCAGAGAAAAGGAAACCGATTGGCAAGAGCGGGTCGTGCAGATTCGCCGAGTCACAAAGGTTGTGAAAGGTGGTAAAAAGCTTAGCTTTAGGGCCATCGTTGTTGTTGGCAATGAAAGAGGACAAGTCGGCATCGGCGTAGGCAAGGCAAGTGACGTAATTGGAGCTGTTAAGAAAGGTGTTGCGGACGGCAAAAAGCACCTAATTGACGTTCCACTGACCAAGTCAAATTCAATACCCCATCCATCTAAAGGTCGAGCTGGGGGAGCGCGAGTTATGATGCGTCCGGCAGCACCAGGTACTGGAGTAATCGCAGGTGGCGCGGTTAGAACAGTTCTAGAACTAGCGGGTGTCCGTAATATTCTTGCTAAACAGCTAGGTTCCAATAACCCGCTCAATAATGCTCGGGCAGCAGCAGATGCATTGGCTGCCCTCAGAACTTTCTCGGAGGTAGCTGAAGAGCGAGATATTGCAGTTGAGCGCTTATATGCCTAGCTGTGAGAAAGAAGACAAGTTAGTAGAACATAGCTCTAAACGCAAGCGATAGAGGGAGACTAGCAAAAATGAGATTACAAGATGCATTGCCTAAAGCAGGTTCTCGCCACCGCAAGCGTCGCGTTGGTCGTGGTATTTCTGCAGGACAGGGAGCAAGCTGTGGATTTGGAATGCGTGGCCAAAAGTCCCGCTCTGGCCGTGGTACGAGACCTGGATTTGAAGGTGGACAACTACCTCTATATCGTCGAATTCCTAAGCTCAAGCATTTCCCTATCGTCAATCAAAACAACTATACGATTATCAATGTGAGTCAGTTATCCGGGCTAAAGGATGATTCAACCGTGACATTGGAATCCCTAATGGAGTCAGGAATTGTGACCTCCAATGATGGGCCATTGAAAGTTTTAGGGAATGGTAGCGTTGATGCAAAACTAACTGTTGTCGCCTCCGCCTTCACAGCGTCAGCAAAAGAAAAAATAGAAGCGGCTGGTGGGAAGTGTGAAACTCTCTCATAGATAGCTTCTGACAACAATCAATCTAACGAAGTGTCATACTAGATAGTGCTGGTTGTCGTTTGTTATCGTTACGGCATCTGCAAATTCGTTGACTTAAACAGCATCATAGAGGTGGCAACACAATGGTAGTCAGTCCAAGAGGTAAGACTCCAACTGCCCAAGAAACATTTACTCAAATGGCTCAAGCTGCTGGCCTTCGCGGTCGGTTGCTCTTGACCATCGGCATGTTAATTATTGTTCGCTTAGGAATTTTTCTTCCCGTTCCTGGAATTGATAGGGATGCTTTCCGAGCTGCGATTGAAAATAGCAATATTGGTGGTGTAATCGGCTTTCTTGATGTGTTCGCAGGTGGCGGACTTAGAGCGCTTGGTATCTTTGCGTTAGGAATTATTCCTTATATCAACGCTTCTATTATCATGCAACTGCTAACAGCGGCAATCCCGGCATTGGAAGATCTCCAGAAAAACGAGGGAGAAGCAGGAAGACGTAAGATCTCTCAAATTACTCGCTATGTCGCCCTAGGTTGGGCACTGTTACAGAGTACTTTGCTATCAACGTTTCTGTTGAGTGAATATGCCTATGAGCCTGGAGTAATGTTTGTGGCGGAAACGGCCTTAGCTTTAACCGCTGGCTCCATGTTCGTCATGTGGGTTGGAGAACTGATTACTGAGCGAGGCATTGGTAATGGAGCCTCTCTGCTGATTTTCGTTAGCATTGTATCGACTCTGCCACGTTCTCTCGGTCAAACAATCAGTCTTGCTAGTGAGGATAGCGGAGCTGTAGGAGGTGTTGTAATTCTTCTGCTCGTTTTCTTGGCAATGATTGTTGGAATTGTTTTTGTACAAGAAGGTACAAGGCGGATTCCAATTATTTCAGCCAGGCGTCAAGTTGGTCGACGCCTCTACCAGGAAAAGAGCAGCTATTTACCGCTCAGACTAAATCAAGGTGGGGTCATGCCGATTATCTTTGCATCGGCTGTATTGGTGTTGCCGCTTTCTTTAACTCAGTACGTTGAAAATCCTGCCTTGAGCCAGTTCCTGAATAAGTATTTTAGTCCAACCTCTTGGCTATACGTCTTAATGTACTTGTTGCTGATTGTCTTTTTTAGCTACTTCTATGCATCCTTGGTGGTTAACCCCGAAGATATGTCGAAGAACCTCAAAAAAATGGGGGCAAGTATTCCGGGAATTCGTCCTGGCAAAGCAACTAGCGAATACATCAGTCGCGTGCTGAACCGTCTAACGTTTCTTGGGGCAGTTTTCCTAGGATTGGTAGCAGTTATACCGACCGCAGTCGAAAGTGCGACTCGAGTTCAGACATTTCGGGGGTTGGGCGCAACATCTCTACTAATTTTGGTCGGTGTGGCAATCGATACTGCTAAGCAGATCCAGACATACGTTATTTCTCAAAGATATGAAGGGATGGTGAAGCAGTAGTGATCAGAGTGATATTTTTGGGGCCTCCAGGAGCGGGCAAAGGAACTCAATCAAAAGAGATCGCAACATCATTCGGCATTCCACATATCTCGACAGGAGATATTCTCCGTCAAGCTGTAGCAAATCAAACCGAACTTGGTAAAGCTGCTCAAGTGTATATGAATAAGGGGGAGCTAGTTCCTGACAGTCTGATTTTGGGCTTAATTCGTGAACGGCTTGTCCAGCCTGATGCTCAAACAGGTTGGATTTTGGACGGCTTTCCTCGTAACCTTGCACAAGCACAGTTTTTAGATGGCCTCTTGAACGAGATTGGCATGAGCTATGATGCTGTAGTTAATCTTGAAGTACCTGATAAGGTGTTGATCGATCGTTTATTTGAGCGTGGACGAGGTGATGACACCAAAGAAATAATCGAAAATCGTCTCGTTGTTTACCGTCAACAGACTGCTCCTGTTGTTGGCTTCTATCAAAACCTACAAAAGCTTGTGTCAATTAACGGTAACCAAGCGTTAGAAAATGTAACGAATGACATCTATCGTAAGCTGGCAGTTGAAGAGCAAGCTATTGAGTAAAACTCTGTTCATGTTCTACAGTCTGCAAACTTGTTACTTATTTATAGGGTTTTGTTAGTCAAGTTTATAGTTAACAATAGCATTTAGGAGGGTTTGTCTTGTCAAAACAAGACTTGATTGAGATGGAAGGCACGGTGACAGAGTCTTTGCCTAACGCTATGTTCCGGGTTGATCTTGATAATGGGTTCAACGTTCTGGCTCATATTTCAGGAAAGATACGCCGTAACTATATTAAGATTCTGCCTGGCGATCGCGTCAAGGTTGAATTAACTCCCTATGACCTTACAAAGGGGCGCATAACCTATCGACTTCGGAAGAAATGACGTTTGTATTTGCCGAGGCTCTACAAGGTTGTCAAAATGTTGAGAAACTTTTTTGCCATATCACTTTGAGACAAGGCGACTGCTGTTGCTCTCAAAGTTTCTGTTGTGCCTGATATGATGGTTAATCCGTAGTGTATTGAGAGTACAAGTATGAAAGTCAGAGCTTCAGTTCGCAGAATGTGTGAAAAATGCCGAGTTATTCGGCGAAAGGGACGAGTGATGGTGATCTGCGATAATCCCAAACATAAGCAACGCCAAGGTTGATTGAGCGACTGTTTATTTGGTTGGAGAAACGCACAGTTACATAGTGAAGAACTTGAGGAATTAGGAATTAGGGTATGGCTAGAATAGCTGGAGTAGATCTTCCGCGAGACAAACGGGTTGAAATTGGCCTGACTTACATCTACGGAATTGGTCTTAGTCGATCAAAAGAAATTTTGGAAAGTACGAGTATCGATCCAGATATTCGCGTAAAAGATTTGAGCGATGCTCAGGTTGCTGCTCTGCGGGAACTAATTGAAGCCAACTATCAGGTTGAAGGTGACCTGCGACGACTCGAAAACATGAACATCAAACGTTTAATGGATATTGGTTCCTATCGAGGTCGTCGTCATCGAGCTGGCTTACCTGTAAGAGGACAAAATACGAGAACCAATGCTCGCACCCGTCGAGGTACACGCCGGACTGTATCGGGTAAGAAGAAAGCTCCGAAGAAGTAAGTTAGTTACCCTAGGGTGAGGTTTCGTTTGAAGACTTCTCCAACTCAAGTTTGTAATTGAATTCAAGGATTAATTACCATGGCACGTCAGTCACCTAAGCGTTCAGGTGCACGCAAGCAAAAGAAAAATGTTCCAAGTGGTGTAGCTCACATCCAATCGACCTTCAACAACACAATTGTTAGTATTACTGACGTTTCTGGAGAAGTTATTTCATGGGCTTCTTCTGGTTCTAGCGGTTTCAAAGGTGCTAAGAAAGGAACCCCGTTTGCTGCCCAAACAGCAGCAGATTCCGCTGCTCGTCGAGCAATGGATCAGGGTATGCGTCAAATTGAGGTCATGGTTAGTGGCCCTGGATCAGGACGTGAAACGGCAATTCGAGCTCTGCAAGGAGCAGGACTTGAGATTACTCTCATTCGAGATGTAACCCCCATCCCCCATAATGGATGCCGTCCACCGAAACGTCGACGTGTCTAGTTTTTGGTTGTTTTGGTGCGTTTGAGTGATACTTACGATAAGAGCTGGTGTTGTTAGCTTAAATGCTTTCGATACTATCTTCTCTGCGATTGTTTACTGCTTGAGCGTGACGGATGTCTGTAACAGGAGGGATTAGGCGTGGCACATTTTCAGGTTGAATGTTTAGAGTCTACAACTGAGGATGGTCAGGAACATCATAGCCAGTTTGTTCTAGAACCTTTAGAGCGAGGTCAGGGCACAACAGTAGGGAATGCGCTGAGGCGTGTGCTGCTTTCCAACCTAGAGGGCTCTGCAATCACCGCTGTTAGAATAGCTGGTGTAACACACGAGTTTGCAACTGTTCCAGGTGTTCGAGAGGATGTTTTAGATATTCTCTTGAACATTAAAGAGGTTGTTCTTCGTAGTTACTCGTCGCAACCTCAGATTGGCCGACTTCTTGTTCAGGGACCTGCTACCGTAAGAGCAGAGCACTTTGATCTACCGTCTGAAGTGGATTTAATCAACGGTAGTCAGTACATTGCGACGGTTGCTGAAGGCGCCACTCTGGAAATGGAATTTCGCATTGAAAGAGGTAGGGGCTATCGGTCGGTTGAGCGTGGACGTGATGAATCATCAGCTCTTGATTTCATGCAGATCGACACTGTCTTTATGCCAGTGCGCCGAGTGAACTACACCGTTGAAGATGCAAGGGTCGGTGGCTCTCTAGAAAAGGATCGGCTGATTCTTGATGTTTGGACGAATGGTAGTCTGACTCCTCAAGAGGCGCTGGGTCAAGCTGCGGCTATACTAGTTGATCTGTTCAATCCGCTTAAAGACATCACTGTTGAGCCAGCACCAGATGTTGAGCCAGCGGAGGAAGACCCAGCTAATCAAATTCCGATTGAGGAACTGCAGTTGTCAGTGCGAGCTTACAACTGTCTGAAGCGAGCCCAGATTAACTCTGTTTCAGATTTACTTGACTACAGTCAAGAGGATTTGCTGGAAATCAAGAACTTTGGCCAGAAGTCTGCTGAAGAGGTGATTGAGGCACTACAGGTACGATTAGGTATTACTCTTCCCCTAGAAAAACCTGCTAAAAGTTCCTAAGCGCCATTTTTAGTTTTTCGCTGTTGTAAATGTATTAAAAGACTGTAAGGAAGTAGAGATTATGCGTCACCGCTGTCGTGTTCCTCAGCTTGGGCGGCCTGCCGATCAGCGTCGAGCGCTCCTGAGAACACTTACAACTGAGTTAATTCGCAATGGTCGAATTACGACCACCAAGACGCGCGCTAAGGCCGTGAGATCTGAAGCTGAAAGAATCATTACTTTGGCTAAGGATGGTTCTTTAAGTGCTCGACGTACTGCGATGGGTTATTTATATGATAAGCAGCTGGTGCATGCTTTGTTCGAGCAAGTTGGTAGTCGCTATGGCGATCGCAACGGTGGATATACCCGTATTCTTAGGACAGTTCGTCGCCGTGGCGATAACGCTGAGATGGCGATTATTGAGCTAACTTAGTTCCAGCTTGTGTTAGTGCTGCTCGGCTTTGTTTTTTATGACTCTGCCAACTACCTCCAACATGCTAGTCGCAGATGTCTCTAATTCAGATCGCTCTCGTATTAGCACCCGCCGAATTGCGTTAGTAGTTCAGTATCATGGTGCTAATTTTTATGGTTGGCAACGGCAGCCTCGCCACCGGACTGTACAAGCAGAGCTAGAGTCTCTCCTTGAGGAAATTTTAGGTGTTCGTACAATCATCTATGCTGCAGGTCGAACTGATGCAGGAGTACATGCGGCTGCACAGGTGGTACATTTTGATACGTCTTCTTTAGTTCCTCCCCATCGCTGGGCAGGTATATTGAATCGACGCTTACCCTCTGATGTAGTTGTACGCGCATCGGCTGAGGTTCCGGGCTATTGGCATGCCCAATTTTCAGCCCTATGGCGTCGGTATCGGTATATGATCTATACTGATAGGCTGCCTAATGTGTTTGTGCAGAATCTTGCTTGGCACTATTATTCAGCACCACTTGATGTGACTCACATGCAAGAGGCATTGAAGCCGCTAGTTGGCAGACATGATTTATCAGCGTTTCGTCGTGCTGGTTCTAAGCGAGTTCACTCCTGGATTGATATTCAAGCTGCTGAATGTTGGCGCCAGGGAGCGTTTGTAAACGTCGAGATTCAAGCGAATGGCTTTCTATACGGAATGATTCGCTTGATTATGGGGCTGTTAGTGGATGTGGGCAGTGGCAGCTACTCTCCTGCACACTTCACGGATCTTTGGCAAATGAAGCGGCGAGACCTAGTAAAGTCTGCTGCTCCATCACATGGTTTGTGTTTGCTGCGAGTTGGCTATGCTGAGTTTCCTTTTTCTAAGTCGGTTTGGTTTGATGCACAGCCCCAGTTTCAGTAAGCTTCTAGAGTTTGGCTTGTAATGTCATGCTGCTTGGTCTATTTGCTTGAGTTTGGTCTAGTACGTAATTGAAGTGTAGATGCTGCTCTTGCATTCCTCTAGATTTGTTGTTCCTTTGTAAACCTACTATGACTAAGACATATACACCTCCTGTAAATTCGGTCGAGCAGAAATGGTATGTAGTGGATGCAGCCGACCAGAGACTGGGACGGCTTGCTACTGAGATTGCAACTGTTCTGCGGGGTAAGAATAAGCCTGAGTACACTCCTCATATGGATGTAGGCGACTTTGTTGTTGTAATCAATGCAGAAAAGGTAGTTGTAACGGGTCGGAAGCCTTCTCAAAAGCTGTACCGCCGTCATTCAGGCCGTCCAGGTGGAATGAAGACAGAGACGTTTCAACATCTGCAATCTCGTATTCCTGAGCGGATTATTGAGCAAGCCGTTAAGGGAATGCTGCCCAAAAACTCGCTGGGACGCAAATTGTTCACGAAGCTTAAGGTGTATGCTGGTTCATCTCACCCGCATGCTGCACAAAAGCCTGAAGTACTTGCAGTTCAAACTATTCCTGGAGGACAAAAGTAATGCAAGCAACAGCTAATAGCGATCGCGCAATGTACTTAGGAACGGGTCGGCGTAAGTCATCCGTCGCGCGTGTTCGTTTGGTTCCAGGTAGCGGCAATTTGGTCGTTAATGGTCGCCCTGGCGATGATTACCTTCAGTACAATGCGGCATATCTTTCTTCTGCAAAAGCACCGCTGGAGACGTTGGGCTTAGAGGGTGAGTATGATGTGCTGGTCAACGTCAACGGTGGTGGTCTGACTGGGCAGGCTGATGCTATCCGTTTGGGTGTTGCTCGTGCGCTTTGCCAGCTTGATCCTGCAAACCGCAAGCCTTTGAAAATTGAGGGATATTTAACTCGTGATCCCCGCTCCAAAGAACGTAAGAAATATGGTTTGAGAAAGGCTCGTAAAGCTCCACAGTACTCGAAGCGTTAATGCGATCGCAGCTTACGCAGCCTAAGTTAGCCACAATTGAGTTGTTGGTTTTTCTATCAAAGTCCGTTGAAAGATTGCTGGAGAAATAATCATGCCAAAGCCAGACATTCATCCTCAGTGGTATCCTGAGGCAAAAGTCTACTGTAACGGTGAAGTCGTCATGACGGTTGGCTCAACCCAACCGGAAATTCATGTTGATGTATGGTCTGGAAATCACCCTTTTTATACGGGTACTCAAAAGATCATTGACACTGAGGGACGTGTTGAGCGTTTCTTGAGAAAGTACGGCATGATCGATGCCGAACAATCTAATACTGAATCAAAATAGTAATAGTTGCTGATGCTTTTAGAGCTTTCAGTTTAGTATTGACTTAAGTGATGTTGGCTATTTTACAGGTCACATCACTTTTACTGATTGGCTGCATACAGCTTTGAGAGAGGTCGTGTATCGGAATTGGCAGGTCAGTAACTGTAACGAATTCAACTTCCTCGCTTTCGTATTCTTATGGCTGAAACGTATCTGCTCGATAAACTCAACTCGGTAGAGCAAACTTTTCAAGAGTTGACTCGCCGCTTGGCTGATCCGGATGTTGCTACGGATCCAGTTGAGTTGCAGCGCGTAGCAAAAGCTCGTTCTTCCTTGGAAGAAACGGTTATGACGTTTCGCACCTGGAAAGAGAAGCAGGAAGAGTTGGCTGGAGCAAAGCAGGTTTTAAAGGAGTCTGCTAGCGATCCAGAACTGCGCGAGATGGCAAGCTTGGAAGTTCAAGAGCTAGAGGCTGAGTTGGATCGGTTAGAACAGCGTCTCAAGGTTCTGTTACTGCCTCGTGATCCGAACGATGACAAAAACATCATGCTAGAGATCCGTGCTGGAACGGGTGGAGATGAGGCTTCTATCTGGGCGGGTGATTTACTACGAATGTATTCTCGATATGCTGAAGGGCATGGCTGGAAGGTCAAGCTAGTTAGCGAATCCGTAGCTGATATGGGTGGATTTAAAGAAGTTATTCTTGAAATCCAGGGCGACCAAGTTTACAGCGAGCTGAAGTTTGAAGCTGGTGTGCACCGCGTTCAGCGTGTGCCCGTAACGGAGGCTGGGGGACGAGTTCATACATCTACTGCAACTGTCGCGGTAATGCCAGAGGTAGATGATGTGGAAGTGGACATCGATCCGAAAGATATCGAGGTCTCAACAGCCCGCTCTGGCGGCGCAGGTGGACAAAACGTTAACAAGGTTGAAACGGCAGTAGACTTGTTCCATAAGCCGACGGGCATTCGTATTTTTTGTACAGAAGAGCGATCGCAGTTGCAGAACCGGGAACGAGCCATGCAGATCCTGCGGGCTAAGCTGTACGAGATGAAGCTGCGGGAACAGCAGGAAGCGGTTACTTCGATGCGCCGTTCTCAGGTTGGTACAGGTGCCCGTTCTGAGAAAATTCGCACTTACAACTATAAAGATAATCGCGTTACCGATCATCGTCTTCAGCAAAACTTTTCTCTAACCCCGGTACTAGAAGGGGATTTAGAGGAAATTATTCAATCTTGTATTACTCAAGATCAGCAGGAGCAGCTTGAAAAGCTAGCAGACTCATCAGAAACGGTTTCGATTTAACGCATTAAGTTCTTTCACGAGCCGGAAATCAAATCAAAAGCTGAAGGCAGGTAGATTTTGTTTGTCTCCCTGCCTTCAATGTATTGCAATAGAATCTATAATTTCCCTTATTCTGCTGGGGAAGAGGCTTCTTCGTCTTCAGCAGAATCTACAGCATCATTAGAACTACCGCCATTCAGACGCTCTTCTCGTAGTCTAAAGAACTCAGCGGCAGCATCACCCATGCGCTCTTGTTGCCGAATCCGATACTGATCTATCGTTGTGCCATTAGACAGGTTTAGCTGATGGAAAAAATCAACTGCATCGTTAAAGCCAGCTTCGCCACCAGAAAACACACCGTCTGGGCTGTCTTGGGTACCTAAGCCTTCCAAGGGATCGATATCTGATGCGGTTTGTGCTGCAACTGGAAGTGATAATCCAAGTGCTAGTGAGCTAGCACTAACTAAAGCAGCAAAGCTCCGAGCCAACCGTGATGTATAGATTTGCGACATGTTTAAGACTCCTCACCCATTAAAGCAAGTGATTTAAAAAGGATAGTGATGATCAATGATAGAGAGCAACTGCAACTTCTATCCTTCTAACGTGACGAAGTTCCGAGTCATTTGCTCCCAGTGTAACACCGGATTCTGGCTGCACTGATGTAGTAGGTTATTTTATGGCAGCTTTGCTTCTATGACATTCGCCGACGGAGTAAAGGCTGGATAAGAGTAAGTGCGATCGCACTAAATCCTACTAGAACTGCTAGTGCTGCTCCCAGCGTCACTGAACCAAAAGGAGCCTGTAGAACGACACTGCCTAGTGACCAATTGCCGTGCAGGTAGACATAGCGAATTGGCTCAATGGCATAGGTGAGGGGGTTCAAGCTGGCAACAACCTGTAACCACGAGGGCATAAACGACAGCGGTACCAGTGCCGTACTAGAAAACAGAAGGGGTAAGTTAGTGACGAAGATAACGGCAATCAGCTCAATGTGACCCGGCAAAGCAAAGGACAATCCTAGGCTGAGAGCTGTAACGCCCAGCACCAGCAGCAGGACAATCCCAATAACTAGGGCTAGGCCTAGAGGATCGGGCAGACCTGCACCCAGTAACGCACTCATGAAGATAATAGCGGCAGTTTGGATTAGGCTCATGACCGCGATGAAAATGGCTGAGGCGAAGACAATTGAGAAGCGGGACGCTAGCGGTGCGACTAGCAGTCGGTTAAGAAAGCCAAATTCGCGATCGAACATAACTGGCAATCCAGCGTTCAATGCGCCACCGAAAGCAGTGAAAACGATGATGCCTGCACCTAAAAACTGACCATAGTTTTGGCTCTCGCCGAATAGTCCTTGCGGCACGTTTTGAAACAGTGCGCCAAATAGAATCAGCCACATCAGCGGCTGTACGACGCCAGCGACGAGAGTTGATGGTCGTCGCTGAAGCTGAATAAATAAACGCTTGGTTAGCGCAGCCGTTTCTTGAAAGAAGTCTCCTGACAATAGACCAGCGGATTTTGGGGATGTTGCTTCAGTCTGCTTCCACTGGCGAATTTGGGGATTATCAATTTTAGATTTGGATGGAGTAACTGTGCTACTCATGGCAGATCCTTGATGTTACGTCTTGCTTGTTTGGCAGAGTTAGATGAGGACGGTAGGGCATGGCTCATCCTGGCGGATTGCTATGTGTTTGAATAGGAGGGGTGAGCGAAACCCACCGCTCATGAATTATGTGCCCTTCATGGCTTGCTTACGCTCGGCTTTTAGATCGCGCTGACCAGCTGCCGCTAGTTCGGCGTCGTTGATGGTGCGACCTGTGGCTGCTAGATAAACATCATCTAGGCTAGGGCGGGATTGGGAAATGCCGAAGGTGGGTAGCCCGGCTGCCTGTAGCTGTCGCTGGATGGTGATCAGCGCATCGTTTTGGGGGATTACGACTAAGTTAATGGAGTTGCCCTGGGTCTCATTGATGATGACTTCTTGGACAAAGGGCAAGTCGTTCAAAAGCTGTTTTGCCTGTGCCACTTCTTCATCGGGCGTGAATTCGCGAATCCGGAGCGTTACCCGATCGCCGCCGACTTGATCTTTCAATTCAGACGGTGTACCCGATGCAATCACGACTCCCTTGTCAATGATGGCCACGCGATCAGCCAGGATATCGACTTCTTCTAAATAGTGGCTTGTGATCAATACAGTCGTGCCGTTATCTCGTAGCTGCCGCAAGAAGCTCCAAACGGCTGAGCGGCTTTCGATATCTAGCCCGACAGTGGGTTCATCTAGCACGAGCACATCCGGTTGATGCAGCATGCCAGCAGCGAGATCTAAGCGCTTGCGAATTCCGCCGGAATAGGTGCCTGTCTTTTGATCAGCCCAGTCGCTAATTTCTAGCAGGTCGATGAGCTGATTAATGCGATCGCGCATGAGAGACTTGGGCAGATGGTAAAGGGCTGCTTGAAGTTCTAGCAACTCGCGCCCAGTCAGCACCTTATCGAGCGCGACTTCCTGAGCGACGTAGCCCAACCGCTGCCGCGCAAAGGTGGGATTCTTTAGGACAGATACACCGGACACTTCGATGCGGCCTGCATCCGGTGTAGCTAATGTGCAAAGACACCGGATTGTGGTGGTTTTACCTGCTCCATTGGGGCCGAGTAGGCCAAAGATTTCACCCGGTTCGATTTGAAGAGACACATCGCGAACGGCCTGCACCGTTCCATAACTCTTCTGAAGATTCTCGATTACAACCGCTGCCATAGAAAACGACAAACTCGTTTTATACTTACAGGTTTATTCTAGGTAATCACGCGCAATATTGCCGGGAAGAAAACACGAAACGTTTAAGATCCTCCATCCGACGCGGGTTCTGGGCAGGTTTGATTTGCGAAATCGCACTGATAGATGTGCGATTCTTGCCAACTGAGCGGAATTTCGAGTAAGTCGCGGGTGCCCGTAATGCCCTGGCCGAGAAAGAACAGGAGGGCAATGCTGTTGAGAATGATGTGGGTGCGTCGCCATGACTTGGAGCGATAGATTTCTGGCAGGATCGCAACGGAAATAATCATCAACGTGGCGGCAATCATGCCGTAGTAGTAGTGGGAAACCTGCCACTCGTAGCCTCGGCGAAAGACGCCATCCTGGCAGCCCAAAATAATCAATCCAGCGCTGGTTAATGCGGCGAAGACGGCTCGCCAGAGCTGAGCCTGCGCTCGATACAGCAGTGCCATACAGGCGATAGTTGCGACAAACATCAGTACAATAAACGCGGTCTGGAACGGCTCTTCCGTCCATAGATTATTGCGGATGATGTTTTTGAAGATGGGATAGGCCAAACCGATTAGTGCTAAACCGACAACGGCTCCAGCCAGCCAGCGACCAACCTGAACATGTTCGATCCCAACGGCTGCTGGAATTTTGCTCTTTTCCTTCGCCTCGGTCATGAGCCGTCGCTGACGAGTTTGCCAGGCGAAGTAGCTGGTGATGCCGATTAGGGGAAAAACCAGAATAACTGCGATCGCAGGATGAAGTAACCGAAGCCAATCAACTGTAGTCATAACCCACCTTTAACGTTTGTTATTAACCATAAGTGCAATAATCCCTTAACTGGATGATTGTCAGTTCAGAACTGAGCAATAGTTTTTTCAGCAAATTCTCAGGTAAATTTCAGCTTGCTGTGATGACTATAAACGAGATAGCTAAGCCTGGCTGTTCTGCATCCAATTAGTCTGATTGAAGAATAAAGGATTACGCGATTTTTTGCTGTTTCTTATCCTTCAAATTCGGATTGAATTCAATCTTTTTATACCGATGAGTGTGATTCATCACAAGGTTGAATCGAAGCAGAGCGCTTCGACATTGCTTCCCAGACGTATTAGAGAAAACAGTTATGGTTAATTGAACCGCCTATGTTAGGTATCTATGACTAACTATAGATTGACGAATTCACAACCAGTCGTTAGAAAACATTTGAAGCGAAAAAATGCGATCGCAATCTGATTTTGCTGTTTTACCCAACAAGATGGAGCGCGAATACTCAAACTGCATTAGTCAATCCGACTGAGCGATATGTCATTATTCCTGATGGTTTCACCATGCCATTGATTGTTCTTCCATAACTGACGATACCTCGACAGGCTGGGCTTTTTGTCATAGGAAACCATGACTTTTTTAGAAAAACTTGAGCGCGATCGCGTTCCTCAAACGAAGCATCGTCCGAGTGGCATCTTTGGCATTCCCATTGCCACGGCTGTCATGATCGCCATTGTTTTAGTCTCTGGTGCGGTGGTCACAGCTTGGTTTGCCGGAGAAGGGCGGATCAACGCCATTTTCAATCAAATCAATGCGCTACAGCAGCAAGCACCTATTTGGTTAGAGGTGCCGATGATGACCACCAGCTATCTACTCGCTCCCATGGTGGTGCTATTCCTGATAGCCTTTGCGATTACCAAAATCTCACCTGAATCTCGTCCTTGGTCACGGTTCATCGTGGTGTCAATTTTATTGCTGCTGGTGGGTCGCTATCTGCTGTGGCGATCGCTGTCAACACTGAATTTGGATACGCCACTGGATGGCGTCTTCAGCTTGGGGCTGTTCGCAATGGAACTGCTGGGGCTAACGGGCAGCATCATTCAGTTGGTGCTGATTCTGCGGGCCCGCGATCGCCATCGTCAAGCAGATGCAATGGCCGTCGCGGTTGAACAAGGTACTTATCTGCCGTCGGTGGATGTGCTGATCCCCACCTATGACGAACCTGCGTTTATCCTGCGCCGCACCATCATCGGCTGTCAGGCGATGGACTATCCCACCAAGACGGTTTATTTGCTAGACGATACTCACCGTCCTGAAATTCGAGCCTTGGCAAAGGAGTTGGGCTGTCATTATGTGACTCGCCCGAATAATGATCATGCGAAAGCGGGTAATCTCAATCATGCGATCGCACAAACACACGGTGAACTGATTGCCTCATTTGACGCTGATTTTGTGCCGACGCGCAACTTCCTCAAGCGCACGGTTGGCTTTTTTCAGGCTGAGAACACGGCTCTGGTGCAAACTCCTCAAAGTTTTTATAATCCTGATCCGATTGCACGCAATCTGGGTTTGGAAGACATTTTGACGCCGGATGAAGAGGTGTTTTACCGCCAAATTCAACCGATGCGAGACGGAGCAGGCAGCGTGGTTTGCTCGGGTACCTCATTTGTCGTTCGCCGCAGCGCCCTACAGGCCGCAGGTGGATTTGTGACCGATTCGATTAGTGAAGACTACTTTACCGCCGTTCAACTGGCGGCCAGAGGTTACGAGGTCATTTACCTAGATGAAAAGCTGAGTGCTGGACTAGCGGCTGAAAGCATTGCCGCTTATGCAGTTCAGCGTTTGCGCTGGGCACGAGGTACGCTACAGTCCTTTTTCATCGATTCCAACCCGCTGACGATTCCAGGTTTAACCCTAATGCAGCGCCTGGGACATTTTGAGGGCATTCTGCACTGGTTTACCAGTCTGTCGCGCATTGTGTTCCTGCTCATGCCGCTGGCTTATTCATTTCTAGGCATTATTCCAATTCGTGCGTCTATCCCGGAATTGCTGTACTTTTTCTTGCCCTACTATTTAGTGCAGATTACAGTATTTGCTTGGCTTAATCGCCATTCGCGGTCAGCCCTGCTCTCGGATATTTACTCGCTCGTTCTGGTCTTTCCGCTGGCGATAACGGTACTACAGGCCATGTTTCTGCCGTTTTATGGTGGTGGATTTAAAGTGACGCCTAAAGGCAGCGCCAGCGATCGCTTTAACTTCAACTGGAAACTCGCTTGGCCTTTGATCATTACCTTTGTCCTGACGGCCTTTAGTCTGTGGCGCAATCTGGGCATGTGCATGGTCAAAGAGAACTGGCTGACGACCGTGCCACCCGAAATGGCAGTGCAAATTCGTGGTATTGAGGTTGGGTGGATCTGGAGTGCCTATAACCTTCTAATGCTAGGCATCACACTGATCATTCTGCTAGATATTCCGCTGTTGGATGTTTACACCTGGTTTGATCTCCGGCGAGTGGTGCGGCTCCGGATTTTAGACCCGCAAGATGAATCGTCTAATCAAACCTGGTGGGGCATCACCACGATGATTTCTGAAACGGGCGCGCAAATTGCCGTCACGCAAGGTGGCTTACCACGGCTGTCGAGAGGTGAAACGCTGCCCGTTGAGCTGGAAATCGTCGAGGAAGAGCTTTATCTGCGGGGAACCATGACGGGTGAAGGCATGGATGGAGAATTTCCCTGCGTTCAGATTTCGTTTGCGCCCTATGGTCTTGAGCATCAGCGTCGCCTTGTTGAGACGCTCTACTGTCGTCCGGGTCAGTGGAAGCGCTGGAAGACTCCTGGTGAGATTCAGTCACTCTGGCTAATGCTGCGTATTCTGTTTTGCCCCCGCATTCTGACTCGTAACACTCAGATTAAGGTGACGACGGTAGCTAAGACTTAAATTCTAGTCGTCTTTTTGGTAGCTCTCAAAAGGTAATGATTTTTTGTCGTGTGGGCACAGCCCACACGACAAAAAATCATTACCTTTTGAGAGCTACCGTCTTTTTTAATCCAAATCCCCATTGAGATGGCTGTCGATTGAGTATCTACACTCCGGATATCCACGCTTTAGATGATCGATGGTAGCGAATTAGTGAGTAGCGAGTTGAACCAGAGGGGGGTTGCGATCGCACATTACCAACAATCACCCACTCTCTTTACAAAACTTCGCTCTCCCTGTCCCCACTGTCTCCATTCCCCTAAACACTCTGTAAATACCCACAACTTCAATTTTGCGGGCTTTTTAGCCTTTTCTAATCCCAGCTTATTCCCTCTATCGATAGAACTTATCTTACATTCCTTTACAAATCGCAATAGTTTCGTTAATGTAGGTACATACATAGCAAAGACGTTCGTTCAACAAGCGAGCGTATTCACTCAAATAACGTAAATAACGGAATTATTTCACTATGACGACTACCTTACAGCAGCGCAGTAGCGCCAACCTGTGGGAACGGTTCT
>CBKWJC010000079.1:0-30963 GCA_966674685.1 uncultured bacterium
AAACCGCGATCGCTTAACTGGTTTTTCCTCTGCTCGTAACTTACCAAGTCGTGTGAATTAACCATTCAAAACTAATCACTCAAAACTCAAAACTCCTTTCTTTTACAGCCTTCACTCCTCACTCCTTACTCCTCTCGCCTCACTTCTTCACGTCCAATACAAAATCTCAGCCTGCGGAAAGCGATCTGTGATCGCAGTTTCAAAGAATGAGCGCAGTTCGGTCATCGTGTCTTTGTCGTAGACGTACTTGACGCCGCCGAATTTGTTGCGCTTGACGGTGCGGCTGGACTCGTCCAAATCCAGCTTGCTGTTGGGATACCACTCTTGCAATACACCTTTTGAGCCGGGGGTAAAGCGGTGCGAAATCAGCTCAAACGTCAGGTCGCATCCAAAATCCAGTGCATCAGCGGCCATGTTTAGAAGCTGGCTGTATTCGTCGCGCCAGTTTTCAATCGGCATAATCGGCGCAATCACGAAACCGACAGGATAACCGCCGCCACCTTGCCCCTTGGGTAAGGCCAATTTGCGAATCGCTTGCAGCCGTTCGGCCACCGAAGCTGTTCCCCCTTCCAGAGTGCGAGAAATCGGCAAAGCGTTGATGCTGAACCGACAACGGCTGTGGCCGTTATGCTCCAGATTGACCAGCTCATCGACCGCATCGAATTTGGACACCCAGCGGAGTTGGCCGCGATCGCGGGTGCCAAAATAGCGGATACACTCAGCCAAACTGCCCGTCAAATGCTCAATCCCCAGCGGATCGGTGTAGCAGCTCACCTCATAGGTAGTAATCGGCTTTTCGGGATCTTCGTAGTCTTTCAGGTTCTCCAGAATCTGCGGCAGATTAGCATAGACCCGAATCACGGGTGGCCCCTGCAAGCTGCCTGCCAGATAGCAATATTGGCAGTGAGCCGGACAGCCCTGAGCCAGGTGAAACTGCCAATCGGCAGACGGCGGAATGGGACTGAGTTTGAGCTGGCTAGCAGGAGCCGTGACAACCGCTAGGGTTCGCTTGGCCTTTGCATACGTCTCGCGCTCGGTTTCGCCCCGCAACCCCGTAATCCGATTCTGTTTCAGCTTCTGCACGGGCAAACCCAGCGATTCCACTCGCTGCAAAATTTGCTGTCCCCAAGCTTCATCCAGTGCCGCTGGAGTAAACAGTACCTGCTTCGGCATCCAAGCCCGACGCCGATAAGCTGTATTGACGACAGCAGACTGCGTTGCAGGCAGCGTCGGCGCATAGGGCGCATTTTGCAGGTTGGCTTCCTCAGGGGAGATTAGGGAAGGGTTGGAATGTGCGATCGCAGATTCAGACAAAACAAATCAGGAGAGTAACAACAGAACTTGTTCTTTCAATGTGCCGATTCTCCGCGTTTCACCCATCCATAACTTGAAAGAAACGACCTTTACCGAAAGAAAGAGTTTTACGAGATAGCCTAGACTTACCAATTTTCATTGCAGGTCAATGCCCATGAATGACAACTGCGATCGCATTCAAATTGAACATCGCCAAGAGCTGCGTAATTGGTTCGCAGAAAACTGCGATCGCATTTTTACAACTCGAAATGGGTACGCTAAAGCTGTTGGCAGTTCACTCATCTCACGCAGGATGCTCATGATGGCGCAACTTAAACAGTTGATTCCGGTTGAATGGAAAGAGCGGGCACGCGAGTTTTACTGGCATCTCAAATCTGATCCGGCCTCGGTGGATTACATCTTTATCCACATCAACAAAAACGGCGGCACCAGCATCGAACGCGCTATCCGTCTCCCCCAGCGCCATCGCACCGTACAAGAACTGAAGGCCGAAATCAGCGAAGACCGTTGGCAGAAAGCATTTAAGTTCACCATCGTCCGCAATCCCTGGGGGCGCGTTGTGTCGCTCTACCACTATCGGATGCGAAATAACCAAACGGGCTTAGCAGCAGAAAACGTCAGCTTTGAGGATTGGCTCAAGCGTACCCTGGTTAAGCAAGACCCGCAGTATTACGACAAGCCCAAAATGTTTCTGCCCCAGGTAGACTGGCTCGTGAATGAGAACGACCAAATTGACGTAGATTTCATCGGTCGCTTCGAGCGCTTAAATGACGATTTTGATGTGATTGCTCAACGGATTGGCACGAAGGCCAAGCTGCCCCACGTCAACGCCTCAAAGCACAAGCACTACAGCGCCTACTATTCCGATGAAGCAGTAGAAATCGTCCGCAACTGGTACGCCAAAGATATCGCCGAATTTGGCTATCAATTTGAGCAAGTATGATGCTTGCGGTCAATGGTGATTAAAAGCTTGAACCGCTATAGCGGTAAATACAGTACAATTCCCTGCCACTCTGCCTGCTCACTACAGTCGATTAGCAGCAGCAATTCATCTATTGCCTGTCGAATTGGCATTCGATCATTGAAGACAAATATCCCTGCCATTGCTTCCCCTCTAATCAAACGGGTGTAGGCAAAATCTGGCATTGTTGCTCGATCATGGGTCAGAAGAATACGCTCGTTATCTGCTGCCCAAGCTAAAATCGCCGGATCATCGACTTCTCGCAAACCGACATCTTGGACTCGCAATAGATCTAGATCAGGTTGGCGCAGAAACAATCCTCGAACGATATCACCATTAAAATTTTCATCGCTCAACAATTTCAGCATAACCCTACTGCTGATTTTGCCGAGAGAGTAGACGAGCACGGATCGACGTTAAATCTGGCTGGATACTAGATAGACGTTGCTCCACAGCTTCAGCCATTTGTTCTCTCTGATTTAAATATGCTTCGACAGCATCCTGATGTCGCAGATAATAACCGATAGTGTTATAGACATCTGCTAAGGAGAGAGTTGAGTACCGATGAACAATCGATTCAGGTGATGCACCATCCTGAAACGCTCGCACGACAGTCTCTAGCAAAACCCTCGAAGTTCCGACTCGAATAGCTCCGGTTTCATCCTCTCGCAGCGGTGGTGTTTCGCGTTCTAAAATGAGACTCATTAGTTATTTTCCTGCATTCAATTGCTCGCAGCTTGCCATCATCATGCTATTGCATCCAACGTACTTGAAATTTTTTCAATGTAATATCCTTGCGGTGCTATGTACTTGGTGTCTCCTACATAGACAACTCCAATCGTTTCGCTAAGCGATTGTTTGGGAGGTTCTTGGCTTTTCAACCACGCCACTATTTCTTCAAAGTTCCATCCTTTTGTAAAGTAACCGTCTACGATGTCGCAACCTGGTGGAATATCATCAGGAAAATAAATGGCCGAATCGGCATTTAGAAACCAAGCTAGATACTGGATAAATCGCCGCAAATCGACTTGCACGATTGGATCAACCGCAAAATGTCGCCAGCGAATATCTGCGCGAAGCACTAATGCACTAGAGCCAATTGATAGCGACATCCCATAAGGACCTGCAAGCGAGACATAGCCATAGGATTGGTTTCGTTTAAACCAATCTTCAAACGATCCATCCTGCTCTGGATACCATGCCCAATCCCATAAATCCTCATCTTCTAACTTGCCAAGCTGAAGCTCCCAATCATCATCTTCGCTTCCTTGCCAATTCCAACCGCCATCTTCAGAATCTACAAAGGTGCCCGTATACCCGTGATCCACACGAATTTGAATCTGATGAATATAGGGCGCAAAGTACTGATTAAGCAACGTCGGCAAATTAGCAATCTGAGTTACGTCTAGATTGTGGCTCAGCAAAACGCATGTGTCTGTAGACATTTCCGATAACCTGAAAATCAATCCAGAGCTATTAAATCTCTAAACAATTGCTTGGCAACTTTAAAACGACTTTAGCGCTTCTGTTCCGGCGATGTGGCCGAAGATGCGTTCTGAATAGTCCCAGAGTTTTGGGTGCTGGAAGAGCTGACGGTAGCGTTCATCGTCTAGAAAATGCTTCCAGCGGTTGGTGACATCCATTTTGTGGGCGCGATCGCAAAACTCTTGGCCTTCAAACGAGCTGCCGCCACCCCAGGAGCCAACTTTGTTGATGCCCGCATCGGTGAATTGGAGACCCAATTGCTCGGCGACTTGCTGACGGTAGGCGACATCGTTAGCCCACTGGTTGTAGTTCACGCAGAGCTTGTTGTGCGTCAGGTAGTTCGTTTCACCGACGAATTCTTTGGCATAGTCCAGCCACAGCTCCACCATGCTTTTTCCCGGTGCGGCCACGTCTAGATAATCGTTTTTGAGCCGACTAGCAAATAAGTTGAACGGATCGCGCAGAATCAGTAGATCGCAACGAGTTTGGCTGTGCCCGACATAGAGATCGTGCTTGCGCTCAAACTGGTTGCTGGTGATTTGCGTGAGGTCGTGATCTTCGTAGCTGTAGAGAAACCAGTCTTTCTTGACGAAGTTGCCGATGGCTTCCTGCCGATAGCGTTCCGCCTGCCAGCCGTGCTCTGGGTAGTAGTCCCGCAGGTGCTCGTACTTGTAGCGATAGGGATTTTCCAGCGGAATCAGGTTGTTGAGATGCTGGGTGGTGCCCGTGGCCTGTTCTTGAATCCAGGTGATCAGGGCGTGATTGCCCGTGCGCCGTAAGCCAATAATGCGAATTTCCTGCTGATTAATGACTTGGCTGAACGATTCCTGTTGGGTTTGCGATCGCACCCAATCTTGCCACTCGTGCTCTAGTAAAACGGTGGCTTTGCGGATGGCCTTATGCGGTGAACGGAGCGCTTTCAACAGCAGAGTCATAGGTCAAATCAGTTAGAAAAAATATGTTATCGGAGTATCCCAAACGCTGCCGTTCGTAGCGGACTCGGCAAGTAAGAGAGCATCAGCCCAACTCTGGCCTTTTTCAGGGATGAATGTTGTCCGGCTTGCAGGTACTGCCGTCCCTGTTCGATTTGGCCTAATTCAATTAAGCGCAGTCCCAGCGTTAGTTGCGTATCGCGCAGACGGTTGAGACGACAGGTTTCGATGTTGCCCACATCGAACTGGAAGTTTTCGAGATACTGGATTTCGTCCTTCAGATATTGAATTGCCCGTCCCAAACCCTGCTGTCCGGCATGGACTCGGTATTCCATCAGCCGTTCAGGTAGATAGTAAGCCTGCTTATTTGCGATCGCAAGTCGCACCAGCAAATCATTGTCTTCGCAGTTTTGCAGGTTGGGGCGCATGTAGCCCACGTCAATCAGCGCTTGCCGCCGAAACAGGCTGGCACCAATTTGTAGACTTTGGCGCACGAAGGTGATGTGCAGCAGGTTTTCGACTCGGCCTTCCGGTAAGCGGTGGCGCTGCCATTTTTGGCTATTGGCGTCGGTGGCCTCTAGCTGGCGAGCGTTGTGGATGTCGATAATCCAGTGATCGGTGCTGACAAAGTCAATGTCAGGCTGGGAGTCGAGTACGGCAATCGTTTTGCTAAGAAACTCTGGCGTAATCCGGTCGTCGTCGTCAAACTTGAGGAAATACTCACCCTGGGCTGCATCGAAGCCGGAGCGCATATTGTTGCTCTTGCCGATGTTGTCCACATGCCGCAGGTAGCGAATGCGCGGGTCAGTTAATCTCGCCATCAACTCCGCCGTATTGTCCGTGGAGCCGTCGTCACAGACAATTAGCTCAAAATCCGTGTGGGTCTGACGCAAGACACTTGCGATCGCATTTTCCAGCAAATCACGGCGATTATGCGTCGGGATCGTGATCGAAACTTTGGGGGGCATGGGCTTAAATTTGGGTGAACAGGTACCTTCTATGTTCAACGTGGAGATCCCCCCGGCTATCGCCACCCCCCTTAATAAGGGGGGCAGGGGGGATCGAACAGGGCATGTCGAATTTCCCAGCAAATCTGAAGATAGTTTTCCCAGTTTGTGCGGAACTATGAAGGTGGCGTTCCAATTATCCTCGGTTCCCCATGAGAATTTTGATGCTGTCGTCTACATTTCCCTATCCGCCCACGCGGGGAGGCACGCAGGTACGGACGTTTAATCTGCTGAAGTACTTGAGTCAGCGGCACGAGATCACGCTGATTACCCAGCGCACAACCGATGTGACCGATGAGGAAGTGGCGAGACTGCGGCAGTGGGTGACAGATTTGCGCCTGACAGACGCCCCAACAGCGGAACCCGCTTCAGGAAAATGGGATAAGCTGGCGCGGCTCGGTCAGTTTGCCATTCAGGGTGTTCCGCCGCATGTGCAGCATCTCTACTCGCCGCAAATTCAAGCCTGGGTCGATCAGGCCGTGCAGGAGCAAACGGTAGACGCGATCACCTGCGAACATAGCGTCAATGAAATATATGTGCGGCCTGCGTTTCAGAAATCGGTTCGCACCGTCGTCAATATCCACAGCTCCGTCTACGGCACCTGCAAGAATCAGCTCAGTACGGTCACCAGCGAAAACCCAATCCGCGATCGCATCAACCTACCGTTACTCTGGCGCTACGAAAAGCAGTACTGCCAGAAGTTTTCCCGGATTGTGGTCACAACCGAAGACGATCAGCAGCAGATGCAGGCGTTTAGTCCTGGTAGCCAGATTGCGGTGATTCCGAATGGAGTGGATCTGGAGGCGTTTCCCGTTCGGCAAAGTGATCCGGGGGGGCATCACCTGGTCTTCATCGGCGCAATGGACAACATTGCCAATATCGACGCGGTGCTGTTTTTCTGTCGGGAGGTGTGGCCGCTAGTGCAGCAGCGTTACAAGAATGCAGAGTTATCGTTGGTTGGCTCCCGTCCGGTGCCAGAGATTCAGGCGTTTGAGGAGCAGTCCGGAATTACGGTCACGGGTCGGGTGCCGTCGATGGTGGATTATCTGCACCAGGCCACCGTATGCGTCGTGCCCATGCGGACGGGATTTGGCATAAAAAACAAAACGTTAGAAGCAATGGCCGCTGGAATTCCGGTTATTGGCAGCGATCGCGGATTAGAGGGATTAGAGGTGGATTTGCCAAATCAGCCGCTGCGGGCTTTACGCGCCAATACTGTTGAAGAATATGTAAGTGCGATCGCACATTTATTCGAAAATTCAACGTTACGACAAGATCTGTCTCGGCATGGGCGCGAACTGATTGAACAGTGCTATACCTGGGAAGCAGCGGGGCATCTGTATGAACAAGTATTAACGAGTGGCTAATTTTAGTCACTAATCGGACATTTAGCGGCAAAATTCCACTTGTCTACGCTCATGTTCCCTTGGATCTCCTAAGCTTTCGTCATGCCTGGTTCTCCTGACAAATCGCGCTCTCACATCCCTCCTCACCGCTCTCTAGCGCAACCCAATCGATCTGCCCTCGCCCAGCGTTCAGCGTCGTCCAAAAAGCAGTCGTCAACCAACTCAGCCGCTCGAATCCTCTGGCGTACGGTTGGCAGTATGGTTCTGATCTCTAGCGTGGCGGGCATGTTGGCTCTGGTTGGGGCAGGGCTTTACACGGGTTATCAACTGGTGATGAATCCCAGTGCGGATACACTGCTGGACAAGGTGTGGCCGAACTGGCGACAGGTCAACCAAGCGGAACCCCAATCCCAACTCTGGTCAGAGATCGAGGCGGGTATCAAGACAGCCGATCTAGAGGTTGGTGAACCGATCTCGCTGCATGAAGATGGCTTTGATCCCACCCAGCCTCGTCCGTTCCTGCTACCGCTGCTAGATCGCCGGAACGGTTGTGAAACGAACTGCACCCGGATCGCTGAACTACGTGTCTATCGGCCTACTCAGCCCAGTAGCTGGCCACCTCAGCCGGATCAGTCTTTTGTTCAAGTCGATCAGCTTTATGTCAGCGGGCTGAGCGAAAACTTTGTCTTACGCCCGCGTCAGGAGGCATTGGGACTACCTGAAGGGAGCGATCGCATATTGTCCCTCACCGAACTAGTAGCTCTACAGGACAACGCACCCGATACAGGCCGCTGGTTTACGTTACAGGGAAAATACACGCTCAGCGGTGATCCGGTGCTATACGGTCAAGTTTTGCAGTATGACCCTGACCAGCGACGGCTCAATTTTCAGCTCTCCTGGACGAGTCCAGCCGATCAGCTTCCGACTTGGCGAGAACTATCGGGCGCAGCGCCGCCGGAACTGGTGGTGAATCAAACCGTTGCCCTAGAGCCAACTTTCAGAGGCTATCAGCTCGTGGATGTGCCAACCGTCAAGCGGCTTGATCAGCTAGAAGAAATCTCCTTCACCAATCAAATTCTGAACGACAAAACCTATCATGATGCGCTGCGACTGGCTCAGAAAGGCTTATGGTCAGCGGCGCTCCAGACTTTGCGCCCCATCAAAGATGCTGCCAAAAACTGGCCAGAGGCCACCGAAGCTCAGTATCAACTGATTGAGCTACACGCCCAGGAAACCAGGGCGCAGGCCAATAGCCAGTGGTCTAGCCCTAGCCAGCAGCTATTGGCCTATTTAGTAGATGGGCGTTGGGACGATGGGCTGGCTCTGTTTGAGGAACAATCCGATAGCGCTCGTAAAGAGATGCTGAGCTTACTCAAAGCTGATTCTGGTAAGCTGTGGGGTCGCGTACAAACAGCGCTGCAAATTAGCCCAAACCAGCTTGATATCCGCACTTGGGGCGGGCTACTGTTGGCGATTCAGGATGAACCGGATGCAGCCTATACCTGGTTGAAACAGCAGTCAAATCCTTCCGCCGCAACCGAAGCAAGGGTTCGCCATCTGCTAAGCCTGATTGATGAAACAGACGGTACGGTTTTAGCCAATGCGTCTAATGCCGCAACTACAGAGGCAAAAAACGCGGCCAGCACGCTCAATTTACCTACAACCAGTCGAATTGTCGGGACAGCAAGTGCGATCGCACCTGAAGCGATTCAACCGAATCAATGGCTCTGGCCCAGCCAACCGCTATCATCAACTCCACCCGCTGGACAAACCTGGTACGTCATTGATGTCACACAGTTCCACGATGGGCAGCGCTGGCAGATCCCCGCTAGCACCACACTACCGAAGCAGGCTACGTCTCTTTGGCAAGCGCTGGGTCTGCATCAAGACAGCTACATGCGCCTGACCAGTTGGGATTCCATGCTGGATTCCTCCGGCGTCAATGCTCAGGTACAGGCGACCAAACAACAGGGCAATCGCTTGCAGCTTCTGGCATTAGGCGATGCACCTGCGGAGATATCGCCTACAAGTACAGCGCTCGCAGCCACTGCCACTGCCTTCAACTGGCAACCGATTCCGGCACCAGACTCATTTGGGGCGCTGTATCAAGAGAGTCCGCAACTCGCCCAGGATGTCTGGACGGTACTCTGGCCCCATTTACAGCAAACCCAGTATGTCCTCTCCCTCCCTGTCCAGGACGTAGCAGCAACGCTTCAGCAGATGCAAAGCTGGCCAATTCGCCGCTTCGATCTAACGGGCGACGGTCAGGACGAATTGGTGCTTAGCCTCACGTCTCCCGATCTGCATCAGCTTACTGCCGTCAGCGATCGCGCTGCTCAGCTTGAGACGGTAGCCTCCCGCACGCTCATCTTTTCAGCCAATGGCCTGTTACTGTATAGCGACCTCGATCAACCCGGACAAACCCTAACTGCGATCGCACAATTGAGCGACTCCAGTGGATCAACGCTAGTGATTCGTCAGGCCAACACGTTTCAGCTCAAAACCTGGTCAGCGCAGGGGCAGAGGTTTGATTAGTGATTAGTGAGGAGTGAGGAGTGAGGAGTGATTAGTTTTGAATAGTTCATTCAACACTCAAACTTAAAATTCAAAACTCTTCACTCAGTCCTCACGCATCCACTTTGGTATTTCGCATTGAGGTCGATACTGTTGGATCAGTGGCAAAGACTTCAACGGGCTGAGTCATCTGATAGCGGCGGCGAATGCGCTGATGATCAAGAATGCCCAGGGCGGGCGGGACGCGCAGAATCACGCGATCGCTTTGAGCTAAGCGGACAGCCAGTTCTTGGCGGACTTTGGGACGGTGCATCCAGTGGACGTTGGGGCGCAGGTGATGCTCTTGGTGATAGCCTTCGTAGCAAAATAGCAGGTTATACAAGCGACCGTAGTAGCTGGTGGAATTGGCGTAGCGGTCTTCTGGCGTGGTGCCGAAGTGCTCATAATAGTTCTCGATATGCTCTAGCACCCAGCCCACGTACATGACGGGTAGCCAAATGCACAGCGCATACTGCCAACACACGATGAAGAAGGCCACGATGCTAAATCCGCAGGCCATCAACTCGACAATGAACTGATCGGTGTCGTTGTTGCGCCGAATCTCATCTAGATACTCGCTCAGGTCAATCCGCAACGGGCCGAGGAAGCAGTAGGACAGTAGCGATTCGGGTTCGCCATTTTGGCCGTAGGCAAACAACGACGTGGGATCGAGGGTGCAACCATCTGGCCCCTGGCGGTCGTTATTGTAGCGGTGGTGGGCAAAGTGTTCGTAGCGATAGTGAACCTGCGGCACGCCCAAATTAACGGAGTTCAGAATGGCATAAATCCGATTCAGTACATCCCATTTAAACCAAGGGGTATGAACGAAATTATGGCTAGAAACCAGACCGTTATACCAAAACAAAAAGATGCATAGCGGCAGAAAGAATAGATTATAAGCCAGCGGACGACTAGCCCAGGTAACGGCTAGCCATACATTTAATGCAAGCTGCAACAGCGTAATCGTGAGCGGAACGCTATCCCGCCAGGTATATCGCCAAAACATAGGGAGAATCTCGTGGAATGAATAATAAACGCAGATTCGACGGTGGAGAATCGAATCCACAGGAGATAACTTGCGATCGCAACGGTTATGCCGAGTCTTTAAGCGATGGCATATCGCGATAATTTCATCGATAATTGATGACAGCCCTTTGCAAGCAGTCTTAAGCTTTATTCATGCAATGGTGACATTAGCGATCGCAGGTTGTCCAACCGTATATCTCTGCGATATATCTTCTGCGATGCTCCAAGATCCTATGTCAATGCACAATCATGGGCTTCCATCGGATACCATACGGATCCGAAGTCTGTAGCAGTGAAGTAACCCGATGAATCACAATGTCTGAGTCTAGACGGTTCTAGACCAGCATAAAAAAACAAACTTTCATTCAAAATCTCGCAATCTGGGATGGTTTGCATCCCTGTCACACAGTCCACGTCGTACAGTCCACACTGCAGCAATCTAACCGAACGCGTTCAACCGAAACCGTGAAACCGTTCTAGAAAGCTATTGCTAAACACCATCACAATCGACTAGCACACCTTAATCAGGCCATTTGATCTCAAATTGCTATCCGTATCCGTAGAGTGCAGATCCCCAAAATATCCGAGATCTGGGCTAAATCTGGTATCCGACCCCCAGATTTATTCTTTGAATGGGTTTAATTCTATCCAAGCGATCGCAATCCGGATCAGCGGCGGGCAAATTTTTACTGAAATTAACCTTTATCCTTGAGAGTTCGACTCAATGGCAGCCTGCTCTCGCTCTGCCAAAATTTTGGCTTTGGCCTTCTGCCACAGTCCCTCTAGTTCTTCAATGGAATAGTCCTCCAGCGGACGAGTCGCCACCGATTCCACCAATCCAAATCGCTGGATAAACCGCCGATTGGTGCCCTGGAGGGCTTCGGCGGGGTCAAGGTCGTGCCAGCGGGCAATGTTGACCAGCGTAAACAGCAGATCGCCCAGTTCCGCTTGCTGATTTTCCTGGGGTTCATGTGCGATCGCAGTTCTAAATTCGTCCAGTTCCTCATGGAACTTGTCCCACACACCGTCCACGTCGTCCCACTCGAAGCCTGCTTTGGCAGCCTTCCTGGAAATTTTCATGCTGGCCATCAGCGGCGGCAAGCTGCGGGCGTAGCGAGCCAGCTTGGGCGTGAGCTTAGTGGGATCTTCCGTGTCGGCTTTTTCCTCGGCCTTGATCTGCTCCCAGTTGCGCCGCACATCGTCTACATTGTCTACGGACTCATCCCCAAACACATGAGGATGCCGCCGCACCAGCTTCTCGGCAATGCCGTCAGCAATCTGGCCCAGGTCAAACTGACCCTGCTCCCGTGCAATCTGCGCCTGCAAAACCACCTGGAGCAGCAAATCCCCCAGTTCCTCGGCGATATCGGTTGGGTTGCCTCCCTGAATCGCGTCCACTACCTCATAGGCTTCTTCAATCACGTAGGGCGTCAGCGTCTCTGCCGTCTGCTCCAAATCCCACGGACAGCCACCATCGGGATTACGCAACTGAGCCACGACCTCAATTAAGCGCTGCAACGCTTGCAGGGTGGAATCAGCCGCATTGTTGTCTTCTAACGTTTGATGATCGAGAGGAGAATTAGACATGGGCAAAAAGGATTAGAGGTTGGGATGGGTCGGTTTCGCGATTTGCCCTCACCCTAAATCCCTCTCCCACGGGGAGAGGGACTTCCGATCCGGCTTCCCTTCTCCCACAAGGCTACTGTGTACACACAAGTCCCTAGACTCCGTTTCAACGTTGAGATCCCCCTAAATCCCCTTTAAAGAGGGGGAACTTTGAGCAGGTTCCCCCCTTTTTCTAGGCGAAGCCATGCCCGAAGGGCTATAGGGGGGCAAGGGGGGATCATTCGGGGTTGAGAGGCAGTGATCAAGATGTGTGTACACAGTAGCCCACAAGTAGAAGGGTTGGGTGATGACTGCGAAACAAGCCGTTTCTAATTTATCGCTTTCTACTGCGTGATGATTTGCGACGCGATTTTTTCGCTTTCTTCGACTTCAATCCCGCTAGACCCTGCTTGCGTACCCGCTTATAGGTCGAAAGGGTACTGTCGCTGACATAGTGGCTTAAAGCTCCCAATTCCAGCCCAATCAGCCCAATCAGCCATTCTGCCGGATGCTGCCGCACCATCTGCTCTAGCCGATCGCCTAGATCAGCGTGGGTAACACCTGCGATGCCGAGGTACTGGAGAAGTGCGATCGCAACTAGCCCAAAGAACACCAGCCACAGCAAAAAGTAAATCACCCGCAGCACGGTTCCGAGGATTGGCCCGTGGGAGAGGGATGAGCGATGGTGCATACTCTTGCGGTAGGGTAGCCAAATCCAGCGCAGAATGCCCCAGCGCTTATACTGCACGGAATGAATATCCAGGTCGGGGCCAAACATCAGCCCGCCAAACAGAAATCCGCCAGAGGCAATCAGCATCCATGTGAGCTGCTGCGTCAGCACATAGGTGCCAACGGCAACGATGGGTAAACACCACAGGGTAATGCGATCGTGGGTGCGACCAGAGGGCATGGTTGTACGCTCGCTTTATCTGCGAGTCTGAAAATGGTGCAATTGTATCAAACTCTGTAGTCAGCAGATTTTTTGGCTGAATCGGCGAAGCTAGAAGTCTATCAGCTAAATGCTTTCGGGGATTTCACCCAATACTCGTCAAAAAAAATGCTCAAATTTCTCGATTTTCTTGCACAACTGCGCCAAAGGTCTGTTATAGTTTATAACTGTGCGAGAGACACGCACGCCACCCGATACGGGCGGTTAGCTCAGTTGGTAGAGCGCCTGCCTTACAAGCAGGATGTCACTGGTTCGAGTCCAGTACCGCCCATTTCTAAGGAGATGTACAGTGAAATCAGAGCGGTGTTTAGGTGAATACCTAACTCTGGAGGAATTCTGTACTTGTACACAGACTTATCGCAAATATGCTGACCAAATCGATCCGTTTCCCAAAAACCCGGATGAAACGATTCCAGCAATAGAAAATTTATGTCAGCACATCATCGATCCGGTGATTAATCAATTTGGACGGGAAAAGTTTCAGCTTACCTATGGGTTTTGCTCAACGGATTTGAAGCGGTGGCTAGCCAAAAAAGATCCGGAAACAGGACTGAAGAATGGCAAGGTTAGTCCAAATTTAGATCAGCATATGGCTCATGAGCTGAATCGAAATGGGAAATACTTTTGCGATCGCACTGGAGCCGCCTGTGATTTCAAGATTTGCGATTTGCCCAGCGATCAGCTAGTGGACTGGATCATCGCCCAGCAGTTGCCGTTTGATTCGCTTTATTATTACGGTGCGGAAAGACCCATTCACATTAGCTATGGGCCACAGCATAAGTGGGATGTGTGGACCTTTACAGAGCAAGGAACACCATCTAAGAAAGGCACAGAACGTTGGCAGCACACTTAGTACTATGAAAGTATAAACAGAGTTCTTTAGAACTGTTTGTCTAAACCTGCCTGCTTCAAAACAGCATTCGCTGTATGACGCGATTTGATAGCACTGTCAACTACAAATCGTCTTTCTGTGATTGGGCTGTACCAAATTTCATGATCACCTTTGCCTTGCCGTTCAAACGAGCAACCTGCTTCTAGCAAGATCTTTTTGAGTGTTGGCGTCAAGGATTTTGCCATTGCCTTTCCTTATGCCACCTCGATAATCTCTTGCTTATGACTGATTAGTTCAAAGGAAATGATGCCTTTGTAGTCTTTAGGAATCACTTCATTAAGTATCAGAAGTTCTGGAATCAAATCACGAAGCTTGAGATCTAGCGTTTCCAGAGAGTCAGCTTCTGTCGCAAGTCCAGGCACATTTTCACTGGTTGCGACCCAAACTGCTGCCTCTACATCCCAAAAAGCATCAATTTTATAAAGAGTTAATTGCATATCCAACTTTCCTTAAGTAGTCAAATTGAACTCATTAGTCGAAATATCTGGTATACGAAATCTTCTTGATAGAAATCGCAGAATATGTAGTTGATACCAATCCAAATTGAAGATGAACAGAATGAACGCTTGTATAACAAGGGGGGCTTAAGCCCCTTGTTCAGTGCAGCTTCATAAAGGATTGATATGAGGCTCCAAGAATATATAGCGTTTTTCAGTCTAGTGCGGTGCAGACAAGGGGCTTAAGCCCCTTGTTTATGAGGAATGTTCATGAGGGATAAATACACCTCGCCAGCTTGGGAAATGCTATATAAGTCCGCATAGCTATTTTATTTTGCTCGCATGTGCGATCGCACGAGTTTCTTTTGGTCCTCATCGGCATCTTTACGCCACACAACTCGATATCCCCGCAGTTCTGCGCCATGCGCGGCTAAACGATGCTGCCAACCGCGACGGTCATAGATCGCTTTGACATCGTCTAGCAGTCCCCACTTGCGCTCCTGCTGGCTGAGTCGGGCAAACTTATCGTAGTTGGGATAGTCGGCGGTGATCAGTTGCTCTTTCTGATGTAGCAGCGGCGGATTATCTAAGTCGTAATCACGGTAGCGCACCTGCAAATCTCGTAGACCAACTGCCATGCTGGTGTGGAGAGCCGGATGGGGTTCATCATCGAAGTCTGGATAGAACAGGTAGGTGATCTGAGGCTTTTGCAAATGGAATTTGATAACCGTTGCTTCATCCGGTCGGCCAATGGTACGAGACGCGCAGCCTTCGTAGAGACGGAGCAGTGGATCGAGCTGTTCGAGCACTGAGACATGAACCCAAAGGGAATTGGGGCGCTGTTGACCAATAGGACTCTGACGACAGCGTTCGGCTAGGATTTCTGTCCGACCCAAGCTCATCAGCATCAGATCGGCGGCAGTACAGGCTTGCTGATAGTTACCGAACAGGGCTTTGATATCCTGCTGGACAGCGGCAGACAAATCTCTGAACTTAGGGCGTTTGCCAAAATGACTGAGTGCTAAATACACCATTAGGTCATTACGGCGCTTATCTGCGATCGCATCCCATTCACTCACATCAGTCGCTTGCAAGACGAGCTTGAATGCTCGTTTGATGCTGCCAAACTGAGACTGGATGGGACTGAAGGCGTCGGTGCTTAGCTCATCGGTAGCTGGTAAGCGACCCCGCTCGGTGTAGAAGTCCATCAGCGGCTGGAGCTGGTCGCGGTACTGCTCAAATTTGCTGACTTTAAGGCGAATTTGAGGCGCTTTGGCGCGGGAACGGAAGCGAGAGGCACGAAACGACTCAGCCTGCGCTTCATCGCGGAAGACGAAGTAAATGCCAAGCGCCACAGGAATTGCGTCTACGCCAAGAACTTGGTCGATATAGAATTTCAGTTCTTCCTGCTCGTAGTATTTCTGAAAGGTGTTGCGGCTAGTGATGATGCCATCGCCATAGGCAATGACGCCCCGTGTCCGGTCATCAATCAGGACTTGAGCCGCAACGATGAGGACGGTTTCAGCCAGTCGCCAAGCGTTAATCAGCGCTTCTCGGCGTTCGGCGGTATCTTCAATCACGTTGATTACATAGCCGAGATTGACCACCTGAGCAGAAATCTTGGGCTGATCGGGGCGAAAGTAGGGATCCCAACCGCTGCTAATGTGGCCAAGCCGCTGGATATACTCGATATCGGCTCCATGACCGCAACCGTAGTCGAAGTAGGTGGTGCCGGGAGGGAATAAGCCAGCTTCAACAGCTAGACGAACAGGTTTAGAAGCCGTAACACGTGCGATCGCAGCTTTGTGGCGCTGAATTTTCGGTTTGGGGTTTGCCCCGGCAGACTGGACGGCACAGGCTAGAGCGTGATCATGAATTTCAATTCCCCGCTGGGCAAGGCGTTGTGCCCAGGCATCGGCAAAACCAATTTCGCGAGAGTTATCCAATAAACCCAGTACTTCCTGCTGACGGGTTAAGTGCTGGAACGTGGCGTAGTGCGGATAGGCGGGAGTGATAAAGGCTTCCTTGCGATGCAGGACGGGCGGATTTTGGGTATCGGCATAGGAGCGTGACCAAACCTGTCCAGTGGCCAAATCGACTTGTACGCTGTGGGCGAGGGCTGGATGGGGATCGTCGTCGAAGTCAGGATAAGTTAAATAAGACAGCTTAAGCTGGTCAAACTGGAATTTGATGAGTGTGATGTTGAGCTGTTCCCACTGGGCTGATAAGTGGGTTCGAGCGGCTTGTTCGTAAGTTTGCAGGTACGGATGCAGCGCTGTTAAGGCTGAGCGATGAACATAGAGCGCGGTTGGCAAAAGTTTACCAATGGAACTTTGTTGGCAATGCTGTTTGATATCTTGGAGCGAAGCAGCTTTCAGATTAAGTAGTTGCAGGGACGATGCGATCGCAGCCATAATGCGGCACCCGTACACGGTTTTTCCCACCGTACCGAGTTGAGATGAGTTTGTACTACCCCACAAATAGGGTGCAGTTCTACAAAGACCTACTAGTGCAAGCGTTTGCCACTATATATAGAAAGTTTAGTAGACTAGATACACGTTGAAGCACTAATGGTGGTTAGATAAAGATTTGCTGCCAGTGGCTTACAATCTTCAAAGTTTTATATTAAATCCGTAATCTAAGCGGATGTTATCGGACGATTGCTATGCGAACGCTGAGCCTATTTGAAGAAGACCGTCTGACGCTGCCGAAAAGCATTGAACTAACGGCGGAATCATTGACGCAATATGGGCAACTGTATCGGCACTGGGCGATCGCATTTTCGGGCGGCAAGGACAGCACAGCGACGGTCACGCTGCTGGCGTATCTACTGGAAACAGGGCGTGTTCCTCAACCAGAAAGTATTACAGTACTCTATGCCGATACGCGGCAGGAGTTGCCGCCGCTGCATTCGGCAGCAATGAAAATTTTAGCTGAGCTGCGCGATCGCGGGATGGATACGCGGGTGGTGCTACCTAAGCTGGATCATCGCTATTTCGTGTATATGCTTGGTCGGGGTGTACCACCGCCGTCGAATACGTTCCGCTGGTGTACGCCGAAGCTGAAGGTGATGAGCATGGAGCGCGAGCTGGAAACGCTGAGGCAGGAGCGGGGTGAGAAGTTCCTCATGCTGACGGGCGTACGGATTGGCGAAAGTGCGGCGCGGGATCAGCGGATCGCCGTGAGCTGCACCAAGGACGGTGGAGAATGCGGCCAGGGCTGGTTTCAGCATACGTCGGCCAATGCGGTGGCAGATACGCTAGCGCCAATTGTGCATTGGCGGGTGTGCCATGTCTGGGACTGGCTGATGTTTGAGGCTCCCATGCTGGGTTTTTCAACGGATGCGATCGCAAAAGTCTACGGTCAGGATACGGCAGAGGGTGAGGAACCGCTGAATGCTCGAACGGGCTGCATTGGCTGTCCTCTGGTGCAAAAAGATGCGGCACTGGATCGGGTGGTAGCACAGCCGGAGTGGTCATACCTGGCCCCGCTGCAAAAGTTGAGACCCCTGTACTGGGAAATCAAGAAGCCACAATATCGCCATCGTAAACACGGGGAAGTGAAGAAAGATGGTACGCTTGCTGCCAAGCAAAATCGGCTGGGGCCACTGCATATGGACGCACGGCGCTGGATGCTGGAGCAGGTGTTGGCGATTCAGGCTGAGGTGAATCAGGCGGCTGAGCGGTTGGAGATGCCGAAGATTGATCTGATTAATGAGGAAGAATTAGCACGAATCGAAGAGTTGATTGCAGCGAATACCTATCCGGAAAAATGGAGTGGTGATGACCCTAGAGGGGATGAATGGTTTGAGGAAATTTTGCCAGATGGAAGTATACAACCTTTACTGTTTGGGAAAACTGAATAATTGAGAGGCGTTGCCTGACTCTCAGGTACAAACGATTTCAGAACATCGGTATGGCAAACAAGAAATTCAGAATAGTTGATGCAGCAATGGAAGCCATGAAAAAAGTAGGGCATCCATTAACTATCCGAGAGATTTATAGCGTCATTCTTGAAAATCAATTATTCACCTTCGGTGCTGACGATCCAATTGGTGTTTTGAGAGGTCGAATTAGAAAGCACTGTCAAGGCTTAGATTTTCCTTCTGCAGCCAAAGTAAAATACTTCATTTTACTGCCTGATGGAAAATTCTTTCTTAAAGATCCCCCTACTTCGCTGACGGCAGAACCAATCTATAGCAAAATTCTGTCAGAAGATGCAACTGCCGAAAAATTACAGCATTTATATGAGAAATATTTAGACAATTTTCGAGAACGTGTTCTTGAACAGCTTAAACAGCTTGATCCTTATGATTTTGAAGAATTCAGCAAACAGCTTTTAGAGAAATTTGGTTTTGAGAATGTTGTAGTGACTAGTAAAAGCGATGATGGCGGAATAGATGGATACGGCGATTTTGAGATGGGAATGGGGTATCTGAAGTTTGGGTTCCAATGCAAGCGCTATCGTGATACATCCATCGGCCCTAATGTTTTAAGGGAATTCCGTGGAGCATTGGATGAACAGGCTTTAAGTCAAGGAATTTTCTTTACTACTTCAACTTTTAGTAAAAAAGCTCAAGAAGCGGCTCTGATCAAAGCAGCAAGACCTGTAATGCTTTTCGATGGTAAGCAAATTGTAGATTTAATGATCGAGAAGAACTTTGGCATTGAAGTTTCGATGAATCTCCTAACCTATAACTACGCTCTAGAATTGGATAGCATGGGTGATAGCTGAGTACTTAAAATCATGATCGATACTGCATCACGTCCACAAGGCATTGAAACCGATACCTGGGTGCCTGCTACATGGGAGTCGTATGTGGCATTGTGCGATGGCGAAGCTGCTCATTACGAACATCGACCCAATTTTGAAAAAGCTCGATGCTACTACGATAAGGGATGGATGCGGCTTGAGATGGCAGCGTTAGGCCCTTGGCATGGGCGGGATAATGCCGTGGTGTTGAAGGTTATTGGTTTATTTGCCGGATTGACAAACCTCCGAGCCGTCGAACTCATCAATACCAGTTTTTGCAAACCTGGAGAGCGGGAAGCTCAGCCCGACATTGCGTTTTATCTAGGACAGAGTTTCCAACTGCCACCCAGAAATAATCAGCCCGTTGATATTGAAGTGTATGGCGCTCCTCAACTCGCTGTAGAAATTGCTTCAACCACCCTAAGTGATGACCTCGGACGCAAGCGGCTTCTGTATGAGCGATTGGGAGTGCAGGAATATTGGGTTGTCAATGTGGCAATGTCAGAAGTTATCGCGTTTGCCGTCGAGAATGGTGGGAGCCGAGAGATTCGAGCTTCCCAGATTTTACCAGGACTAGCATTGTCAGTCGTGGAAGAAGCCATGCAGCGCAGTCAATCGGAAGATGATGGAGCATTGACGCGATGGTTGATTCAAACGTTTCAGGTATAGCGATCGCACCATGTACCCAACTCCAAAAGAACGGTTTGAGGACTTCATTCATCATCATCCGGAAAATAAGCTGGAGCTAATTGACGGGCAACTCATTGTCGGCAATTCCCTATTCGGTAGCCGCCTGCTGTTGCGACAGATCTTACAAGGCTGGGGCGCTGATGCCGCGACCTCGCTGGCTCCCATTGAAACTTGGTTATCAGCATTGGCAACAGGTTACGGGTGGAACATTCCTAGCGTCGCCTCAACAGATGAAAAACTAACGGCGCTGGAATCGCAGGTTAGAGACGTTGAGTTTACGCCAGAAGATTTATCTGCTGGCAGCACAGATAATACCTGGTCACACCATCGCATTCGCCAAAATTTGACGATGGGCCTGTTTCGGCTAGCCAAAGCCGTTGGTGGACAAGCCCTAGGACGAGACTTCGTGATGCGTCTGGGGGATAATGGGTTCACTCCAGACTTGGTGTTCTTTAAGAATGCTGGATTGAATCAACTCTACAGCTCTTTTGTCAGCGGGCCAGCCGAACTCGTTATAGAAGTGCTGATGCCAGGACATGAAGAGTGCGATCGCATTCAGAAGTACGCATACTATGAAGCGGCAGGGGGGCCGGAATACTGGCTGATCGAGCCGGTTGGGGAGCGGGTAGAGTTTTATCGGCTCATTGACGGTCATTATCGGCTACAACCATTAGCAGCCGATGGGTTTTACCGCCCCAGTAGCGTTCCGGGGTTAGCCTTTTGTCCGGCAGCGCTCTGGCAAGCAGAAGATCCCAATCCGATAGATCCGGCTTTTTTCGTCGTAGAGCAGCGGGTTGAGAATTTTGAGCGACCATCGAGCGATGACGGGCCGCAGTGGGGATCGTTGCTGTTTATTCCCAATATTCAGGTTAATCCAGTACCGATTAGCTTTGAGGAGTATATTAGTTGGTCTCCCAGAGCCAAGTTTGAGTTCGTGCAAGGGAAGCCACTGATCGATTCGACACCGGGTACGCGCAACGTGTTGGCGATGTTATTAATGACGTTTGGCTTAGCCAGTGCAGTTAAGCTGTTGCCGCCCCAAGCTTGGCTGCAAGGATTACGGCAACGACTGGAATGGGAACAACATGATGCTGAACGAAAAGCGGAATGGTGGGCGATCGCTCGTCAAGCTGCAACAATACTCCGCACTGATTTTTCGGTGGGGCGATTGGGAGTAATTGGTGACTTGGCGATGCCGCAACCGTTGAATTACTGGTCAGGCATCACCCTGGTCTATTGGGAAAAACTGGAGAATTCCTGGCAGGCTTACGAAGCACTAAAAGACATCGACCCGGATCGACACATTGTTGATTTACGTCAGGTAGATGAGCATTGGCTTACGGCTGATCAGCTTTGGCAGATTGAACGTCATCTGGTGGAACTATGACGATTTGAATAGCGCAAGCTGACACAAGTCGTCAATGCTTTTGAGATTTGGATCGCCAGCTAGATAACCAATACCGCGATGGAGATGGAGACGAAGTTGAGTCGCAAGCGTTTCTGGGTCGGTGCCAAGGCCATCATTGTGGCAGCGCTGTTTGAGGGCGATCAAGAGCTGATCGGCAATGGGGCCACCGAAGATTTGCCAGGTCATTTCGACGTTGCTATCGGCAGGGATTGGCACAGGTGAGGGAATCGACGGTTCTGCTAAGGAACGGCAGAGCGCCCAGCGGCAAAGGACGTTCCATTGGCTGATTTTGGTGACGCGCTTGAGTTTAATCAGCTGGTCTTTAGCGGACTGGGAGAGCTTGATGCGGTCAACGGGGGCTTGCATAGGTGTAAAATTCGCCTTCAGGCAAATACGGTTAGTGGTCGGTTGTCTGCGGTTATCCGGTGCAAAATGCCCATGATTAGATCCAGACGGTCGATGTAATAGTCTTTGGTGTCAATGCAGGCGGTTGTTTGCTGGAGGGTAAGAAATTTCCACTGATTGCCCGTAGTGACGGCTCCATAAATGGTGTCAATTGCGTTTTCATTGGTTTGATTAAAGCGCTGCGCTGCTAGCATTGCCGCTAAACACTGAGCTAGTCCACCTTTGATATTCTCGTTTTTGGCTTCAAATACGATCGCAACCGGAGCTTGTATATAAAGCTGCTGGCTTGACAAGCTAATGATAAAGTCGCAGAACCCATTTAAACCTTGGGCTATGTCCACATTCAATTCCACCCCAGAAAACAAACTGATGCGATCGCAACTCATGCGTTTTAGTTCAATCAGCATCGGGGCAATCAGCATCTCTGAACGAGCTTTTTCGGTATTGATGGAGAGCGCCAGTCTAGTGCTGTATTCCAGAGAACTAACAAAGGTAGGATTGAGTTCAAGCGCCAAATTTTGACTTGAAAACAAATCTAGATTGCTCTGAATAGCAAGGCCAAATGTCTTTTCTAGCTGGGGCAGCGTAAAGTCCTTATAAGACATGGTGTGGCTCGTTTGTCTTTACCAGAAGTATCCTGATTTTACTGTGGTTTGCTGGGTGGTGAGGTTGTAGTGGAGCAGGTATTCCCGTGCGATCGCACCTGTGGCTCGCAGTTGTTCCACTTCTTCGGCGCGAATCTCGGTATCGGTGGACAGCAGTAGGACTTGATGGCTGGCTTGGGGGAAGTAGTGCTCGACCAGATGGTTGCGGTGTTCGGAGTCGAGCCGACCTAGGGGCGTGTCGATAGCGACGGGCAGTTGCCGACCGGAGGCGCTAGCCAATCCCCAAAGAAGTGCGATCGCAAGGATCTGTTTTTCGCCAGCGGAGAGCCGATGTTTGGGCAGTAGTTTGCCTTACCCTTTTGGCAAGTATTTGACCAAGGCTTTCATGACTTCTCCAGGTTGAAATTGCAGGGGACGGTCGGCGTTGGGGGCGGAGAGGAAGTCTGTCCATTCAAAGGTTTCGGCGAAGCCGAGTTGATGGAGGGTGTTGATGATGGTGGTGACGGATTGTTTGGAGCCGATGACGAGGATTTTGACGGGTTCTCGGTTGGGTTTGGGGTAGGAGTAGAGTTTGAGGGAGACGGAGAGTGTGACAGTTTCTGGGGAGTCGGATGAGTTGGAGAGGAAGGATTGGGTTTGCATAATGGCACCTTAAGAAAGTGGCATCAATTTGGATGCCAACAATCATAGGCGTCAGTTCTGACTGCGTCAACCCTTTTGATGCCATTATATGTTTCATCCTCTGGAAAGATGGAGGCATGGGAAAAGCAGGAGCAGCACTCAAGCAGGTACTTGAGCAGTATGAAATCAGTCAATATAGTCTGGCTGCGGTTCTTGATGTAGAACGCAACAACGTCTATCGATGGGTCAACGAAAAGCGTGATCCATCTGGTGAAAGGATTGTTGAAATTGTTAGAGCGCTAAAGTCTATGAATCCTGAAGCAGCAGAAACTTTTGTTTCTCTGTATTTAGGAGATGAACTTTTAGACTAAAACCGCAGCCTACCTGTAGCAAGCATTCGATATCCTACTGCCATTGAGGCAAACGAGACAAAAAACTGCCATAGACTGGTTGGATTTAATACGGCTCGACTACTAGCGAAGATCAAAACGATGCTGACTCCAACAAATATCCAACCGTAGCTCTTAAGACTCATTGGTAACGCAACTAGCCATACAGTTCCGAGCACTAAGAGCAAGATGGAGAGATCAGCAGCAATTCCACGCCAAAAATAAGGATAAACATTCGTAGTAAAGAATATGTTTCTACCCAAAAAATAAACTCCAAGCAGAATCAACGCAAAACCAATCAGTTGAATAAAGAATCTCATAACACCACTTAACTTAAATAACTATTTTGGATTGAGGAATCAAGCGATTTCCCATCGCTCTCTATGCCAACTCAGTGCTTCTAAACTGGGTCTGAACTTATCCTCGCTGGGTAGCTCAATTTGTTCATCTCTAAAATCCATCATTCCTCGGCTTTCTATGGCTTCTTCTTCTGTGAATCGATCTCTTGGAATAACAATTCGATAGTCGTTGCTAATTCCAAACCAGCCATGATCAAAAGCCCAATGATGATTTTTGCAAAGTGCTAAACCATTAATAAAGCGATCATCCCTAAATTCCGAAAACGGTTTAATATGTGCTCCATCAACGATATTCTGAGCATCAGAGCTAATAATTTTCAAACGGCAAAATGCACAACGTTGATTATAGAGAGAAACTACGATTCTACGAAACGCACCATTCCTTACGACAATGTTTTCTTCATCCTTTAGATCTCTGACGCTATATGTTGCACCTCCTTCTTTTAAAAGCCGACTTTTAACGATTTCAAATTCATCTACAAGTGCAAGTTTCTCAATTTCGGAAGTTTGCTCAGAAAACCAAGTATCAATTAAAACCCTTAGCAAAACTATCCTTTGTTCAGGGTTTTGCAAAATAAAGAATAGTTCTGAATCAAAATAGGCGTGTTGAACCGTTTTTTTAACTGCTGTAACTCCTTTACGGCCTAACTTAGTAGCTGATGTAGCTTCACTGTCTGGATTTAGGTAAAGATGCCAAAATTTATCACCTGTTAAATGAACAAAAGGAAGTGATATATCAGAACGGTGATCAGTTGTTACCAAGCTACGCCAATATTTTAGGAAGGTCGAAATCAGTTCGGGTGATAAAGGAATTCTATTCTTATAAATTTTTCCTTGTTCAATTAACTCAAGAACTGAAATAAGCAAAATAGGCTTATGTGGAGCGCTTCCCCGCTCTCGGTTCCGGTTTACATTGAGATTTGCGAATTTTCTCGCGTAGTAGTGCAAATCTTTTTTCATAAATGTAAACCAGGCTAATCATGCTTCATCAAGTTTTCTCATGTACGTACTGTACATTTTCATAAAGTACCCCGGTGGCTCTTGAAAACTATCAGTCTGTGAAATTTGTTTAACTTGATCAAGTCTACCTGGAAACCATCGACCGACTAAAACCGCCCGTAAACTATCACGCAGAGATTGTTCTTGTAAAAAATCAAACAAGTCCTCATCTAGATACGCATGGCTAATTGCACACTTTACTTCTGCCAAAGTTTTTAATTTTATCTTTTTAGCTAAAACTTTCTCAAAACCTGGATTAGTGTATAAATGCCAAAACTTACCGCTTTTCATATGGAAGAACGGTCGTGAGATATCGGGATAATGACTAGCCGATCCTAAATAGCTCCAATACTTTAAAAACGTTCGATTGAGTTGTCTAGATAATTCAATTCGATTCTCATGAATTACTTCGCGTTCAAAGAGTTCAATAACTGAAAGCAATAGAATTGGCTTATGAGGCGCAACGCCATGAGCACGATCTACACGTATCCTCTCAAATCTCTTTGAGTAATATGCAAGAAGCTTAGCTCTTTCTAGATCCACTAGCTCTAAGTTCGTGATTTGTACTACAGAATGAATGATAGAGACATGATTTTTCTCATGAGGCTGGTCTGGATATTTCATCTAGCCTCTTAAATCTGTTCTCATAAATGTTGCCAAGCCTCATCCTCCTCCGATAGCAACCATTCCTTATTTAAGGCAGACTCACTCAGCAAAGCCGTTTTAAGCTTCTCCTGTGCCTGTGCCGTATTCAAAAACTGAATAAACGACAGTACTGTCTTTAAAGCATCTTCAGGCGCTTTTTCTAACTCCTGTAAAATCAATTTTTTGATCGTCATGTTTTAGCCGTCCCCAAAACTAGAAACCTTTATGCCTCTTCCTTTAGTTGGTAGCAACTACCTCATTCCACTCATACTCATTTACACTCCGCACCAACCGCATCCGCCCGCCCGACTGAATAAACGCGGTTAATCCTCGCGCCACCAGCGCCAGCACCGAACTCGAAAAGTATCCCACCGCGCGATTGTAGACGGTTGCACGTTTCAAACAAGGAATATAGAAATCCTCAATCAGATCGGACTCACTACTGCGATATCGCTTGCGAAAGTCTAGTGCTCTGAGATTCAAGTTACAACCTCAAATCCATCTTTTCCTTACGATAAATGCACTACTTCTTCTTTGACTCCAACATATAAATCAATTGTCACAAAAGCTTGTTGGCTATCTTGAAAGGAGTTCCATCCCCTCAAAAGATGTTAGACACCGTTTGCAGGTGCCATTCCACTTAGATAGCAGTGGTAGTTTGGCCTTGCAACTCGGACACTCCAGTAAGTAGTAATACAAGATTGTGATGATCGCACTTGTTTGCAAACTTGTACTGCCACTCAGTTCGGTGATATGGCTCCTCTGCATAACAGGCTGAACAAAGCCTGATCACACGATTTTGGATAGTCTCTTACGGTAGCATTAGCTTCACCTGATCTACATCAAGCCTAACTAGATCAGCCAATGCTGCTAACTGTAAGTCGGTGGGTGGTGGCATAAACCGGAACTTTTCCCAGCGACCCAGTACTGCTCCCAACCCCGTTTTTTCACCAAGCTGATTCAACGTGGCATGGTTAGCTTCGCTGTTTGGTTCCAATCAAAATGACTGAGATTTCTAGTTTGTCGAAGATATCGCGCACATCTGCAAACGTTTTAGGCTTGAGACGATCAGCCTCGTCAATCATCAGCATCTCAGTTTTACATTCCCGCAAAACCTTCAGCGTTCTACTACGAGCATCGCCAACAGTTCCCTTCGGCAGGTCGTCCCCGTACTGTTCCAAAATTTCACGAAACAATTCACGAGAGGTGCATTCCTGTTTAGGGTGAATGTATGCGACAGGAATGATCGGTACTCTGTTCGATAAATCAGGCTCTCCATATCGCTTCAAAAAAGACTCACAGGTCTTCGTCTTACCTGTCCTGGAATCTCCTGTCATTCGCCCACATTGTCTGGCATTGCGCTTGCGCGTGAGCCAAGCATGAGTCTGTTTCACAGAATCCAGAGCAACGGTTTTCTCTCGGCGGAGGCGCTCAATATGCGACTGAATATCTGAGTCTGGCAACGCAATCATGAGAGCACCTCCTAAAAGTCGTCGTCATCAAAATCCCAAATCTCATACTCAGTAATGTCCGCAAGAACATCATCATGCGATTTTTCTGACTCCTGACTGGAGAAATCTGGTTCAATTACAGGCAACGGAGTTGAGCGAACGTCTGCCTGTTCTTCTTGCTGGCGATCTTTCCGAGATTCTTTCTTCTGCTCTATGAAAGCTTCGCGATCGCGCATTTCAGTCATCGGGTGTACCCCAGCAGATTAGGAAACGCTATAGGTTGGGCATTTTTTGTCGGAACAGCGGTAAGCGCACCGTAAATGTTGCACCCTGATCCTCTCCTGGACTGTCTACAGTAACTGTTCCACCGTGTAATTCCACAAGATGTCGCACAATCGCCAACCCTAACCCCAAGCCGCCGAACTTCCGGGTCGTTGAACCATCCTCTTGACGGAAATACTCAAACACATACGGCAGGAAATGCGGCTGAATGCCTTTGCCTGTGTCGCTGACGGTGATTTGGGCATAGACAGATAGAGGGCGGGAGGCGGGAGAGGGCAGGGAGGGAGCAGGGAAAAGCAGGGAAGAGTTTGCTTGTCTCATTGCCCCGCTGCCCTGCTGCTCTGCTGCCCCGCTGCCCCCTTGCTCCCTTGCCTCCTTGCTCCCCCTCTTCCCCTCAACCCGTTCCAACTTCACCTCAACTCGCCCGCCTTCATCGGTGAACTTGATCGCATTGCTGAGTAAATTCCAGACTATCTGCTGTAGCCGAAGGGTATCTCCTAACACTCGTCCTACTCTCGGGTCGAAGAGAGTTTGAATTTGGATTGACTTTGCTTCTGCTGCTAAATGCACCGTTTCGATAGCGGATTCAATCACAGGCACCAAGTTAACCGGAGCCATATTGAGAGTTAGCTTGCCCCGCATGATGCGGGTAATATCGAGGAGATCCTCAATTAGTTGAGTTTGCAGCTTGGCATTTCGCTCAATTGCTTCGAGGGCAAATGTTGTTCTGTCTGCATCTAATTTTCCACCTTGAAGCAATCTGGCCCAGCCGAGAATGGGGTTGAGCGGTGTGCGTAACTCGTGAGATAACACCGCTAAAAACTCGTCTTTAACTCGGTTGGCAGCTTCGGCTTCCTCTCTGGCCGTTTCGGCTCGCATTAGATTTTCAGTCCGTTCTTGCTCTCGCTGTGATAGCAGATTGGCGGCAAATTCCAGCGACTGACCCAGTAGAGCGATCTCTCGAATTGATGAGCCAGCGATTTGTGGATATTCACCTCTTGCCAAGGCTTCTGCTGCTAAGGCCGCTGAGGTGATGCTGCGGGAAATTTGGCGGGAGAGAATAAAAGCACCAATGCCGCTGACGAGGAAGAGGACTAAACCCGACCCCACTACTAGACCCATTGCTTTTTGAGTTGGCTGTTGCACAACATCAATGGGTACGGTAACGGCAACTGTCCAAGGTAAGTTTTGTACTCGACAGAAGGCGACATATACTTTCACGCCGTCTAATGTCTTATTTTGAAAGATTCCCTCGGTTGTTTTTCCGATATTTTTTAGAAATGATGGCGTTCCACGCTGACCCACAAAGCGCTCCGGATTGCGAGTGCGGGCAACGACGATGCCTCGACCATCGACAATTGTGCGCGTCCATTCGCCATCGATTGGATGCTGCTTCTCTACGACATCTGCCAGTGCTTGCGGTGCGATCGCAGCTGTCAGAACATACTGTAGCTTGCCTTCGTGCATAACGGGTACCCGCACTGGGAAAGCCAGATTTTGGTCCAGCCGCCCACGCGCCAAATCCCCGACCGTTGGTTGCTCTGTCTCAATCAGTTTCTGTAGGCTAGCGAGTTCATTGGCTCGGGGTAACGGTGCATCAAAAGGTCGCCGACTGTTCAGGAGTTGTTGACCGTCTGGTGCTAGAAGAATGACGGCTAACCAAGTCGGTTCGTTCTGGCTAGCTCGCTTTGCTTCATTGTAAAACCCTTCTAGATTCCCTTCATAGAGCTGCTCGGATGCCGCCAGGGCTTGGAGCGTTCGAGTGGTCGTTGAAAGTTCACGCTCAACAGTCAAGGAGAAGGCACGCGCTTCTCGCAGCATTCGCCGTTCGGACGCGGCCTGTTCTTGATGTGCGAGTTGATAGACAACAAAAATGACGAACAGTACGATGGGCAGCAACGTTCCTGCCACCAGTAAGACAAGATACAGCCTGAGTGAAAGCATCCGCTCGCCGAATAAGTTGGGAGAGGCGGACGGATAAGGGGGGGTGACCCACTTGATTAGGGTGCTTAAAAATTGAGTCCGAGTAGGCTTGTTTTTCGCCATCTATTTCTCACAGGGCGCACTGTGAAGTCGATTGAGAGCAAATGCTGCGATCGCGCTGCCGAAAAGAAGGCTCATCGTCACCCTCCGACCAGTATTGGTGCAATAACTATATTAATCTATGTCTCCAGGACGATTCCTGAACTGAGCAGTTGCCCATCATTTGCTGTCCCTCTGCGATCGCACTTAAAGCCTAGACGAGATAGCGTGCTGCGGCGACATGACAGCACACCATCTCGTTTGGAAAAAGTGTTTGACTTGGTTTTACTTACCTTCTTCGATTTGGGGTGGTTCGACATCAATAGTTTGTACGTCTACCGTTTCAACTGCTACATCAATGGTGCCCGGTGGGGTGAGGCGGTGAACTTCGCCCGCTTCGGCTTTAAGGGGTTCGCCGCAGCTTGGGCAGCGAAATTGAGCATTATTGATAGTCGTGAGGCTGTAGTCGCAAACGGGGCAGTTGTCTTCCACTAAGTTGCGGCGCAGCCACCACTGTAAGCCCAGGAACGCCAGAACGGGAGCCAGAATAATGAAAGCCAGCAGGACAAAAAATGATTTGACCAGCCAGCCTAGCCCTACTGAACCCAGTAGCCAAATGATTGCGAATAGAGCGATCCAACAGCCGAGGCCGGAGAAATTGAACTGCACATTGCGGAAGTTATTGGGGTTCACAGTGGGGCTGACTCCTTACGATCCAATCGAGTACGCGATTTGAAGTTGAAAGATGCGATCGCGCATTGCGTATGCAATCCGGGTGTCGGATGTCATACTCCTTTTCTTAGCATAGGAGACGCGTGCTGAATTGAAAGGTACGGCATTCCTAACTTGTATGTATATTCATATCCTGCTCAAAAAAGCTATATTGCCGTTACGATGCGACGGCAATATAGCTTGTCGAGTTTCGAATTGATCGGCAGCTGCTTATACCAAGTCTGTGTGTAAGAACCCTGTTTATTCTTTGTGAAATGGTTGCTTAGCAACCATTTCACAAAGAATAAACAACAGGTCTTCAACCGGATTTCATATTAAACGCTGGCGAAGAGTTCTGGAATGTCGTGCTGCGGTGCGGTGGGGCTGGCGACGATCTCGACAATTTTGTTATTGGCCGTGTCGTGGGTCAGCGCTTGAACGGCAACTTGAGCTACTTTGGCGCGGGGAATACTGCCCTCAAACAGCGTGTCTGCCGATGCCATCAAAATCGGATCGGCATTATCTTCTTCTTTCAAACCACCGGGACGGACAATCGTGTAGGTTAAACCGCTCCGCTCCAAATATTCCTCGGCCTGCTTTTTCCAAACCAGAATCAGGCCAAATAAATTCAGCATATGGAAAAACTTAGAGACGCACAGCGACGATACGAGGACAAACTGCTGGATATTTTTCGCTTTTGCGACATCAACCAAATTTTTGGTGCCGACAAAATCAACTTTGTAGGGCGCTGTCAGATCAACACTAGGAGCTGCCCCCGCTGCACAGATAACAGCCGTGCAATCTGCGATCGCAGCATCTAGCGTTTCTGGTTTTAAAACATCACCGACGACCAGTTCCGCCGCTGCGGGCAACATCTGTTGACCTTTTTCTAAATTACGCACCAGCGCCCGCACGGGAATATTGTGCTCGACCAGCAGTTCTACAACCCGTCGGCCTGTTTGGCCCGTTGCTCCTGCTACTAGTACTTTCATCTCGATTACTCCCACAACTTTTTATATTCACATCTTGCACCAAAACCCAGCAGGGTGGGGGTGTGGGTTGGTTGGGAGGGCAAAAAAACCCTTCTTCCTCGAACTCTTTACAAAAGCAGGTGAGA
>CBKWJC010000080.1:0-30928 GCA_966674685.1 uncultured bacterium
CTGGCAAACGCTACTCGGCTCAGTCGGCCTAGCCGAAATCGCAGATGCCTCAATGTTGCCCTGCTGCGATGACGCCACTGCCGCTCAAGAAGACGCTGAAACAGCAGAATCTAATGTCGTAGATAGTTCTTCATCACAATAATGCTTAATGACGTGAGGCGAAACGTTAGAACGTTAAAACGTTTTCCAAATTTCCAATGCTCTGCTTAATTTGACTACTACATAATTTTCTTTGCACTCAGCCCTTTTCACCTTGCGACAGCTAGCGCGTCAACGGATAAATTAAAGAACGCCACGCGAACTTAGGCAGCGCCGTCATGCGTCGCCAGCGCCAGGGTTCTTGATAGAGGCGATATGTCCATTCCAGGTGGTTTTCACGTAACCAAGCGGGGGCGCGGTCTTTGGTGCCCGACCAAATATCGAAGCTGCCGCCGACGCCGATCCAGATAGCATTGGGGCAGAGGTGACGGTGTTCGGCAATCCAGAATTCTTGGCGGGGCACACCTAAGCCAACCAAAATCAAATTGGGCTGTAGAGTCTTGAGTTGTTCAACAAACGCGGGTTCATCGGCGGGCTGAAGATAGCCATGCTGATAACCTGCGATCGCAAAGTTGGGTACTTCGGTTTGCCAGTGGCGAACGGCTCCTTCAATCACCTCCGGCTGACCGCCATAGAAGTAAACGGAACCCATTTCCGGTAAGCGGCGCAGCAGGGATTCGGCCAGTTCAATGCCGGGGCAGCGCTGAATTTTTTGCCCCTGGAGCCGCAGATTGAGGACAACCCCGGCACCATCCGGTACGACTAACTCCGCCTGTTCCAAAAGCTGGCGCAGATCTGGATTCTGCTCGGCCTGAATCGCCATTTCTGCGTTAAGAGTAATCACATGGGTGCCCTGCTGTGACTGCGATCGCGCAATCAGCCAGTCCACGTAGCGATTAGAAATGTGAACGGGAATACCCAGCACCGAAAACTGCTGGAGCGGATCCTGTACCATCATGGTTGCGTCTCTGCCCAAATTTCGATGCTTATTATAAAGCCTATACAAAATCCCAGAATTATTTTCTGTCAAAGCCTTGCGGTGTGAAGTTTGAGTGGGAAACAGTTCTGGGATTTCGCGCAAATTCGCTACAGTTAAGAGAACATTTTTGAAGATATTTGCGATCGCAAACGACGCTTATGCCCCGGCCTAAGGAATTTGAGCGCGAAGTCGTTCTCGAAAAAGCAATGGAACTCTTCTGGCAGAAGGGGTATGAGGCGACGTCGGTGCAGGACTTGGTGCAGCACATGGGCATCAATCGGGGCAGTTTGTACGACACATTTAAGGACAAGCACAATCTGTTTTTGGCAGCCGTGTCGCACTATCACGAAACGGTGGTGAAAGATGCGATCGCACGTTTGGAAGCGCCCAGTGCGTCGCGGCCAGCGATTGTGGATTACTTCAACCGCATGGTGAACTGTTTGACGGGTGATGAGGCGCAGCGGGGCTGTCTGATGACCAATACGATTGTGGAACTGGCAGTGCAGCATCCCGACATCGCGGCTCAGCTCCAGATGAGTTTGCAGCGGATTGAGCGGGCGTTTAAGGCGGCGCTGACTCGTGCTCAGTCGGCAGGGGAATTGTCGGCTGACAAAGACGTAGCGGATCTGGCCCGTTATCTGGTTTGCTGTGTGCAGGGACTGCGCGTCATGTGCAAAACCAACGTCAGTCGCGAGCAGTTTCAGTCCACGGTTGATCTGATGCTGTCGGTGCTGGATTCATGACGGTATTGAATGCGGAGGATCTGCGATCGCGCTTTTTTCGGCTGGCCGTTGTCAATGTGCTGTCGAATTTGCTGGTGCCGCTGGCGGGGCTGGCGGACACGGCGTTTTTGGGGCACTTGTCGGACATTCGGCATCTGGCGGGAGTGAGTCTGGCGACGGTGCTGTTCAACTATATTTACTGGACGTTTGGCTTTTTGCGGATGGGCACTACGGGCACGACAGCGCAAGCCGTTGGCCGTCAGGATCAGCTCGCGGTTTACGCCACGCTGTTGCGGAACGGTCTGCTGGGCATTGCGATTGGTCTGGTGATTCTGGTCTTGCAAGAACCGATTCGGCAGATTGGCTTTGCGTTGCTGAGCGCCACGCCAGAAGTGGAACAGTCGGGACAGGCATATTATCGAGCTTTAATTTGGGGCGCACCCGCGACGCTGCTAAACTTTGTCTTACTCGGTTGGTTTTTAGGACGGGCGGAAGGCAGGCGAGTTTTAGTCCTGTCGATGGTCAACAACGGCTGCAATGTCCTGCTCAACTACTGGCTGATTGTCCGGCTGGGCTGGGCCAGTGCCGGGGCAGGTGCGGCGACGGCCTGTAGTCAATATCTGATGCTATTGATTGGCTTGGGCTTCGTGCTACGCGAGTTCCCGTGGTCAAAGCGGCGTTTACTTACCGCTCAGCTTTGGGATTTGAGCATTTTCACTGATACCCTACGGCTGAATCGCGATATTCTGATTCGCACGTTTGCCCTGCTGTCGGTCTTCGCCGCCTTTACTAATATCAGTGCGGCGATTGGCACACTGACGCTGACGGCAAATGCGCTGCTGCTGCAAATTTTGTCCCTGGCGGCATACTTTATTGACGGTTTTGCCTTTGCAACTGAAAGTTTAGTCGGCATTCTCAAAGGCCAAGATGATTATCGACAAATGCGCCATTTACTGCGATTGGCGGGCGGCGTTAGCTTTGGGCTAGGAATTGCGATCGCACTTCTCGTTATGCTTTTCCCACAGCCGCTCTTCGGCATCCTGACCAGCCATGACAATGTCATCATCAGCGTTTCTCGCTATGTGCCCTGGCTGTTGCCCCTCCTGGGGTTTGGCTCTCTGGCCTACATTCTGGATGGCTATTTTCTGGGATTAACCCAAGGCTCCATTCTGCGCCGCGCGTCTATTGTGTCGGCAGTTGTTGGCTTTGCACCGCTGGCAGCTCTCGCCTGGTGGCTGAACAGTACGCCACTCTTGTGGACAGCACTGACCTGTTTTATGGCTGCCCGCGTGCTCACCCTCGGTCGCAACGTAGAGTATCGCTCATAGTCTGAATCAATTGAATGCCGTTTTTGGAGTCAATATATCTTGAGAAATGACAATAAACTCTAAACAGCGTGAGCCTGGAATTGCAGGGGTGGTTATACTGATCTTTTCTGCCTAATCCCCCAAATAGGAATGTTAGGCTGACGAATTTCTATCTAAACACCTAAATAAGGGTGATTAGGCTGACAGATTTCCACCTAATCACCCCAATAGGGGTGTTAGGCAGAAAGTAAAGTTTCCCTCTAAATAATAGTTATGCCGCAAGCTCTCGGTGGGGACGGTTCTTTAAGCTTGTCTGTCAGTGTTAAAGGTTAAGTTACCTTGAGGTTGTCATTGGAGGAATAATTCGGTGTTAAGCTGTCGAACCCTGAATCGGTATGAATGAGAGCCTGAAACAGAAGATACAGAATGATTTTGATCGCATTGCTCTGCATGACCAAGAGGGATGGGATCACAATAATCACTATCACAGCTTCCTACGCAAGCAGTTGCCAGTTCAACGCCAAGTTGCCTTTGATATTGGTTGTGGAACAGGTGAATTTTCGCGTCTTCTGTCGAAACGTTTTGAAAAGGTCATTGCGACTGACTTATCTCCCAACATGATCGAGGTTGCGAAGCAACGTTCAAGACAGTTCTCAAATATTGATTTTCAAGTTGCTGATGTCATGCAGTGGGAACCAACAGCCGAACAATTTGATGCGATCGTGTCAATCGCCACCCTTCATCATTTGCCAGTTGAAAGCTTATTACCCAATCTCAAAGCTGCTTTGAAGCCTGGTGGCAGATTGATAATTTTGGATTTGCTTGAACTTGAGGGTTGGCGAGATAAGTTAAGTGATTTCGTTGCAGTTCCCTTAAATTGGTTGTTTCAGACGTTCAAGAATAGCAATATTCGGCAGTCAAATGAAGCTGCGGCTGCTATGAGAGAGCATCTTCGTGCAGATGAGTACCTTACGATTTCCCAAGCACGACGAATTTACACAAGGGCATTAAGGGGAGCAAAAGTTAGGAAACATTTGTTTTGGCGTTATTCAGTAGTTTGGGAGAAGCCAGCGGCGGCATAACAACCCGGTCGGAGCGGACTGCCGAAAGCCCTTGGTGAAGATGCAAAGGTTGCTTGCAGCCGCTCAACCGGAACGTTAGCTGAATCTGTTTTTTGCTCGGGACGTACAGAGAGGCTATCTGTTGGTATCTGAGGATGCTCGTTCTGGTAGCTTTGGTATGACTGAGGTATAACCGAAGAATAGAACATTAAGCTAAGGTCGCTATGAAAACTGCAATTTCGCTTCCAGATTCAGTTTTTGAACAGGCAGAAGCACTTGCTCGGCAGTTAGGGGTATCGCGCAGTGAGCTTTACACAAAAGCGCTACAGGCATATCTGAAAAGGTACAACCGCGAGCAAAGGTTGCTCAAATTGAACCAAGTTTATGGTACGGAGTCCTCTGAACTTGATCCAGTGATGGCAAGGATGCAGTTTATGTCTTTGCCCTACGAGGATTGGTAATGTATCGGGGAGAAATTTGGTGGGCAAATCTACCCGATACAGTTGGTTCAGAACCGGGATATCGTCGTCCGGTCTTGGTGATTCAGGATGATACGTTTACCCAGAGCCGGATTCGCACTGTTATCGTCGTTGTCATCACTTCAAATATTCAGTTAGCGGAAGCACCGGGTAATGTACTATTACCGCGTGAGGTATCGAGTTTGTCGAGAGATTCCGTTGTAAATGTCTCTCAAATTCTCACGCTCGATAAGACATTTTTGGTTGAGCGTACTGGTTCGCTGCCGGATTACTTGCAGGAGGAGATAGATAACGGGTTACGAACAGTTTTGTATCTCTAGCAACGCTAGCTAACCAGTTGATAGAGCGGCGAATATCAGTTTTTTGCTTCCGTTTCGGTATGGTTTATCGTCACTTATCTGAGTCGTTAGTCATCGACCAGTAAGAATCGACGATTCAGCGGCTGTACCGGACGGGCATTTAGCGGAAAAATATCGCTGAATAAACCGATTTGAGCCGAAGACACTTCAATCGGCGTTTGGAACATCACCCATTTGACGATCTCCGAGCAGGGTGGTGTGGTCAGCGAGCCAAAGTAGCGATAGGTACTCTGATCGGCAGGCAAAAGCTGAGCAATGTCGATATTGATGCCGGGAATCGTGTCTTCAGCGCTGGGCTGATGCGGCATGGCGTCCCAAATTGGCTTTAGGACTTGATTTTCTGCACCTTCTTTGAGAAGAACGCCCAGCACCGCCAACTTGCCAACGGCATTCTTATGCACAAAATGAGCCTCCATCGGCATCGCTTCACCCTCTACCGTATGCTCGCTAGGATGGTGAAAGTGGAACTGGAGCAGGTCATACCGCTCCCCATCAATCAGAATGTAGCTGCCCGGATCGGTGTTGACTTGAATTGCGTGGCCGTTGTTGACAATGCGTAGAGGAACGGGCTGGTAGTGAACGCTGACGTTGGCCATATCGGCTTCAATCCCTGCGTGCAAATCAATCGGAGACTGCTGCGTACCAGCACCACAGGCTTGATAGTCGGGTGATAAACCACTCCAATCTTTGGGATTGCCTTTGCCGACGTAGCCCCATTCCGAACCCGTCTCACCTGCGATCGCATCTCGCAAGGAAAAGTTAGTGAGGCCAAAGACTGTACCTAGGGCCGCAAACTGGAGTACTCGCCGCCGATTCATGCCGCTCAACGTTCTCACCCTCAAAACGATCTGCTCATTCGACTGCTGAAGCCGTGCCCCCAGTATATTTTCTGGTTTAAAACATTCGCGATCGCGTAATGAAACGATCCAAATTGATTGATCAAGAATTCAATTAGAGACCTATTATCCGTTTGTTGTAAAAGGCTTTTTCCACTGATGTTTCACAGCAGATAAATGAAGTTTTTTGTACGCAAACTTGGATATTAGGCGGTAATCCGCCTATCGGTACCTCGGTAGAGTCAGGACGGAGGTACGCATAATATAATAGAGAACAAGAATATTAAATTTTGTAAACAGAATCTCATTAAACTATGAGTCAGGTAGACCTCGACTATATTGCCACCCAACTGGAAAGCGACCAGTCCCGCGATCGCATGATTGCGCTAGCCCAACTGCGCGATGTGCCTGCGGCTGATGCTGTGCCGCTGATCAAAAAAGTATTAGACGATGACAATCTGCAAATTCGCTCAATGGCCGTGTTTGCCCTGGGCATTAAGCAAACGGATGATTGTTATCCGATTTTGATCAGGCTGCTGGAAAACGACCCCGACTACGGTATCCGGGCCGACGCAGCGGGAGCGTTAGGTTACTTAGAAGATCCACGGGCGCTGGAACCGCTGATGCGGGCTTTTTACGAAGACACCGACTGGCTGGTGCGATTCAGTGCTGCCGTGTCGCTGGGTAATCTGAAAGACCAGCGGGCGCGGGATGCGCTGGTGCAGGCACTGGATAGTAAAGAGGTGGTGCTGCAACAAGCTGCGATCGCAGCTTTGGGTGAAATCAAAGATATCACTGCTGTTGATGACGTGCTGCGCTTTGCTCAGTCCGATGACTGGCTGGTGCGGCAGCGATTGGCGGAAGCCCTGGGACATTTGCCGACTCAAAAGAGCCGTTCGGCGCTCAAGTTTCTCTCGAAAGATGCCCACCCACAGGTGGCAGAAGCAGCTCGCATTTCCCTAGAGCGACTGGATGCGTTAACGATTGACGAATAGAGCGTACATCCTGGTACTTTGGCGTTGCTTAAGCTGGGTGAGAATGGTGATGTGGGGGCACCGCCCCACATCACCATTCTCACTTGAAATTAGCAATCCCGGTACTTTGAATTCTAAAAGAAGGAGTCGCCGTGATCGGCGACTCCTTCTTTTGTTTTGGTTGTGCAAGTTGGACGATTGGCTACCCGGCGTTTCATCCTGAATAGCGGGGTTAATCTCAGAAAAGGGAAATAAGTGCCTCTTCAAAAGTGCGATCGCGTGATTGACCCTGTTTCCCAAAACGTCCAGCGCCTAAATCAGAAAACCTACCAGCAACTCCGGCTAGCGCTGAGCCTCAACCTTCGTCGCCAGATTCTCATTTCAGTCTGCGATGATTTTTATTTGCGCGACCATATTGCCCACCAGCTTCAGCAGGATTTAGCTTCAGCTCATCCGTCCTATCAGCTCGCGGCTGTACCCTCGATTCAGTTCGTCACGCTTAAGCTGAATCTCAAGCATCCCGACCCGTATTTGCAGATTGTGGCGTGGCTCAAGCAGCAAGCCAGTGCGGGCATCCGCTATCCGGCAGGTACGTCGGTTCAAGTACAAATTTTCGGTGTGGAGGGACTAACGCGGCAGTCAGCTCGCATCCAGCGCGAGTTTCTTAACGCGCTCCGCAATACGGAGCGACGGTTACCTCACCTGGATGTCAACATTTTGCTGTGGTTGCCGCGTCCCTGGGCCTATACGGTGCGGGAATCTGCGCCGGAATTTTGGCGTTGGCGATCGCGGGTGTTTGAGTTTGTCAGCAACCCAACTCCGACTCATGACATTGCGGCTGATGTTCAGCCTGCGTCACCATCTGCACATCCACCGTCTACAAACCGTTTTCCGCCAGCCGCAGGACAAGCGGATCACAGCCCTACGCCTACGATCCAACCCGCCGCAACGCGCATCAGTCCTACTCGCCCTCCCTCTCCTATTCCGCCGCCGCCGCGACCAAGTCAAACCGATTTTCCCTCTCCTACACCGAATCCAACCTCCCCTCCATCACGGCCATCCCCCGCTCCGCCTCCAACGCCACCCATAGATTCACCGCCGGATACACCCGACGATCCGCTGCCGGATCTATGGGCCCTGTTGCAGCAGGATCTAAACAGGCTGGAAAATAATCCACCATCGGATGATCGTCCGTCTGCATTTTTGCCGCAGCCTCACAGCATATCGGTTTCAACCCCACCACCTGTCCTTGAACCACAGCCGACTCAGACACCGCACATTGTTGAAGTTGAAACGGTCAACGTTGAAGTTCCTGAAGCTTCTTCAGCAGCGCCCGCTGCGGCGGAGTCTGAATATCAAAATGGTCAGCGCTCGTCAGTTGAAGCGATTGCAACTGAAGCGGTCACAACTGAACGAGTCGAGCTTGCGCCTGAGCTACCTGGATTAACTGAACCGCAGGCAGATACGGCATCCCAGCCGCTGACCGCGCCATTCCTACTGCCAGATCTCGACGAATCGTTGCCCCATGTTTCAGTCTTACCGGGCCTCATTGGCGACGGTACAGATTTTGCGCTGCCGACAATTACGGCACTCAGCCCTGAAACGGGCACGAATACCCATTTCTCTTGGCTGAGCGAAGCCGAATCTAGTCAGCCACTTGTGCATGTCCTCTCGCAGCAGCACAGTGCTGTCCTTGCCGCTACGCCTTCGGTAGTTACAGCGCTGGTCGAAGACGATAGCGATGAAGCAGTACGTTCGGTTCTGCGCTACATCACCGAACAGCAGCAGCAGCGTCCGCCCAATCCTGAATTTTTGGCCTATGCCTATCAGGATCTCGGCAATCTATATCGCGATCGCATTGATGCCGGAGATGCATCGGTTCAGACCTTGACCAATGCGATTCAAGCCTATGAGCAAGGTCTGCACTGGGCCGATAAAGCTGTGATCTCGGTACCCGACTTGCTGAATGATTTAGGCAATCTGCACTGGCTCCAGTCCCGCTATGCGGTGCAGCCGGAGCAGGCTATTTTAAATCTGCAGCAGAGCATTGAGACCTATCAGCGAGCGCTCAATCAAGTGTCGCTGCGCCGGCAACCGGACGTATACGCGATGGTGCAGCACAACGTCGGTACAGCCTATGGGGATTTAGCGCAGTACACGAATCCTGTAGAGCACTTGCAGAGCGCCGTTTACTGCTATGAGCAGGCACTCCAGTATCGCTCCCCGGATACTCATTTGGCTCAGTACGTAGCAACGCAAAATAATCTCGGCACCGCTTATTGGAAGCTGTCGCAGCATGACCATGCCAATGTTTATCTGCGGCAGGCGGTAGCGGCCTATGAGGAAGCGCTGAAGTACTCGTCTCCTGACGAGAATGGGCTGCACTATGCCATGATCCAAAACAACCTCAGCACCACCTACTGGCAACTAGCTCAGTATGAGAAACCGATTGAGTATTTGCAGCAAGCGATTGCGGGTTATGAGCAGGCGCTTCAGTATCGGACGCTGGAGTATCCGGCGTCCCATGCCTCGACTCAGAACAATCGCGGCGCAGCCTATCGGCAATTAGCTCAGTATTTTGTAGATGTTCCAGAGACTCAGCGCCCGTATTTGGAAAGTGCGATCGCAGCTTACACCCAAGCGCTACAGGCCGTTGAACAGCACCAGCAGCAGGCCAATATGCCACTCAGCTTTGACATCGGCAGCACCTATAACGGGCTAGCCTCAGCGCACCACCAACTGGTGCAGGCTGCACCGGATCTCAGCGCATCTGAAAAATCGCGCCACCTCAATCAGTCGCTGCAATTCTTTTTGCAAGCTCTGTCCTATTGGCAGGATGATGCTGATTTGGGTCAGACCATTTTGCGATCGCTCATTCAAGTCACGCGCACGTCTTACAAAGAGTGCGGCATGGACGGACAAAACGCTGCCTTAGCGCGGATTCCAGCCCATTTGCTGCCCCAAATTTTGACGCAGCTTTGACATTAGCTTTAAAGTTCGACATTTTTGCGATAGCAAAACTTTGCTGATTGCCATAAGTCTTATTACTTGATGGGGACGGAGCAGGCGTATCCGGAGTTAGCTTGTATTGACGACTCATTCCCTCGGCCAACGCTCCATGTAGCGGTCAGGAAACGTTGATCCCCTACAGTTAGACAACAACGATTAGAAGAATAATTCTGATAGGCGTATCCTCCGTGAATCTACGGAGAATACGCGAACTCTCGATCAACCATTTGTTTTCTAGGTAGCAAACAATCGTCAGCTCGACGGGTTAATCTAGATCTAGCAAGATGATGTTCACGGTTCCAAAAAGCCGCACCTCATTCTACAGAGGATCGGCTTTTTTTTGTTGGCTTTCTACCGTTTTTTTTAAGAGTTTTCTGTCAGAGTTTGTCACTCCATGTCTGCTTTGGATATCAACTCAGTTGATTCATCTCCCCGTTCGGGATATACCCTGCCTGTTTTTGCCTGTGCATCTGCGATCGCAGCCCTCAAACGCCTCCAGTTTCCGGCTCAGCCGATTGCTTCCGTCGCGGTTAACCTGCTGGAACCTGCTCAAACTGTCGATATCGCAATTGAACAAGTCGCTGCCCTATCGCCAGAATCTGCTCTGGCCATCACCCGCAGCGATCCCGGCGATAACCTCGACCTGACCCGGCACACTCCCATTTGGGCCAAGGTCGAATGGAGCGATCCCAGTCAAGCAGATCCAGTTGAACTGGTTGGCGGTTCAGGTATCGGCAAGATCGTCGATACGGGACAATCCGCCATTTACCGCTACGCTACTCAGCTTTTGCAAGCCAATCTAGAACCGCTCCTGCGGCCTGACGATCGGATTTGCGTCACCATCATTCTGCCTGAAGGACAAGCTTTGGCTGAGCGAACATCGAACGCGGCCTTCGGTGTGGTCGATGGTTTGTCACTGCTCGGAACAACCGGAATTGCACAGCCCCTCAGTGCTCCTGGTCAGCTCGACACGTACCGACAGCAGCTTCGTCAAGTCGCGGCAGTGAGCCATGCACCTGTCGTTTTTTGCATTGGTGAAAACGGTCTGGATTTGGCTCATCACATGGGGATCCCATCAGAACGACGCATCAAAACTGCGAACTGGATTGGATCTCTGCTAGTCGAAGCCTGTTTGTTAGAGATACCTGCAATTTTGCTGTTCGGCTATCACGGCAAGCTGATTAAGCTAGCGGGCGGCATTTTTCACACCCATCACCATGTCGCCGATGGTCGCCAAGAGATTTTAACGGCCTGCTGCGTTGCGGCGGGTTTGCCAACTGCGATCGCACAGCGTATCCTAACCAGCCCAACCACGGAAGCCGCGCTGAATACCCTCCAAAAACTCGATCAGGAAACCGGATCAACCTGGGTTTCACAGATTTATGGCCAGGTGGCTCAGCGGATTGATCTGCGATCGCAAGCCTATGTTGCGAAACACACCGATCAATCCCAATCCCAATCCATCACCATTGGCTCGCTGCTGTTTGACCGCCAGCGTCAGGTAATTTGCACCAGCCAGAACGGTGCGGCATTGCTGGCACAGCTTACGCCGTAAAGGGATAGCGGTATTTCAGTAATGATTTTTTGTTGTGTGGGCATTGCCCACACAACAAAAAATCATTACCGTTTGAAGACTACCCGCAAAGTACTGGAATTACGATAGGCCGAACTCCGCTCTACCAGCTAGTTATAGCTCGAAAAAGATACAATAGAGGAGTGAGTGGCGTTTCAAACTCATTCACTCATGGAGGGAATTCATGTCATCACTTTACACTCCTCACAAGCCCAATTTGTTACTCGAAGACTATCCACATGCGATCGCAAAATTGCGCGCAGCAATTGCCCGATGCAACCAAAAAATTGCTCGATTAGAGGCCAATATTGACCGCCGTAAAGCACAGTTTGATCTAGCGGTAGCTGAAGATTCTAGCCTGCGAAATGACACCCAGCGGCGAGCCGTCTGGAAAGAATACGCCTTTGCTGACGATGACTATCAGAGCTTACTCAAGCGATTACGGCATCAGCAGCAGATCCGGACACAGTATGAAATCAAGCTGGAACTGCTGCGTAGCTCATTTTCGGTGGCGAAATTACAAGTTCGAAAAGCGATCGCAGATGCTGTAGCGGGTGGGGAAGGACTGGCTCTAGTAGCCTAAGCAAGCTAATTCCAAACAGCAAATTCCATATCCTAACAGTGGCCCTAATGATTTGCCTTTGCTCAATGAGCCGACCTGTTAAACCTACTATTTTGAGCTATGCTTTATAGCAATAAATAGCTTTATCCGTGATCATGAACTTGAAAGAGATTCTCAATGAGCGGCTGATTGAACTTGGCATTACCAAATATGAGCTGAGTAAACGCATTGCGGAGAAAAGAGGAGCCGACAAAGTCACGGATGTATCGTCGTTAGTGTCTAACGTTCTGGATACCCCAGAGAATCGCCGTTTTTCCAACGTCTCTGAAATCATTGAGGCGCTAGACGGCGAAATTGTTATCCGCTGGTACAGTATCCATGAAAAAAGGCTGAGCCGAAATGATTAGCATTTCACCCGCTTTAGACGTCGTTCGGCTCAGCCATTTGTGCGTCTAGCTTCAGGAAAAATGGGCAGTAAGCTCAAAAGATTTTGGGTTGCACTTCTCCTACTTTTTTGAGACACTAGGCAAAATATTTAAAACCTGTTCTTTCATACAACTCTCCTAGCGTGGCTTCTATAATTAGCCAATTACTGAATACTCGGATAGCTTTCACAAGGTAATAACGGTTATCAGTAGGGTTGCCTACCCAATAACTGGTTTATCTGAATGCGCTACCCATCGTCGTATAAGGAGAGATTTTTGAGCTTGATTGAGGCTTCACCAAGCCTTTGTCTTTGGTCTCTTCAGATATCAACTTGTTATACGTTCTTAGAATGAATTCAGGCAAATCCGTCAGGTGCTCTAGGCGCTGATCAACTGACGGAACCTGTTGACATCGCTAAGCTAATTCTTAGCAAGAGCTGAAAAAGCGATCGCAAAACTGCGGTTACTTTGATCCAACCCGCTGAAGGCAATTTGCACAGCCAACGCTATTACATTTTTGCTTCTACTCATTTGTTCTTACAACTCAACCTAGGGTATTGACGTGACTCTTCAAGATGTGGCTCTCCAAGCTGAACAACCTCTTTCCGATGCTGTGGCATCCCAATCCCTCGATCGCCAAATGATAGTCATCTTAGATTTTGGGTCTCAATACTCCGAACTGATTGCACGTCGGATTCGAGAAACCCAGGTATATTCCGAAGTGCTGTCATACCGAACGACGGCAGAACAAATTCGTCAGCTTAATCCTGCGGGCATTATTCTATCCGGTGGCCCTAGCTCGGTTTATGACGAAAATGCCCCCCAATCAGACCCCGAAATTTGGAGTCTAGGCATTCCAGTCCTAGGCGTTTGCTATGGAATGCAGTTGATGTGTGAGCAGCTTGGCGGTGTCGTTGAACGAGCTGAACGCGGCGAATATGGGAAAGCCTCTTTACGCATTGATGATCCGACTGATTTGCTGACCAATGTTGAAGACGAGACCACCATGTGGATGAGTCATGGTGACTCGGTGATGAAGCTGCCCGATGGATTTGAGCTACTGGCTCACACTGAAAATACCCCTTGTGCTGCGATCGCAGATCATGAACGCAAACTCTACGGTGTTCAGTTCCACCCCGAAGTAGTTCACTCCATTGGCGGCATTGCCCTGATTCGCAATTTTGTCTATCACATTTGCGATTGTGAACCGACTTGGACAACGGAAGCCTTTGTTGAACAAGCCATTCGTGAGATTCGAGCCAAAGTGGGCGATAAGCGCGTCCTGCTAGCTCTTTCTGGTGGCGTCGATTCCTCAACGCTGGCCTTTTTACTGCATCGGGCCATTGGCGATCAGCTCACCTGCATGTTTATCGATCAGGGCTTCATGCGGAAGTACGAACCGGAGCGCCTAGTTAAACTCTTCCAAGAGCAGTTTCATATTCCAGTGGAATACGTCAACGCCCGCGATCGCTTTTTGAAAAAGCTAGAAGGCGTCACCGACCCCGAGGAAAAACGAAAGCGCATCGGCCACGAATTTATTCAGGTGTTTGAAGAAGAGTCTAAGCGGCTTGGCCCCTTCGATTATCTAGCTCAGGGTACGCTGTATCCCGATGTCATCGAATCTGCCGATACCAATGTTGACCCACAAACGGGTGAGCGCGTTGCCGTCAAAATCAAGAGCCACCACAACGTCGGCGGACTGCCTAAAGACCTGCGCTTTAAGCTGGTTGAGCCACTGCGTAAGCTATTCAAGGATGAGGTACGCAAAGTTGGCCGCTCCATCGGTCTACCCGAAGAGATTGTGCGCCGTCACCCCTTCCCTGGCCCCGGTTTAGCAATCCGCATCATCGGCGAGATTACGCCTGAACGGCTCGACATTCTGCGCGATGCCGACTACATCGTGCGCCAAGAAACCAACCGTCATGGCCTCTATCACGAATTTTGGCAGGCATTTGCAGTTTTGCTCCCCATTCGCAGCGTCGGCGTCATGGGCGATCAGCGCACCTATGCTTACCCAATTGTGCTGCGGATTGTCACCAGTGAAGATGGCATGACGGCAGACTGGGCACGCGCAGACTACGACTTTTTGGAAATCGTGTCAAACCGCATTGTCAACGAGGTGGCAGGCGTAAACCGAGTGGTATACGACATTACCTCCAAACCGCCTGGAACCATCGAGTGGGAATAGGTAGACAGCCAATATGAAGCGCCGTCGCTTTTTGACCGTTGCCTCAGCAACTGGACTAATGGCAATCTTAGCGGACGCTATGCGTCCAGTTGCTGGCCAATCGGTCAATTTACCAACTAGCCGAACCATTCTAAAACCACCACCACTCCAGCCTGGAGATCAGGTTGGTATTATTAGTCCTGCTGGAGCGGTGTTTTTACAGAACGAGCTAGATATCGTCGTAGACGCGGTACGTGGTTTGGGGCTAGTGCCCCGACTTGCACCCCATGTCCTCGATCGCTATGGGTATTTGGCCGGAACCGATCGCGATCGCGCCAGCGATATCACCCTTTTTTTTGCTGATCCGGATATCAAAGCACTTTTACCTATCACAGGCGGTTGGGGCAGTAGCCGGACGCTGCCCTATCTTGACTACGAGGTCATTCGACAGAATCCTAAAATCTTCATTGGCTTTAGTGACCTAACAGCTTTGCTATTGGGAATTCATGCTCAAACAGGCTTGGTTACATTTCATGGGCCAAACGGCTTAACTTCTTGGCGTCCCGATCAGACAACACCATTACGCCAAGTACTGTTTGAAGGCGGCATGACTTCTTTAACGAGTGAACGAACATCCGAAGATAGCGATCGCTTAATGCAGGTGAAAAATCGGATTCAGGTGATTACCCCTGGACGAGCGCAGGGCCATCTGATTGGCGGCAACCTCTCTGTTCTATCCGGTATCGTTGGATCGCCCTATGTGCCTGATCTAAACGGTGCCGTTCTATTTCTAGAAGATGTCGGCGAAGACATTTATCGGATGGATCGAATGATCACCCAGCTCAAGCTAGCAGGTATCTTCGATCAGCTCGCAGGCTTTGTATTTGGCCAGTGTACCAACTGCGGCCCCGATGCCGACTATGGTTCATTAACCCTAGAGCAGGTTCTGCGCGATCACATTCAGCCTTTAGGAATTCCTGCTTGGCAAGGAGCCGCAATTGGCCACGTTGAACCTATCTTGACGCTCCCTATCGGCACCCAAGTCGAAATCAACACCGACAACGGCTCCCTCCGTATGCTTGAACCCGCCGTTCAGCTCTAATCCAGCTCTCTCATTCCTCACTCCTCAACATCCCGAACTGCCTGACAATTCACTTAAAATCGCGTAAACTTTTGTTAATGATATGAGTGAATTGATATGGCTAATAACCTTGGATTTGGTCAACCCACGACTCCTAAACCGAAATCATCAAAGCGCATAGCCGAACGCGAAAAAGCGGCCAGTCAGCTTGACAAGATGAGAGCCGATGGTACGCCAGAATTTGAGGTGTATGCTCGTATTCAAGGTAAAAAGCAGTGGTATCCCATTGGCGTTGTGGCTGTTCAGCGCTCTAGCCAGATTAACCGGGCCATTTATGACAGCGAGGAGCAACTGCTGCAAGGTGCAGTACGCCTCTATCCAGTGTTGCGTAAGTATCAGGGCCAGCTTGATTACGGCTATCGGCTGAAGGAATTCAAAGACGAACCGATTCAACTTGCCGAGCCACCCAAATCAGTAACGGGCGGTGTGCAGAACACAATTGGTAAGTTAACATCACTGTTTAAGCGTAATTAATTACGCGATCGCATTAATTGGAAATGAAAAAAGCCGAGTTTCTATTGCAAGAAGCTCGGCTTTTTTGCTGAAGAAAGAAGTGCGATCGCACTTCTTCCCCTGTGAACAGGTCTTAATTAATACGTTTAAGCAGAAACTTTGGGATAAACGCTAACCTTCTTACGGTCTTTACCCTTACGCTCAAACGTAACAACACCGTCAACCAAAGCAAACAGCGTATCATCGCTACCGCGACCCACGTTTACGCCAGGGTGAAACTTAGTGCCACGCTGACGAACGAGGATGTTACCAGCCAATACATTTTCGCCACCATAGCGCTTGACACCGAGTCGCTTAGAATTCGAATCGCGACCGTTACGTGTACTACCTGTACCCTTCTTATGAGCCATGCTGTTCTCCTACAATCCGTAAACTTGAAAGACTTTCAAAAGCTAAAAACCTATTTTTCTGAATCATCCGCCTTGGATGAAGCGTTGGCCTTAGCTTTTCTCAGAGTCACTCTTTTCAGAAGCTGAATCGCCCAATGCAGAACCATTGAGGCTAACCGAATTCACCATAATTCGCGTCAGCTCTTGACGATGACCCTGCTTCTTACGAGTCTTCTTCTTGGGCTGCATTTTGTAGACAATGATTTTACGGCCACGCAGATGGCGCATCACCGTTGCTTCCACTGTAGCTCCTTTAACATAAGGTTGCCCCACTGTAGCCTCTCCGTCGTTTGCGACGAACAGCACCTTGTCTAGAGTGAGCGTTTCATCCTCGTCTAAAGCAAGCCGATTAATGTCGTAGAACCGACCAGGCTCTACTCGCAACTGGGTTCCGCCTGCTTCAATAATTGCGTATGTCATGATTTGTAACTTTTACCTTTTCGCCGTACAGGTCGCTCTCATGTAGTTAAACCTACACTGAGAAAGCCGTTTAGCCATGTATAAGATTGAGCACAAAGAGGCTCTAACCTGATCCGAGCAAAATAAACAGCCAGTTTTTGATTATCGCTAAAAGTATGTGAAGTTGTCAACTACACTCATCGCCACTGTCTTGAGTAACAGCTCCTAAAATACTACGGATAACTAGACAACTTGGCTCATTGCTATTAGGGGCCGTTAGGATGATTTTGTAACCGCTGCTATCATCAGCCTGATTACCAATTAAGGATGGATCAGAAATCGCGCCACTATGCTCAAACGTTAGCGTATTTTCACTACCTCCTCCGGCACTAACTACGCTGAGTTCAACCATGTCAGCCTTCAGTGTCCCATTGCCCATCGGTTGCCAACTTGTGCCTCCATCAAAGGAGTAGCTGGGAATACCACCTTCATTACCAAAGGTAACGCTTTGGGGAACACGAGTCGTGCGGGCACTATTTTGAGCATTACGAATAACCTGAAGTGCATCTTCGCGAACCGTGTTCATCCGCTGGCGACTCATCAATGCTAGCCAGCCCGGAGCTGCGATCGCCATCAAAATACCAACGATCAAAATGACCACTATTAACTCAATTAGTGTAAAACCCGATTCAGATTTTCTGGGATCATGTCGCTTGGGCAGTAGCTTCAGCATGGCTCGTAAATTTCCCCGTTAACAACGTATCGATGTGCGTACTTTTAATGTGCGTCGTGCAAGTGGCATTGGTGAGCGTAATACAGTTAAGAATGAACTATTTATTGCGGAACGTCTTTATTGATAACACCGCCGACAAGTACCTGGGATTGGAGTGTTGGTAAGCGGGAGGACGTATCAAATCCACGGCTATTGCCACCACGGCGACCGGATACATCACCTTGAAGAAAGACGAAGACATCTTGATTGGTATTTAGGAGACTTCCCGAAGTCGGATCAGGATCACCTTCCCGCACACAGGCATAGAAGCTTGTTGAATTTGCAGGAGATCGGGTATACGCTGTGGGATCTTCACAATCTCTAGCGTTCCCTACAGTTGGATTGGCTACGAAATCAACCAGAACAGGGGGATTGCCTGGTTCCGGATCTTCATCCTGTAAGTTGTCGCCATCTGAATTGAAAGGCCAGCTTTGAAATGTAACCTCTCCTGTAGGAGGAACATACCCCTGCGATTCTGTCAAGGTTGCAAGATTGCTGTACTGAGGGAGCCTATAGCGACGAATGACAGATTGTCCAGACCAAGGATCACCTGGATTAACTTCTTGCAGATAGACAATAAGTGCGTAGGCGCTGCGGCGAAAACAAATGGTTTCCGTCAAGTTATTAGGGCAATCAAAAGCCGCTAAATCAGTATTGGTGAAATATTCTGGCTTCCAAAATGCCAGAACAGGTGTTACGCCCGCACCAAACTCTGGCAGGTAATCTTCGATCGTTGAAATATCGTCATAGACATAAACCGCCTCCCGCAAATCAGTGGCAATGTAGTTCATTGCGAGCTGCATCTCACGCTGGGTTTCATTGCGAGCTGATTCACGCGCATCATTTTCGAGTAGCTCAACGACCAAGTAAAGCAAGCCTGAAACAATCAGAGCACTGATGATGATTGAGACTAGTAGCTCGGTTAAGGTGAAACCCTGGTTATGAGCACGCCGCCGTGACTTGAGAAATTTGTGAAAGCGGAGCGAAAAGGAATGACTAGCCATAGCAAAACCAGTATGTAGATGAGCAGGAGACGATACGGTGAGAGGTTATTTTTAAGCACCAAGTATCCGATGGAGCTTATGGAGCTGGAGTCCGATATTGTTTGATGGCATCAAATGAATCGGAAGAGTCACCACGAGCAATCGTTGTGAACATAACCGATAACGGTCTAGAAGCCTGTGAACCCGAACCAGAGGTGAACAGGGCTGGGGCTTGTTCGGTAGATCGAGTGCTTCCGTCTTCAAAAGCCATCATTGAGTAAACTCTGACACCCATATCAAAAACCAACACATCGCCACTAGCGTTGCTTTGGCCCTCGGTTCGGAAAAACTGAACGGCATAGTCAAAATCACCGTCATTGTTCACATCGACAGTGTAGGCATCATCTACCGTGGCATCCGCACGAGTATCAGTTGTGCCACTAGGAGCGGGTGTCTGTCTAACGTCTGCCGCAGTGGTTACAGATGGCAAATTGGCGGTGGTGTAATCGCCCCGCTCCACGATGAGTTGGACTCGATCGAGTTCTGCTTGGGCAAGCTGCATAGCCTGCTCCATGCGCTGGTTTTGAACGCGGGTGGCAACGGACAGGAAGATGGGCGGCGTGATCATCGTGACAGTAACCACGATGACGAGCATCGCCATAATACATTCAAGTAGGGTTACCCCATCTTCCGTGGAGGAGGGGCGAACTGCCCCCCCGTTCAATCTCCGGGAAAGAGTGGATTGGTTTGACCAATGCCATAGGAGTTTGAGTGCCGTTGCCTGGTTCATGATTGCGAGTCCTTTTCTCTGATATGGGTTGGTTTGCTTAGTGTAATCAGCCTGCTAGCAGGTTACGCAATCTATCGATGTACGGATCGTTAGAGGGAAGTTCTCGGTAGAACTCGCTGCGATTGCTGCTGGGTGTCACAAATCGTTGAGCGACTGGACCAGCAGGGGCATAAAGTAAGCCGACATCATAACCCCAGCGACGGTTGGGTGCCGAGTAGAAGTTAGAAACAAAATTTCCTCCTGTTGATCCTAAACCAGGGTTGTCGTCCCAAGGTGCGGTCGCATAGGTGCTGAAGTTGAGCTGGAAGAAGGCACCTGCGAAGACAACATCAACGTCTTCCCAATTTTCCACAAAGCGCGGGAAGTTGTGCAGTCCACCATTACTTTGTCCAGCTTGTGATGGAACGATACCCGAAACAACAGTGGCATTGATGTAAATTCTGCTGTTGTTCGGGCCAGCATCTGGCAATTGGCCTATTCTGTTGGCGTTGTTGCCAGCATTGATGACAAAGAAGGGAGTCGTATAGACGTTGGTTGCATCGGAACGCGAACAGGTCGTTGCATTCGCGGAGCAAAAGACCGGATAACCATCCCGGTTAAACTCAATTGGCAATGCATTTCGCTCAGCATTGAAAGTGCTAGCGGACGGGTTTAGGAGTATCTGGCCTTCCCGGTACCAAACTGGTGCTGGGTTTGGGACAGGATCGGGATATCGCATTGCCCGATAGGACTTACCGCTGTTGTTGACGAAACCTCGGTCAACTGTGCCCGCTTTGCTGGTCGCAGGGTCACTCGACAAGAATCCATCTGAAACAAAGACAACCGAGTCACCCAAAATTTCGACAGGTCGCCAGTGATCTTGGGTTGGTTCAGCAAAGTCATCATTCAGCTCGGTTCTACCATAGAACGCTGTGGTATAAGCCGTAGCGTTACCGTTAGCCCCTAAGTTGACATCGGCCATAAGGGTATCGGTAAATTCTTCCATGATGCCGCTAACTTCACCATTACCACTGTGCAGGTTAAAGTTGCCTTGGATCATGACGCTGTTGTCGGTCACAAAAGTCATACCTGCATTGTTATCGCGATTGAGATCGGCACCTCGGATGAGGGCGAAACCGTGAGCGCGGCGACCAGGGTCGGCTACAAAGTCAACTGGCTTGGTAGAAATGCCGTTGGCCGCTGTGATTGCTGGATCTTGACCACTTGGACGAATAATTTCATCCTCGCGAACTGCATCTTCGCGGAAGGCATAAATTACAGAACCAATGTCGTTAACAGTTTCATCATCACGGATGAAGTCACCTTCACCAGCCCCGGTTAACAAGCTCAAATCGTAAGCCAGCATACGCAGGTTCATGAGTTCACGGCCATCGTAGTATTGATGATCCATGAAGGGAACTGCTGCAAGTGGTGTTCTAGTGACAGCACCACTTGCATTTTCCTCTTCCTCAAGGATGATGTTGGGTGCATTTGCATCAGGAGTTGGATCGTGGGGCAGTTCCCAATCGGCGAAAGCAGGACTGTCAGTAAGTTCGAAGGTATTATCACCGTCGCCAATGAGTGCTAAGAGACCAGCTTCTATATCAATATTGTTGAAGCCAACCAAACCGTCTTGCCCAGGTTTGAGAGCTTTGTAGGTGTAGAGGGTAGTAGTTCCCTGACTATCTTGAACATAGTCATTGTGAATATATTCTTCGGACACAGGCTGAGTATGGTTGTAGTTGTAGGCTGTTGCACCTGTTGTTGCGGCACCATACAAATCATGATCAACGACTGGGAACAGGTAATAGAGAGATGGATACTTTGGCACCTTAAAGGTGTCTACACTTGCATTACAGAAGGCCAGAGACAAAGCAGCCATTCTAGCCGATTGACCTTGATTGTTGCTGTTATTGCCCTGAGCTAAGAATTTGTCAAAAATGTCTGGGTCACAGCCAACTTTCAATCCGAAACTAATACTGTTGCTGTTTGATACATTACCTGTAATTCCTGTATCTGGATTCCAGTTAACAAGATTGCTGGTATAGAAAGTTGAGGGAATCGGAGCTGCACCATACTTAAAGCCTAAAGTCCGATCTCGGAGAACCTGGAATGATTCAGCTAGCGTAGTGTTAACAAAACTCTCTAATAAAGCGAACCTCTGTCTAAATACAGCTCTTTGTGGGGCTGAAACTTGAGTTAAAACAGCCGCTTCAATTTCTTTCAAAGTAAGTGGAACAGGATTACCATCAGCATCTACACGACCCAAAGTCTGAAAATAATCGGCTGCATCGCAGGCAGCAGAATATCGATTCACTCCAAGCTGGTCGTTTGTACATGTACTGATGTAGTTAGCTGGATCGGCAGGATTAGAGTTGTTGATCGTGTCATTCCAGGAAGAGGGAGCAACTGGAACATACTGTGCTTGCCCAGGATGCAGTGCTGCAATCGCCCCTGCGGGTTTATTAGGATCGGTAGCTGGACCTGTGAAAAACTCATCTCCCGATTCGTCCATGAGTTTATAAATTTCAAGAGCGAAATTGTTTACGTTCCCTAGTAGAGCTTGAAGCTCAGCATACTCAGCATCTAAACCATCAATCTTCTGGTTCTGAAGCTCTAAGTTGTAGGCCAACATGCTGATCGTGCAGGCTGCCGTATGCAGAGTGGACTTGTCAGCAGGACTTAGGTTGTCATAGCTTACACCACTATCTAAAATGCGACGCAGCGTTGAAAAGTCACCCCACATCTTCATGTAGTCGTTGGGATAGGTGTCTGCATTGTCCTGAGAGTGTGGGAACGAGGGTGCGCCACCGTTGGGATCACCCGCGAAATGAGCTAGGTTTCTGAGTGCTCGACCCATTGGCTCATCAGGCCTAATCATGCTAGAAAAGCCTGATTCTGATGTGGCAACAAAGGGGAATTCCCAGCCATTTGTTCCTTTGCCACTGAGAAAATTAGTTTCGACAAAGTCGGTGCCGTCAATGTTAACAGTCCCAAACGTTCTGCTGTTAATGTTGGCTTGCTGAGTGCCGTTGTGGCTAGTTACCGCAACGCAAGCCATAGGAATTCTACCGAGATCACCCTCACTATAGCGATAAACAGCCATTGCCTGAACAGCGGCCAGGTTATCCCGCAGCGTGCGGTTTTGCTGGAACGTAGACGAGTTATCTGCGCCAAAAGTCTGAGAAAAAGTGGGTGCAGTTGCCGATGGATAGAGAGGCTCGGTTAGATAACCCGGAGTCAACAATGTTGGATCTGCATCAGATGCATTAATTACACCATCACCGTTAAGGTCGCCCGTCTTATTTCTCAAAGCATTATCTGCGCCTTGCCAACCGAAGGTATTACCTAGCTCTAAGCGCTCACCGACAATTGTACGAACACCCTGAACTAAGGCACGACGTTCCCAATAACCATCTAAACCAAATTCGGTTCCTTCGCCGCCATCCAGGGATAGCAAATCGTTTCGAGTGGATGGAATATCATCACCAATCACTTCCCCAATTGTGATGAGATTGTACTGGTCTGGGTTGCGGTCTTTATATTCAGGTTTGGGGCCAAAGCGGTTGTCAGCGCGGAACGTATCATCCAAGAACGGAATCGGTACCTTGCTATTATCGAGACGACCAACCTTCAGCTTGTTATTTGCCGTACCATCCTCGTCCCAGGCCGGATCACGATTCCAACCTGTTCCTCGCTCAACCGATTTGTTATTGGTAAATAATTCAGTTGGATTAAGCGAAATAGCGCTCACTGATGTACCCGTGACTGAATCCTTATTCGCATTGAATACAGAGGTGCCATCGGTAATCGGGCCATTTTCACTGAACAGATGGAATTTAGAATCTGATCCGGTGAAATTGTCTGCGCCAATAACACCAAATACAAACTGTCCTGTATAGGCCGTCTCGTCATTAGACTCGTCCCCTGCTAGATACTCAGCAGAGGTGATTTCAGATGCGTCTTTGCTATAGACACAGGATGCAGGCGAGGAGACTAAGTGAGCAAAGATATTATCTTTAGCAATGATGCTGCCTTCGGTGTGCATTGCACCGTTCCACATGAAGTTAGGCAGCGGGAAAACCTCTAAGTCTGTGCGGAACCAAGCTCCCCACTTATTGCCGCGACTCACCTGACGGTCTTGCTGGAATTCTAAAGCCGCAACTCGCCCATTGTTCTCGTCTGCAACGTAGGCATCAACTTGGAATACTCGTCGCACATCAGCTGTGTTGACGGGATACCATCCACCTTCCGGTTCTCTTGAAAAATTTGAACGTTCGCAAGCGGCTCGCAGTTCTTGCATACTAATTGGGCCATTGCGAACAACGCCGTTAGCTGCTTTATCCGCATCCGAGCTGGCAATTGAAACCGAACCATCCGGGGTCTCGTCATCGATCGTAATGGAGTAGATGATGTCGTGTCCGGCATCGTCCTCAAATTTCCAGGTCAGAGCGGCAGAACCCGTGTCAACCGCTGTCTCATCTGGAAAGATGTAGGGATTATCAGGCAAAGCCGTAATACCATTCGCCGTCTCATTCTTGATCATGCTGATGAGGACATCACTGGAGGGGACGCCTCCGGGATAGCGGGAGTCCTCAAACAGCCTTTCAATCTTGGCCTTAGCCCGATCAATAGCAGGAGTGGCAGCGTTTTGAATCACTCGCTGCTGCCGCTCAGTGATGACATCAGAGGTGCGGCTAAAGGTGCGGAAGGTTAATGCCCCAACCGTAAGTGCCACAACGAGTGTCAGCAATACCGCAGTCGGCAACACAAAACCAGCGTTCGCCCATTGGGGTGAACGCCGATAACCGCGCTTTGCTCGAATAGCTCGGCGGATAAACCAAGTTGCGATCGCAGATGCAATGCGCTGCGGAATAGAAACTAGAAGCTGTAATAGCTCCCCGGCAGATCGAAATAGACGACGAATAAGACGAGTAAACATAGTTCCTCTTTTGGCAATGACCCAAAGGTGAACGGACTAAAAGGTGAATGATTCGACTAAAGGTGAGTAACTAAAATTAGACAATTAGATGATGATTAAAAGCAGGCGTGATCCAAAACCAAATTTAACGCACACAGTTAAGATGAGCTTCAGAGTCTAGTGATGAACTTGATCAGAGCCGACTCTAGGATAAACAGATATCCTATTTATCGGTGCGATCTGAGTCACCGAGCCAAGAAACTGGAGTGCGCGGAATTGATACCCATGGTACCTATAGCTGCCTATATGGCTCACAGAGCAAGACATCGCTGCTCTAACTAATGAAAATCTTTACGAATGTAAAGTTTAGACCCCCCTAGCTTACCCACTTCTTTGAGTAGATCGATCACTAAATATACTCAAAAAGAAAAGCAGGAGACAATCTCCTGCTTATCAAGAATCTCCGTGTTCACACGGAGAAGAAATAGGCGTAATTTGCTGAAGCGGTTTAGAAGTAGATGGTTTCACCAAATACTAAAAAGCGATCGCAAATTAGTACTTGTTCAAATCGATACCTGCTTCACGGGCAAACTGATCAATGCCCTTCTTCTGCAGTGTTTTGATAGCCTTAGTTGAAATCCGTAACTTTACCCAGCGGTTACCTTGTGGCCACCAGATACGCTTTTCCTGCAAATTCACTTCTTGCAGTTTCTTGGTTCGACGATGAGAGTGTGAAACAGCGTAGGCATTATTTGCCTTTTTTCCAGTTAATTGACATTTGCGACCCATAACGCGCTCCAGTCTTCTTACTACAATCTAAAAATAACAAACCCAGTTTCTCATCATAACAGATTTGCCCTGGAGAGGGAAACGGCAAATCAGGATTACAATCTCTCAAATTTAGGACACGCTGCGTAGCGCTTCCTGTGCTTCTTTTCGTAATCCAGACGAAATCCGAAACAGCTCCTGGCCTGTATGCAAATAGCTATCGTCGTAATTCATCGTAAAGCGCTCTAACTCTTCGATGCCATCTTCCAGTTGATTCATGCAGTAGTACAGGTGAGCCGCAACGCTTGCTACTGTGCCTGGATTAGGCATCGACTGGAAAATTCGCTGAGCATCCTCAAGCTGCTGGCGGCACTCCGTCAGATATGCCTGAAACCCTTCCATTAATTCATCATCAAATGGATCGGCTGATAATTCACGGATCTGCGATCGCAGCGGTTTAACAATCCGATTCACCCGCTGATTGATAGGTCGATAAACCTGTTTAATCCACTGATCAAACTGAGCATCAGCAGCATAGTTGCTTTCACGTCGCTGCTGATAGTGAGTTTGAACATCAGCTGCTCGTTGTTGACGACTTCGTTGAGCAGTATTCGCAGCAAAGCCAGCAGCCTCTAGCTGTGCTGACTGCCAACGATGGCGATCATACTCTGATCGGCGACCTGGATCACCTAAAACTTCATAGGCCGCATTAATCTGGGTAATTCGATCATGATCCGAAAATTGGCTTTGGCTATCCGGATGATACTGTTTAGCCAAACGGCGGTAGGCTTGCCGAATTTCAGTTTGCGAAGCCGAATCGGCAATTTCTAACGTTTGATAATGATTAGGGAGCGACATAACAGCTCCATCACTCCAGTTTCAAAGTTCACATCGGGTTAGAATTATCGATTTGCAACAGAACTAACTCGTTTTTACTGCCAGATTCTTTGGCAAAATCCATCACCACAACAAGCTGATGTTTTAGCCTGCACCTATCATCAACCCATGTTTATTAGAACTCGAATTTCCGGAATCAACAATCTTGACTTTAACAGTCAATCCCGCTAGTGAGCCGATACTGGAGCAGCTAGCTCCAAATCTTGGAACAGAGGCGTACTCAAATACCGCTCTCCGAAACTGGGCTGTACAACAACAATTAGTTTGCCCTGATTCTCTTCACGACGGGCAATTTGTATCGCAGCACAAAGTGCTGCCCCACTGGAAATTCCAGATAGCAACCCTTCTTCTCGTGCTAAACGACGACTATATGCGATCGCATCGTCATCAGTAACCGCCACAACTTCATCAATTAAGTCAATCCTGAGAACGTTAGGAATAAACCCAGCACCAATACCCTGAATCTTATGCGAGCCAGGTTTACCCCCTGACAAAACTGGACTACTCGTTGGCTCAACTGCGATCGCTTGAAAACTGGGTTTACGAGATTTCAGCACCTCAGCCACTCCCGTAATCGTCCCTCCTGTACCCACTCCAGCCACTAAAATATCTACCTGGCCATCTGTATCGTTCCAAATTTCTTCTGCAGTTGTTTTACGGTGAATCGCAGGATTGGCCGGGTTCTGGAACTGCTGCAGCATGTAAGCATCAGGTGTAGTTTCAACAATCTCCTGTGCCCGCTGAATACATCCCGCCATGCCTGAAACACCAGGAGTCAGCTCTAAATGAGCACCATAAGCACGTAACATAGCACGTCGCTCAGAACTCATTGTTTCCGGCATCGTCAAAATGAGCTGATAGCCTTTCGCTGCTGCCGCCATTGCCAACGCAATTCCTGTATTGCCTGATGTTGGCTCCACCAACGTTGTTTTTCCTGGAGTAATCAGTCCTTCCCGCTCTGCCGTCTCAATCATGCTGATGCCAATTCGATCTTTAACGGAAGCGGAGGGATTTAGGCTCTCCAACTTCACCACGATTTGAGCAACACATCCCTCTGCTTGAGGAATTCGATTGAGTTGAACGAGTGGAGTTTGACCAATCAGTTCTGTAATATTACTTGCAATTCGCATAAGGAATCTTGGAGTTAGATGGACTAGATGTAGTACATGATGTCTTGGCGCTGTTTCGCATCGCGCTTTTCCGCTAAATCCTTTAACGTGTACTTCTGTAGCACAGCCTCCGTCGTCTGAATGACCTCCTGCCAGATGTCGCCAATTAAAACATTTTCAATTGACTCAATCGCAGCTTGCCTCTCTGCAAACTTGGCCTCATAACCTTCGATACAGCTAACAATATCTAATATCGTGATCGTCCAAGGTTCACGCGCCAATAGATAGCCCCCCTTTGCTCCCCTTTGACTACGAACTAAACCAGCGCGCCGTAATATAGCTAAAAGTTGTTCTAAATAGCGATCAGGAATGTTTTGCTGGGCAGCAATTTGACGAATTTGAATCGGCTCGCCTTTTTCGTAATGTGTTGTCAACTCCATCAAAGCTAAAATCGCGTATTCGCTCTTGCTCGAAAGTTCCACGCGTGAGCACCAGATACTGCCAATAATGGTTGTTCTAAATCTAGTTGAGAAACTAAGTTGATTTGTGAAATTTCCTATACCGCATGCACTTTACCGATCAGCTTAGTTTTCAGCAATAGATTTCGATATTAGTATATCCCGGTTCTCCACTGGGGATTGCAGGATTATCATAAGACTTTGCCAAAATTTGCAATAAAAAAAGCAGCCTTGCTAGAGCAAGGCTGCTTCGATTATTTAGCTAAACTTGTTTAGAGATAGAAGCCAGCTTAGAAGCGGAAAGTTGTCCGCAAAGAGCCGATAACTGTATCTTCATTCTCTGAAGAGTAGAATGGGTTAATTACCCAAATAACACCAGGAGTGATGGAGATATTATCGGTTAGCTGATACTTGTAGAAAGCCTCTACTAAGTACTGCTGATCCAGGCTATTGATGCCATCAATGAAGCTCAAAGCTGGGCCAAAGCTAGGTAGCTGACCACCATAGATACCTAACAGATTACCCTCTCCGCCCAAGTCGGGGAATGCTAAGGTTGCGTTCCAAGACCAAACATCAAAGCTGCCAGTCTCAAGCAAAATTGTATCGGTGTAGCTTAATCCACCACCAACTTGAACACCACCAAACTTGAAGTTGACTTGTCCAGCATAGGTATTGCCAACAGTTCCACGAGGTGAACCTAATGGTGCCAAGGCTTCGGTATAAGTGCCATCTAAAACACCTTGCTGAATACCAGGAATTAAGCCAAGCCCGGAATAGCTGTGGACATAGGTTAATGCACCATCAATGAAGTCAGACAGATAGGTTAGCTGACCAACCGCACTATAATCACCATTAAACAAACCAGCGCCTTCACTAGGATCATTGGCTTCACCAGCGGTGTAGCCAAAGTCCAGACTCAGGTTATCAGTCAGTTGAACGATTGCACCTGCACCAACATCACCATTGTCGAATAAGTCATATTGGATGGGGCCGCTAAAGTCATTTAGACCGCCACCACCAGAATCATCGAGCGGGCTGATTGTGCTAGCAACGAAGTCATCTACTCCTAGGCTGTTAGCACCGATAATAACTTCGGCACGATTACCCAGTGGGAAGGTATAGAACAGGTCATCAAGAACGATATCGCTGCTAGCGCCTGTACCAAATGAGAAACCTAGTGGATCACTGGCGAGAGCACGCTGATCACGAGCCTGCAAGCGAGTCCGCAGACGATCTTCTCCCGTGAAGCTGGTATCCAAGTTCAAACGAACACGATAGCCAAAAGCGACTTCTTCCTCATCAGGTGCATCTGTTGGAAGAAGAGGAAGGCTACCATTGAATCGATTATCTGCACCAGGCAGTAAACCAACAAAGTCTTCATCTTGTCCACCACCATAGACGTTGAAGATGACTTCACCGTTTAGCTTGGTTGTTGTGGAGAACTGGTTGGCTTCAAGTTCAGCAACGCGAGACTCTAAAGAATCAACGCGGCCACGGATGACAGCTAGATCAGCAGCGAACTGATCCTGTAGCTGACGGATGGTAGCCAAGTCTTCCTCGGTTACGCCACCTAGACCAGTGATTTCAAGAATGCGATCCAAACAAGCGTTTAAACCAGCAGCAAACTCATAGCGAGTCATTGCGCGATTACCCCGGTAGGTTCCGTCGGGATAACCTGCGATACAACCATAGCGCTCAACCAAAGACTGGAGAGCCTGGAAAGCCCAGTCAGTCGGCTGAACGTCTGAAAGCTGAGATACAGAGGTCACCTGAGCAACGTTGTTGCTTCCCTCTGCACTATATTCATTGATCTGCTCTAGAGAAGTAACGCTGACAGAGCTATCTACAGTAGCTTCCTGTGCAACAGCAGATCCAGAAAATGCTAGTGCCGCACCCAACAAAACGGGGCTAGCTAGCAAGGATTTCCAAATTACTTTTGACATATTATCCTCACACCTGTTCTAAAGAGACTAGGTTACACAATCGAACTTTGACGTGGCGGCTTAGCCGCTCCCTATCTCAAGTTGCTGTTCTATTCAATCAGATGCACTACTTCAGAAATACACTCTATAGGCTGAATGAATGACTAAACTGAGAAATCTGACTGATACAGCATAACTTCACACTCCGAATTCATCTTAGCAGACACATTTGGAAACGAGTAGCCTTTGAACATAAAGATTTTGCGGTAACGAGTGACTGATTTTATAAATTTATTCATCGGAGCGCTTCAGTTACTCACGTTGAGTATTCCAGCAACCCATTGTGCTGGGATTGCTGTCAGGACAAGCTGGAGATGGTTTGAGCCATTAAGAAATCAGCATCCGTTAGCCCACCAGCATCATGAGACGTAAGAGAAATCGTAACTTTGTTATAGGAAATTGAGAGATCAGGATGATGTCCGGCTGCTTCGGCTGGCTCAATAAGCTTATTGACAAATGCGATCGCATCCACGAAACCATCAAACGTCTTGGTTGTTTGAATTGTTTGCCCCTCTTGAGTCCAATCGTCTAATTTACTGAGCTTATTTGTCACTTCTGCTTGAGACAGTAAGTTAGCCATATTTCATAGACCTCAAGAATTTGCGTCTTCCACTTCACTCTAGCGGTAATGGAGATTATCGCGCCAATAGCCAATTATGGTTGCAGCTTAAGGAGCGAGTGTCACCCATCATCTATAGACTGATAGGAAACTGACGGAGAAGTGGAGCAAGAAAAAGTCCTTTAAAAGACTATCCGCTCCCATCTGGGGAAAAGCTTACAAAAGCAAACTCTTCGTTGGATGAGAGCGGTGTAGCGGATCAACAGGTTGACCAGACTGCCGGAAGGAACTCTAGATTAAACTCAGAACTCACTCCGAAGAGGAAATCGTTGTTACTTCCTAGAGAACAGCCCCGGCACACAGCCGGTTCAATTCAACCTGGTGACCCTTGCGTTTACTACTATCTTGCATGGGCATCACCTCCTTAATTCCTAACGGTTGTTGTTCGAACAACATTACCTGTCTACAGGCTTACGGGTACGATAGCACACCTAAACTGGAAACGGAGCAATACAAATTTATTCCTCGGGGAAAAGTGCAAGGGGGAAAGGGATTCGTTTGAGTGGAGATTCAGGCTCGGATATGGCGAGATGCAAGAGAAAACTAGGGTGCGAAATCTGAAAAGGGGATGCGAGCCACTGGCTCACATCCCCTTATTCAAAGTCCTTTAATGCTTAGGACTATAGCTTTACCCACTGATGCTTACAGTGCGTTACCGCGAGGCAGAACCTCCTCAGGGAATACAAAGCTTTCGTGGGGTTGGTCTTGTGGGGCCA
>CBKWJC010000081.1:0-30666 GCA_966674685.1 uncultured bacterium
GTTTCTTGTGCTCTTTGGTGGGAGGGGTGGTGTTCCAACTATTTGGGGGTGGAGGGGGGGGGGGTTGTTTGGGGGGCGACTTCCCCTTCCCCCCTACGATCACGATAATTTTTTGCAAAGATGCCTTGATTTTCTGGAACCGTACCGTCTACCGGATATTTTTCGGGAAACTGGCAGTAGAACAACTGCTGGTCTGCCCAATCGGGGTCGGTCGGCAGCACGTTGAGCACTGGCACCACTGCCGCTGGTGCTGTGGGGTCGTGGACTAATGCCTGCTGGAGCGATCGCACATTTAAATCGCGGGGTTGAATGCCCTGTTCAATACAGAGCGCTGCCGCCATGCCTGCGGCTTGACCAATGCCTAAAACGACGGGTTGCAGCCGCGTTGCGCCGTTGGCAATGTGGGAAACGGAGATGTTTTTGTCGCAAGCTAGTAAACCATCCACCTGCTGCGGCACCAGTACCTCGTAGGGAATCGTGAACGGCGTTCCTGTCCAGCGACCGCCCCAGCGGATGGATTTGGGCGTCAGCGGTAACGCATCACCGGGATAGTGGTGATCATTGGCGTAGTTGCCAACTGCGATCGCGCTCATTTCGCCCTGTTGATTCACGGGTAAACGCGCCGCCTGTCCGCCTGGTACGGGCAGGATATCGGTTTCGCGGATGGTCGTAACGCCAACTAAGCGCCGACTTTCACGATAGTACGGATAAAGAGCAAAGGCCCCACCACCAGGCGAATTGGGCACTGTGGGAAACGTGTCTTCAGCTAGGCCATAGCGCGGGTCAATTTCAGTTTGGATGAAGTGAGCGAATCCCTGGCTGTAGTGCTTCGCTTCCTGCCAAAATTCTTGGCGGGCCGATTCTGACTCAATTAATCGATTCAACTGCTGACTATAATCGTTGCCAGCCTGCGGCCAGTTGATCATGAACCGATTACCGGGTAAGCAGCCATAGTTGAGAAAGGAGTCAGCTCCGTAGCCTGTCCAGGCATTCTCGTAGGCAGCGGCAGCATATCCAGGCGGAGCGGGAATGGGCGGCGCGGCATGCCCTGCGCCGTAGTCCTGCATAATCACGACCCAAGTGGGTGACTGGACGGGATACGCTTGCTGAAGATGCCGCAGATGGTCTGGATCGCGCTGTAAAGCAGATTGAATTGTTGGTTCCGGTGGATCAAACTCGTCCCAACCCCAGCGGTAAGGGGTGCTAGAAAGTGCGATCGCATCTCCGAGTTCAGTGCCATCTATTGTGATCTGGGCGTAAATGCTCAAATCTTGGAACTGTGCGCCGAGAATCCGATTCCCTTGGCGATAAACCTGAGTCGGCGTGCGTCCCACAATCCACTCCAGATTGGGCAGTTCCGCCACCCAATCGGCAAAGATTTGCGCGCCAATTGCTGGATCGTAGGTGAAGAAGCTGACCCAGGCGTGATCGAGTCCTTCTGGCTGGCGCTGCTCCAGTTCGCGCAAAAACGCCCCCCACAGTCCGGTGTGAAAGACAGCCAGTTCGTTCCCATCGGGAGCCGCTACGCCTGCGGCGGTAAGCATGCCGCCCAGCCAGGAATACTCGCTGACCAAAATTACCCGTGCGCCACGTCGCGCTGCTTGGATGGCTGCTGCCGTGCCGCCCGTGCCGCCGCCAATCACCAGAATGTCAGTATGTCGCTCGGTCATGTTCGCTCGGTCAGGTAATATCGTTTGCTGGCAAACAGGTCACGGTGGCGCGAACGGTACCTGCGCGGTCGTGCTGGGCTGTGAGGGAAATTTGAGTGCCAGGAGGTGCCTGCACAATCCACTCGGCTTTAGCGCGGTCGTCCGTCACGTCGGCATAGGGCAGCGGTCGCTTATAGGCTCGGCCTTCCAACTGACCGAGATCAACGCTGGGCTTACCCGACAGCAGCTTAGCCGCTGCGGGCAGGTGGATCTCCGCTCGGCAGCCCTGGACAATCTTGCGCTGCTTGGCCTGCTGCGTCACGTAGCTGGGTAGCCAGCCCGTATTCTGCACCACTAGCCGCACTGCATAGATATCGTCGCCTAAGCATTGAGCCTCGGCCTGCCACAGCTCCAGCTTGGGCGAAATCAGCAAGTGCCACACCAGCCATTTGGGAAACAGCGCCACCTCCCGTTCCAGATGAGAGGCGGGCGGATTGGCCCAGGTGCGAATCCAGTCCCAGCCGCCTAGCTCAATCGTGCCCAACTGGGGATGCTCAAACGGATACCAGTCTACATAGCCCTCCCCGCCCAGTTCCTGATCGACCCAGCGCATCATTTTCAGGTCGTCCTCTACTGGGTGATCCTGCCGCCAAGCCACCAAATCAATATCTCTTAGACCAGCTTGCTGGGGAGGACTCCAAATTTCTACCGTCCAGGCAAAAACGCCCTGATGCTCATACATCCAATCGTCAAAGGCACCCGTGGCGACATCTTTGTCAGGACGAAACTTGTGATAAATCGAGACGGCAGGATACTGGGTCAGCTCTGTGCCTTTTTGACCAATTTGGTTGTAGACGCGCAGATCCTGCGTATCAAGTTCCTCATCCGCTCGGTAGCTGAAGGGCCGCAGCAGCAAGCCACCATAGGTATGAAATGCGATCGCACCTGTGATGTTAGGATGCTCAGTGACAAACTGCACCAGCGCCTGCGCTTCTGGTTCCGAGGTGGGGTAGTCGCCAGCACCGGGCTGTTCATGTTCTGGTCGCCACTGAGCCGGAAAGTTGCGGTTCAAATCGAGCTGTTCTCGGTTCGGCTGCAGATTAATTAGCGCACCGTCATAGTTTTCAATCACGCCCTCTGGAAAAATTCGGTAGTAGGTGCCTCCAGTTTCCACCGGATCGCGGCGCACCATCAGTCGAGGATCATCTGGACACACTTTCCAAGCGCCACTCGGATCGGGAATCCGCATGTGGAGAATCCGTCCGTCGCCATCCACGTCCTGCTGCACCAGTCCGTCTACGGGCAAATCATGCGGTCTAACCGGATAGGGGCGAATGCTAGAGCGCACATGCTTCGGCTGGTCGGCCAGCGCCCACTCGGCTCCATCGGGATTGACTCTAGGACAAATATAAAAAACACGGCCATCTAAACAGCGGCTAATCTCTGGATCAGTGCCGTAACCATTGACGAGAGTATGCAGCAGATACAAGCAGGCAGTTGAGGCCGCAAGCTCCACCGAGTGAATATTGCCATCCACCCACAGAGCTGGTTTTTCTCTATCGCTGCCGCTAGCAAAATTCGTCACCGTTAACAACCAGATATCCCGACCTTTGTAGCTGCGGCCAATGCTGCGAATTCGAACTAGATTAGGATAAGTAGCAGCAAAATCGTGGAGCAGTTGAGTTAGTTCCTCGTAGCGATAAAACTGGTCAAATCGAATTGGTATGGCGCCCACAGAGGTTAATTCGCTTGTTGCTTGCATCGTTTCATAATCGTGTTTCGTAATCGTACTGGTGAGAATAAATGTCGCAATTGAGACTCAATACCCCATCCTAAGCCACGACTGAATTGAATAGAACTTATGCAGTTGGATAATCCTCCGCTCTGCGCCTTGGAAAATCCATCCAGAACCAACGTGTTCAAATCGAATGGCGTAAGTCGTATTGAAGTTTAAGTGGAAGTTAAGGGGTTGAAGTTAAGGTATAGTGTATTCCTTCTGGGGAACGAACACCGCTGCATCATGACGCGAATTAGAAAAATTTCAGGATAAAAATACCAATCACCACAATTTCAGCGACATTTATAGCGACATCTATAAAAATGCAGGCATTTCAAAGGCTACAAAATCGATCAATATCAAGCAATTTCGCAGCAATTTGGTGGATTGGGTTGCTTGTGTGGGTATAGTACCGACATAATCAACAAAATGTGCAAATTTCTAGAGGTAAATTCGATACTGATGCACTAAAACGCAATAAGGTGGGTGTAGCACATAACCTACACCGAACTTCGAGACTGAAGCATGATATTTCCTAAAACAACTTCAGTCAGTTTGTATTATCCTGTAGCACGACATTTCGGAGGAAGAAGCTCATGGAACATCTGCGGCTCGACTCCAATCAGCCCGCCATGCGCGATCGCAAATCCAACCTGCTGTATCAACGTCTAGAAGAAGCCTTGCAGCAGGGCCAAGAGATTTGGGTACGGGCGCTAGGCAGCGGTTTTTCCGGTATCCCGATTCATCTCGATCATGAATTTCTTGAAATTGTCTCCGTTTACGTTCCAGATGAGTCTGAATCCTCGTTTGATATTGACCTCGATTGGCATGATGAAGATGACGAAGATCCATATCAGCGGACGGTTTGGCTAATTCGCATTGCCGACATCAGCGCTGTTGCCTATTCAACTGAATCCTGGTCAAAAGAACGATTTGAGCAACTGCTCGGCCATCCCCAATCACCAAAGGATACCCAAGATTAGGAACGTTCAAACATAGACGTTCAAGAACAAGAAAGAGCCGCAATTGCGGCTCTTTCTCTTTTTAGATCTCTAGGACTTATATCAAGTCCGCGTATAAGAACCCAGTTTATTTTTTGTAAAACGCTTGCGGAGCAAGCGTTTTACAAAAAATAAACTATGGGTTTTCAACTGGACTTCATATTACTCACCATTTTTGCTGGATTATTGCCCAACACAGCCGGATTGCGGGCCGTCGGAAACTGCTGCTGTTTGAGCCAGTAATCGCGCTGGGGTTGAAACGGTAGCGCTAAAACGTGGCTCAGCTGGTTATCCGCCGGATCGGTATAGGCTGGAACGCCAATCGTGATTTCAGATTGCGGCACATTGAGACGCAGCGTTCTGTGTAGCCGATCCCACCAGGATAGAATGACTGAGTAGTTGGAGTTGGTTTCTTCACGCACCTGAGAATGATGAATGCCGTGCATGCGGGGTGTGACGAGGAGCCAGTTGAGCCGACGTTCCACGTCCAGGGGCAGACGCACGTTGCTGTGATGAAACAGCGTATTGGCCTGATAGAACAGCTCATAGATCAGGTAAGCGGGCAGCGACGCGCCAATCAATCCTACTTGCGCCGACCGCAGCACCGCCGAGAACAGCATTTCGCCAAAGTGAAAGCGAAATCCAGTCGAAACATCTAGATCGGGATCAATATGGTGGGCATTGTGGAAGCGCCACAGAAACGGGATGCCGTGATTGGCGCGATGCCAGTAGTAAAACGTGAGATCCAGCAGCAGAAATGCGATCGCACCTCTAATCCAAGCCGATACGGGTAGCGATCGCACCAGTCCAAAAGAGGCGTGATCGGCCCACTGAATGGTAAAAAATGCCGCAGTTTGTACGATCGCAAAATTAATCGTCGCGGCAATCACCGTCACGCCAGCATTTACCTTCAGCCGCTCCCACATAGGCCGAGTTGGCTGTCGCAGCGGATCGATTCGCTCGATTAGAAAAAGAATAAGGAATACAGCGCCAATCACAACGGGCAAACCCAAGATGGCGATTGTTGGCAGATCGTTAAACACAGTTAAGCCGTCACTTGATTGCGCGTCAGCAAAAATCCAACTCCGATCAGGAGTAAACCAATTAGGAAAAAGCCAATGTCGTAGGCCAGAAAATTGGGCACTTCTCGAATGTGGTGCAGCCTCAACACAGCATGAAATACGATGCTGTCAAAAACGTGGAAGCTGCCCCAGCCGATCAGAATCCAGCCGACAAAGGCCGGTGTTGTCAGCGGCACCACGGGCACACGCTGCATACTGCGCCATAGCACCGCCAAGCCAATCACCGTAATTAACCACATCCCGGCACTAAACACTCCATCGCCCACCGCATTCATCTGCAAGCCAGGCAGCGTATTCACCGACACTCGGCCCGAAATCATGTGGTGCCACTGCAACAGCATGTGCAGCACGATGCCATCCACAAATCCGCCCAAGCCAAACCCCAGCAGCCACCCCGCGATTTTGAAAGGTTTAGCTGGCTTCGGCCAAGGAATGCGATCGCGCTCTTCCTCTCCTGTAGAAAAGGAAGTTTGAACATTTCGATTAGACATGGATAGGAATACTAGTTCGACAAGGTTGAGAACTGAGTGCTGAGTACTGCGTGCTGAGGACTGAGCGGCACGCCTCACGCCTCACGCCTCACGCCCTCACTGCCTCCAACGCAGACTCAGCCCGCTCATCTGGTTCAGGTACAGCAGTTGAAGTGATGTTTGCAAAGTCACCGCGGAGGGCTTTCAGCGCGTATTTTTCCTGATCAATTTCGTGGGGAGTCCGTACACCGAGTCGGCGAATGACGGGAATGGGAGGGCACCATCCCTGGACAGCGTGTTGGAACAGAAAGGGTAGCACCACGGCAGGCAGCCAGAGCCAGTTAGAGTTCACCATCCAGCCGAGAATGAGACCTGTAAAGGCTAGGACTGAGGCATTTGCCTCTAGCACCCGCTCGGTGTCCCATTCTTTTTCCAGTTCTTGAATGCGCCCGGTAATTTCTTGATCCGAGCAGCGGGCATAGTCTTGCATGACAGCCATCATTTTGGCGTCAATTTTTTGATTAACGGAGCTAGATGTGTGCTGACGCACCCGATCGTGGCGCTGTCCCGAGGCTGAGGCGGTTGCGTTTCTATTCGCGTCAGTAACCATTTGCTCTTTCTCTCTTTACACTGCTGAAGATTTTTCTGACCAGTTGCGATCGCTCTCAGTCTAGGAATCGGCATCAAGGGCATCCTCAGCAGAAAGGAAGAGAAGGGGGATATCGCCGTAGCCACATTGATTAGGACATTGGAAACTGCTGAAAACGGTCAAGCGTTGGAGCGTTAAATTGTCCATCTGTCTCAACCTAAATGGCGATCGCAACTTCGCAACTGGAGCAAACAACCACCCCTACTACATAGCTCCTTACTGTAAACGCTTCCGCAACAGGGCACTGAGGGCATCCACGATACTCACCATTGCCAAAATGAGTAGCAAAATCGTACTGAGCCGACCGAAATCGAGCAGTTTAAGACTGACCAGTAACTCATAGCCAATGCCGCCTGCGCCGACGATGCCGAGAATGACCGAGGAGCGGACGTTGTACTCCCATAGGTACAAGCTAATCCCCGTTAATCCGGGCAGCGCTTCTGGTAAAACGGCAAACGTAAACGTGCGTAGACGGTCGGCTCCCGTTACCTCAATCGCTTCAATTGTCTGCGGTGGAATGGTTTCCAGTACTTCAGCGTACAGCTTGGCCATTGACCCCGTCGTGTGCAGCGTCACGCCCAGCACGCCCGCAAACGGGCCAAGCCCAACGACGGAGACGAAGAACAGGGCAAAAATCGCCGTATCGATTGCGCGGAGTAAGTTCAAACCTGTCCGCAGTGGCAAAGACAGGGACGGTATGGGCGTAATATTGCGCGCTACGAGCAGCGCTAGGGGAATAGCAAATAGCATAGCCGCGACCGTACCGACAACTGCGATCGCAAGGGTCTCCGCCGTGGCATTCAAAAAGGTCGGTAGTTCCGATAAATCGGGCGGCCACAAATCCGTCAGCCAGCGGCTGAGCCGGGGTAAACCTGCCCAAAATTCCGCTGGCGCAACTTCAGTTTTGCGGATGCTGGCAACTAGGACTGCGATCGCAATGAAGCCAATAAAGCCTTGGTGTAAAAGCGGCCAAATACCTCGCCTGCGGCGATATTCGGCATCTAGCCGCGCGGCCAAGTCGAACGGAGGTGCCGTGGGTTTCCGCTGGGTTTCGTCTGCCTTTGCCATGAACGCTTAGGATGCTTCGTCCAGCTTGCCGACCAGCTTGCCCGCCGCCTGAATTGGCTCGTAGTTGCTGCCATCAGAAGCAACAAAGCCCGTGTAGTTCTCTGGCAACAAACCTTGCGCTGCCTCTTCTGCACTCAGGTTAACCAGCGCGTCTTGCAGCCTCGTTTTAACGTCCTCCGGCAGTCCACCGCGAATTGCGATCGGGTCATTGGGCAGCGGATCAGATTGCCAGATGATCTTAAGATCGTCTTTATTGATGCGCTCGGTGGCTTCCAGTACGTCCAAGTTGCGATCGTAATCTGAAGCAATATCTACCTGATCGCTCAGAACCGCGATCGCTTGGGCCGCGTGGCTGGCACCTTCACTGTACTCAAACACTTCTTTGGGATCAATCCCGCGCTGCGTAAACTCGGCAGTGGGAATTAGCCAACCGGAGGTTGAGCCGACATCGGCCAAGCTGAGGCTGAGCTTTTCGCCGGACTGACTCATCTCAATTGCCTCATCCAGTGTGTCAAAGGGTGCATCCGCTTTGGCCATTAGAACGGAGTAGTAAAACGGCTGCTCTTTGTACTCCACAGTTGCGATCGCATTAATGGCAGGTTCATTATGGTTAGCTAACACATAGCCCCAAGGCCCTAACCAAGCCGCATCAAGCGTTCCAGAACGTAGTGCTTCTGAGATGCCGACCCAGTCTTCGGTAACCGTCACTTCGGCTTCTACCCCCACTTTCTCAGCCAGAGTTTGAAACAGCGGCTCAAACTGATCGGCGGTTTCATTCGGCGTCGGGAAGTAGGGGCCAACGCCAAACTTGAGTACCGTCAGTTCGGCATCTTCCCCAGCGCCCGTATTCACCGTGGAGCCGGAATTACAGGCCACCACCAGGAATAGAGCTGCCAGCCCGAGCAGCAGTCCCTTAAACCAGTTTTTTGCTTGCAACATTAATGTCAATCCTTTCCAGTTAAAATCTCGATTCTAGGCGTTGATTGTAGGGGCGAATGGCCATGTAGCCCTTCGGGCATGGCTATCGCTAACGCCCCTACTTACTGGGTGAAACCTCAACTCGTGGCTGTACCTGCTGTTCAGCCTCTGGTAGAACCGTAGAACAAGTTGTCCAGATGCCTTCCTCTAGCGACTGCCAAAATTCACGCGGCAGTCCTTCCTGCTGCATAGCCTCCACAACTGCCGCCACGTCGTAACTTAAGCGCATTAGCTCCGGCGTTGGTCGTTCAGCTTCGGGCGAAAAACTTAGAATCCCATACCAAACCGCTGCTGTCCCGTCGTGGGCTGGTCGTCCCAACACGCCGACATTGCACCAGAAACCCGCATCACTCACCGTCCGCAGCCAGGGAAGGCCAGAATGAGTGCCGCAAATGCCGACGACATCAAATTCCGCTAAATCTGCCCGAATCCGCGCATCGTCCGTCTCGGACTGCCAGACAAACTCATTCATCTGTCGGGGACTGCCGTGGCAGAGCAGAACCGCCTGTTCCCGCCACTCCAACCGAATCAGCGAGGGTAGCGTTTGCATCCACTGCCGATGATGCTCCGCCGTATGCGCCAGTGTATAGTCATAGCTAATCTGAGCAAATTCGCGATCGCGACTATCCACATAGCCACAGCCACATTCCGGTTCGCCCGCACCAACAGCGTGATCGTAATTACCCTGGAGACAAATCACATTGGCCTGTCGCAGTAAATCAATCGTGCGATTAGGATGTGGCCCAAATCCGCCAATATCGCCTAAGCAGAACCGATACTCAATCCCCTCTGTTGCCGCCAAAAACGCCTCGACTGCTGCAAAATTGCTATAGGGGCCACCGCAGAGGGCAATGCGATCGCAGGTGTCAGGCAAGTGAATGATTTGAATCGGTAGAGACACAGCACGAAGTCAACGCAATTTCGCCTTTTGAGTCTAGTGTATTCGTCCGACATTTGTCTGAATTTTTGCTGAGATTTAGAGCCGGAAACACCAAACGAAAACGGCAAAGGATAGATTGGAATCAGCATAAATGAACGGTTGTAAGGCGGTGGCAGAGATGGTAATGTCAATGGGAAATGCAGATGATGTGCGGCAACAAGCTCTCTTAGCGTTGACGGCTAGCTTTGTCAGCCAAGGTCATCCCGCAGACTATGCCAAGCACATGGCAATGGCTTCCATCTTCCAAGCCGATTTAGAACTGCGTAATGCCCAAATGACCAGCTTATTGGCATGGTTAAAAGAGGAGTATCCGGAGATTCATGAGCAGGCTCTCCAGCGGCTAGAGCAGATTCGCCAGGAATTTGAACAGCGGGTACAGCAGCGGTCATAGGGGTATTGAGGTGAGGCGTGAGGAGTAAGGCGTGTTCTGCTTCTGCCACTCGATCCTCAGCACTCAGCACTCTCTCACTCTTTCGAGAGCTTGGTGTCGTTGGTGATCCAGAACAGTCGATAGAGCCAAGCGGCGACCCAGTGTTCATAGCGAAAGATGGCAAAGGCGATGGGCAGTACCATTAGGCTGCCAATTAGGAATGCAACTGCGATCGCAGATAGGTTGGTACCTAGATAATCTCGTGCTAGCCGAACAAAATCATTATCAATGCCGCCTTTGCCCAATTTATAAACGGCTCGCATGTCTGAATCAGTCAGCAGACTCCAGGCAAAGCCGATGTCATAGAGGACGATGTAAACTCCCAACATGCCATACAGTGGGCGTTCGATGGACGTGCGGCAACCCAACCCACTCAGGGATTGGTAGAGAAAAACAATGGCAAACAGCAGCTCAAACCCGTGGCCCATACCGACGATTAAAGCCTGATGAATGGGCGTATGAGCGCAGAGCAGATACAGCAGCAGCAACCCCAGCAGCACGCGCGCAGTCAGCACATTACGCCAGTAGCGATAAAACAGATAGGCCAGCCCCAGATACAGCAGCGTGACAATAGCTACCGACTTTTGCTCAGACGACATGGTGACGCCGCCGCCATAGATAAAATCAAATGCCGGAATTGCAAAGTAGCCAAACAGCCAATTCGTGGCTGCATGGCCGAGTTCATGCACAGTGGTAATCAGCGGGTGCAGCAAAAAGCGCACTTGGCCCAGCAGCGTTACTAACAGGCCCAGTCCTAAACCTATTGCGATCGCACGTTGTCCGTCTTTATCCAACCGCTTCACTGTGAGCGACGAAAATGAAACGCTCTGCACCACAGGCTTAGGCGCTTGGGACGAGCGGGAATACGATACAGCACCTATGGTGGATTGCACCGCAGGCTGAGTTGTGACTGGATCAGCCCCCACCGTATGAAACGACTGCATGATGGTGGCGACAGGCTGCATCTCTGTCCAAATGGGCTGATACACCCCTGTTTGATAACTTGCGATCGCAATCGTTGCAATCTGATTCGCGACTGACGGCCACCGCTGCAGCTCCGTCGTAATTGACAACAGCACGTCTGCCTTCGCAGGAGCCGGATCGGCAACCAAACCGATTTGTAAGGTGCGATCGCGAATCCCCACCATCACTTCATCGACCGCATCTCCACAAGCCTGCTGCAAGAGCTGCTGAGCCATCTCAACATCAGACAGCGCATCCCGTCGCCACTCTTCAAGCTGTACAGATGAAGCGAGCTGATTCGCCACCCCATCACCCGCCACCCCATCACCTACCGCCCGATGAACGATCGACCCGTCTTCCGCATCATGAACACCAACCGTCTGCTCTAGCTTTAACTCCGCCTTCCAGTCCCACGCTGCCTGTCCTGTCTGCCGCGCTGCAATCTGCACGTTCTGAAACACCGTCAAATCGAGTCGCTTCAACGTATCCTGAACGCAATGCTCAACCAAGCTTTGCTCAATCGCAGCGGCACTGGTCAAAGCAATCTGCAAACAGGCTGCCTGCGATCGCGCCTTGGCCTCAATCCCATAAGGCTGAAGCCGCTGTGTAATCAAAGCTGCGATCGCAGTTGGATCACCCTGTTGTGCTTGTGCCACTAGTTTGGATACTTGCATACTCAACCTGCGATTAAAGAAGTAAGGCGTGAGGAGTTAGGCGTATTCCAGCACTCAGCATTTAAGAGTAAGGCGTGAGGCGTGAGCAGTTAGGCGTATTCCAGCACTCAGCACTCAGCACTTAAAAAAAGCGAGGCGTAAGCATATTCCTGCCACGCGGCACCCGCTATCCTATAGACCTACTGTTTAAGACCAACGTTAACCCTTAGTTCAGTATTCCCGCCCATTCAGCTAGAACTACTCGACCCAAAATTCAGATTAATTCTTTAAAGAAGCTGTAAGAATCCACAAAGTACGGTTATTCTGCGCCAAAAGTCAAGGTATATTACGCACAAGCACGCATATCTTTAGTAGTAGACGTTACCTATGATGAAGAAGACAGGGTAATCCTACGGAGACGTATCACTGATAGGCAGTGCGCCCTAAATTTCACTACACAACTCACCACGCGATTAGCATTGAGGCCAACATGAGCAGTCCACTCGACAGCCTAGACATCGTTCGGATTTTCTTGACCGAAAAAGAAAATCATCCAGCCAATGCTGAACTGCGAGTTACGTCAACTCTGTACGCCCGGCAACTCCTCGATGCCAAGGGTCGAACTGTCGCAACGATGGCCCATGCGAATGCGCTTGAAACGGATTCTGCTTCAGTCGTGTCGGTTCGCCATAATTCCGAATTTTGGTCAATATTGAACGAGGCGCTACAGGATGAAGGGTTTGCGCCACAAGAAGCAGCGAAGCAGTCTGAATTTACAACATTCAAGCAGCTTGCCATTCCGGAGGGCTATCGACTCCGGCTCACCGAAGCGCGATTTATGTGGCGTACTTGGTGGACTCAGCAACGGGGACAGCGCCGCAACTTGGGCTTACAGATGCAGCTTTTGATTCGAACCCGAGAAAATTGGTATCCCGTTCAAGATGTCGCCTGCAACCAAGGCACGCTGTTTATTAAAACTCTAGTAGGTGAAATGGCGCTCCAGGGGTCAGACCAAGTAGTTTGGCTTGAGCGTAAGGGCAATACACCCGTTCAACCACGCACCACTCAGCAGATTGCCCAACCAACTCAGACTCAAACGCCTTATCGTTCACAACCGCCGCAAGTTCGTCATTCTAGCGCTGGCAATCCGCAAATTCGCAACGCCTCAGCCAGTGATACTGAAATTAGTCAGATCAGTCGCTTTGGCACTCCCAGCGCTAGCCAGTATCCAATCTCTAATTCTGGATTCTCAGCATCCCATAATCGCGATGCTCTAGGTAGTAAAGCCGAACGCTCATTCTCCTCAACGTCTTCAACCGGATTTTCCACCTCCGCAGAAACGACATCAGCAAATCTGTCAAACATTCCTGCTGAATGGCAATCTGTGGTTCGCCAAACGGGTGGCAAGCTCTATATTCGCACCGAAAAAGGCTACATTGTCGTTAAAGGGGAGCAGCTTAGCATTGCGCTGCAGCCGCATCAGTCGGCAACGCAGTCGTCGTCTAATGCAGCACCCGGTTCACCCAGCAGCTACCCCCAATCCTCTCAGCCATCGTCGGTTAACGCGTCTAGCTCGACAGGGGCTCCGTCTTCAACCCTGGCGTCGCGGCGGCGCTTTTTCCGTTAAGAACGTTGACTCGACTGGTACCAACTTGTATTAAGTCGATTGAAAACTCAAATGGCAACGGCTACAGAACAGCAATTTCCCAGTGCGGCGTAGATTGCCCGTTTGAGGTTTTGGCTAAACGAAATGATAAGGTGGCAGCGGTGCGCTAACAAATAGTGTCCAGCGCGGAAACTGTTCTTGCCAGATTTGGCATTGATTTTGAATATCGGCTTCGGCATCACAGGGCAGTAAAAGATAAATGCGTTCGATGCCATCCTTGGGTTCGCTGTGCTTCCAGTTGGTGTAGGACTGCGCGATCGCAGTTTTCAACTCGGCCAACTCCGCCTGCTGCTGCTGCTGATACTCAGCTTGGGCCTGATAGCGCTGCTTCTTGGCTAGAAAATAGTCGCGTCCCTTGGCCTGATTAGGCGTTGACGGTTCCGGCTGCTCAACGGGAATCAGCTTCAGCAAATACTCGCCCTGGTTAGCAAGCTGGGCAAGCTGCTGCCGATAGTCGTGCTGGTGTTCTTCTAAATGCTGGAGCAGTCCCTCTTCTGAGTAAAACTGGGTCCCAAACTGGAGCGGCAGCACCGTCACATGCTGAAATACCTCCTGCAAAACTCGGTCGTGGGTCAAAACCGCCTGCATGAGCTGCTGATCATCGGCTGCGATCGCATCGTAGTCTACCCCTGGTTCAATCACGGCACACAGCCCTTCATAATGCATAAACTGCACCTCGGCCTGAATACCGTTTAGCGTCGGCAATAGCGCCTCAGCGGGAACACAAAATCCGTAGACGTAAATCATGGCAAGGACTGAACAACAGGTGAATAGGGGGCAAGATGAGACGGGATCGAGTTCGAGTCTAAAGTACTAGGCACCAGTTCCAGCGCCAGATCGAGCTGTAACCGTCCCTGTACCATTCGCTTTTCTGCGCCATCGGTCGCCATCGGCTGCAAGCCAATCTCAACGCCGTGCAGCCAGCCCTCTAGCTCCGGTGAGCGCCGCTGGAGCTGACGCATGAGCTGCTCCTGTAGACTCGTGGCTGTCACTAGATGAGTCGGTAGGTAAGACGACACATCCGCTTCCTCAAACTGAATCAGCGCTGCTGCATCCAGCACTACAGCATAGGGATTGAGCCGCGTTCCCGTACTTAAATCGCAGGCCCACCGACCTTTAGCTGTGTGAATCGTCAACTGCGATCGCAACCGGATATAGCCCGTTTGCCAGGGCTGCTGGGGCGAAAACGTTTGGGCTTTGACGCCCGCCATCAGCCGCGTCGCCCGATAGCTGGCCTGAAGAATCGACCATAAAATTCGATAGCCCAGCGATCGCAACCTCAGCGGATTGGGCAAGGCCGACCAGCCCAGGCTCGTCTGATGATCATGTCTTGCCCAGCAGGCACACTCTATCAGCCAGCGCGGATCGAGCTTCTGATCGGGTTGATCGTCATCCCACGCCTGCCACACCATCTCATGCAGGAACCGCTGCTGAGCAATGGCCTGCGCCATCACCTCAGTCCATGCCTCATTCTGAATGTGAACCTGCACCAACCGCTGAGCATCATCCACCCCTGTTTGCCAGTTAGCAGACTGCTGCTCTAGCGGCGTAAACTCTAAGCCGTACTGGAGCTGGACGGTACCTGCCTGCCACCCCTGTTCCGGCAGCAGGATTTCAACATCGAGACCCGCCAGCAATTCATCCAGCAGGGGATGGTGCGTCAGTTGCGACTCTAGCTCAAGCTGAAGCCGCTGCACCCAAGTTGGAGTAGCACCAAACTCCCGATCCTTAACTTGAATCAGCGTTTGGCTGTCTAGCAGATTGCTGGACGGACGCTGCGTCACCAGGTCGAGCGATTCCTGCCGCGTGCCCACGTCAACCGTCAGCCAAACTGCCAGCCGAATTTGTCCCGTGTGCCAGTCTTGACCCGGTTGAAAAATTCGCGCCTGCACACCCTCCAAAAGCTGCATCAGCACAGGCGATTGAGCCGCGATGCTCCAAATGATCGGGGAGGCCAGCGCGGCCACAGTGAGATGACAGGCCACCGGATGCCGACGCTCAGATGGACGCAGCGTTGTATCTCGCTGCCAAGCCTCTTGTAAGTCTTGGGCTTCGTCGAGTAGGTAAGTGAGTAGGTTTTCCGGCGTCTGGGGCTGATCCTCTGGCCAGCCGCTATCGGGCGCGAGCAGGGCAGTTAGTACATCCATTAGTTGCCGCGTAGACGACGCTAGAGCGGGCGCATCCGACTGAGTGACAAACTGGAACTGGGCACCCTGAAGCCGATTGATAGCGGTAGGAGACAGATGCAAAACCATGTGTTGCAGTCCGACCGTGGAGACGACTGACGGGGTCGGTGCAGTTAGAGCATGGACGGAATTGGTAGCAGGTGAATTGGTCGTGACGGGGGATATCGGTAGGACATTTGATGTGGCTATCGCGTCACTCGCTCCGTCATAACTTGCTCCGTCATAACTCGCTCCGTCATAACTTGCTCCGTCATGATCGGATACCGGATGCGTTGGCTGACGATACAAAATGGCCTCCTGCTGCGCTAGATCGCCATGCATCGCCCCATTGGTATCAGCATTCGCATTTGCACCGATGTTGACGTTGAAATCGATATTGAGATTATTTATGAGCCGATCCGAGGTGTTCATACTCCTCAATTTTCCCGCCAGCAACCCCAATCGAACCTGAAATTGGTTGTTTGGTCGATCTTCTTACCAGCTTACTGAGGGGAGCCTGATGGATAGTGCGATCGCAATTTATTGCAATGAATTTATTGCGATGGATGGATTGCAACAAACTGCGATGCAAATTGGCGCTTTTTTAATGTAAACCCAATACAAACCACAAAGGAGGGCACTTTCATGCCCTCCTTTGCGTGCTCTTTGCCTAAACAAAGCTAGTGATGGTGATGATCGTGGTGATGGTGATCGCCGTGGTGATGGTGGCCGTGATCATGAACGTGATGATCGTGAGCATGGGTATGGCGCTCAAAGGTAGCAGACTGCGTGGCCGCTAAACTCGGAGTTACAGCCAACGCCTGCTCAGAGAGTAGCGCTTCGATATGGGGATGCGCCCAGCTTGCCGCCATGTGCAAAAATTCTGGATCGTCGTTGACGCAGGGCATTTGCACATAGGTGACATCGGGCCGCTTCCGGCGCAGGGCATGGATAATGTGATCCACATCCAGCAGCGTTTCGTGGTTCTCAGTGGCAAACCCAATCGGCATAAAGACCAGCGATGTTGCGCCCAGATCCATTAGATTTTTGGCGGCTTGGGTAACATCCGGCTGCGTCCACTCGATCAGCGGCGTGTCGTGATTCAACCAGCCTACCGAAATCAGCGGATAGCGGTGCATCAGCTTCTCACGAACGAGTTCATAGAGCGCCTGGCTTTCCGCAATGCCGGAAGTGAAACCTTTGGCCTTGTGCGGACAGCCATGATTCATCAAGATAATCCCGGTCTGGGAGGGTAGATGAGCCACCGCCAGATAGGCTTGAATTTTGTCTTCGACCATTTTGGCTAAATGGTCGATATAGGCGGGTTCGTTGTAGAACGACGGGATGTAGCGCATGCCTTTAACCCAGTGTTCGCTGCCGGGATCGGCCAGTTTTGCCAGAGCATTATTGACTTGCTCAACTGCAATTCCGCTCGTAAAGATCGAGTCCACCACCAGCAGCGGATAAATCAGGATTTTATCGAAGCCCTGGGCTTTGATTTCAGCTAGCACCTGCTCTGGCAGATGGGGAGCGCAAAAGTTAAACGCTTTGAAGACTTTGACCTGATCGCCCCAGCGCTCTTGAAGCGACTTTTCGATGCCTGCCCGCTGGTTCTCGAAAATGGCGTTGTGGGGAGAAATGAAGTTGCCGTGCTGGTGATTCCATTCATGTAGATCAAACACAGCCAGCAAACGTGCGATCGCAGGATAAATCCAGGTTGGAACGGGGGCAAATTTGGCGGTTAAGAGATTAAGCGCCTGTTCGTTGTAATTGGCAAAATCGTCATAGCTTTCTACCTCGCCATAGCCCATCAGCAAAACGGCGACGCGATCGCCACTGGCCTGAGCGGGAAATGTAGATGCCTGTACGGTTTCGGGAGTAGTGACCACGTTGAACTCCTCTAGCAATAGTGTCAGTCAAGTAAGTGTCAAAACTCACATCCTGCACCAGCACCAAAACCAGGAGGTCTAGTTTGCGCCGCCGTGCAGTGGCAGCAACCGAACCTCTTTGGGGGCTTAATGGGCATGTACAAGATATGAGGATAACGAGTTCGTTAATTTAGAAAATTGTCAATTAGCTTGTGATGATGTTTAGCGTTTAAGCGATAAGGGTTTGGTGTGCTGTGAGGCCACAATCTCACATTATTGCAACCTCGCAGCCATTAGTTAAGTGCTAGCATCTCCCCGGTTCAACCCATGAGTTGAAGCGATGAAATGAGCAGTCAACGCTTCCCTATCTTGACAAACCAACCCGGCTAGGCAATCTGCGTTAGGTCGGATTTTAGACATACGCCTCTTGGCTAGCAGAGTCGTCAAAAAATCGGCTAGAAGATCCAAGAAAATCTCCTGAAAAGCTCGCAAAGTAAGATTTTCAGGATTTCGCTCGGTTTTCGATCGCAGATTTTTTTAGTGTCATATTGGTTCCGTAGTATAGCGCATATCCCCTGGAGGGGGATTGGTTAGAACGGTCTCTCTAGCTTGTTTTAAGCATTGGGCAGTGAGGCGAGAGGAGTAAAGAGCGAGGCGTATTTCTGCCACTCAGCATTCAGAAAGAAGTGCAACTCAGGGTATAGAAGTTCTAGCCCCAGAGACGGCGGCGGGCTGGCCCTTGCAGACGGTCGTGGGTATCGAATAGCAGTTTAGGAATGTCAAGCTGTTCGGGGCAGCGGGGCAGGCAGTCACCGCATTCGGTGCAGCGATTGGCCTGTTTGCCAGGAAACCAATGTCCGGCATTTTCAAACATGCGGTAGCGGTATTGTCCAAACGAAGTCATATCGTAGGCAACGGCTAGATTTCGCAGCCGCAGGACTTCGGGGATGTTGATCTCCTCGGGGCAGGGTAAGCAGGCGTGGCATTGCTGGCAGCGATCGCAACCGAGGGCGTCAGTTTGGGCTTGGTCGAGCTGTTGGAGGGCTTGTTGGGCGCTGGGAGGCAGGGGGGCAGAGGGAGCAATGCGATCGCAAATGCTCAATGGTTCATGCAGTTCTTGTGGGACAGCGGCTCCGACACTGAGGGTGGTAATGCGGGGATCGCTGAGCAGGAAGCGATAATTGAGTTCTAAGGGCGAATAGGGCTGACAGAGCTGGCGTAGCTTTTCAGGAGGGGTGTAAAGCTGTCCGCCTTTGTCGGCTGGGGAAATAATGAACACGCCCATATCCCGCTGATGGGCAAGCTCGATTGCCGCTGCGTGGCGCTGAAAGAAAAGGTAGTAGTGCAAGTTGACGAACGCGAACAGGCCCGTTGCGATCGCATCCAGAATCAGCTCCAGCGATCCATGAGTCGAAAAACCAACATGGTGAACTCGACCTGTCTGTAGGGCTTCCCGCACAGCACTCATGCAGCCCTGCTCGGCTGTGACCCAATCGAGATGTTCTAGCGTATTGATACCGTGGATTGCCAGATTGTCGATGTACTCCACACCCAGTCGATCCAGCGATTGTTCAATTTGCTGCGCCATCGTCGCGGCATCGGGAGTGGGTGGAATCTTGGTGGTGATGTAAAGTTGCGATCGCGGAATGCCTAACTCCCGTAGCGCTTGTCCCAAGTAGACTTCGCTTTGTCCGTAACCAATGGCGGTCTCAATGTGATTAATGCCGGAGTCAAGCGCCTGCTCAACCGTCCGCGTGAAGATCTCCGCCGAAGCTAAACAGCGCATTGTACCGAGCGAAAACACCGATAGCTGCTGCTCGGTTTGACCAAATCGTCGATAGTGCATAGGTTATAAGCAAAATAGCCACCAGCGCAGCTGATGGCTATTTCCTAAACTTAACAACGTTCTACTGCGAGGTTTCACTGCCGCCTGTGAATCGATGCCGCTGTTGGGCAAAATCTTCGGGGCGGATGTCCGAGACGAAGTCTTTAAATGCTTTCCGCTCGGCTTCGTCGGCTTCGCGATCCACCGGGATCGCAGCTTCGGCGACCACTTCTTCCATCACCCAAATCGGGCTGTCTAAACGAATGGCAATTGCGATCGCATCACTGGGGCGAGCGTCAATTTCCTTCTTGACTTCACCTTGCTTAAGGGTCAAAACAGCATAAAACGTATTGTCTCGCAGCGAGTGAATCACAATCCGCTCTAGCGTCATATCCCACTCTTCAATGAGGTTGACGATCAAGTCGTGGGTGAGCGGACGAACAGGAGTCTGGTCTTCAAGCGCGTTGATAATCGATTTTGCCTGCTCTTGCGCGATGAAGATAGGGAGTTGGCGACGGTCAGCGGCATCCCGGAGCAACACAATCGGACTGCGAGAAAGCGCATCCAGTGCAATTCCAGCGACCTTCATTTCAATCATGGATTTGGCCTCTAGATTCCATTGGGCAGAGGTTAACGATAGAGCCTGTGAGTCAAAGTGCTGAAGGTAGGAGCAACATGCAACCTGTGGTTTCAATCTAGACCCTAAAAGACCTATCGCAAGGACTTGGTATCTAAACGAGTATCCAATCAGCCTGTAAATGCTAACGCAAATGTCTAATCAGATAGTCTTACTCTAATCCAATCGTAGACGAAATGGGGGAACCATTTCGCGGTGCATAGAGCGGACTTTGCCGATCCAAGTCTGCCCTTAAGTATGCCCTGACATGACCGCCAGATCTTACGATCCTTTCGAAGAACTTAAAGAAACGATAGCGTATGTCAAATTTGTAACGCTGTTCAACAGTATGTATGGGTTTTTGTCGGTTTTTTAAGGATCGTGGATAGGGGGGAAAGGGCTGTAGAGGCTGTAAAGGGAGTCGAAGGAATCCGTAGGGGCGAATGGCATTCGCCCTCCAGAGCTGCAATTCAAACATGTCAACCAATACCCAACCTGTAAGGGCGATGCATTTGGCCGGAAGATTGTTGCCGAAATCCCAAATTGATCAACCAAATGCATCGCCCCTACAAAGGTCGTCGAAATGCAATATGAGTGTTTTTATGGGATGTGGTGAAATTCCATATCGTAGCGATAGAGGGCGACTGGATGGTTCAGAGCCTTGAAATAGTCAGCATCTTGGGGAGATAGATAAATGGCGGTAATTTGGTCGGCGATGATGGGGATATCGGCTTGGGGATGATACGTATAAGCCGTAGTGGTTTCGACCTCATTGAAATAGAGCTGAGGCGCACCGCGAAAGACCTGCTGAAACACTTCGGTGGTCAAAAAACGCTGATCATCAGGTGTTTCAGTGGCCCGCCCCGTGACAGTTGAGGTGAGCTGACGATTGCCGCGCAGCAGTGTGATCTGACGATTGGGCGAATCTGGATCAATTTTGACACTAACCACAGCCTCCTTACCGAGATACGCCGTTGCTAAGTTCAACCCATTGAATGCTCGATCCGCCACAATTTCGTGCTGGGTATTGGCTGAGAATGGGGCAGGCGCAAGCTGGGGCAGCGGCAAAAAGCGGGGAGCGGATTGCAGGACATCGTTTGGTTTAAACCGGACGCGAAACGAAATTGGCTGATTCAGGTACTGCCGATTGCCCTCAAATCCTGGTGTCGTCACCTCTGGCGCAAGTGGTGCCGTTAAATCGACCAGCGTTGTCGTGACGATCCACTCTCCCTCGATCCAGTCGGGATAGGCTAGATCTCCCTCCGCTGATTCCACAGGCGGTTTGCCCTGCCAGTTGGGATAGTTGGAGATGCGATCGCAAATCTCTCCGGCCTGAGCCGCTCCCGTACAAAAAATCCACACCAGCCCCAGAAAAATTAAAAAGACCCAGACGCGTCGTGGATTAGAAGATTTGCGCTTTTTTGACCGATAGTTACCCATAAACTTACAGTGTTTCTACAGGCTGAGGCTGCCACACCTCGCCGTACTCGTCTCGCAGCTTTTGCCACGCTTCTACCTGACCGGGAGCATATTCACCGGGTTTGCCCCACTGCAAAAACAGGCTGAGGGCATTGTTGCCGTCACCATCTACGAGGCGAATGGCATAGGTGGTAAAGTTGCCCCGCTTGGCCTCGCCTTCCTCAAATTTCACCTGCTGAATCGCATCCATGTTCAAGTGAAACTCAAAGCCTTCTTGATGCATGTTGGCATACTTGCCTTTGGGTAATTCGGCGTAAAACAGCTTTTCAATATTGCCTCTCGCCTCTAGCACCGCTGCGCTGCTGGTGACAATCAGGCGCAGTAATCCTAGCGATTCACAGGCTTCTAGAAATTCTTTCAGGGTCGCAGCCATTATCTAATTCATTGATGTCCTAAACATACTTCGCGATCTTACCTGACGGCTTAGGCATCAGGATCATTGTTAGTAAAGTGAGGCGAGAGGAGTAAGGAGTGAGGAGTTTTTAATTTTGAGTTTTGAATAGCCGATTGAGCCAGATTGCCTGTAAGCCAGCCGCAGTGGCTCCTTCGTAGTCCATTGAGTGACTGTCGCCAATGTGGAGGGCGGCGGCTGGGGGACAGTTATGCTTTGCGATCGCAGCTTCAAAGACTTTCACATCGGGTTTGGCCGCGCCGACTTCTGTGGAGATGGTCACAGAATCAAACCAGGATGCTAGTTCGAGCGCTTCCAGAACGGGATATAAGCGAGAGTCGAAATTGGACAGAACGCCCAGCGGAATCCCCTGCTGCCGCCAGTGTTTCAGCGCCTCCCAGACATCAGCATAGACAAACCAGGGTGCTGCCGTCGCGAAATGTTTGTATAAATCCGCGAAGAACGCATCGAAATCAGCAAACTGATCGAACAGGCCAACTTGTTCAAAGGTTTGAACTGCGATCGCAGCCCACCAGTCGTACTCTCGCTGGGGAATTTCGTCCGGCTGCGCGTCGGGAAAGGCCATTGAGGTGGCCGCCCGAAAGCTATTGATAAAGGCTGTATTCACCTGTTCAGCATCGGCGCGAACGCCAAATCGTTCGGCAATTTGACAGTAGGCAACTCCCACGCTGTCACGTACGCCAAATAAGGTACCAACGGCATCCAGAAAAATCACCTGTGGGTGATTATCAGCAGCAAAATTGACGGCTTGTAACGACGAAACAGATCGAGTGGATAGGTTTGATGGCATATCAGATGAAGTCGAATTTACCTGAACGCTGGGATTACACCCTGTAGGGGCGAATGGCCATTCGCCCCTACGTAATATCCCATTTTTGCCGATTAGGTGACCCAACAAAAATAATTACCGCTGTGAAGACCGCCAATGCAGGCTTTTACAAGGGTAATTAGGCAGGCTTGTTCTAATCGCTATTCGTTACTCGTGCTGCTGATAACCGTCTGTGGACAAGCAGCGGCGCGAACGGCCTGGAGATACTGGGCGCTGCGAGAGGATGCATCTGGGACTTGAGCGGCTTCCCGCAGGGCATCGGCCCAGAGTTCGTGTTCAGCGAAGAAACTGGTGCGAGCCAGTGCGATCGCATCTTGGGAAGCGTTTTCAGCCACCAACTCGGATTCCAGTTCTGTCAGGGCAGCGGCAATTTGGTCATGTTCTGCGGCTTCCACGAGCTGGAACGGAGCCGTAAACATCAGTGAACCGCGTTCGTTGTACAGCGCCCACTGATAAACCGTATCCGTAGCGAGGGGTTCACCGTCGTAGGTTACCTGCATTTCACCCGACGCTGGCTCGTGGCTCCAGAGCACGGTGGCGCGATCATCATTAGGCGTCACTTCAATCCGGCTAATGTTGCCAGCCCAGAAAAACGTGGGATTAGCGCTCCAAATGGTGGAAACCTGGCGCTGAGGCAATACTGGAGCAACCACACAAAACAACGGATTACGTGAGCCGCCAAAATCGGGAGGCATCTTGGGTTCATCACCCCTAGCAATCGTTGGCGCACCAATCACTAAACCCAGCGTCAAGACGGCAACGCCACGAACAACCAATGTCAAAACACTGCGATTAACCATAAGTCTTCTGTTCAAAGGGGGGCAAAGGAAGAAATACGTAGAACCCCATCGCCAAACTCGGCAGCAGCCACGGCAGCAAAATGCCAGCGGTGACAAAAAGCTGAAGGCTAAGTAGTCCGTAAATGCCTAAACCTGTGAGAGTAACGATTCGCCAGCGATGGCGGTGGGCAGAATCGCGTTCGATATAAACTGCGATCGCTTTTCCTAATACGAGAAACAGCCCCACCAGCCACAAATCCGGAAGCGGCACGATTAACTTATGATTCAGTAATCCAGACATGATGTAGGCGTGGGCTTCTCCTCCCGGCATCAACCAGCGCGGATCAGGGGGATGTTGCGATCGCCGCCAGTAGCGCATGGCGGGCGGTAATGACAGATTATCTGCACCCATTGCGTCTACTCCCGCCTCTTCATAGCCACCGGGCATAATCAAAATCGTTCGCTGTCCATACTCCTGTGCAAAGTCTTCAGGCGACAGCCGCAAAAACTGGGCCGAGGGAATTCGCTGATACACCTGCTGGGGCGGAATCGAAAAATCAGTAATGGGCTGGAGCCAAAACTGCTGCCAGTCATAGGATTTCAGCGTAATGTCCGACAGCACGGCGCGGGGAGCCATCTGAGCCAGCAGCACATTCTGATCCGACTGCGTCATCTGGGTCAAGTCGCTAGGGGATAGATCGGGCTGTTCGCTGCGTAATTGGTGAGCTAGAGCCATCAAGTGACCAAGCGGCAGTGGTTTTGGTGTACGCGGCAGAATCGGCACATACAGCCCTTCTGCCCACATGCGAATATCGCCAAACCATTTCTCATCCTGCTGCGCTTGGTCTGAACCCAGCGGTAGCCAATCACCTGTATCGTCTTTGACAGCGGCCTGGATTAGCCATGCCCCCTGCGTTTTGGTGGCGTTCTTGACAGCGGTATTAAAAATCGGGTCGGCTTCTACTTGGGGTCGATCCAGAACATAATCTAAGCCAATGACGTGCATATCAAGTTGCGCCGCTTTGTCAATTAGGCGCGCCAGATAGGTGCGATCAATCGGGCGCGGGTCGCTAATGCCGTCTGCAATTAGAGATGGATTATCGATCTGAACCAGTAGAATTGGCGGATCAGTCTGGGGAATTTGCTGCGTGATGCTGCGATAAACAGCTTGGCTGAGCAACCGCTGATGAGTGAGCCAATTTTGGACAGGTAACTGCCAACTGATGCCGAGCAAAAGCGCGATCGCAACCGCCTCCCAAGGTTTCGGAGCCAAACGCACCAATCGTTTTTGCCAACCCAGCGGCTGGAGCTGAAACAGGGTCGCCCCCGGATGGCGAAACAGCGACGGGACGAGAGAGGCCGATGGATACACCAAATTTTGCTCCTGCCGCAGATAGGTGCAGGCCGCCAACAGCGCATCGTGGACATCCTCATAGCGAGCCAGAGCCTTGAGAAACTGCACCAGAAAGACCTGCGCCACCTGATTGTGAATCGGCTCCCGCATCACTGCCACCTGGCTCAGCCCCAGATCAATCAGCGACTCCGCCAGATGCAGGCCGCTACAGGAATTGAACAGGGCAAACCGTAACCCATTGGCCTTGGCTGTTTGCAGATAGGGCGCGAGTTCCCGAATTGCGATCGCAACTCCGGGCGCAATGCTGATTTCCCCTCCAGTACTAGCAGCCTCATTACTGTGTCCGGCAAAAAATAAGATGTCCCAGCCTTTGGGGTCAGCAATCGTGCGACAAATTTCGGCTTTCCAATCTGTGGCAGGCTGTCCAACTTGCCAGTGTATGAAGTGAATATTGGCGAGCCGATGTAGCGATCGCACTGCCGCCTGCTCGGTCTGAAAATCAAGCCCAGTATTGTCGCCCAGGATAACTAAAATACTCGGCTTGGCTCGGCGGGCGCGAGGACTGCTGGCGTCGGCATGAATATTGGCAGGTGCCCGCACTATTCGAATCGGTTCGGCTAAACCCAATTCTCGCTGCAAATCCCAGGTTTCCCAGGGAAACCGAGCTAGATCCAAGGGCGTGCAGGTCAAAAACAAGTCCAGATGCGGCGCTGCCGACTGGCGGCGCTGCTGAGCAATCGTGGAGCGAATCTCAAACAGCTCAGCACTGCGTAGCCAATGGTGAAACGCATTAAGCAGTTTCGCTTCTGCCTGCACCAGTTGGCGATGCCAATCAACCGTCGGCGCGGCAAAGTTGCCAGCACTAACCGCACGTCCCCTTAGTCCAGAGTCATTTTCTGATTCAGCAGATCCGGCAGGTAGCTGGATCGCTTGATTCAGGGATTTGTAGAAATTCAGATAGCTGCGGTGCCACGCTTGATAAAGCGCTGTCAATTGAGCCGGATAAGGCAGGGTGGCCGATAAATGCTGTCCATATCCCCAAGTCAGCTCGAAGGTGCAGACGGTTTCGATCTGCTGAATGCGAAGACGCAGTGGAAATTGCGAAGCCATAAAGTCGTCTGGGGTCGGTCAAGGTAAATAACAAGCAAATGACCTGGGATTTGGGAAATTTTGTTGTGACCGTATTGTATCGCTCTGCCCCGGTATCCCATAGTGATGACGACAGCGGCCTTAACAGATTGTTGGAATGCGCGATCGCAGACTGTCTACGCTCCGACTAATACGCTAAAACTAAACAGATTGCCGGAATACGCGATCGCAATTATCAAATAACAACTTATCCAACAAAAGTTATCCAACAAAAGAGACAGCCCCAATTCTTAGGAATTGGGGCTGTCTCTTTCATAAGAGGTTCAGTATAAAAGTTGTGCATAGCATCGGACAACTCAATATTGACCGATGTCAAAAAATAGCGAAAGGAATCACAAATAGGTTTATCGGAAGTTTGATAATTTCCACCCAATGTAAAATCGCGATTAACTACTACTGGACTATATAGTCTGTCAACTTTGTTTTAATGCGATCGGACTAACTGCGATCGCTGATGCGGGAATAGGCTGCTCGACCATGCATTAAGCCTGCAAAAACTCTAAATGTTCGCCTGGTAGTTGGCTAAGTTCCGCTGGCGTTCCCGTTTGCTTAAGTTCTCCTTCTTTGAGCAGCACAATCCAGTCTGCTCGTTGAATCACACGGGGACGATGGCTAATTAGAATCGTGGTTTTACCTTGGCGATGTTGTAGAAGCTGGCTTAGCACTTGGGTTTCGCTCCCCGGATCGAGTGCGCCAGTTGATTCATCCAGGATCAGAATCGGTGGATCGGTGACAATGGCGCGTGCGATCGCAAGTCGCTGTTTTTGTCCGCCTGATAAATTAGCGCCAAATTCACCTAGAACAGTTTGATATTTGTCCGGTAGCTGGCTGATAAACTCATCGGCTCCGGCAATTTGGCAGGCGGTGACAATCTGCTCAAAGCTGGCATAGGGATAGCTGAGCCGGAAGTTTTCCAGAATCGAACGACTCCAGAAATGCGGTTCCTGTGGCACCAGCATCACCTGCTGACGCAGGCAATCCAATGCCAGATCGGTCTGGTTATACAGACCAAAGCGAATATTGCCGGACTGGAGCGGATATAAGCTGGCAATCAGTTTAGCTAGCGTGCTCTTGCCGCAGCCGGATTTACCAATCAGCGCCGTCACCTTGCCGCCCGGAATCGTCAAGGAAAAATCTTTCAGTAAATTCACCCGTCCAGCATGGTGAAAGTTTAAGTCAGTGCAAACAATGTCGGCATCGGCGGCCAGATCGGCCCAGGGTTTGGGGTTATCTTCGGTAACTTCTGGCGTTGCGTCAATGATGTCACCCAGTCGCTGCATGGCGGTTTGGGCGCGGGCAAACTCATCGACAAAGTTAATCACCGTATTGGTGAACAGCGTAAAGTTGCGGTACAGGGCATTAAATGCCAAAAGCTGGCCAATCGTGAGCGTCTGCTGAATTACCAGCCAACCGCCAAACCAGAGAATTGCGATCGCACCTACACCCGACACTAGGCTGGACGTAACCCCGTTGAGAATCCCAATTTGCACCGTCCGAAACGTGACATTGGCTAAGCGACCAAAGCGTCCCTGTAGCTCATCCCAAGCCTGCGGTGCCGCATGGGTGGTTTTTAGTGTCAGCGCCCCTTTGAAGGTTTCGACCAGAATGCCCTGATTTTCTGCTTCGGTGACGAGGACATCACGCGTTTTACGCTGAAGCGTGGGCAGTAACAGCAGCGTCGGCAGCGACACGAAAAAGACAATGGCCAGAGCCGCCAGCGTCAGCCGCCAACTATACACCAGCATGATGACGAGGGAAATCAGCGCGATAAACAGTTCACTCGGCAGGCTGACCACCACCTGCGACACCAGCAGATTCACCTCGCGAATATCCCGCAGCCGACTGACAATTTCACCACTGCGATGAGATTCGTAGTAACCCAGCGGTAAGCGCAGCATCTGACGGCCAAAATCCAGCGCCAGTCCCAGCTCTAGCCGCTGGGCAAAGTGAGCAATTAGATTCGATTGGATGGCGCGCAGCACACTGCTGAAGGTGATCAGTGCGATCGCAGCCACAGCTATCCTCGTGAGCAGCCGCACATCCCCCTGCACCAGCACCTCATCGGTGAGAATCTGCACCACCAGCGGCAGTGCCAGCGATAGTAATCCCACAACAAAGTTCAGCAGCAGCGCTTCGCTGACAATGCCGCGATAAATCCAAACTCGCCGTAGAAATCGGCTAAAGCCCCTAATCCGGTCGCTGGCCTGTGCATAAAAGCGCGCCTCATCCGGCACCAGCAGCAGCATGACGCCATTCGCCCAGGCTTCAGCTAACTCCTGCCGCGACAGATAGCGGATGCCGACGCCCGGATCGGCTACTACATAGCGCTTGCCTCTTCGCCCGTGCAACACCACCCAGTGATAGCCCTTCCAGTGAATGACCGCAGGCAGCGGCGCTTCCTCTAGATGATCAATCAGCTCTGGTGATGCCTTGACTGGCCGAGCATCAAAACCAAGCGTTTCGGCTCCGCGCCGCAGTCCGAGTAACGTTGTGCCGAGCTGCCCTGTGCCAACGGCCTCGCGAATGCGACTAATCGAAAGCGTACGGCCATAGTGTTTAGAAATTGTGGCCAGACAGGCTGCACCACAGTCTTCTTCACTATGTTGCTGGACACAGACATATCGCATTGTTTTTGATTAAAGAACGCTAGCTGATTTCATCTTTATTTTGTCCTACAAATGCGAATCATCTGTTTTCTCTAAGTTCTAACGTAACGATCTAGTTCTCAATGAAATGTTTAACCGATATGGGTTATCTAAGTAAAAGATAAAGTGCGATCGCGCATCACAATTTACACCCAGATTAAGCAACGTCGATCCCTGAGTTAAAGCGATTGCGAAATCTAAATTTATGCAAAGTTTATCCAGATTCTTGGCTCTCATGTTTGGATGATAGAGACTATAGGCTGCTTTTCTAATAACGAATGCGTAGCGCTGTCTCACCATCAACAGATTATGCATAATAAGCAACCCAGTTTGAATCTGTCAAAAGAAAATTCTCTCGCTGAAGCGGTGCCTCTGACGAGGTTGCTATCGAGCTATTCAGCAGAATGGAAAGAACTTCATCTAGAATTTCATCGCTCTCCACCCTTCGAAGTTCCTGAAATCACCTGTCAGCAACACATCTTGACGATTCCGACCGTAAATGGGATGGAAGTTGAGCGCAAGACGGCAGGTAAAATGCATCATCTAATTTTTCATCCTGGCGATTTTTGCTTGTCTCCGCAAAATCTGACGCTGCAAACTCGATGGCAGGACGAACTAGAGGCTATTCAATTAATCATTGAGCCGGATCTACTCGCTCAGGTTGCCCATGAACTGATTGATCCAGATCAGGTTGAGCTGCCCTGTCATGTCAAAGTTAATGATCCACTCGTCTATCAGCTTGGATTTGCACTGAAACAATCACTAGAAACATGGGGTAATGACAGCAAACTTTATGCAGACTCAGCCACTACATTTTTAGCCGTTCACCTGCTGAAACACTACACCATTCGCAAACTAAAACAGCCAGGTCACGAAGGTGGATTATCTCCATCGCAACTTAAACTAGTCGAAGATTATGTTCAAAATTGCCTCGAAAAAGAAATTTGCTTGGATGAAATTGCTTATCTTTTAGATCTAAGCCGCTACTATTTTTGTCATTTGTTCAAACAATCGACAGGCTTGAGTCCCTATCAATATGTCATTCAGTGCCGCATTGAACGGGCGAAACAATTATTAAAACAAAGTGGCTGGAGCATCGGCGAAGTTGCTCTAGCCTGTGGATTCTCCCACCAGAGCCATCTACACCGCCACTTCAAACGGCTCACTGGCATAACACCCAAAAAATTTTCAAACCTATAGCAAGAATGTGCACTTACAGCATGAATAGGCAAGACGCATCCCGTCTGATCGCCTAAGTTGTTAAGTGTATCTACTGAATCTCAAATTATTGTTTCTCAGCAATATCTGAATATCTTAGATGAAGCCAAAAATAGCAAGAAAGATTGCACTCGGTTCAGGCTTCACTCACTTTAACAACTACTCTCAAAACTGAGCAAAGTGATACTCAAATACTAAGTAGCTGCATATAAATAAATGCATATCTAAAAACCCGGGGAGTGCCCCTCCGGGACACCCCCCGGGTTTTTAGGTGCGTTTATTTATGCCGATCTACTTAAATTGAGATGTGATTTCTCAATCAACTTTCGTTATTGAACAGGAAAACCCATGAATAATCAGCCTCAAAAATCAACAAATCATCAGCCTAAACCGACAAACGCTCAGATCACGAGCAGTCAGTTTCTACAACCCATTAGCGACACCCAATCACAGTCGCTTTCTGGTGGACTCGTCTTACTGTTTGCCAATCCCTTTGCCTAGTTTTCTTCAGAAAATTTCTATTGACCTAATAGGATTTTAGCCCTATGTCTTTTTCGCATCCCTCATCAAAACAGATACATATTAACTGCGCTCAGATAAACGTCAATCAGCGCTCTCTTTTTCAAACAATCTCTGAAGAAGAGCAGAGCAATGTGCAGGGTGGTATGCTAAGCGCTACAGATAGCAGTTCAATGTATGGTGCTGTTCGAGCGACTTTTAGGTTCTAATTGCCTGTAGGTTAATTGAATTTTGCTATCTTAACTCAATCCTTTGTGAAGCTGCCCTGAACAAGGGGCTTAAGCCCCTTGTTATACAAGCTTTTGTTCTGTTCATCTTCAATTTAGATTGGGATTAACTCAATCCACATTGTTTAAAAACTATAAGCAGAAAGAGTGAAAATAATGAGCAAAAAAGCTAAATTAAAACTTGTCGATAATCAGCAAAAAATATTAAACCTTATCGGAAATTGAGCCGATAGAATTGGAATCAGGAGCATGAGC
>CBKWJC010000082.1:0-30516 GCA_966674685.1 uncultured bacterium
TGGGGGCTGCTTGCCAGAAATATTACCTGCTGGTTTAAAACCTGCGGAATGTGGGCTTTAAATAAACGCACTTAAAAAACCGGGGGCGCTCCCCCGGTTTTTAGATACGCATTTATCCATGTACAGCTACTTATCGTGTGTAGCTACTTACTGTCTGTGAAAGTCAGGCTGTAACTGGCTTCCACAGACAATAAATCGGGTTCTGCCTAGTTGGATTCGGTATAAAGGGGAGCTAGGAGCGCCAAAACCACATTCAGTGAATAGAGCAGTTAGATAAAGATTTAGCAACAAAACATGGAAGCGCGTGTTCAAATTTGTTTCAACTGTTTAAGCAGCCGCTTCTAAAACAGGAGGATGAACTAAGATGTCTAGGACTCGATCTAGCTTGGTTAGCTCCATCATGATTCGTACTGAAGGAGAAACAGCACAAACGCTGACCTGTTTCCCATGCTTTTGAGCCAGATGACAAGCCGATGCCAAGGCCATTAAGCCAGCGCCATCAATGGATTCAACTTGAGCCATATCAACTAAGAGTGATTTGCAGTGCTTTGAAGCGATAGCTGCCGATAGCTCCTGATTAAATTGGCTAGCGTTAGCTGAGCTAAGGGAGCCAGATGGTTGAACAACAGCCATTGAGTAATTCATCGTTAGGTTCCGCATTGCTTACTTCCCTTAAAACCATAAAAATTAAAAACTACCGAAGCCAAAACCTCGGTGCCGATGTTCCGACGTTAATCGGACTGAATTAGAACTTGCTAGATTTTACTAGCTGCTTTGTCGAATCTTTATCAAGGCGCGCTTGTTCATTAAAGATTAAGGTAAGTGTTTCTACTGATAAAGTGTGCCAGAATACAAAACATCACGATCCAATCATCCCGATGCTGCTCTGGCGCTTAAACACTATATACGAGATCTTTAGCGCTGCACTTGTTCAGACCCATATCTTGTTAGCGTCGCTAATCTAGGTTGCACTAGCTGTGACGTAAGTCACTAAATGCTAGGGGCTTACATCACAAAGGGAAGAAGACACGTCGTTAATAATTAAAGCTATGGTACACAGATTTTAAAAAGAGTTCAGTCCCATGGAACCTAAGTTTGTGATTCGTCGCTTGGTGGAGAAAGCCCTCTATATCCGTCAGCTTACACCTGATATCGAGAACGAGATTAACTATGAGCTGACTCGCTTGGGCTATGTTTCGGATGTGGATTACGAAGCGCTGGAGCTTCTGATGTCCGAGATGGATGCTGGTCGCATTCGGCTAGTACCTAGCTTTTAGGTAAGTCGCGTGGGTTAGTCCTTGTTGCATGTGATTTGGGATAAGCGGATTAAAAATAATCAGGGTGAACTCCGCTTCATATTTTTAGCTTTCGCAGCGATTGATGCTTATCAAGCACGTTTTAATCAATAAACACTGAATATTGATGCAGTTCATGTTTCGGCAGCCACAGCCAGCATCGCTAGGGTTGGTGGATTGCGACAGATTTCTGCGATCTCTACATTTTTTTGAACTGCTCTATATTAGACTGCCACACACGATCTATAAATTGACGTAGCTGTTTTGCAGAGGCTACTTGAACCGGATTGGAGCTGTCCGCAGTCTGAGCGCCTTGATGGTCTTGATCGTACAAATACGTCAGTAAGGGAATCGCTTCTGTATCCAGGACTGGCTGAAATAAATGAGTCGGCCACAGCAAATCAGCCAACTGGCGCAAATCGTAGAGTTGACCGTCTGAATGAGCATTTGGTTGAAGTAAGTAGTTGGCCAGTGATGGGCTATGAGCCTGATTGCAGTGCCAAAGCAGCAGGGGGCGAGCCCAACAGAGATCTTTGTCTTCCACCAGCTGAATCACTTCGGCGTACAGATAAACGCAATCGCAGTGCAATCGAACGATTTGATGGGGTGCAAACAGAGGTTCCACAGACATAGATGCCACAGACATACGGATTATGTAGGCTGCCAAGATTCTAACGATGATCGTGGGCATACTGCTCATAAAGATGTGCTGTCGGTTTAACACGATTGACACAAAGAGTGGCACACAACTGAGGAGACTCTATATGCGATCGCACCTACATCATCGAGTCGCACATATTCTTAATTTACTGCTGGTCAGCCTGCTCGTTAGTCTTACTTTCGCTGCCTGCACGAACAGTGCTCAACCAACGGCCTCAGGCACATTCTCATTTGGCCATTCAAATACCCTAGATACTGTCCTCAGTACAAGAATAGTTAGAATCGCGGTTCCCAATAACTTTCTACCGTTTGGAATAACAGTCAATGATCAACTAGAGGGATACGATGTTGAAATCGCTAAATTAGTCGCCAGCGACTTGGGAGTAAAATTAGAGCTTGTGCCAGTTGCCAGCGCCGATCGTATTCCCTATCTCCAGTCCAACAAAGTGGATCTAATCATCTCCAGTCTGGGAGCCAATCCAGAACGCGCTAAATCCATTTATTTTTCAATTCCCTACGCACCGTTTTTCTCAGGCGTCTATGGAGGCCCAGAAACGGCTAGGGTTTCTTCTTATGCCGACTTGGGCAACTACACAGTTGGTGTTACCCAGGGTTCGATAGAAGACTTTGCCATGACCGAAAAAGCACCCGAAGGCACCCGCATTAAACGTTATGAAGACAATAGTCTCACTATTGAAGCGCTACTTTCCGGTGAGGTAGATCTAATTGCAACGGGCAATGTCGTCGCGGCTGAAATTATCAAAGCGAATCCCGAGCAAAATATCACCAGCAAATTTGTGATGCAAAACTCTCCCTGCATGTTCGGTGTGCGTCGAGGCGACTTTGATTTATGGCAGTGGGCTAATGTTTTCATTGCCCATAAGCGGCTAGACGGACAGTTGGATCAGCTTGCTCAAAAGTGGTTTGGCGAACCCATCGGCGATCTACCAGCGTTTTAGGCAGGATTTGTAATACGAGTGCTGCAAATGAGTACATGGATGAGTGCTGAGTGCTAGTGGCAGACATACACCTCACTCCTTACTCCTCTCGCCTCACTTATTGAGTGCTAAGTATTAGGTTCTAGGTTCTGAGTCTTTACAGCCTTTACAACCCTCTACAGCCTTTACAGCCCTTACTCCTCACTCCTCTCGCTCCCCTGACTTTAAGTACTTGCGCGACCTAGCACGAAACCGATAACTGCGGCGGAGTTTGGGATGATTCGGTCGCCAGCACTTGATGAATGGGTAAAACAACCGAAAACGTTGTTCCCACCTCAGGCTCAGAACAACACTGAATCTGACCATGATGCTTTTCTTCCACAATTTGGCGACTGAGGGCTAGACCTAGACCTGTACCAATCCCCTGTGGCTTGGTGGTGAAAAAGTTCTCAAAGATTTTTGCTTGCAGGTCAATTGGAATGCCAGAACCGTTGTCCTGGATACGTACAGCAATTTGGTTGTCCTCGACTCGCTCAGTTGTAATCGTGATGATGGGGTTGAAGTCCGGCTGCTGTTCTTTTTTCTCTTGCAGTGCATCGAGGGCATTACTGAGCAGGTTCATGAATACTTGATACAGCGGGCCGCTGTATCCCTCAACCGATGGGATATCACCCAGATTTTGCTCAACATGAACGCCTTGCTTGATGCGGTTATTGAGAATGAGCAATGTACTCGCTAAACAATCATGCAAATCCACGGCTTGAAGTTCCGCATCGTCTAAGCGGGAAAAGTTTTTCAGACTCAAGACAATTTGGCGGACGCGATCGGCTCCTGATTTCATTGACTGTAGCATTTTAGGCAGATCGTCTTCAATGAAGTCCAGATCAATGTCATCTACACAGTCGGCCACTGCATCGGGTGGAGTGGAAATCGCATGTTCGTAGGTGTGGATCAGCTCAAATAGGTCATGAATGTATGCTTCTGCATGGGTGATATTGCCATATACAAAGTTGACGGGATTGTTGATTTCATGAGCTATTCCGGCCATCATGCGGCCTAAGCTGGACATTTTCTCGTTTTGCATGAGCTGGGATTCTTGCATTTGCCGTTCTCGTGCGATCGCAGCTTCTTGCTCTGCCAATAACTGCTGCACCCGATCAATGAGTTGATTAAACGCATTGGCCAACGTGCCAATTTCATCCTGCGTCATCACAGCAGTCCGCAGCTCAAAGTCGTCATTTTCCGTGACCTGCTTGGCAACTTGGGTCACGCTTTCCAGCGGGCGAGAAATGGCGCGACTTGTGTAAACCACTAACCCAATCGCGGCTAGCATCGACAGCACGACACTACTAAGAACGAGGGCTACTCGTAAACGAGACGACGCAACCAAGTCAGCTTCAGCTTCCCGGACTTCACCTTCGACATGTCCACCAAAGTTTTCTAGGCTGAGAATGAAGTTGTCAAATGCCTGTATTGTTGGGCTTTGACTGAATGAAATGAGCTGGTTATAAACATCTGTGCGGTTTTCTAGCGATACGTTGAGCACACCAAGCTGCTGTGTCAACGACTCCATTTCATGAAAATAATTACGGATGGCTCGATCTTGCTCGGCCTGCAAAAGCAGTAAGCTGCTGTTCTCTACATCCTCTGCATGATCTGTATCTGCGTCATCATGTGCCGCATTAGGGGATATGTCCTCGCTCATCTTGAGTGTATCGTGCCCAGTAGAAGCCCAATGGTGCTTAAGCTGCCCCCAGGTGCGAATCGATTCGGTGATGCGATCGCGAAAGCCTTGATATTCCCGCCGCGCTGCTTCCGGGCTGTACAGCGAGAATGCTAGCTGCTGCTGGTGATGACGAGCGTGCAGTAAATCGATCTGTAGTTCATTAAAGAGTCGCCGCTCTATGAGCGCCTGTTGGAGAGTCGTTTGCGCCCGACTTTCGTAAAAGTTGCCAATCCCAACACCCAGCAATGTGCCACCACAGGCAATTCCCAGCGCAATGATATACCCGATACTGATCTTGCGGCGCATTGGACGCTGCTGTAGCCAGCGCTCCAGCCCTTTTGAGAGAAGTGAAAATCGAGCTGAGTGGGTTATAGCTTGAGCAGGTGGTTGGGATGGCTGGAGCGACATAGGACTGTAATCAGGATTAATAAGTTTTTATGAGTAATTGCGAGCGACTAGCCTGAACACAATGCACCTTATTGATCCGCATTTCTAGCCATAGTCAACTCTATGGCATAGACGTTTTTACGGGGTGGGAATCCTTGCCGCAAAACGTCCTAACCAATATGACTATCGCTATATCCACACAATTTGTTCCCTAGTATGCCCACTCCGGTAGCAACCTTTACAAGGGGTCAGCTCACGTCTGCAACGCCAAATACCATTACCGTACGCTAAAGCGAAGCAGAGATAAATCATCGGGAAAGGTTTGAGTTTGATTGATGGTCTTGACTTGTTCCAGCAGATAATCGAGAGAGACAGCAGGCTGCTGCGAAATCAAGTCAATAAATGGGTCTAGCCCCCAACCTTGAACGTTGCTGAGGTTGACCCCATCATAGATGCCATCGCTAAAGATGTAGAGCAAGCTTTGCTCTGGAATTGTGCAGCGATCGCTAACGAAGGTGATATCGGAGAACAAGCCAATGGGTGGATTGGGCGTATCGAGTCGCTGTACCAGAGCCGGAGTCCGACCCGAAATCAGGATGGCAGGCGGATGACCCGCGCTGGCGTAGAGCAACTGGCGAGTTTGACAGTTGTACACGCCGTACCAAATGGTGAAGTATTTATTGTGCTGTTCGGTCATCTGAAAGTTTTCGTTCAGCGCTGTCAGCACCGTTTCTGGACGATAGAAGTTCACATCCGGCAGCATTTGCGATCGCAACAGGTTCAAAATCGTCACCGAAGGCAGCGCAGCGCCCAATCCGTGACCCGACACATCCAGCAGAAAGATCAGCAGATAGTCTGGATCGAGCCAGTAATAATCAAAACAGTCGCCGCCAAGCTGAAGCGAAGGCAAAAAGCGACACTCAATTTTGATGGGCTGATCAACGGGGTTGGGTAACAGCGATCGCACATAGTCAGATGCTTCGTGCAGTTCCGCCTCCAGCAGTCGTTTTTGTTCAACCAAATCTTGATTCAACCGATAAAGCCGCATCGCTGCCCGGATGCGAGCATTCATCTCATTCACATCAACGGGTTTAGTGAGAAAATCATCGGCTCCGCTGTCGAATCCCTCAATCCGGTCTTGAATATCGGTGCGCGGCGTCAACAGAATAATAAAAGTTGTCGAAAGATTGGGATCAGCCTTAATCTGCTGGCACACCTCTACCCCGCTCAACTGCGGCATAATCCAGGCACACAGAACAACCGCCGGACGCAGACTTTTGGCTTTACGGACCCCCTCTTCCCCATTGTTGGCCAACGCGACATCATATCCCTGATCCGACAGCGATCGCTGGGCTAATAATAAAATCGCTGGATCATCATCAATGACTAAAATCTGGGTCATGCACCGAAAAAAGACGTTGATCTCTTGATTCTAATGAGTTTTGGCCTTGGATTACGTCTCCAAAGCTGCAAGCTCAGTGATTGGGGCGATAAACCTTTATAGGGATGGCCATATTGATGAGGACTTTTGTGTGGCGCAGAAGCCGCGCCACACAAAAGTCTGTGTCCTACTAGAGCTGATACAGCCATACAAAGCACAAACAGGGAAGACGAACTCGCCTCCCCTGTTTGTGCTAATGGAGATCTAGCTAATTAGCTGCGGCTGAGTGCTTCAAGCACTTCTTCCTCCATATCGGCATGGAAACCGTTGCCATTTTCATGATGATTTGCTTTGCGCGGCTGCAAAAGACCATAGCCACCGTGATTCCGTTCGTAAATCACATTGATCTCATTACTGTCGGCGTTGAGGAACATGTAGAAGTCATGATCTACTAGCTCCAGCTGCTCTAGAGCCTCTGCAACCGTCATCGGCGGCATAGCGAAGTACTTGGCCCGCACAACTTCTGATGGCAGCTCTGGCTGGCGCTCATGCAGGACGCGCGAAACATCGGTAGTAACCTGCTGACCACGGAATACTTCATTCGGCTTGCTTGGGGTATGGGCCTTGCGATTCCGCTTACCCTTGTACTTGCGTAACTGACGAGCAATTTTGTTAGCGACTAAATCGATGCTGGCATAGAGGTTTTCGCTGCTTTCTTCCGCACGAACAACCGTACCGTTTGCGTAAATCGTAACTTCAGCCGTTTGCTTTGGGTTTATCCGGGGATTACGGGCCACCGACAACGTCACATCTACTTCGGTCGTCAGGTTCTCATAGTGGCTCACTGCCTTCTCAATTTTTTGATGGACGTAATCATAGATAGAATCTGTGATGTCTATGTTTTTACCCTGGATAACAAGCTTCATACAGCTTCCTCCCCTTACTTATTGGGTGTTACATCCCTGTCGATCTGAGGGATACTTTCACCCTAACACCTTGTATTCTGGACAACAGCCTCCTTTAAGATCCTTTGCATGGCTTGATGTTTCTTGACTTGTTTAGCCACATTTTCAAGCCAGTTTCAGGCAAAACCCGCTTGTATTTTTCATTCTTCTTCGCTATGTCTAATGTGCGATCGCAGCCAATTTGCCAACTTTATCAAATGGGGCAAATTCCCTATGCAACGGCATGGCAATGGCAGCAGCAGCTTGTTGAAGCGCGCCGTCAGCAGTCTAATTTACCCGATGTTTTGCTGCTACTCGAACATCCCTCAGTCTATACGCTTGGACAAGGCGCAAGTTTAGAATTTCTTAAGAGTGATCTCACTAATCTTGATGTCGAATTGTATCGAGTTGAGCGGGGGGGCGAAGTCACCTATCACACGCCTGGTCAACTCGTTGGCTACCCGATCTTGAACCTAGCAAGGCATCAAAAAGACCTGCACTGGTACTTGCGTCAACTTGAAGAAGTGTTAATTCAAACCCTCGCTCACTGGAACGTGACGGCACAGCGGCTACCTGGCTTGACCGGAGTGTGGATTGGCAATCATAAAGTCGCTGCGATCGGTATCAAAGCCAGCCGCTGGATCACGATGCATGGATTTGCGCTCAATATCTGCCCTGACCTATCCGGCTTTCAGCGCATCATTCCCTGCGGCATTGCCGATAAGCCTGTTGGGAGCCTCGCACAGTTCATTCCAGGTATCACTCGCGCTGATGTAGAACCCATTCTGGTGCAGCAATTTGCTCGTCACTTTAGTCTGGATTTGCTAGTAGTTGATGGTATACCTTGCTAACTATAAACCTATCAAGTCAGCTACTCAGGAGCGTGAATAGTCTGTCAACTTTGTTTTAATGGGTTTTGCTGGTTGATGTGCCGCGCTCCGCGCGGCACATCAACCAGCAAAACTTAATTTACAGAGTAGTGAATTTAATCAATCGGTAAACTGTGGGGGCGGGTTTTGCCCTCAACTTGATGACAAGGTGCAGATTGATCGACTAGACCCGCCCCTACCCAATATCGAACTGATTTGATTCATCATCCTTGCTTGAGAACTTCTTCAAGCTTGTGCTGTTCCCAGAGAGATTGATAGAGTCCTGGCTGGCTGACCAGTTCAGCGTGAGAACCGGACTGCACAATTTGGCCTGCATCCATAACTAAAATGCGATCGGCAGTCGCAGCAGCAGACATTTGGTGGGTGATAAACAGAACCGTTTTGCGTTGTGTACCTGTAGACAAGTTATTGAGAATATGGGTAGCGGTCTGGTTGTCTACGCTGGATAAGGCGTCATCCAGAATCAGAATAGATGAATCCACAAGCAGGGCACGAGATAGGGCTGTCCGCTGGCGCTGCCCACCGGAGAGGGTAATCCCCCGTTCTCCAACTAGGGTGTCGTACTGTTTGGGAAAGTTGAGGATTTCTTCGTGGATTTGGGCTTCTTTAGCCGCATGTTCGATGTCGGTTTGGAAAGCCAAGGGATCGCCGTAGCGGATATTGTCTTTAATAAGAGCGCTGAACAGGAAACTATCTTGGGGAACGTATGCGATCGCACGTCGCAGATCCTGGAGTTGAATTTGGGTCACGTCAATGCCGTCCAGGAAAAGTTGTCCCGGTTCGATATCTAGCAGTCGCGGCAGAGTGTTGGCTAAAGTCGATTTACCAGAACCAATTGGGCCGACAATGGCAACGGTTTCACCAGGATTGAGCGAGAAATTGACCGATCTCAATGCAGGTTCTGCAGCATCGGGATAGGTGTAGTTTAACTGCCGTGCTTCCAGCCGCCCTGAGACTTCCTCAAACGGCAAGATGATTGCATCCGGTTCGTCTTTAATCCGGGGTTGAGCGGTCAAAATGGCTTCGACCCGATCAATACTGACTTCACCGCGCTGATAGGCGGTGATCGTGAAGCCTAAGAGCGCAGTAGGAAAGACCAGTTGCTCGACGTAGATCAGCAGCGCCACAAAGTCACCTACAGAAATTTGTCCGGTGGAAATGGCTCCAGCTCCTAGCGCCAGCAGAATCAGTAGGCTGACACTGGCCAACCCACTCAGCAGCGGAAACAGCGTATTGCGGGTTTTAGCCAGTTCTAAGTTGGCTACCAGCAGTTCTTGGTTGCGCTGGTGAAACGCATGCCGCTCATTTTCTTCCTGGGCATAGATTTTGATCAGCGGCATACCGCTCATGTCTTCCTGAATCAAATCGCTCAGTTCAGACAGGCGCTCTTGCACCTGAAGCTGCTCCGATCGCAACTTATGGCTAAAGGCTTGCACCAGAAACAGCATGATTGGATAGATGACGATCGCGGCCAGCGTCAAGCGCACGCTGATGAACAGCATAGCGGGTAGCCGAATCGCATAAGCAAAGATCGTATTGGCTAAACTCAAGACAGCAAAGCCCACCAACCGCCGAATGTTGTCTACATCGCTGGTGGCTCGGCTGATCAACTCACCTGCTGTGTTACGAGCAAAGTAGGCAGGTTCAAGCGTTAATAAATGACGAAATATCTTTTGCTTAAGGTCAAACTCGACCTGTCGGCCAACACCAAATAGCACGATGCGCGAAGTCATGCGAAACCCTAGCATCACGGTCGCCATCACCCCAATTTGCACCACATAGCGCAGGACTTGGTTGAAGTCAAACGTGACCTGGAGTTCATCAACGCTGTCTCGAATCACCAGCGGAATCCAAGTACCGATGGCGTTGACCGCAAACAGACATAGAATGCCTAGCGTTTCCAGTTTCCAGTGAGGGCGAAGGTAGGTGCCCAGTTTTTCAAGTTGAGAACGAGCCATGCCGATTAATTTGCAACGAAAGTTTGGAATGGAAGCCTTGTCCCATCCTAGACGACAATTTGCAAGACGCTGCGGATGTTGATAGCTGTAGCCAGATCAGTTAGGGCATTGGAAAATTTTGAAAGTGTTTAAACGTTTGAGTGTTGGATTGCCTAGCGGTCCTAACCCAACGACGGTGGCTATATCCCTTCACTTTTTGCTGTTCTCCGGACAATTGCCCTGCCGCAATGCAGCGGCAAGGCTGATCATCAGGTAATTGAATTGCAGGATAGAACATGATGTTCGTTAAACGTCCGTGTCAGAATAGTCATGACACGTCGTATCGCGCTACGCGCTTAGAACCCGACAGGTATTTTGAAAAACCGCCGGGAGCGTGGCTTCTTAAAAATGACTTGTCCTAACCTGATGATGTAAGGCTATAAACACGGTCTACGTGGGGAAGAACGCTGAATGAAGAAGGGTCAATGGACGCGCCCAATGGGAGTATTCCTCGCCATCGCTATCGTAGGCAGTGGCTTGGTGAGTTGCGATCGCAGAAATCGGGCAGCCGATCAGATTGCTGAAGATAGCTCAGCGGTACAGCAGCAAGCAAGCAACCTCACGTTTGAGAATATTACCTTAAGCCAGTCCGACGAAGCGGGTAACCCGGTTTGGAGTATCAAAGCGGAAGAAGCTGAGTACAGTCCGGATCAAAAAATCGCCCGAGTGACCAACCCAATCGGCGATCTGTTGCAGGATGGCGAAAAAATTTATAACGTTGAGGCGAACAGTGCCGAAGTTCATCAAGACGGCGAGGTTATCTATCTGCGTGGCGATGTGGTGGCCACCGATACCCGCGATGGCGCTGTACTCAAGGGTGAAGAATTAGAGTGGCGACCCAAAAACAACGTGATTTTTGTGCGGGGCGGCATCACGGGGACTCATCCGCAGATGAATGCCTCGGCTCAGGCAGCTACAGTGATGACTCGCGATCGCACCGTTGAAATCACTGGCAAAGTGCTTGCCACCACGAAAGATCCGAATGTGCGGCTGCAAAGCAACAAGATCTTGTGGAATCTGCAAGCTCAAACGGTCACTAGCCCCGTACCGATCAAAGTCGAGCGCTACGAAGGCAATCAAATTATTGACACCGTGACAGGAAAGCAGGCTGAAGTTAAGCTGCAAGAGAATTTAGTCACAGTCACTCAGAATGCGGTATTGGTCTTAAGAGAGCCGCCTGTACAGGTTGCTAGCAACAACATGGTCTGGGATTTGGGCAAAAACACCATTGTCAGCAACCAACCCATTCAGATTGTGCATCAAACGGAAGGAGTAACGATCACAGCCAACACAGGCCGCATGGAGCTAGAGCAAGAAGTTGTCTACCTCAATCAAAATGTGCAGGCTGTGGGGCAGCGCGATGGCTCTCAGCTCAACGCCAACGAGCTGACCTGGAATATTCCGACCCAGCAGGTCAACGCCAAGGGCAATGTCCGCTATCGGCAAACCGATCCGCCGTTTAATTTACGCGGCGATCAGGCCGTCGGTCGGCTAGAAAATCAAACCGTTGTGGTGCGCGGTGGCCCAGTGGTGACTGAGATTATTCCGCAGTAGTAGCAGACAGCGGGTTTACCCGAAATCCGCTTGTAAAACTCGTTTTGATAGTCATTTCTAGCCGATTTTGCGGCAGTAGGATTAGATAATTTGGTTGCGGCTAGCAGATCCAAGTTGTTCAGCCTCGGGCAAAACTGACGGAGTGATCTCTTGGGGTAGCGGTTGGGCAACACCCCAATGCTGAATCAGCGCTTGCAAAAGCTGATCCTGCCGCGCTCGTAAATCCTCGATATTTTCGCCTTGGTTGAAAATGGCAAACCAGACCAAACCGCGATCGCGGGTGGGCAGCACTCCCGCTAGGGTGCATACACCGTTCAACGTTCCAGTTTTAACCGTAGTGGCAGTTGGCATACTGCGGTAGTCCAGCGTGCCGCCATCGCGACCAAAGACGGGGAACAGATCCGCCACGTTAAACTCAGTGTCTTCTAAGGCCACCTGAATCGCCCGGAACATCTGTATAACTGCGATCGCAGAAATTTGGTTTTCTTGACCCAAACCTGAACCATTAATGAGTCGAATTTGATCAGCAGAAATCCCCGATGCCTGAGCGGCCTTACTGACTACTGCCGTGGGGCCACCGATTAGGCGAGCAATCTGTTCTGACATCTCATTGTTGCTGTAGATGTTCATCGATTTGAGGATGGCGAATAGCGACAGGGATTTATGGCTAATCAGCGGCTTGGCCGATTGCAGCATCGGGGTTGAGGGAGGAACAATCTGAATCCCGCCGTTAATCACAATGCGAGGACGCGGTGTATCTGGCGGCAGCGTCGCAAACTGCTGTTCGGCTTCCCACTCCCACTGATCGGCATTAAATGCCTGCTGGAGCCATTGTCCCGACTGGACAGGATTGGCACTGAAGTTCATCGTAAAGGCAGGCGTAACCAGTAAATTACCGCTGACCTGCTGAATGCCTGCTGCCTGAAGCGCATTACCTAACGCAATTCCTTCTTCCCAGACAAACAGCGGATCGCCCTGGCTGAGCACCACTAAATCGCCCTGCAAAACGCCGTTTTCCACCGGGCCAGTTGCCGCAATTACGGTTTCAAAACGATGATTGGGGTGCCAAGTTGCCAGCGCTGCGAGCGTAGTCGCAACTTTCGTCAGGGATGCGGCTGGAAAGGTAACAGTAGCCTGATGGGCAGCAATGGGAGCCGAACCAATTTGCACTAAAACACTTTGACTACCGACGGGATTCCCAGCAGCATCCAAAGATTGTAGATACTGAGTCACAATTTGCTTGGCTTTTGGATCGGGGCGCTGCACCGCTATTTGAAAAGCGCTATTCGACCAGATATCGAAGCTATTGGCCGTTTCTGACCAGACGGTTTTGTCAACCGGGTTGAGGCGCTGCACGTCTCCGAACCCTAACCCTAGCACTGCTAGTGCAGTTGCGAGCATGTCCAGCACGGGGGCCTCCTTTCGTCTTCGTCACGGATAATCGATAATTATTTACAGAGCAAGAAATAGTAAGCGCGATCGCACTTCGCCTCAAAGCCTAATCTATTTTGTCCAAAAGTGACTACTTTTGATAATTCAGGCTAAATAACAGAAAGGGCTTTACCCGGTGGATAAAGCCCTTTCTGTTATTTAGTTTCTGTTATTTAGCTTCAAGTAGTTTAGCGATAACGCTTTTTGCGGCGAGCAACGGCCTTACGCTTACGCTTTTCTTGAGGTGTTTCGTAATGGCGGCGACGCTTCACCTCTGCAAAAATTCCGGCCTTTGAGACCTGGCGCTTGAAGCGCCGCAGGGCCGATTCAATTCCTTCGTTTTCGCCAACAACAACTTGAGTCATAAGCATTCACTCCTAATCAACTTATGTCTACGGTTAACAACAGTTTGAAGTTCGAAACTAGAACTAAAGAGTTGGGATAGTACTCCCTGCGATCGCAGTTAGCGACGCGATATTAAGCCACATTATTCTGGATGAACACCAAGCATATAGGTCAAACACATACGTGGTGAATCGAAAAATGTGGGATTTAGATGAAAAATTGTGCTTGTCTAGGGTGAGTCGAACTCAGCCATCGACGATGCCATAACAGTCAGCTTCTAAGAAAACCACTAGCAACTGACGATCGATCGACGCTCTGCGACTCTTTATGAACTGACGATTTTGCGCTCACCCCCAGACATTGACCGAATTGTAAAAAGCCTATCTACTTTAGCAGAATTTGCGATCGCTTTTCTCAGCGGCCACGTTCATTCTTTCATTCTAAAGTTGTCCACCCCGTAGGTAGACTCGTTCTTTACCCTAGCACACATTACAGTAACCACTCCAAACCAATTCCGACCATGCTGTCTCGCCCCTGGCTGGAGTTTTGCTTTTGGATATCGGCAGAGAGGCGCAGGTGCTGAGTGAGGGCATAACCCACTGAGATGGAAGTTAGCCCAATTTCATGACTAGTCCCTACATCCACCCAGCTTTGCGACAGCGAAATATCGGCAGCTCCAGTACGGGACAAGGCCAGCATCAGTCGAACGCCTACGTTTAGACCCTCTTCGGTATAGTCATCCGTTTCTAGATACCGATAGCCAATCAGTGGAGCCACGTTAATGTAGCTGCCCAGCGGTCGCACAAAGTAATGCAGATCTGCGCCATAGGATTTGCGATCGCGGTCAAAGGCAGCCTGATAGTCAGCACTGACAGTTAGCCCCGTATTGCCGATAAAAATATCTTCAATGCCTAAATTAAAGCCGCTGGCTTGGTCAGTGGAGGGAAACTGGGCGTAGCCAACTTTTAGGCGAGTGCGAAAGCTGGGATCGCGGCGAATCTCTTCAGCAATATCCGGCGGATCAGTCAACCATTCCTGTAAAACGGGGCTGCTCTCATAAATTTCAGGATCGAGGTCGAGCGCCTCGGCTGGCGATGCAGATTCCGGATGGGTGGAGGCTGTGACTTTTGGTTGACTCGCAGTAAATTCTGCCAGCGACAGCGGAGATCGCCAAACTGAGTAGGTTTCAGCGGCAATGGGGTCGGTGGGGATGGGTTCGGTGGGAATCGATTGTGCGATCGCACCGGATGAATGGTTCAACCCTAAACCACTCATTCCAAAAACCAAGCCCAGCAAGCCAGTGCGGGTGACAAAACGAAAATCAAGCATCAAACTGCGGCGCGGCTCCCAGCTTCATTATTAATTGGCGACAAGATCAATTGGCGACAAGTTATCAGGCAAAATCTATCCATTGTGAGACAACTGTGAGACAGCATACAGGTCAGACGGCAGGTGAAAAGCAAGCGGACTATCTTTATCGTGAACGTGTTGACTATTATGGCGGTCGTCGGATTGGTCAAGGTCGGAAAACTCCGAAAACGTTCAAACGTTCAAGCGTTGGATAGCGTAACTGTCTCGACCAAAGTGGCGACGCCTATATCGATGCGTCTTAAGATCTAATTCGCTCACGATCAAGCGAACAGGATGCATTTGTCCCGAAACAGTCAACAATGAACGGTCAACAGATGATTTAGTGAGTCACTGCTTAATATGTCATACGACAAACCCAATCCAAATCCGCAATCGAACTCAAACTCTTTAGACAACGCTCAAGACCGAACCGCTGCCCAGATCAGAAAAGAGCTGGACGAAAAAACGGTCGATCCAAAACAGGATTTAGTCTACAACCAGCGAACACCCGAAAACCCGCGCGAACTGATTAATAATCCTGCCGTGGTGCCTGAAACATTTGACGATTCTCAAAATCCGCGCTCGGATTTACGCCATGACGACGAATAAATCATTTCTTCTCTTTCTCTTTAAAGCTATTTAAAGACAAACAAAAAATAAACAAACTGTAGGGGCGAGTTTTGCCGTCACATCTACAGCAAGAAGTCGATCGGTCTACTAATCTCGTTCCTACTCAATATCAAACGTCTTTAACTCGCAATTCTTAATACACTCACGCGTTTTTCTGCACCATTTTTTTCTGCACCATTATGGATAGCTCTGTTTATTCTGAATATTCTGATATCAATTCGGATGCTGCATCCCAGGCCAAAGCTCAGGGAAATGCTCACACTCAGTCTAAAACTCGTTCGCAAACCCGCGATCGCAAACCCGCTACGCCGTTTGAACAACTGGCGCAAACGGGCGAAAGCGCGATCGCAACTAGCCTCATTATTGGAGAAGCAGTCGGCAAACTGATTTATGACGCGACCCAACCCGTTTCAGGCACGCTAACGGAATGGGGCGATGCTGCCAACCAGCAGGTTTATCAGCTAATTGACTGGGCAGCAGAAGGAACCGGACAAGCTGTTAACGCAGTCGGCAATTTGCCCTTCGCTGACCGCGTAGCCGGACTGTTTCGGCTGGACTGGTTAGTCAACAGCGGCGAGAAGGTCAACGCGCGTCAGGCTAAACAGGCTGTTGAAGACCTCCAGCAACAGTACCCCAACGAATCTGCACTGGAAATTGCCCAGCGGATCATGAATCAAAAAGCCGTTATCGCGGGTGGGACGGGATTCACCAGCAGCTTAATCCCCGGCGTCGCAGCGGCACTATTGGCCATCGATCTGGCGGCAATGACTGCCATTCAGGCCGAGATGGTCTACCAAATTGCCGCAGCATACGGGTTCGACCTTAAAGAGCCAGCACGGAAAGGCGAACTAGTGCTGGTACTCGGACTGGCAATGGGCAGCACCAATATCGTCAAGACAGGCTTAGGCATCTTCCGCAATATTCCAATGGCTGGGCCGTTTATTGGAGCGAGCACTGACATTGCGGTGCTGTACACCGTGGGTTATGCAGCCTGCCAATATTACGAAACAAAGCGTAAGCTAGGCTCTACGCCGACTGCTGTTGATTTACAGTCTATTCAAACGAACAGTGCGGCCTATTGGCAAACGACGCTGGAGCAGCAGGTTGTCATTGACCAAATTCTGACCCACATGTATCTAGCCAGCCAGCCGCACAAAAGCTGGACAGAGGTGGTTGCGGGTTTACGGCAATCCACGATTGCTTCAGAGGATTCAAGCTTGACGGCTAATATTGCCCAGCATCTAGAGCAACAGGTGCCGTTAGACTCGCTTCTGGATCAGCTACAGCCGGAATTTGCGCTGCCCGTTTTATCCCGCTGTTACAACATGGCTAAGGCGCATGGCCGGGACGTGACTGATGCAGAACAAGCGATTCTTAACCAAATTGCGGTTCGGTTTAACCTAGAAGCGTTTTTAACCGCTGCGATCGCAAGCTCTACCCATTCACCCTCTCCCGATTCGCCCAATCACGATTATCCATAACTCCAGCAGACAACAGGACGTAAGATTCTTGTTTGGCATCGCTGTAGTCAAGCTTGGTTAGGACAACACGGACGTTTTGGTGTGCGGCGAAGCCGTGCCCTAAAAACGTTCTAGACTAATGTGACTATTGCTCGATAAGGCAAATGACAAAGCAAAAAACGCGCCGCTCATGAGCGGCGCGTTTCGATTGCTATTCCTCATTACCTAACCTAAATCACTGGATATTAGTAGCTGTACTTCGCAGATAGTTGACCAAGGCAAGTTGATCAAGTCAAGCACTGGCTTGGCTATCATCCCCAAGCTGAATAATCAAATCGAGTAGCTCTTGGGTGTCTGTTTCTTTGTCACAGAAGGCATCGTAAGCAGCCTCCCCCAGCATTTGCTCCAGCGATTTACCTGCCAACGATGAGTAGGCAATGATCTTGGCGCTCGGCTGAATTTGCTTAATTAGGTGAGATGCGCTTGGCCCATCCATAATGGGCATTTGCATATCAAGAACAACGACATCAGGATGACATTGCCGAACGAGTTCGACAGCTTCTTTGCCATTTTTTGCCATACCGACTAGATTCGTGAATCCACGCTGCTTGATAGCCAATTTGAGACTTAAACGAGTTAATTCGTGATCATCTGCGATCACTACACTAATTGGGCGGGTCAAGGTTGGTTTATAAGACAACATTACACTTAACTTGGGCGCATGCAGGAACTGACTTTGGCAGGGCTAAGCTTGTTATTAAAATGCCCTTGTTCTAATTGGCTTAACTAAATTGGCGGGTTTAATCCGCTCATAAACATAAAACCGAATCAGCCAATGTCTTTTTATTTGGCCTTAGCTCAAATTTGGCCTAAGATCACCAATCGTGTGCTGATTGTAATTACTTATGTATCAAGCATAACTGTCTGCTGAGCATAATCTTCTCTGTCATTTGATGGATCTGCGATCGCAAACGTGTGAATTTACCATAAAGCCAGTAAGCGCAAACTGAGTTTTGAGTGTTGAGTATTGAGTGCTGAGTGCTGAGTTCAGGTTCACCTCACTCCTCTCGCCTCACTTCTCACTCCTCACTTCTCTCGCCTCGCATTAACTAAACGTGTAGCCACAGTTAAAAGAAACGCGATACAACAGCAAGAACAAGTGAGTGAGAACGGATCTCGCTAAACTGTGCTACATTTTCTGGTCACACTGGTCAAAGTAAGTAGGCGTGTCTTTTCCTATGGCGTTGCAGTCGCTTCAGCGGGTGATGAAGCAAATCCAACAGCAGAAAGCTTGGCGATCGCAACAGACGTTTCGCCAAATTACATCCCGCTGGACGGAATTGGTAGGGGAAGCCGTTTCTCTGCAAACCCGCCCAACCAGTCTGCAAGATCAGGTGTTACAGGTTGCAGTCGCCAATTCCTCTTGGGCGCAGAATCTAATGTTTGAGCGGCGACGTCTCCTGCAAAAAATCAATGCGGAACTAAGCTTGAGCCTGCGCGATATTCGGTTTTCAACGGCGAAATGGAACTCATCGACTGGAACAAATTCGTCACTAACCGATTCCCTACAGGTATGGCAGCAGCACCCCAGCCGACTTTCAGATTCACCGGAGCAATTTAGCAGCCGCAATTTAACGCCTGTTGTGGCTGATCCCCGTGAGGTATTTGAGCGATGGGCCAAACAGGTACAGTTGCGATCGCAATCCCTACCGCTTTGTCCACAGTGCAGTTGTCCAACCCCGATTGGTGAGCTAGAGCGCTGGTCAATGTGTTCGCTTTGTATTACTAAGCGATGGTGAGTACTCCGACCACTTGTTACACTTCGACAGAAATCACAGCCCCAATGCTGCTGTCTAATCGCCTACTTCCTTTATTTTGAAGGGTTTTGCTGGTTGATGGATTCGCTGCGTGCAGATCCTCCACCAGCCAGCCTGATTTGGCACAACACGAGGCTTAATTATGCCAAATGACAGATGATTTGGTAACTCATTCAGCATGAAATTTTCATGGCAAAAGTGAACGCTTTAGCAAGAAAAGTGCTGCCAGTACTGATCAGTAAACCGAGCCGTGCAAAAATCAAAAATCAAGCATTCTTAAATTAGCCAGCTTCAATTTTCATTGATCCCCAATAGATTCTTGCCAAAACTCTACGGTTTTTCTCCCATCAGAAACCGCAACTGTTCTTTACATGAAAATAAAGAGATCATAAAAGGGTTTTCTTTAAATAAATGCTTGAAATCCTTACTCCATAAGTTTTTGAAGCCTTAATAAAGCAGCGGGGATCGCAAAAAGTCACAGACAATCTAAATTGCAATTTAGGCGCTACGCACAAAAACCATGAGGAATTTCGATCCTAATTCTTCCGTATGTCGATACTGTGGCTGCTACACTCCAGAGGGACGTAGAGGGGGATACTGCCAACAGCTTGATGTACCCGTTCAGGGAGAATGGAAGTCTTGTCCGTTGGCGATCCCACCGTTTGCACCAACCTGGGAATCCCTGATGGCGAACTGCGATAGCTGGGACATTAAGGTATTACCCCTATCGCGATCGCAGGAATCGCGATCGCATGAAAAAGAAGCGGTTCCATCCCGTTCCCGCTTCCCCTCTCAATATTCATCAAGCGATGTTGCCTGATGCAGTGGATTGAACGACTGGCCTAGCTAATACCTAGTAAGCCTCGTTCTACCCAATTTTCACGCTCACGGCCTCGTGATTAATTGCCTTCTACGCGCAGACGATGCATGTGGAAGGCGATTTTTGTGATGTAATACCATTTCTAAATCAGTCTACAGTTCCGATGTCATGGGAAACGGAGCAGGGGAGAAACGGAGCAGGGGAGAAACGGAGCAGGGGAGAAACGGAGCAGGGGAGCTAATTTGTAGTCATAAGTTCGGGAATCGGGGCAAACGAGGATAATCCGCTGTAAATCAGCACCCATGAGGGTAAATGTATAATCCGGACGTAGTGTGACAGTTGAGCTGATCGTTGAAGTTTGTTGGGATCGATTTGGGTTGGACGTCGGGAGCAAGTGGCCTGTGCTGCTTGGAACTCCAGTCCAATTCTGTTAAAGACGGTTTATCTCTGGTTGACCTGCGGTGCCTGACCGATATGGCCGATATTCTGAACTGGGTGGATGCGATCGCACCTGCCGATCAGCCTGCACTCATTGCCGTTGATGCGCCGACGATTATCACCAATCCCACGGGTATGAGACTGCCGGATCGCTTAGCGCATCGGCACTTTGGTAAGTATCATGCAGGCTGCTATCCCGCTAATCTAGGCCGCCCTTTTGCCGAACGCACCACAGGACTAGGCCACAGCTTGGAGCAGCGCGGTTTTATCCACGCGCCCCACATTACGCCACAGCAACCGGGACGCTACCAAATCGAAGTTTTCCCTCATGCCGCGATGATTGGTCTATTTGGGCTAGAGCGCATTCTGAAATACAAAAAGGGGCGTTTAGCAGAACGGCGGGTGGGATTAACCCAATTGCGCGATCGCATTTTCAACGATTTACCGACTCAAACCCCTCGGCTCAATCTCGCTGATGCAGACTGGTTGGACATTCCCAACACGGGCAAAGCGCTCAAAGATTTAGAAGATCGGCTTGACAGCTTGATTTGCGCCTATATCGCTGCTTACTGGTGGGTTTGGGGAACAGCGCGTAATCGGGTTTTGGGGGATTTGGAAGCGGGGTATATTGTTGTGCCGATTGGAGGTGAGGCGTAAGGGGCAAGGGAGCGGGGGAGCCGGGGGCGGGGGAGAGTAGGAGCGTAAGGGAGCAAGGGGGATAGGGAGCAAAGAGTGAAACGGGCCGCAGTGTTTGATTCGACTGGGCAATATCGGTATGCCCTGAGCCGATGTTGGGATGGGGCGGCACCTGCGATCGCATTTTTGATGCTCAATCCCAGTACTGCCGATCATCAGCAGGATGACCCAACGATTCGCCGCTGTATTGGCTTGGCGCAGGCGTGGGGGTATGGTTCGCTGGAGATTGTCAATCTGTTTGCCTATCGGACAACGGTGCCGACGAGGTTAAAAACGGTGAGCGATCCCGTAGGAGTGGAAAATGATCAGTATCTGCTGCAAGCGGCGCAAGTGGCGGAGCAGGTGATTCTTGCTTGGGGAAATTGGGGCACGCTGATGAATCGCGATCGCACTGTCCTCGGCCTGCTTCAGCAGAAGCGTATTCAAAACCTGTACTGTCTCGCCCTCAACAAGTCCGGCCAACCCCGCCATCCGCTGTATATCCGAAAAACATGTCAGCCGATGCCTTATGACGTTGTAACAAACCCGGTAGGGGCGAATGGCATTCGACCTTACTCGCCCTTACGTAACTGATAAGTAGCTACATGCAGATAAATGCATATCTAAAAAACCGGGGGAGCGCCCTTCCGGGGCGCTCCCCCGGTTTTTTAGATGCGTTTATTTATGCCAACCTACTTATATACACAGCAGCTACGTCACGATTAGTCAGGAATCGCTAAGGCCAGTTGATAAATTTGGCGGCGAGAGAGCGAAGTGCGCTGAGCGAGTTGGCGACTAGCCTGCGATCGCGATAATCCCTGCTGAATCAGATCCTGAAGTTCGGCTTTCAGGGCTGACTCGGACAACAGCGGTTCTGACTGGGTTGTGCCTTGGATGATGACGGTGTATTCGCCTTGGGGCTGCTGCTGTTCAACGTGATCAAGGGCGGACTGGAGAGAGCCGCGCCAGAATTCTTCGTGCAGTTTGGTCAGTTCCCGCGCCAGGGTGATCGGTCGATCGGCGTCTAACGTTTCAGCTAGATCCGCCAGCGTTTGCTTGAGCCGATGAGGGGATTCGTACAAGACAATCGTGCGCGATTCAACTGCGATCGCATCCAGTCGATCTCGCCGCTCTTGGCCTTTGGCGGGCAAAAATCCTTCAAATACAAATCGATCCGTGGGTAAGCCGCAGGCGCTGAGTCCGGTGATTACGGCACTCACACCGGGAATCGGCACAACGCTGAGATTCGCTTCTACACAGGCTTTCACCAAGTCGTATCCTGGATCAGAAATACCGGGCATTCCGGCATCAGTTACTAGTGCGATCGCAGATCCCTGCTGAATCCGATCCACTAGTTCCGGCGTGCGGCTGGCGCGGTTGTGGTCGTGGTAGCTAATCTGGGGCGTGGTGACTTGAAAATGCTGCAAGAGCTTGCCCGTATGTCGCGTATCCTCAGCAGCAATCACGTCCACCTGCTGCAACACCTGAATCGCCCGAAAGGTCATATCTTCCAGGTTGCCAATGGGTGTACCAACGATATAAAGCGTGCTCGACTGAACTTCCATGACTGATCCACTGATAACCTTACTGACTGACTTTGGCCTGCAAGACCCCTACGTCGGCGTGATGAAAGGCGTGATCGCTCAGATTAACCCCGCCCTGCGTACCATCGACCTCACCCACGACATTCCGCCCCAGAATATTACCCTAGCGCGATTTGCCTTGATGTCGGCCTATGCGTACTTTCCAGAGGGAACGGTGCATGTCGTTGTGGTTGATCCGGGCGTGGGCAGCACTCGCCGCGCCGTGGCCGTGCAGTTTGAGCGGGGATACCTGGTGGCTCCCGATAACGGGGTGTTGAGTGGAGTTTTGGATCAGGAAACTGCGATCGCAGCCGTCGAACTGACCAATCCCCAATACTGGCGTGATGCCCATCCCAGTTCCACCTTTCATGGCCGCGACATCTTCGCCCCCGTTGCCGCACATTTAGCCAGTGGAGTACCCATTGCAGAACTGGGTCAGGCCATTGATCCGCAAACGCTAATTCGGCTGGAGGGCATGAAGTACTCAACCGCCGATGACGGGATCACGGGCCGCATTCAGTCGATTGATCGGTTCGGCAACTTGATCACTACGATTCCCGGTTCAGCAGTGGCGGGACGAGAGTGGACGTTGCAGATCTGCGATCGCACGATTCAGAGCCACCAAATCTATGGAGAAGTCCAGACCGGAGAGGTTCTAGCGCTGATTGGCAGCCACGGCTGGGTCGAAATTGCGGTCAACAGCGGCAGTGCTCAAGCCCTGCTCAATGCTTCATTGGGCGATGCTGTGCAGATATCGTGATCCCTGACACTTGAAAAGCTGAAATCGATCACTTCAAGAATGGATAGAAATCAACAATTCAACTGACTTCTATTAACAACTTCTGCCTTTTCTATCACTCTTAAACCCAATTTAAATCACCACATTTAAGTGAGCAAACTTACACATTATTTCTATCTGCATCACCCCAACAGGGTGAGCAATAGGAGATATTAAATGAAGATTATTTGAAACGCTTTTACGAACCGAGACGAGGTTAATCGTCTCAAGTTAAGCAACTAAGCTCAAGTTCCTTTCAATTGCCCTGAAATGATCTTGGCACAGCGTTCAAATTATCGTTGCGTAGCAATTACGTAAACCATTTGCCCCCTATGGAGATTATGACAATGAAACGCCTTTTCGTTAGCTTTTCTACGTTTGCGATCGCAACTGCAGCTATTGCCCCCGCTGCTTTTGCAGGTGAACTCTCAACTAAAACCCAATTAAACGAACGGTTTGAGCAAGAGCGACTCCAAACATTGAACAGCTTGACAGATCGATTTGAGGCCGAGCGAGAAGACACCCTAAATAAGGGCTTGAACGAGCGGTTTAAGCAAGAGCGAATTCAAACATTGAACAGCCTATCAGATCGATTTGAGCAAGAGCGGATCGAAACCTTGAATGAACTCACTGATCGATTTGAGGATGCTCGTGATCAAAATTTGGACAGCTAATCAACTTTCCATTTTTATTCGGTTTAACTAATTTTGCACTGTAGAAAAAGATTCTGAGTTGTTCACAGCTCAGGATCTTTTCCTTTTGAGGCAAGTTGTTTCATTTTGCCAGAAAATATTTGAAACCATTGGCATTACGTAGGGGCGTTAGCCCAAAGGGCGAATGGCCATTCGCCCCTACTTTACTATGGTCTTGGGTGAAAACAGCTTGAGCAGAGTTCATGAATCAACTGCAAAAATGGCAAATCCTCAACTCCCATTGGGCGCTTGATCATCCCTGGTGTCGGGTGCGGCAGGATACGGTGGCGCTGCCGAATGGCACCGTTGTCGATGACTACTTTGTGCATATCCGTAAGGATGTGGCGCTTGTGCTGCCGATTACTCCCCAGCAGGACATCGTCATGGTGCGCCAGTACCGCCACGGCATTCAGGATATTTTGCTGGAGCTTCCGGCTGGCACCTTTGATCCAGCCCACGAACAGCCTGATATTGCCGCCCAGCGGGAGCTTCGAGAAGAAACAGGTTACCAAGCTGAAACGCTGATTCCCCTATCGGTTCTGTACGACAATCCGGTTAAAGATACCAATCGCATTCATCTCTTTCTGGCCCCTAACGCCTTGCCTACCGCCGTTCAGCAGCTCGATGAAACAGAAGAAATCGAGATCGTCCTCGTTCCCCTCAGCCAAGTCATGACCCATATTGCTCAAGGAAAAATCTGCGTCGCCGGAACAGTTGCCGCCATTTTTCTGGGACTAGAGTGGTTGCGATCGCACCCCTTATGACACCAATCCCCCACTCTCCCCTGCTCCCCCGCCCCCACTCTCCCCATCAACCAAATCCCCCTCAGCGTGCAGCCATCCGGTAGGATAAAAAATGGACAAAATTTGCGATTGACTGCATCGTTTCTCTGATTGATGTCTTCATATGAGCCGAACAATTGGGTTTACCGTTCAACAGAAGTCGCTGCGATCGCGACTCCTCCGCAGACTCAAGCAGGCTGTAGCACTGCTGACCATAGTGATGCTGACCACTAGCCTTGCCCTACCCGCCCACGCTGAAGACTTTGATAAGCGCGATTTAATCAAAGCGGATTTATCCAACCGAGACTTTACCGATTCCAGCTTTACAAAAGCCAATCTGCGGGAAAGCAACCTCAGCAACACAGATTTCACAGGTGTCAGCCTGTTCGGAGCGCATTTTGAACTGGCGAATTTGGAAGGAGCTAACCTGAGCTTCGCCACCCTCGACACGGCCAACTTCACTAAAGCCAACCTGACAAACGCCATCCTCGAAGGCGCTTATGCCTTCAATGCTCAGTTCGATGGCGCAGTGGTTGACGGTGCCGATTTCACGGATACATTTCTGCGTCAGGACGCAATCAACCTGCTCTGCAAAACGGCTAAGGGCACAAATCCGGTGACGGGACGCAATACCCGCGATACTCTCTATTGTCCATAAAGACGATAGCTATGGAAAAACAGTGCAAAACCATGCCTCTCAATTCTAAATTTGAGGCATGGTTTTGCTGTGATTAACCCATGAAATACTTCTACGGCATTCTCTGCATATTGGGCACGGTATTGCCTTACTGGCAGTTTTTACCCTGGCTAGCTGCACATGGTCTCGACGTACCGCTAATGATTCAGGAAGCAGCACAGCTTCAAATTAGCGCGTTTGCTTGGCTAGATGTGCTCGTTTCGGCCATGGTCCTCCTGGGCTTCACTGCGTATGAGGGCCGCCGCTTGGCTATGAAAACACTGTGGTTACCGATTTTGGGCACTGTGGCTGTGGGCGTTTCCCTTGGCTTGCCCCTGTTTTTGCTCATGCGGGAGCAACAGCTTGAACAGATTGAGCAGGAACACCAAGCGGAGGCTTAATCCTGTGGTTGCTGCTGCGGGATTTGAATGATGAACTCAGTACCTTTTTTGGGCTGAGACACACAGGTCAACTGGCCTGCATGCTGCTCGGTAATAATTTCATGGCTGATCGACATGCCTAAGCCTGTTCCTTTACCAACCCCTTTGGTGGTAAAGAAGGGCTTGAAAATATGCGTTTGGGTCTCGGCGGCAATGCCAGGGCCGTTATCGGCAATCCGTATTTCAATCCAATTTTGATCAACAACGGCAGTTTGAATGCGGATGCGGGGAGCAGTTGGCGGAGACTCGTCAAGAGCATCAATGGCGTTAGCCAAAATGTTCATGAAGACCTGGTTGAGCTGGCCGGGGTAGCATTCAACCAAAGGCAAGTCACCGTATTGACGCTGGATTTCAATGGTAGGACGGTGGCTATCCGATTTGAGGCGATTGCTGAGAATCATCAGCGTGCCTTCAATTCCGTCATGGATGTTTGTGGCTTCCAAGTATGACTGATCCGCACGAGAAAAATTACGGAGTGACCTGACAATTTGGCAAATCCGCTCTGCACCCATTTTGATCGACTCCAACAGTTTTGGAAAATCTGTGCAGATAAAGTCAAGGTCAATTTCTGCTGCTGTTGTCCTAATTTCAGCCGCAGGATTTGGATATTGCTCCTGATATAGATCCAGCATCTTCAGGAAGTCTTGCAGATACTCTTCAGCATGGCCGATGTTGCCGTAGATAAAGTTCACGGGGTTATTGATTTCGTGGGCCACCCCGGAAACGAGCTGACCAATACTGGATAGCTTTTCCGCTTGAATCAAATGGGTTTGCGCTTGGGTCAGCTCCGTCATCGCTTGTTGGAGTTCCTGAGCTTTTTGCTGGGCCGTGGCTGTGGCATCAAGGCTGATCTGGTACAAATCTTGCTGGTGCTTTGCGATCGCAGCCTGTTCCTGATCACTCTCGGCCTGATACTGGGCAACCACCGCATCTAATGCATTGAGCAGCGAACCTTCGGCAGCCGTTTGAATCTTTAGCAGTTGTGGATGTGTGAACGATAGCTGCTCATCGTCCTCCGCTAGCAATGCTTCCACTGCATCTAAGTAGTTTTGAACCTGCTGATTTACCCGTAGCGGCTCACCAAAATACAGCGCATAGATGGCTGCCGATGGCTGACCCGGCAGATCCAAATCTGGATTGCCGTAAATTAAGCCTTGGTGTGCTTGCTGCATGGTTTGGGCTAACATGCTGAGCTGCTGTCGGATGAGATCGCGTTCAGCTTGATCGTCTTGTCCAGCTAGCCGGAGACAAAACATTGCAATCCGCTGGCTCAGCATCCGCTGGCGTCCGGCAACATTCACAATTGCGGCATTGATCACTTGAGTCATGTAGTCACGCTGATTCGATTGACCAACTGGGCAGGACAGAGAGTGAGCCATAACAGACTTAATTTCCAAGCCACGAATGCCACCAGCATGCCCTGTCAGCGGCATTGAATCTCGAATTTACATTTACATTTCATAACATTTTCATAACATTGACCGCACTGCTAACCTGTGCCTAGCGGCTCAGCCCCAGTCGCTGCATCTGCCATTGCTGCTTCACCCGCCTCCAGGCTGCTGTAAAAATCTCCGACCCAGGGTAGCTGAGCAATATCTTCAAAACTGACGTAGCGCTGCTGATCCAGCTCCTCAATCCGCTTTTTCTCGGCGTAAATTTGCTGCTGGTAGTACTGGCACAAATCTGAAGCCGCATCACAATCAGTTTTTGCCCAAAGCTGAAGAAAATAGCGGCAGCGCTTTTCACAGAGGGTGCGCTCTAAACAGGCCACAGCGGCGCGGATGACTAAAGAACCGCGTAGAATGTCGCGCCTGCTTTTTTCGTGCAGATAGAATAAATGCTGCACTTGGTTGAGCTGATCCGGCAGTTCGGCACAGCGATCGCGCAAGAGCATGACCAAATCGGCCCCAATTCGATGGGGATTATCTTCATGGGCCAGTTCTTCCTGGAGTTCCAAAATTTGCCGCCATAGAAACCGATGGTGGGAAAAGTTGAACTGTAAATCCCGCTCTTCGAGCGCCTGCGCCACTTCCGCCCGAAAGTCGGCTGCATGGATATAAAGTTGCAGCAGCGCTGCCTCGGCCTGCTCTAGTAAACTGGTGGAAATGGCGGGCGGCGGCGCTTTGTCTTCTGCGCCTTCGGGAGCGCGGCGGCGCTTGCGTCGTACTTGCGCTAGTAAGTTATCGGCCAGCAGCGGCACCAGGCGACTATCACCCTGGCTAAAGCGTTCGGCACATTGTCGAATGTAGTGCGTCCGCAAATCGGCACTGGCAATGTCGGCCAAAAATGCGGTCACCTCACGGGTCGCCGAGTGGAAGTGATCGGCCTGCTTCAGGTCTTTATCGGCAAGAATTCGCTGAATTTGCCAGTCCAGCCAGAGGGGCGCTTCTCGCACTAGCGCTTTGTATTCTCCTGGAGAGTAGTTCTGGAGATACTCATCCGGATCTTTGCCATCGGGAATATTAAGAATCCGCAACCGCACCTGGCCTTGATGAGCTAAGTCCGCGACTTCGCCAATCGCTCGCTCCGCTGCCTTATTGCCAGCGGTGTCGGCGTCAAAATTCAGCACCACCTGCTTCGATTCAGTATAGCGCAGCAGTTGTTTAACCTGTGCTTTACTTAGCGCTGTACCCAGAGCAGCAACAGCGTTCTCGATGCCGTTGGCGTGCAGGGCGATCACGTCAAAATAGCCTTCTACGACGATGGCGCAATCGGATTTTGCGATCGCATTCCGTGCTTTATCTAAGCCAAATAAGGTTTTACCTTTATCAAATAGTTCCGTTTCCGGTGAGTTGAGGTATTTGGGGTCGTCCCCGCTCAGTGTCCGTCCGCCAAAGCCAATCACTCGACTTTGCAGATCGCGAATTGGGATCATAATGCGATCGCGGAAGCGGTCGTAATAGCCATCACCGTTTTTGCGCGGAATGATCAGCCCCGCTTTTTCAACCAGCTCGACCGGATAGTGCTTTTGCTCAACTAAATAACCATAGAGCGTCTGCCACCCCCCAGGCGCGTAGCCAAACTGAAACCCCTGAATGGTGGCCTCATCCAGATAGCGCTCCTGCTCTAGATACGCCAGTGCCGCCTTACCATCCGGTTGGCGCAGCGCATGCTCATAGAACTTGGCTGTCAGCCCCAAAATTTCATAGAGCTGTTCCCGTAGAGAAAGCTGACGCTGCAGTTCCTGGCGCTGCTCCGGCTCCATCGTTTGCACGGGCACCTGATAGCGCTTAGCCAGATCCAGCACCACATCGCTAAACGATTGCTTATTCAGCTCCATCAGGAATTTGATGGCGTTGCCCCCCGCCCCACAGCTAAAGCAGTAGTAAAACTGTTTGGCAGAGCTAACGGTAAAGCTGGGATTGCGGTCTTCGTGAAAGGGGCAAAGACCCAGAAAATCCTTACCCCGCTTTTTCAGCACGACATGCTCCGACACCACATCGACAATGTCGGTGCGCTGCTTGACTAATTCAACGGTATCGGGATGTAGGCGGGGAATCTCCATAAGATTCCTTTGGCGAGTAAGGGGTAGTGTGGCTCTATTGTGTCGGAAAATCTAGCTGTAGGGTAGATCTTCGTAAAATTTGATGTTTGGACGCTAGAAATGGAGGTGAGGAGGCAAGGGGGCTAAAGGGGCAGGGGGGCGAGGAAAATTTTCTAAGGCGGCTCCCGTTCTCCCTTGCTCCCCTGCTCTTTTACTCAATTAAAACCGTTAATGCCCTTTCTTCCACTGTAATCGAGAATTAGTTCAAAGGCACTAAACTCTATGCCTGAACAGCATGTCCAACAGCTAACGATAGCGCAATAAGATCCACACTCCAACCAACGCAATACAAACGCCGAGGATTGCCCGCAGGCTGATCTTCTCTCCAAACGCAGCGGCAATCGGCAGGATGAATAAGGGACTGGTGGAGCTAAGGGCTTGAGCGATGCCCGTGGCGGCAAACTTGAGCGAGATTTGTTGGAGCCAAATGGCTAGGTAGGTACTGAAAAAGGCGGTGATGGCAACGACTCCCAGCAACTGAGGCGAGCGGAATAGGGTTTGCGATCGCACCGGATGCCGCCGCCAAACGATTAGCAATAAAATCACCATCACCCCAGCCGTTAACCGCAGTAAAGTGCTCCAAAGCGGACTGGTATCGGTTTCGGCCAGTGCGGCTCGCGACAGGACGGCTCCGCTGGCCTGTCCGAGCGCTGCCAGTAAGCCAAAGATCAGACCGCGTCGGGTGTGCTGGCGGGTCGCGTGGAGTTCTGCCGGGGATTCAGCGGTGCGCTCAGTGATCACCCAGGCGACGCCTGCAACGGTGAGTAGAATGCCCGTCCAGGCTTGCCAACTGAGAATTTCCTGGAGGAATATTAGGGCAATTAAGGCAGCGAGCGGTGGAGCTAGCGCTTCCATGAGCAAAACGCGGCGGGCACCGAGGCAGTAAAGGGCTTCAAAGTAGGCGGTATCTCCGAGGCCAATGCCAATCGCGCCGCTGATTAGCAGCAGGATGATGGAGGTGGTTTGCAGTCCGGCTCCCAGTTCGTGACGGATGATTAAAGTGAGCAGGAGAAGCGCGATCGCAATTAGCCCCTTGAATAAGTTCAGCAGTAGGGGGGTGATATGTGCGCCAAGTCGTCCGTAGATGGCGGAGGAGGCGGCCCAGAGAAAGGCGGCGGTGAGGGCAGCGAGTTCACCGATGTAGTTGAGCATTTGAGGTTTTGTGGCGGGATGGGTTGCAGGTTTTGAGGTTGTTGTTGCAAGTTTTGAGGTTGTTGTTGGGTGTTGAAGGTTGCTTCTGAGGGGACTAGCCCCCTCAGACTCCCCCACTGGTGCGTTCCGAC
>CBKWJC010000083.1:0-30373 GCA_966674685.1 uncultured bacterium
TGGCAGAAGACCATTGCTCAGGAACGCTGACACAAAATAAGTTGGAACTAGGAATGAACTACTTTTGGATAAGAAAGAAAAGTGCGACCAGAAACAGACCAATGGCAACGCGCCGATAGGGCGTGAGCCGATATTGGGGCAGTCCTAGCCAACCAAAATGAAAAGCACCGCGAGTCTGTCCTGGCAGACTATGGGTTAGCCGTCTGGTCGTTTGATATGTTGGCGACCCTGAGGCGGCAAGGGCCGCCCTATCAGCTCAAGCCGACCGATCTCTATGAATTGTTAATGCTCTCATCGGGGGCGATGACCAACCGGATTGATCGGCTGGAGAAAGATGGCCTCGTCGCTCGCATCCGTGATCCAGACGATCGGCGCAGCGTCAGCGTGCAGCTAACCCCCAAAGGAATTGAACTGACGGATACCGTCATGCCGATTTTGTTTGAACGGGAAAACCGATTTCTGGAGCAGTTTACCCAGACCGAGACTCAAACGTTTACGAAATTGCTGCGTCAGTTTTTGTTGGTGTTTGACGCGAATGGCAAGTGACCTAATTGCATATTTCCTGTGAGTGCGAGCTTAAGCGGCTGCCTTTTCAACGTCAGAGACTTGAGGCGCATGAACTTCAATCACCCCACGATTCATCTTCATGCCGCACATAAACTCATATTCACCCGGTTGCTCCGGTGTAAACTCAACCGTAGTGGTTTCAGGTTCAAGGTCAACCGCGATCGCAAAGTCTGGAATGAGCAATTGGTCATAACAACGGCTAGGATTTTGGCGATCGAACTGCAAGCGCACCGGATGTCCTGCCTCAACAATAACTCGCTTTGATTGATAGCCTTTCGCGACAGTGATCGTAGCTTCTTGAATACCTGTAGGTGTCATGCTTGCTGCGGTACTGGATGCCAAACCTGTTAAGGATTTAGCGGGATGGGTCGCCGTGGAAATGGGAGTCATTGGAGCAGCCATTGGTGCTCCAGACTGTACGTCTACGACACCTCGGAACATATTCATGCCACAGGTAAATTCATATCGACCGGGTTTGTCCGGGGTGAATTCGATGGTTGTGACCTGATTTAAGGGCAGTTCTTGAGCAATACGGAAGTCTGGAAACTGCACTTCTTCTAAGCAACTGCTCGGATCTTGTCGATCAAAGTTGAGCCGCACGGGTTGTCCCGCTTGCACCACAATTTGACTGGGTTCATAGCCACCATCAACTGTGATCGTGATTTCTTGCAAACCGTCTGTGACTGTTGCTGTCCGAGACTTGGGCTTGCTCAGCAGGAACCACCACAGTTCCAGACCAATTAAACTAAGTCCAGCCGCAGTAACCGCGATTTTTGAGCTAAGAGGTTGCTCAATCCGTTCAAACTGGCCCGTTTGCTCGGGAGCATGATCGGTCATTGTATCGTGCTCCACTTGGGCGAGAGAGCCACTCGCTAGGGCAATTACTAAACTGAAGCTCGCTAAGCTGATGAGGGTTGGTTTTTTGTAGTTCATCGGAAAAACTCCTGAAATCATTCTGCTTACTCATTTAGCCTGGCAATTTGGGTTGAAAATTTCGCAGCCTGAGGGCATTGGTGACAACCGAGACAGAGCTGAAAGCCATTGCGGCTCCGGCAATAATGGGACTGAGCAGCCAGCCGAAGATGGGGTAGAGGATGCCTGCGGCAATGGGAATGCCTGCGACGTTATAAATGAAGGCAAAGAAGAGATTTTGGCGGATATTCTGCATGGTGGCGCGGGAGAGTTGAATGGCGGTGACGATGCCGGACAAGTCACCGGAGATCAGGGTAATGTCGCTAGCTGCGATCGCAACATCCGTCCCCGTACCAATTGCCATGCCAACATCGGCTTGAGCGAGGGCAGGAGCATCATTGATGCCGTCACCCACCATGGCAACGATCTTGCCTTCCCGCTGGAGGATTTCCACCTGAGCTGATTTCTGGTCAGGGCGCACTTCTGCAAAGACGCGACTGATCCCGACTTCACGGGCAATCACTTCAGCGGTGCGGCGGTTGTCACCTGTAAGCATTACCACTTCTAGCCCCATGCGTTTCAGGGTGCGAATTGCGCTGGCGGAGGAGGGTTTGACCGCATCAGCAATACCCAAGATGGCTTCGACCTGACCATTGACCGCCAACCAAACGACCGTACGACCCAAATATTCCAACCGATCCCAATCAGACCGCAGGCTGGTGGTGTTGATGCCGAGTTCCTGCATCCAGCGGTGCGTACCAATTTGAATGTACTGACCCGCCACTTTGCCCTGAACACCGCTACCCGCCACAGCTTCAAACTCTTGTGCATCAACTAACGTCACGTCTTGGGCTTGAGCATAGTGAACAACAGCTTCAGCCAGGGGATGTTCGGAATTGCGTTCTAAGGATGCAGCCAGTTTGAGCAAATGTAGCTCCTGGGCAGTCCCCTTGACTGGGATGTAGTCAGTAACAGTGGGTTTACCTCGGGTAATCGTTCCAGTTTTGTCCAGAACGATGGTTTGGATATTGTGTGCAAGTTCTAAACTATCTGCACCTTTAATCAAGATGCCATTTTCGGCTCCTTTGCCTGTGCCGACCATGATGGAAGTCGGGGTAGCTAGCCCCAACGCACAAGGACAAGCAATAATCAGTACGCCAACGGTGGTAATCAATGCCATCGTCACATTGCCCATGATGTTGTACCAGACAATGAAGGTGAGGATGGCTAAGCCAATGACTGCGGGTACAAACCAGGCTGTTACTTGGTCGGCTAAGCGCTGAATTGGGGCTTTTGACCCCTGAGCTTGCTGCACCAATTTGACGATTTGAGCCAAAAAGGTATCTTTGCCGACACGAGTGGCGCGAAACTTAAAGCTGCCGGTTTTATTCAGCGTTGCACCAATGACTTCGTCGCCCACTTGCTTTTTGACTGGCACACTTTCGCCCGTTACCATCGCTTCATCTAGGGTGGAAGATCCTGCAATAATTTCACCATCTACAGGAATTTTTTCTCCAGGCCGTACCAGAATCACGTCGCCCACTACGACTTCTGCAAGCGGAATGTCCAACTCCTGGCCGTTGCGGATCACTCGCGCCGTTTTAGCCTGCAAGCCCATCAGCTTGCGAATGGCTTCCGAGGTTTGCCCCTTAGCGCGATTTTCGAGTAAACGACCCAGCAGAATCAGAGCAATGATGACAGCGGCGGCTTCAAAGTAAACATCTGGATTCAGTCCTTGATTGATGAACCACTCAGGAAAGAAGGTAGGAAAGAGGGAATATAGGAAGGCAGTTCCTGTCCCTACAGCTACCAGCGTATCCATTGTGGCTGAGTGGCGCTTGAGCGCTTTCCAGGCATTGATAAAGAATCCACTACCTGCCCACAACATGACTGGAGTAGTTAGCACCAGTTGCAGCCAAGGATGATGCAGCCAAGTTGGAATGAACGGCAGCGGTAATCCCGTCATCATCGGCAGCGAGCCAAAGACCAGGATGCCTCCTACCGCTAAGCTGACAGCGACTCTGCGAGTGAGCTGACGGTTTTCCGCTGCCCGCTCTCGGCGTTCGGTGTCATCCTCCGTGAGGACATCATCATTCATCGGCTGGGCAGTGTAGCCTGCGTCATCCACTGCCGCTTGGATGGCTACCGGATTGGTTTGGCGGGGGTTATAGGTAACGGCAGCCTGTTCTGCGCCAAAGTTAACGCTACAGGTTTCGACACCGGGTACCGAGCGAATGGCATCCTCGATGGTGCTGGCACAAGCAGCACAGCTCATTCCCCGCAGTTTAAAGGTTTGATTTTCCATACTATTCTCCTTCAGTGCTCCTTAGGCAACGGTGTATCCGGCAGTGGTGATAGCGTGCTTAATGGCGTCCTCGGTCGCGTTGGTCACAATGTTGACCTGCTTTGTTTTCGTATCCGCATGAACTTGAGCTTGACTATCAATCGTCTGAATTGCTTGGGTGACCGTATCGACACAAGCAGAACAAGCTAAATTTGGAACAGTTAGTTGAATCGTCATTGGGAAACCTCTCAATTCGTTATGAACCCCATTCTGGAGTCTCCAGTGAACTAGACAGTCAAGGGGTCAATGGATAGTTTTTGCTGTTCTGTGGCAATGAAGCTTTAAGCCACGAGCTGAATGTTGCCCATCATGCCCAGGTCTTCGTGGTCGAGGATGTGGCAGTGGTAAACGGTTTTGCCAGCAAAGGTGCGGAAGGGAATGCGAATGCGTACCGTCTCACCGCCCTTCACCAGGACTGTGTCTTTCCAGGCGCGATAGGGTTCAGGCTGACCGTTGCGGCTGATCACCTGGAACGGATTAACGTGCAGGTGGAAGGGGTGATCCATCAGGTCAGGATCGACGTTCGCCAGTTCCCACTCTTCGACTGTGCCCAATTTCGCCTCCACATCAATCCGCTGTTCGTCAAAGGGCTGGCCATTGAACCAAAACTCCATGTCCATGCCGTGCCCCATCGTCATCGATAGCTCAATGCGACGGGTGACGGTCGGTTCGGGGAGAGCCTCAACGGCAATGAGTTGCTGCGGCAGGGGTAGCGCTTGCACCGCGCCACGATAGCTCAGGGTGGCCAGGGGTTGAGCGGCATTGGCCTGACTATCGCTCCCGTGCATCATGCCGCCCATGCTGTGATCCATGCCAGCGCCGCCCATTGTACCGCCCATCATCTCCATGCCGCCCCGGTTATAGGGCAGGTTCAGCAGGCGATATTGCCCCGATTCTTGATTGCCCTGTACCAGCACTTCGGCTCGTTCACCGGGGGCCAGGAGTAGTTCCTGGAGTTCGACCGGAGCTGCGATCGCACCCCCATCCGTGGCAATCAACTGCAACGAGTGTCCCTCTAGCTGCAACCGATAGAAGCGTGACGCGGAGGCATTCAACAATCGCAATCGCAGCAACCCTCCCTTCGAAATAGTGAGATTGGGGTTCAACTGCCCGTTGACCGTGACTAAAGACCCTTCTCGCCCCATCATCAGCGCCATATGGTCGGGAGCCGGAATGTTTCCAGCCTGGTCAATTTCAAAATCTTTCAAGACGATGAATTCTTCCTGGGCCGCTTTGACTTCGGGAATTTCATCCAGGTCACCTCGCACAATAAACAGACCCGCTAGCCCCCCAAACAGTTGCTCGGCCACATGACCGTGGTGATGGGGGTGATACCAGAATGTCCCTGCCGGGTGATCCGTTGGAATTGTGAATTCGTAGGTCAACTGTTCACCGGGCGACACACTGAGAAACACATTATCGGCGTTGCCTTCAGGAGTAATGTGCAACCCGTGATAGTGCAAGTTGGTGGGCTGATTCAGCTCATTCTTAAAGTGAATTCGAACGGTGTCTCCAGAGTGAGCTTCTAAACGGGGACCGAGTACCTGACCATTAAAACTCATCAAACTGGCCTGCCGATCAGCTACGGTGACGGGACTGTACGCTGCCGTTAAATCTACTTCTAGCAAACCATTTTGGCTGGTGTGTACCGTCGATGCCGTGGAGGCCGATATTCTGGCAGTAGACGGACGGGTTTTGGCCCAGTGGATGGCGGCTGCACCACCAATTCCTGCGGCTCCTAAAGCAACAAATTTGCGACGGCTCATGTTCATTTCCTTTTTCCTTCGGCTTAAAGTGAAGTCAATGCTGTTAGCGACACCCTGCGAATGGCAACGAAGCAGGGGGTAAAAACTTGGATGTTATTAGCCTAATGTCTCCAGTGAACTGGAAAGTCAAGCGGTTTTAGCGCAATGTTTTATGTTGTGCTGACCTATCTGAACCCTTTCAATACTCTGAGCTGCACGGTGCCAATCACGATATAAAGTACTGGCACCACAAACAGCGTCAGCACCGTCGCCACCAGCATGCCGCCAAAGATCGCGGTACCCAGAGATTGGCGGCTGGCCGAGCCTGCCCCCGTGGCCACCATCAGCGGGTAAATGCCCAGCAGGGTCGAAATGGCGGTCATTAGAATCGGGCGCAGACGTTCTTGAGAAGCCTGCACGACGGCTTTGGCAAGGGATAGCCCTTCATCCCGCAGTTGGTTGGCGAATTCCACAATCAGAATGGCATTTTTGCTGGCCAGACCAATCAGCATCACCAGCCCCACCTGGCAGTACACGTCGTTGTACAACCCGCGCATCGACTGGGCCGCTAGCGCCCCCAGCACCGCCAGGGGCACTGACAGCATAATCGTCAGCGGATCGACAAAGCTGTTGTACTGTGCTGCCAGCACCAGAAAGACGAAGAAAATCCCCAGGCCAAAGATGATGGGGGCTTTGCCGCCCGATTCCAGTTCTTCCAGGGAAATGCCCGACCACTCAAAGCCCAAGTTTGGGGGCAGCACCTCCTGTGCCAGAGCCGCCATCGCCTGCATGGCCTGCCCGGAACTGGTGCCCGGAGCCGCCGCACCGTTGATCTCGATGGAGCGATGCAGGTTGTAGTGGTTGATGATCTGCGGCCCGGTGGTGCGCGTCACCGTCACCAGAGCGCTGAGGGGAATCATTTCACCCAGGCGCGATCGCACATACAGTTGGCCAATGCTGTCGGGGTCGGCACGAAAAGCATCATCGGCCTGCACATACACCCGATAGGTGCGGCCAAAGGCGTTGAAGTCATTGACGTAGCGAGAACCGAGGTAGGTTTGCAGGGTGCTGAAGATGTCTTCGACGGGGACTTGCAACGCCTCGGCGCGATCGCGATTTACCTCCACCTGAAGCTGAGGCGCGTTAGCCGTGTAGAGGCTGAACACCCCCTGCAGTCCGGGGGTCTGGTTGGCTTTCGCCAGAATCGCCCCTTTCATCTGGTCCAGTTCGTTAATATCCGAGGTGCTGCTGTCGCGATCCTGAAGCTGAAACACAAAGCCGCCGACGCTGCCCAGGCTGGGGATGGTGGGCGGGTTGACCGCAATCACGGGGGCCTGGGGAATGCCCATCAGCGGCATCCGCACCCGGTTGAGAATGCCCGTCACCGACTGCTCTGGCTGCTGCCGTTCTTGCCAGGATTTGAGCGGCGCAAACAGAATGCCCCGGTTGGGGGTGTTGCCGTTAAAGCCCACGCCCCCCATCGCAAAGGTGCCTTCCAGTTCCGGCACCGCCAGCAGTTGCTGCTCGGCCTGAGCGACCACCTGCTCCGTGTAGTTGAGGGAAGTCCCGTCTGGCCCCTGCAAAATGCTGATGAAATAGCCCTGGTCTTCCTCCGGCAAAAAGGCCTGGGGCACCTGGGTGTAGAGCCACCCCGTCGCCACCAGCAGCCCCACGAACCCGACCAGAACGAGGCTCTGCAAGCGCGTTAGCCGACCCAGGCTCCAGTGATAGCTGCGCTCCAGCCAGGTCAAAAAGCCGTTGATGCGCCGGAAGCTCCAGCCCAGCCAGCCCGTTTGCCGGGGGCGCGATCGCAACAGCAAAGCAGAAAGCGCCGGGGTGAGGGTGAGGGCATTGAACGTGGAAATTGCGATCGCAAAGGCGATGGTCAACGCAAACTGCTGGTAGAGCTGCCCCGCCGTGCCGGGGAAGAAGCCCACGGGCACAAACACCGCCATCAGCACCAGCGAGGTAGCAATCACTGCGCCCACCAGGTTACGCATGGATGCGATCGCGGCCTGCACGGGCGACAACCCTTCCCTTTGAATCAGGCGGCTGATGTCTTCCACAATCACGATGGCGTCATCCACAACCATGCCCGTCGCCAGCGTCAGCCCAAACAGCGTCAGACTGTTGAGGGAAAAGCCGAAGACTTTGACAAAGGCGAAGGTGCCTACCAGCGACACCGGAATCGTAATGGCGGGAATCACCGTGGTGCGCCAGTCTTGCAGAAACACAAAGATCACCAGCACCACCAACCCCACGGCCTGCAACAGGGTGATGATCACCTCCCGAAACGACGCCTCCACAAACCGCGACGAGTCATAGGGAATGTCGTAAATCAGCCCCGGTGGAAAGCGTTCCGCCAGCCGTACCATCTCGACTTTCACTGCCTTAGCAATCGCCAGGGAGTTGCTGCCCGGCGTTTGCAAAATCTGGTAGCCCACCGCCGGATGCCCGCTATAGCGGGCAAAGGTACTGTAGCGCTCGGCTCCCAGCTCGGCCCGGCCCACATCCTTCAGTTTGACCAGATCGCCCGCTGCTCCCGCCTTTAGCACCACTTCCTCAAACTCCTCTGCGGTGCTGAGCCGTCCCAGGGTTTTGAGATCAAGCTGGTAGAGCTGCCCGTCATCGTTCGGGGGCTGGCCAATGCTGCCGACGCCCAGCTGCACATTCTGCTGACGCAGGGCCGCGATCACGTCCTGGGCCGTGAGCTGGCGGCTGGCTAAGCGGTTGGGGTCGAGCCAGATACGCATAGCATAGCGCCGTTCGCCAAAGGGAACAATCGCCCCCACACCGGGAATTCGCCGTAGATCATCCAGCACATAGAGGTCGGCGTAGTTGCTGATGAAGGTGTCGTCGTAGCGATCGTCCTCACTGTAGAGCGCCATCGCCAGCACAATCGAGCTGGACTGCTTCGACACCTGCACTCCCGTTTGCCGCACCACATCCGGCAGTTGGGGTTCCGCCTGCAACACCCGATTCTGCACGTCAGCGGCGGCCACATCAATGTCGTACCCCTGGCGAAAGGTAACGACGATGGTGCTGGTGCCGTCATTGCTGCTGGTGGAGCTGATGTAGCGCATCCCTTCCACGCCGTTAATTTGGCGTTCCAGCACATTGGTCACTGTTTCTTCCACCACCTGGGCATTGGCCCCAACGGCATTGGCGGTGACGGTAATCTGCACTGGGCTGATGTCCGGGTACTGCTCAATGGGCAGCAGCGGCAGACTGATCAGCCCCACCACCAGGGTAACCAGCGCACAAACAATGGCAAAGACGGGCTTTTTGATAAAGAAATCCGTAAACATGGGATCACCTCTGGGTGTAGTGAGCTACTGCTTATACCCATCTCTGAATCAAGTGATACGGGCAGATCCCCCGCTATCGCTGCCCCCTTAAAAAGGGGGCTATTCACCTCTCGTTTTGGTCTGCCCCCCTTTTTAAGGGGGGTTTTGGGGGATCTAAACCCTGACAACTACTCAAGATGAGACTTATGTATGAGCAGCAGAGATGTCGTGGGGGCGTGCCTTAAATCCGATTCTGGAAGCGGTGCATTGCTGTAGGGTGTGTTCCCGACCTCAAGCCAACCTCGCAATAGAGCAAAGCACTATGCTCTAGCCGGAATGCACCGATCGCGTCAATTCTCAATCGGGTTAACGGGTACACCATCGCGCAGCATCAGCACCCCCGTGGTGATCACCACATCACCGGGCTGTAACCCTTCGATCACCTGGTACTGGTTATCCTCAATTTCGCCCAGTTGCACCGATCGCTGCCGCGCCACCATACCGCCTTCCCCCGCCTCAGCCACAAACACAAACGATTCACTACCCAAATGGGTCACGGCACTGGCGGGAACTCGGGCACCCTGGCGCTGGCTCCACGTAATCCGGGCCTGCACAAACTGATCCGCCCGCAGCTTGCCTTCGGTATTGGGCAGCAACGCCTTCACCAGCACCAGTTGCGTCGCGGGGTCGGCATTGGGCGCAATGAAGGAAACCTGGCTGGTGCCGAGGAGTTGCCCCTGCCCATCCACCAGTTCCACTGGGCTACCGGGTTGCAGCAGTGCCGCCCGCTCTGCCGGCACGGAGAAATTCACCTCCAGGGCGTCGTTCTTCGCCAGCCCAATCAGCTCGGTGCCCGGACTGACCAGCTCCCCCACCTTGACGGGAATATCGCCCACCACCCCGGTAAACGGCGCGGTGATGCGGAAATACGCCAGCTGGGACTGCTGCGCCTGGGTTTGAGCTTGCGCCTGCTGCCAGGCTTGCTCGGCCTGGGTGATGGTGGCCTGCTGCGCCCGAATTTGCTCATCCATTGCATGCAGCAGGGCGCGGGAAACTTCCACCTGCTGGGCGTACTGGTCACGCATTTGGAGCGATACCGCTCCTGCTTCAGCTAACAGGGCAAAGCGGTCATACTCCTGCTGGGCATACTGCACCTCGGTTAGCTTGGCCAACCGCTGGGCTTCCAGCGCTTTCAGGGCTGCTCTAGCGTTGGCAATGTTGGCCTGGGCAGACTCGGCGGCAGCAGCGGCTCCACTCACCAGGGCGGCTTGCTGCTGCGGATTAATCTCAATCAGCACTGTGCCAGTGGTGACGCGATCGCCCGGCTGTACCCGAATTTGGGCGATCTGCCCCTGCACTTGGGGACGCAGGAGGACGGACTGGTGCGATCGCAAATTAGCCACGAACTCCGATTTTTCCGCTAAGCTCACCGTCTGCACGATCAGGGTTTGAACGGGCATTGGCGGTTGCTGTGCTTGAGCAGTGGAAGTTCCTTCCTGACTTGGCCACCATCGCCATAGTTGAAAGCTACCGCCACCCGTCAGCAGGAGCAAAATTAAAACTACACCAAGTCGTGATTTCCAAGACCGTTGCCGAGGCCGAATCACTGGATCAAATTCAGTATTGGAGATAGGCAAATCAAAAGCATCCATCATTTACCTGCCAGTAATTTTTTCTATGCAAAATGAGTCAGGAAAGAGGGTTATATCAAGTCTGTGCATAAGAACTCAATTTATTTTTGTGAATCGTTTGCAGAGCAAACGATTCACAAAAATAAAGTATGGTTTTTTAATGAAAGTTGATATTAACGTTGGTTGGGACTGCTGAGGTATTGTTGCTCTAGCCAAATACGAGTGTCGTTAATTGACAAGGTTCGGAATGGTTGATCAGCGAGAGGATCTTGAATCATCCACCAGCTTTGACCAGAATGATCCATATATTCCCAAACCCTTGGCTTTAGCTCTCCGAATAAAGTCGTTGAAAGTTCTCTGGATGCTTTTGAGAGCCAAACCCAAAAGGACTTAATCCATACTATTGATGTATCTTTGGCTGACGTTTCGATCCACTCTAGCTCTTGATAAATGTGGGAAATATTAGGCGGAAGATCCTTCATGATGTAACTCCGACATAAGTAGGTGAGCAATTTAACCTCATCACGAATTAACCATACAGTTTCCAGTCTGCTGGAATGTCAATAGCCAATCACAAAATAATTTATTCATCAAAAAAGGGTCTGCGATCGCAGACCCTTTTTCTTATGGATGTATAGCTATAAACAGCTAGATTAGGCGCGGATATGGCTACTGCTATAACTAAATCAAAAAATTACTGTTGGCTTCCTGAGAGAGTGCAGTCTATCCCTTTAATATTGAAACCAAAACAAAATTTAGTTGCTTTCAATGATGGGACAAATAGCTTCCTGAATTTCACCAGTAGTCTTATCCCAACCCGACAGCAAACCTGACAGTTCTTGCTTTAGCACCTGGAGTTGATGAATTTTCTCTTCAATTTCTGCTAGCTTATCTTCTAATTTGATTTGAATATGGCTACAGGGCAAATCGCCTTGATCATACACATCCAAGAACTCCTTAATTTCTGCCAGAGTTAGCCCCAAACTTTGAGCACGCTTGATAAAACCTAGCCGCATAAAGACATCGTCCGCAAAAACGCGATAGCCTCCTTCCGTTCTGCCGAGCGTCGTTAGCAAGCCAATCTCGTCATAGTAATGAATGGTTTTCACAGGTAAACCAGTAGCTTTGGCGACCGTACCAACTAACCGGGGAGCAGTTTGTGTAAGCATGACTGACCTTAGATGAAGCGAGTGAGCAGTGTGACAGTGTGACAACGTCATGTTAAACCCTCTAGTAGGGTAGAGAGTCAATCTACTCCCGACGGTGCCAGCCAACAGAGGCGCAACTAGAGCGATTGACCCAATGGATGCAGCTTGATATCCCATAACTCCATCAGGTGTTGTTTCCGCCAAGCGGTTCACTCTCTCCCACGACCCGTCTGCGTCCTGCCTGCTATCGAGTGAAATTATATCGTCGTAGTTGGCAACGGGCTGATTTAGTCGATTGTCCGAGCCACCGCGCACCTTTTTTGACTCAATGCCCAGCCTGTCAAACCGCCTTACAACTTCCCAGTCATCATCTGTCGCAAGCAGTGAGGCATTCCCAGCACTTCCGGAATGGTGCCAGCGATGGAAATGCGGCGGTCAGTTGGTTTCAGCCCATATACTCGCTACCAAACGCAGCGGAATCTCTCCCGCCCAAATCGGTAGGGCGTAATCCTCGGGCGCATCGATCGGCGGCTCCGTTCGCACCTTGGCGGAGGCTTCTGTAATAGACAACGCCAGCACCAGGGTTCCGGCCAATTCCTGGGGTTGGAGGGCGCACCTCAGCCCAGTGCTCAGGCACCACATGATCGGTGAAGGCTTTGAGGGCAGCTAACTTTTCGTCGGGGTCATCCACCCGTAATGACTTCAAGAAAATTGTGCAAAGTAGGAGATAAGTTATCCTGTCGCCAAACAGCCGTGATGTGACGAATGAGTGCTTTATCTTGTATTGGCTTATAAATAAGCCCTTCGCGGTGAAGTACTTGCACATGGCTCGGCAAAATGGTGACACCAATTCCTGCTATCACTAAGCTAAGCAGTGTAACAATTCCCGTTGCGCTGATAGTATCAACAACCTTCGGCTCAAAACCAGCTTCTCTGCATAAAAAAATAACTTGTTGGTAGAACGGTAGAACATCCAGCGAGGGTAGAATAATTGCTTCATCTTTCAATGCTTTGAGAGGCACTTGATCGTGAGCAGCGAGGACGTGATCTTTGGGTAATACAAGTAAAAAGTTCTCTTGCAAAATCGGTATTGAATCCAGGTGTGGTTCCCCTTGAAAGGGGATCTCCGAGCGATGAAATACAATGTCAACCTGATGGGTTTTAAGTAATTGAAGTTCCTGCGGGATGGTGACCTCACACAACTCTAGCTCCACGTCTGGGAAACGTGCCCGAAACTTTTTCAGTACGTCGGGAAAAATAGTGTTGGTAATAGAGTTATGAATGCCGATAGTTAAGTGTCCAATTTGACCTTGACTGGCTCGTTGAGCTTGATCAATTGCCCATTCGAGGTGCGATAGAGCAAGCTGTACTTCCTTGAAAAAGACCTTGCCTGCCTCGGTCAGTTCTACCGGATGTTTGCTGCGATCAAATAATTTAACATCAGGAGTTTTACGAGTACATAGAGACTTCTCCAGCGCCTGAATTCTTTGACTGAAGGGCGGTTGTTTAATGCCGATTTGCTTGGCCGCTGCACTGAAATTATTGTTGGCTTGCACCAGCAGCATGAAATAGCAGATTTGGCGCAGCTCAAACTGGCTCAGGTACTGAAGATTCATAGCCCATTTGTACTATATCTTAAAAGATATTTTACTATACTTTCCAATATTTTCTAAGATATATCTGCTCAGGTACAGCATTAATGTTTTTGAGTATAAGAAGGAAGTCACAGTTCCTCTCTTCGCCACCGTAACATTTAACAGACATTCCCTTTAGGCAGTTTTATGACCATCGTAGACACCATCACTTCCACATCTAGCCGCCTCAATCATTCTGAACTTCCGGCAACTATCAAAGCTCAAGAAATCTCGATCACGGCTCAAACAATTGCCTATTGTGAGACTGCCCTCGATCGCAGCCGCTTTTTTAGTCAGCTCAAAGCAGGGCATGTTACTCCATCCCTAATGCAATATGTTTTTCTGCAATATCATCACTGGAGAGATCGTTTACATCAGTGGTTTGGCTTATGTATCGTCAAAGCAGGAAGTTGCACTGATCCCGATCAAAAGTCTGCTCTTCTATCCTTGTCAGATCACATTTTTACCGATTTGCAAGATGGGCATAATGAGATGTTTATTGCATGTCTATATGCTCTGGGCTTAAGCGACGATGATATTGCCATTTCTCAACGTAGTAAGGCTACCGCGTCGTATGAGCGCTCTTTTTTCGATGATTTTGGTGATGGAATGGACAATTTTTATGAGGCTTTAGCAGCACTGAGCGGTCGAGAATTATGTGTTTCAATCCGTAATGCTAGAATTCTTCAGTCTTACTTCGATGTTCGCAGCATACAACATCCAATCTGGTTAAGTCTTCACGCTGAATTAGAACTGAATCATTTTCAAGACTCCATACGCCCTGTATTAGTTCATCACAACGATTTTCTCCAGCTCAATTGTGTAGTTAAAGCTATTGAAAAAGGCATTGATCGCCACGTTCAATATTTTGATGATCTCTTACAAGAGTATGAATGCTCTGACAGCTTATGCTAGACTTTCGACCACTGTGAGCAAGTTCTTCAAAATCATTGATCGATTGCTCTGATGCCATACCGCCCCAATTTCCAGCTCTGGAGATTTGCCTTTGATGGTTCGATAAACAACACCACTTCGCTGAAGATTTTTCACGTTAGCAGGAAGAATAGAAATTCCTACCCCCCCTGCCACAAGGCTGAGAACGGTTGAGATCCAAGCGGCTTCCTGTCTAACGTTTGGCTTAAATCCGGCTTCCCGACAAAGGTGGCCAATCAAATCGCGTAGACCGTACAGTAAGTTAGCAGGCGGTAGAATAAATTTCTCGTTAGATAGAACAGCAAGGGAAATGCTGCCAGATTGTTTGGCGAACCGATGTTTTTCAGGTAACACCAACACCAATGGCTCTTTCAAAACGGTTTGGGTGATTAAGGCCGTATCTTCATCATTATCTTCATCATTGCCTAGAGCTGACAAATTGTGTAAATGGAAGAAGCCCACATCTAGCTGCTGCTGTTTCAGCTTCTCAATTTGATCATAGGATGCCAGTTCTTGCAGCACCAGTGTTACATCAGGATACTGTGCGTAAAACGATTGCAGAATGTTAGGGAGTTTGCTGTTGGCGATTGAGGTATTAATACCGATCGTCAAATAACCCTTCTCACCTCGGTTAATTTGCTGGGCTGATTCAATTGCTTGTTGAGTTTGGACAAGAAGGAAGCGAACGTCCTTCAAAAATGCCTGTCCTGCATCAGTTAAAGCCAGAGGGCTTCGCTGTGATCGATCAAATAACTCAAATCCTAATTTCTTTTCTAAGCGCTGAATCTGCTTACTCAAGCGTCCTTGATCGATATGCAGATGAATAGCAGCACGGGTGAAGCTTAGCTGATCCGCTACCGCGATCGCATATTTCAACTGCCGAAAGTCTAAGTCATCCCAGGGGATCATGTTGATTTTGTCATTTTATCTTGCAGAATATGCTGACAATAACATGATTATCTATGTTTTGATGATCTTTAAGGCAATGAAGCCAATGCCATCAATTAGGCAACCACTCAGCAACCACTAAGAGGCAGCAAATGAGCGCAGTCAATCAGGTTGTAATCGTGGGGGGAACTCACGGTAATGAATTAATTGGGGTGCAGGCGATCAAAAAGTTTAACCAGTACCCGGAGCTGATTCAACGAGCCAGTTTTCTGACTCAAACTCTTCTAGGCAATCCTAAAGCGATCGCTGCCAGGGTGCGCTATATCGACCGGGATCTAAATCGCAGTTTTGAGCGTAATCGCCTGCAAAATCAAACCCTAACCAGCTATGAAGATCAGCAGGCAAGACAGATTGAGCAAACGATTGGTTCATCTAGCCGTGCTGCCGTAGATGTGATTGTGGATTTACACAGTACAACCAGCAATATGGGGATAACGGTGATTATTGATCAGGAGGAAGATTTTATATTGCAGTTGGCAGCCTATCTCCAGCAGAGGGATCGGTCGATCAAAATCTACAGTACTGCTAGCTCTGGACGAAACCGGGATGCGCTGCGATCGCTGGCCAAATTTGGTGTTTGCATTGAAGTAGGCCCCGTAGCTCAAGGTGTGCTAGATGCTGAGCTGTTTCAGAAAACAGAAGCGTTAGTTTACACAGTTTTGGATTATCTAGAGCAGTATAACCACCATCAAGCTTCGCTTCTGAATCACTCACCGACGGTCTATCGCTATCTAAAGGCGATTGATTATCCCCGCAATGAACAGGGGGAGATCCAGGCCATGATTCATCCACAGCTTCAGTTCAAGGACTATGAGGCGCTTTATCCAGGTGATCCCATATTCTTAACGTTTGATGGAGAAACAATGAACTACGAAGGAACAGAGGTTGTGTATCCAATATTCATCAATGAAGCAGCCTATTACGAAAAGGGGATTGCGATGTGTTTGACTCAAAAAGAACAGGTTCAATTCGGTTCGGTGTAGTCATGGATGATGTGCGATCGCAGTGCATAAGTGACTGATCGAGTGTAATAAATACATCAAGCAGAAGATTTGGCATTCATTCAGAGGTTCAGACTATGGCAGCTTCTTATCTGTTTTTTGCTACTCGATCGGCTGAGGCGCAGTCAGTTCAAGTCTCTCCGCTGAAATCCAGCTCGCAACCTCAATCTTTTCAGGCAAATCAGCTCACGTTGCTACTGGTTGGCGGTAGTTTAATCGTAGCAATGGTACTGGTGTTGCGGTGGTGGCGCAGAAAGAAAATGATGACGCGTTCCAAACGCAGTGCTGCCCCAATTGATTGGTATCAAGCGGAGTTTGGTTGTGGGCCATTAGCTGCAAAAGCGATGATCGATCCATCCCTATCTGCTTCAGTTAAAGCATCATCTTCATTGCAATCTATTTCAGAACAGCTTGCTCCAGAACAACCTGACCGAATAAAACCTCAGCTTGACCTTGATGATCCATCGCCTCAATCCGATCAAGAGACAGCCTCAATGTCCCAAAAAACAAATCCTCCATCACTGAGCGATCGCTATTCAACGTTTATTGATCAAATTATTACCGATACGTTAAAGGGAAGAATTCGTTCCAAAAACTATGTTTATGATCGCCTGGTAGAACAATTACAGCCGAGAACAGGTGAGATTTTTGAGCGATGTTTGCTAGAACGTGTAAGTGTTGTTCAGCGTCAGTTGAGCCGTGAAACTGATGAACTAAAACAGGCAAAAGCTGAGCGACAAGCTCGTGCATTAGACACGCTTCAGGATGCTTGGCAGAGATGGCAGCAGATTCAGCAGGCACAAGCAGCGTGTAGTAGTGCTGTGGTTCAGCTTATGAATGCAGATGCCTGCGATCGCCTTTCTATCTTGCTACAAGTTCTTGATCCGAACCAGACATACGTTTTTAACCATCGGCGAATTGAACTGTTGGCGCAAGAATTAGACCAGGTGCAAGAAACGGATACTGATCCGGTTACGCTTACTGAGCTGCGTCAATTTGCTACAGGGCTCAAGCAAGGATTAATCACTTATACGGCAATAGAACCTTATTTAGTGGGCTGGTTGTATGAGAATCCCCAGCAAATTTATATCGGATTTGGAGCAAGAACTGGGGTCAATAACCCGTGGAATTATTGGGCCAAGCATGTTGTACATCCTCTACCCCAAATCCTATTTGCAGGGCAGGCTCTTAATCAGTCTGCGATCGCTGTCGCGCAGCAGCAAACCGCACTAGATTTAAGTGCTTGGATTGAGCTGATGGTACTGCTAAGAGGAATGCAGAATGGATTGGTGGCATGGTTTGATAAACAGCCTTATAGCTTTCAGTTCGGACAAAATTTAGCGGCTGCAACCTTTCTTGCATTTGCTATTATTTGGTGTGAACTGAGTAATGGGTTTCATCAAGCTCAGCAGTTGATAGAAGCTGATCGCCTTCGTCTTTCGCGAGCTTGTTTTCAGGTTACCTTACAAATTTTGCGTACCTTTGCTCAGCGAGATAACTTTCCACTATATGGGGGAATCTTTGCTTCTTTTTCGGGAGAAAGCTTCAGAGATACGGTTGCTTATTTAGATAAACCACTAAAAGCGATTGAAAAAAGTCAGGAGAAAGCTCGCATTTTGACGGTGCTGGGATACTCTCAGCAGCGGATTGGCAATCGAGATCGGGCCAAACAGTTATATGAAGAGGCGCTTGATTTAGCGAATCAGGCTACTGATCAAACGTGCGAGATTGCCAACCTTAATCATCTCAGCCGTTTAAGTTTGAGCCAGCGTGAATTTGCAAATGCGATCGCGTATGGACAACGGGCATTACTGTTTGCTCGTCAGATTGGTGATTCATTCGGAGAAGCAAATGCGATCGCAAATCTGGGATATGCAGAAGTTCGACAGGCTCAGCAGCGAGAACATGTCACTGCTGTGGAGTTGGAGGATGATATTCAACGGCTCAAACGAGGTTTAAAGCTAACAGAAAAACATCAAGATTGGATATCCAGTACATTTTGCTGTTTAGGATTAGGTTTAGCACATTTAATATCTAATCAAAGCAGTATGGCAAAACCATTTTTCGAGAAAGGTCTGGATATAGCAACTCGAATGGGAGATCTCGAACTAGCAGGATTATCTCATGCCATGATTGCAGAAGTTGAGTATCAATTGGGACAAATCACAAAAGCCGTTATTCCTGCCTGCTTAGGTGTCTATTTATTAGAGCAAAAGCAGGCGATTGAGTGGCGACAGGCGTTTAATCTTGCAATAATTATGCAGGGACGATTGGGTGATGAAGTGTTCAAGCAGGTTTTGCAGCAGCAGCGATCGCAACTTATTACCAAAATCGGAGTAGATGGATTTGATCATTTAGTGAATTTATTGCAGCGATCGTAACTATTGCAACTATGATGCATAGATAACATAAAACTATCTTCTTGATTTACGATTCCTTACTGTTTTGCTATGTGATGCTTGCTCGTCGATATAAGTTTATTAATGCTCAGACTCTTCTTGATCAAACTAGTCGATCAAGTTCACTTTATTCGATCTTTTTTAACTGTTTTAGCAGAATGATTATATCGTTTCTTCAAAATCAAACTACAGAACTAGGGGCTTAAGCCCTTTTTCTACCGAGATTATGTATTTGTTGTAGCGAATATCAGGGTGAATTATGGGCATTATTGGGGCTGTGATTATTTTGTTGATATTGCTTTTGTATGCAGGATATCGAGCCAAGATTGCCAAAAAACTTACATTACAACGGCGAACAAAAACGCTGGTTACTCACAACAAGCCTACTGAAACAGAAATTTCATCCCGCCAACCTTCTGTCTACTCGTTCTCTGGGCAATCACTCGCAGCCCCAAGAGATGAGTTCAAAAGCCCTGTTTCGTTTCAGCCTCCAGTCGCAAGCCCTCCTAAACCTGCATCCTATGCATCTTCTCGCCCTACATTTCCTGACTTAGAAATCCAGTTGCAGGAACTTGCGACCCAGGCTTGGACAACCAATCAATCCTTTCAGCACTCCCAGTTCTTGCTCAACCCAACAGAGTTTGTCAGAGTGACATCTCCCGCCCAGGTCGTTGAAATTTTAATTCGTCATGCAGGGCGAGTCGTACCAGGATTCAATGTGCCTCAGATGGTACCACGCGTTTCAGTGGTCTCACTGCCCGCTGCTGCCGGAATGTTCAAAGTTGACGAAGAAGGTTGGGTAACTATTGAACTAAGCGCGAATTTTTTTCAAGACAAATTAGCAGCACAAGCAATTCTAGCTCATGAAGTTTGTCACTATATTCTAGAGAATTCAGGGATTCGCAAAAGTGATGTGAGTTTAAACGAACGCTATACCGATCTCTGTATGTTCGTTTGTGGCTTTGGAGAACTTTTCCTGGCTGGATATCGCCGTGATGCTGCTCAACAAGATTACCGTCCAGGCCATCGGTTAGGATACCTAAGTGATGCTGAATACCAATTTGCTCAACGATACGTCATACAGCTTCGGCAATCAGGCAAAATTTCGCCTCCTGATGAGTTAAATATATTGAAAAAGCAATTGCTTCATCTCCTTGGCGGTGATCAAGAAAGGTGTAGTAGAACCATTAACTTTGAACGGCGAAGAAGTCCGCATAAATCAGACATAGAACTCTATCAAGACGCGATTTACCGTTTGGAACGCGATCGGGGCTAGTCAGTCGGGAAGCGACAAAAACCGAATGGATATGCGATGAAAAGTTCCATATTGGCTTTGCTGATTGACCTTCTGTATATACTTTAGAGATAGACCGATGTCTAATTTATACTTGAATATAAAGCGTTTTTTGATAGCTTTCTGCAAGCCACTAATCAGGTTTCTGAAACAACTACAGAGGCGACGAAATCCTTACAAGCAGCTGGTAAAAACGCGCGAAACTTTACGGCGACAACTAGCAGATCCTCAAAATAGAGATCAGGCTTTGCAAACTTATAATAAGGTGTTATCTCTGGCCAGGGAATGCAACTGTCGTGAACTAGCTCAAGTCGTTATTGAGTTTGATCCGCTCTTGAGCGAACACAATTTCAAGGCTGGTTTTGTAGTTGGGCAAGCCCTCTCCTTTTTGCTAGGAGCAAATCCTCAAACTGCACAGAACCTAGACGCGGCATGGCGACTTTCATACCAATTGGCTGAACTTACATCAAGGCGAGAAGTCCAGCAGCAGATCTGTCTGCAAGCAGCAAGAATGGGAGATAGCAATCTGTTACTAACGAAGTTACTTAACCGACGCAATGATGGAACTCTAACCAGGACAGAACTCTCCCAAATTCTCAATCATTTTTTAGAAAATCATGCTTTTCAACTAGCTGACCCTTGGAGAGCCTTTTTTGAGCAGTTGCAGCCCAATGAACTTCCTCCAATTCATCAGGTTTATGCCGTTCTTAATCGTTTTATTGAAGCTGCTGAATTAGCAGAAGCCGCTAAAGACTATCAGAGCGCTATTCGTTATCTGATGCCTCTTGCCGATCGAAACAGTGCATTACGCACGCTGGCGCTGGCAAACCGAATAGGTGATGAGCAGGCAGTTGCACAAGCGCATCAGAAAATCGCTGAGAATGACTGGCAGGACGGCAATTACGTCAGTGCTTTGGAACACTTTCAAGCCGCTGGGGATCTGGAACGGGTCAGCAACTGTTATCAACATATGGGTAAATTGGGGCTTGCCATTCAGTGCCGTCCTACCATTAGCTCTACCTGGATACAGGATATCCGCAGCGCATTAGAAAACACAGTGAGATCCTATATTGAGCAGCAGCAGGTTGTAGCTGCCGTTCGCTTACTTAAGTCTGTAGAAGAAGCATGGCGAGCCGTATCTGAGACGGCAGAGGCAGATCGAACACAGCATCTTTTATCAGAGGCAGTCCGCACGGCTCGATCGGCTTTTACTGCCGAGTTGCAAAGTCGTGAGGAACATTCTGCAACAGATCTGTTTAAGCGCTGGAGCTTGCTGGAAGAGGCTGCTGGAAATTATCTCGAAGCTGGATTGCAGGCTGAGAAAGCCCAAGATTACTTCACAGCTTCTCTGCTGTTTGAGAAAGCGGGAGCGTTTGGGCAAGCTTTAGTTGCCTTGGATGCTGCCTCTCCCGAGGCTACCGATCCCAGAAAAAAAGCGCAGTTGCTGGAACAAGGCGGCGACTTTTTTATGGCCGCTTTGCTCTATGAACGCTTGGCAGAAACTGATCATGCGATCGCACTTTACGAACAAGCCGGAGAATTCTGGCGGGCAGCCGAGTTACGCCGACAGCAATTGGGCGATAACCAGGCCGTATTTGACGAGCGCGTTTTGGATTTAATGATTAAAGCTGGTCGGGCGGAACAACTGGCTGAATGGTATGCCGCAAAAGCTTCTGCAACCACACAGGCAGCGGAGCAAAGAGTACGGCTATGGCGACGGATCAAAGATCTGGCAGAGCAAGGCGTGGTTGGACAAAAATGGCTGGATCGAGTGACCACCGAGTTGCCGGATCTAGAAGCGCTAGATCGTCGCCGCTTTGAAGCCCAGGCAGCGGTATGGGTACAAACAGCCCGTCAGCAAGTTTTAGCCGAATATGTTGACGCGATCGGGTTGGATCTGGGTACCAGTAACAGCGTGGTGTGTCTTTACCACAAACGGGACGGGGAACCTGAAGTCGTTGAACAGCAACGACGGCGGCAAATTCCCTCAGTATTTGCGATCGATCAATCAGGGCGGGAACTGGTTGGAGTCCCCATTGCTGAGCTACTCAGCAAGTCACCTCGGGCCATCATTACCCGAGCAAAACGGGAAATGGGGACGGATCGAAAGTTTAGAGTAGGGGGGCAAGATTATCGAGCCGAGGAAGTTTCAGCCCGTATTATTAACCATGCCCGACAGGTTGCCAGAGAGTACCTCCAGACAAAACTTGCCGAAAAAATCTCAACGCTTGCCGCCCAAACTATGGGTTCGGCTCCACCAGCAGATTGGGTGAATGAGTTTCTGGAACAGCATCCGTCTGCCGTGGCGTTAAACATAAACAACATCGTGATTACGGTACCTGCCTACTTTAATGAGGCTCAAAAACAGGCCACGAAAACCGCTGGAGTTTTAGCGGATCTTCAGGTTTTGCGATTGATCCACGAGCCAACAGCAGCGTGTCTAGCGCAACGGATCCGGAGAGATAACGCTGAAACAATCCTGGTTGCCGATTTGGGAGCCGGAACCTTTGACCTGTCCATTATTGAAGTGGGCGGCGGTGTCTTTGAGGTACAGGAAATTGAGGGCGATAATGCGCTCGGTAGTGCGGATTTAGATGAACTCTTATATTCCCACTTTAGTGAGTTTGTTCAGTCCGAAACAGGTCAGGAAATCCCACGCAATAGCCAGGCAGCAACTCGCTTACGTCAGGCTTGTGAAATGCTCAAGATTGAACTCTCATCCCAGAGTGAATGGACAGTTGACTTGCCTTATTTGGTGGGCGATCGCACAATTCAATTAGCCCTGACCCGAGAAGCCTTAGAGCACCTGGCTTCCCCCTGGCTGGAGCGGATTCGGAAAACCTGCCAGAGGGTGCAGCACAAACCCAGCCGCATTTTGCTGATTGGCGGTGGTGGATTGATGCCTGCGGTTGCCAACTGTATTCAGGATGTCTTTCAGCTCAAACCTGATTCTGCCTATGATCCCCTGACCGTGGTCGCACGGGGTGCAGCATTGCAGGCGGCACTTCTCATGGGTGATGCCCAAGATGCCCTGCTGCTGGATGTGGTTCCGTTTAGTTTAGGAATTAAATGTCGAGTTGCGCCCGGTGAGTTCAAATTTGATCAAGTTATCTCCAAACACACCACCATTCCGTGCGATAAAACCCAGCGCTACACCACAGTTGAAGACAACCAAACTCAGGTCAGAATTGAAGTCTTTCAAGGGGAATCATCGGTTCCTGAGGAAAATTTCAAAATTGGTGAATTTATTCTGCAAGGTATTCCGATTGCTAAGGCCGGGGTACCGCAAATTGATGTCAAATTCGCGATTGATGCTGATTGTTTGCTGACTGTAACGGCGCGTGATGCCTCAACTGGCAATCATCAGAGCATTACGATCACCGATTCCCACTTGTTAACCCCGGCTCAAATGACATCTTTGCAATCTCGATTCCGAAACTCACAACACTATCAGGGGAAACTGACGGCTCTGGAAAAATTGGTGGCGGAGTTAAAGGCAATCCTGCATGAGGTTGAGAATATGGACATTCTCGGTTTGTCCAGTCGCTTCCAAGATCGCATCCAAACCTATGAGCAACACCGAGAACGCTACTCACCAACACCAACTGATAACGACGCATTACTGGAGATTTATCGCGATCGCATCCAGGTAGAAAATAATACGCGACTGGCACTAGATCAGTGGGAAACGTTGAGCCGTAGTGTTTACCGCTGGTTAGATCAGTATGGATCGTTGGATTGGCGCTCTCCAGAAATTGCAACTGACGTACAGCATTTGCTTGAGGAGGGCGATCAACTGCGACAACGCGCCCATCATACGAAAATGGAAGTCATCGACATTGCCGCAAATTATCAAAAATGGTTGAGTCTCATTGAGAACCTGCCGATTAATCCTGAAGGCAATCCAGAAGAGTTAGCCCAACATTTTTTGCGTTTGCAGCGGTACTCAGATGCACTGACTCAGTTTCAAAACCTGACTGGAACTCTAGCCATATCCCAAGTAGTCCTCGGCCTAGAGATTTTGGCTCGTGCTCGACAGCGAGAAGCTTATACCGCTTTGTTGCTCGAACATGCGCCCACCCTCGGCATTCAAAGCGCCGACTTTGAAAACCTGAATCACGCCGTTCAAACTTACGCAGCCTCGGTCGTTTGGATTCAGGTTAACTTAGGAGGCCGGGTTGTCAGTGGTAGTGGATTTGTTGTCCAGGCTCATCACATTGCGACCAATCGCCATGTACTCATCGACGAAACAACTGGCAACTGTGTTGCGCCTGAAGCAGTACAGGTGATTACCCGAGAAGGAATTTTGCAAGTCGTCTCTATCCACTTGCCCAGTTGGGGGACAGACGATGTTGCAATTTTGCAAGTTCAACCAGACACTTCGCCGCTCACACCATTTCGATTAGGATTTTCAGAACTGGTTGAAGTCGGAGAGCGCATCATGACCATTGGCTTTCCAGATCCTGAAAGTGGTGAATTTGCAGAAAATCTCTACTGTAATACAGGACTGGTCAACCGTATCCGTCCAAGCTCATATTGCTCTCAACGAGTGCTAGAGGTCAGTATTCCTTTGCAAGGAGGTATTAGCGGTGCTCCTGCATTGAATCAGTTGGGAGAGGTCATTGGGTTATTGACGTTCTCAATGGAACGAAGACAAGAGCTGGCGGGCGGACAAACTCATCATGAGCAATCATTTTATGCAATTCCCGTTGAACTGCTGCGCCGATTATGTAAGGAAGTCCAGAATTAGTGCTGTTGTAAGGGAAATAACAAGAGAACTTAACTGGTTGTGCCAATGATGTCATCGGGTGATCGACTGTCTAAAACAGGTAAGCATCTAATCTCCTGACAGATTTGCTGCACGGCTTCAAAGTTGATTTTGCAATTTTGGAGGAGAAAGGGTCACTAATTATTTCTGCTGAAGAAAGTCCAGTAACACGGGATTGACCTGATCAGCATGAGTCCAGTTGATCGCGTGTGGTCCACCAGGAATGACAACCAGTTGACTGTTTTTAATCAGTTTTGGAAGTCTTGCTGCGGTAGACTCAAGCGGCAAAATCCGATCGGCATCGCCATGAATGATCAGGGTGGGTACATCAATGCGGGGCAGATCGTCGCGGAAATCAGTCAGCCAGGACGGGACACAATCCAAAGTCCCCTTAGCAGAAGCCCCTGCTGCCACATTCCAACTAGCTTGAATCGCTTCATTGCTAATGCGGTCACCAAGCAACGCATCCACATTGAAGAATTCTCTAAAAAAGGCCGAAAAGTAGGCGGGACGATCTTTAATAATCGCTTTCATAATGCCATCGAAAACGCTTTGGTCAACACCCTCTGGATTGTCGTCCGTTTTTAACAGAAAGGGCGGCACTGGAGCCATCAGCACAGCTTTTTGCACCCGCGCTGAGCCATATTTACCGAGATAGCGCGTGACTTCACCTGTTCCCATTGAGAAACCGACCAGCACGGTATTTTGCAAGTCAAGCTTGGTCATGAGTGTGTTCAAATCGGCGGCAAAGGTATCGTAGTCATAACCAAACGAGGGTTGGCTGGAAGCACCGAAGCCTCGGCGATCATAGGTAATTACTCGATATCCTGCATCAAGCAGCACTAAGACCTGCTTTTCCCAAGAATGACCGTTGAGGGGAAATCCATGAATCAGAACAATCGGTTGACCTGTCCCCAGATCTTCATAGTAGAGATCAATGGTTGCCGAATTTTCTTGACCAACAGTAACGTAAGGCATGAGAGGTTTCTCCTTTGTAAATTGATGGTGTGTTTTTATCCCTGTGAAAGCGTTGCTTCTCTCATTAGAAAGACTCCGCCAACTTAGTAAGCGATCAATCAGCAGAACTGTTTCAATCTGTTAATCCCATGCGATCAATTTCGCCAACTTGTAATGGGTAAGCTTGTTTCAGCAACTCAGTGACTTCTTGCGCGATCGCAATCAGGGCATGATTAGCTGAAGAGTCGCGAGGAGAATCAGTCTGACGTGTACCTTCATGCCCAACATCATTCTTGCCTTGTACTAGTAAACGCGTCATAGAATCATCCTCAATGAAATACTGATTTGGGTAGTCCCCAAACGGTAATGATTTTTCGTTGTGTGGGCGCCGCCCACACAACGAAAAATCATTACTGAAATACCACTACCCTGATTTGTAATTGACTAAATCAATATGAAGAAATTCGGTTGTTGGTACGGTAATTTTTGGCATGGTTCAAAAAGCGGCAATTTTGTTCAGCGAAACAAGCAAAATCTAGCTATCAAAATTTGATGGCCTACAGCACTTACAGGCAAGTCAGATATGAATTGAGAGCAAAGATCGGGGAACTTAATGACTTGCAGCAATCATGGCTGCCATCAACTCCGTAGTGTTCCAGTGCCCGATATACCGACTTCCATTAATAAACAGGGCTGGGGCAGTCGTTACTCCGCTCTGTATTCCGCCTTCGATATCTTCATTGATGCGATCGATATGCACTTGTTTAGGCAAGTCTTTGAGAAACTGAGGAATGTCAAGCCCTAAATCGTTGGCGTACTCGACAAGATAACCATTTTCCAAGTTTTGTTGATGGGTAAATAAAGTATCACTCATTAACCAAAACTGTCCTTGAACAGCGGCGGCAACAGCTGCTTGGGCTGCCCGTTGAGCATGAGGGTGAATTTGTACTTGTGGAAAATGGCGGAAGATAAAGCATAAATAATCCTCTCCAAGAGCAGCACTCAGGTTTTGTTTGATTCCTCTAATCAACTTGTAAACGTCTGCACTTCTGGAGTCTTGATAATCTCCATACATCACCAGCACGACCTTGGCACTCAGCACACCTTGCATCCAATCTTCGGTTGAAGGTGGGATAAGTAAGGAACTCTGGCTACGATCGTTGCTCATCTTTCTACATCCGTAGCAGACAGGGAACCTTGCAATTCACTTGCTCTATTCACTTGACTGCATCTCTATTTGCATAAATTTAATATAGAAGATCGCCTTCGAGTCGTCGTCTACAGCGAGTTAAAAGTTTTACAGTACCAATTGATAGAGTTGTGATGCGATCGCAAAGTAGAAGGCTGACTATAACTTAAGTTAGAACTGGGAAAATCAATAAACATCTGAACACGCCGCGAATGCTTACGATTCGGTAAATACAAAACATAAAAACAGTTCGTCCAGATTAAAATTAACCTGGACGAACTGTTCGATTTATAGTTCAACTTTAGTCGCTAGCAGTGTGACCACATCAGCATGAGCTAACACCACATCAGGATTACGCTGAAATGCCATATCATACTTCACAGCAAAGTCATTTCCAGCTTCATCAGGTGTGAGTAGAATCTGAACATCAGCAATGAAAGCAGCGATCGCCTCGGAGGTAATCGGCTCATCAGCGTGAATTAACTCATCAATTTGCACAATCAATTTTGAGAGGCGATGCAACCAGGCAAACTGATCGTGATTGATCACCAGTTGCAGCAATTCATCTTTAGAGACCCGTCCGCGCACTTGTTCATAACGAATACGCTCTGTATCCAACAACAGTTTATGCAAATGCAGTAACTTGATGCGGATATCAGTCAGCAGTTGATGTTGGGTAATGCGGTGTTGAAGCGTGTTAAGCATGAATATGTCCCATCCTTCCATTTCGGTAATCGTCGATCGCTTGCATTATTTCGGCTTCAGTGTTCATCACAAAAGGACCATAGCGCACCACAGGTTCATTCAGCGGCACTCCAGCAATCAGCAGTAGATCAAGGGGTTGGGTGGCATCCGTAGGATTTGCGATCGCAACTTCCTCACCATCCGGCGCAAAAATTACCATTTGCCCATCCTCACCCCGTTCCTGCTCAGTGCCAAACAAACCAGACCCATCGAGAACATAGGCAAAGGCGTTGTACTCTTTTGGTACGGATTGAACCATGCTTGCCCCCGGTTGTAGCGTGAAGTGCAGGTAGATAATCGGGGTGCGGGTTTCAATCACCGCTTTCGCCCCTAACGCTTCTCCCGCAATCACGCGCACCGTCACAGACCCATCTTTAGTCTGAGCCACCGGAATCTGCGCGGATGGAATTTCCTGATAGCGAGGCGCAATCATCTTGTCCTGCTGCGGCAAGTTGACCCACAGTTGAATGCCGTGCAGTCGCCCGCCCGTGCGGGTAAACTCAGCTTCTGGCATCTCGGAATGCACCACGCCTGCCCCAGCGGTCATCCACTGCACATCACCGGGATTGAGCAGTCCGGCATGACCAACCGAGTCCTTGTGTTCCAGCCGTCCATCCAGGACGTAGCTGACGGTTTCAAAGCCACGATGGGGATGATCGGGTGCGCCCTTTGCTTGACCGGGCTTCAGATTCACGGGACCCAGTTCATCGAGGAGGAGAAAGGGGTCAAACTCGGAAAAGCTACTCTTGGGAAAGGGACGACGCACCAGGAAGCCTGCTCCCTCAAGCGTTTCTACACTATTAATGATTCCAGCAACGGTTCGGAGCGTTTGAGTTTGAGTTGTCATACAGGTGCCTCCAGGCAAACAATTTGTAAGACTTATCCCATATATGATTAATCATATATTAGCATAGAAAGATATAAACTCTAGGGGTAGGGCTTGTCCTCCCTGTTCGTTCGGTAAACCGCCTATGTCTCTTGCCCATGTGATTCTGGGTCTGCTCCAGCAACAGGAGCGAACCGGCTACGACCTCAAAACCGAGTGCTTTGACGATTGCATTTCCCATCTGTGGCCAGCCGATCAGGCCCAGATTTATCGGACTTTAGACAAACTGGAATCACAGGGGTGGATTACCTGTACTGTTGAAATTCAGCACGATCGCCCCAATCGCAAGGTTTACCAAATTACCGCAGCAGGTGAAGCAGAGTTAACCCACTGGCTTCAGACGCATCATCCGTTGCCCGTCTTGCGAGAGCCGTTGCTGGCGCAACTTTATTTTGCGGCTCAGTTGCCTGACGAGGCGATCGTGTATCTGCTAGAGCAGGAACGGGAAGCACGGCAAGAAAAGCTGGCTCAGTGTGAGACGATCGAGGCTTTATCTTTGAGTGATCCGACTGCATCGCGTGAGCAAAAACTGCATCAACTGGTTTTGGACTTAGTGAAGCAGCGGGAACAGACTTATTTAGATTGGTTAGAAAAGGCGATACGTGCTGTGCACACGCTGCGCGATCGCAACAATCCGTAGCCAATCAACGTAAATTTCTTCAAATTCAATCAATGTCGTTTTTTCCTAGCTAGCTTGGGTTTGTCCAGTTCGAGTTCTCAGCTTCTTTCAGAATACGTTCAATATAGGAAATCACCTTCAAGCTGTCGTCTATAGTGAGTTAAAAGTTTTACAGTAGAAATTGATAGAGTAATCGTTCCATCGCAGAGTAGAAGGCTAGCTCTAACTTAAGTTAGACTCTCAATTCAATCGAAAGTACACCCTACAAACTAACAATGCCGCGTTTAACCGCAACAATCACCGCTTGAGTGCGATCGCTGACATCTAACTTATTCAAAATCCGATTAACGTGGGATTTAACCGTACCTTCACCAATACTCAAAGCAGCCGCAGTCTCAGCATTACTCATTCCCTGTGCCAGTGAGCGGAGTACCTCTAATTCTCGTTCACTCAGTTCTGGATTGCTGAGGCGCTGTGCCAACTTTGCTCCCACATCGGGCGGAATATACTGCTGACCCCGATGAACGGTGCGAATGGCATTTAGAAGTTCGTCCGGTTCAGTTTCTTTCAACAGATATCCCTTTGCGCCTGCCTGCAATCCCCGATAGATATCTTCGTCACTGTCATATGTAGTCAGGACAATAATTCGAGCCGATTTAGTAGCCGCACAAATTGCACCGATGGCAGCAACTCCTTCTACTTCCGGCATTCGCAGATCCATCAGCGTGACATCCGGTCGATGTTCCTCAAATAGTGCGATCGCTTGCTCCCCGTTTTCGGCTTGGGCAATCACCTGCATATCTGGGTCACGGTTAATAATCGTGGCTAAACCTTGCCGAAAAATGGCGTGATCGTCTGCGATTAGAACCTGGATTGGGGGTGTGGGGTGTGGGGTGTGGGGTGTGGGGTGCATGGGGTGGGGGTGTTAGGGTGGGTGGGGTAGAAGAGATGAGGGATGTGGGATATGGGTAAGCTGGAAAGTTACCGTGATTTGGAGGTCTAGAAGATATCAATGCAACTGGCGCGTGAGGTCTATCAAATAACAGAAGGTATGCCAAAGCATGAAGTCTATGGATTGACATCTCAGATTCGTAGAGCCAGCGTCTCTGTGCCTGCAAATATTGCTGAGGGTTATGGACGGAATCATCGCAAGGAATACGTTCAGTTCCTTGGTGTTGCCAATGGAAGTCTCAAAGAATTAGAAACGTTGCTTCTCCTCGCCCATGATTTGAATTACCTGAATGACATCACCAAACTGATGAGTTTATGTGAAAGTGTAGGACGCTTACTTACTCGACTCCGCCAAAGCCTCCAAAGAGTTACGGATAGTAATTAAACCTCTGCACCCTACACCCTACACCCCACAC
>CBKWJC010000084.1:0-29844 GCA_966674685.1 uncultured bacterium
ATGGGCAGCTTGATCCTCAACATCTTTTTCTCTCAAGAAGGTGACACGCTCCCTAATGGAACTACTATATTTCCTAATTGGCTAATAACTATTAGAGAGCTTAAACCCATAAGAATTATAAAAGTTGCTGCAGGTCCACCTGCCTTGAACTTCAGACCAGGAAGGAGCTTAATGATGTTTTCGCCTTCAGCTCTTATTTCCTCATTGGGAGAAATCCTAAATGCTAATATTGAAATAATAATGGTTGCGATCAGAGGGACAAACAGCCATAGGCAAAGCAATATTGCTATACTCCATATATTGTCTGATGCAACTGACTGTGCGGAAAGCTGAGGCAAGTAAAAATAAGCTGATGCCGAAATTCTAGGAAACGCGCCTAGTAGTAAAAAAAATATAAATAAGGAAACAAAGAAATTCAAAATAAATGCGTTTGCTTTATTTTCATGAGTGAGCCTTTGGGTGAGCAACTAAAGCGTACCAGGTGAACATAGAAGTAACTTAAAATAATTTGGCATCAATCGATGGCTTATTTACTCTTATCTACAAAATAGTTCACCTTTGAAAGTACCCCTGAGAGTACTTTCAAAGGTGAGTTGTAAGCACAGTCATAACTCATTTGCCGAAACTGTACTTTGCTTCAAATGGAGCACGCCTACCCATTCTCCCGTTGGCGTTTGCTTCGCGTCCACGGCATAGGGCTGAAATCCCAGGTTGGCATAGAGCAACAGCGCAGGCGTATTGGAATTCATCACCGAGATATGAATTTGCGGTAGCTGATGGTGATCCGCGACTCGCGCCATCATGTATTGCAGCAACTGTTTACCCCAGCCTCGTCCGCGATAGTCGCGGTGGATAATGACGTTACCGATAAACGCCCGATCTCCCGGCACAACGTTGTAGAGATTGGCGAACCCAACAACTGCATCTCCATACACTGCCACCGTTAGATCGGTGCGATCGCATTCAATCTGCTCTAACTGCTCAATTGTGAGCGGAAACGTATTGCGAGGACACACCAAAAACAGCTCATCGGCATCGGTAAATAGATCACAAACGGCAGCATAGTCGGCAGATGTAGCGGGTCTTAGCTGGAGTTCCATCGTGCAGGCAAGGTGGGTAAAAAATCTATGGCAGTATAGATGTTTGCACCTTTTGATGGCATCGAAGCATGAAAATTTCAGGGAATGGTCATCGGGCCACCAGTGCCGCGCAAATCCGAGTGCGATCGCAACAGCGCAACTATCAACCGCTACCCCCTAATGCTCATCCGCTGAAGCGGTTGATGTACTACGGACGCTCCTATCGCCGCTGGATGTGGCTAGCGAGTCTCTGTTCGGTTTTGAACAAGATTTTTGACCTAGCTCCACCTGTTTTAATTGGTGTGGCCGTGGATGTGGTTGTGCAGCAGGAAGATTCGATTCTTGCCAATTGGGGCGTCACTGATGTTTTTAGCCAGTTGGTGATTTTGTCGATCTTGACCCTGATTGTTTGGGGACTGGAATCCGCCTTTCAGTATGCCTACGAGTGGCTGTGGCGTAATTTGGCTCAGACGATGCAGCACGACCTGCGCCTAGATGCCTACAGCCATCTGCAAGACCTAGATTTAGCCTACTTTGAATCCAACAGTACGGGCAGTCTGATGGCGGTGCTGAACGACGATGTCAACCAGCTAGAGCGGTTCCTGGATCGGGGTGCGAATGACATTTTGCAGGTGACGACGACGGTGATCATCATCGGTGCCGCCTTCTTTATCCTGGCACCCAGCGTCGCCTGGATGGCTATGCTGCCGATGCCGTTTATTCTCTGGGGTTCGATTGCCTTTCAGAAAAAACTGGCTCCCCGCTATGCTGAGGTGCGCGAACGGGTGGGGCTGCTCAATAGTCAGTTAGCGAATAACTTGGCAGGCATCACCACGATCAAAAGCTACACCGCTGAAAACTATGAAATTGCCCGGATTCGTGACGAGAGCAACGCCTATCGGAAAAGCAATCGACGTGCGATCGCACTGAGCGCGGCGTTTGTGCCATTAATCCGACTCGTCATTTTAGTGGGCTTCACAGCTACATTGCTCTATGGCGGACTGGAAGCGGTGCGTGGAGATCTGTCGGTCGGTACCTACAGCGTATTAGTGTTCCTGACGCAGCGTTTACTGTGGCCGCTAACGCGACTCGGCGAAACGCTAGACCAGTATCAGCGGGCAATGGCTTCGACTAACCGGATCATGAATCTGTTGGATACGCCGTTTGCCATCCATCCTGGCAGCCGAGCGCTACCGCTGGCGGACGTGAAGGGTGAAATTCAACTGCGCGATGTCACCTTTGCCTACGACACGGGCGCACCCGTGATCAAACGTCTATCACTGAGCATCCCGGCGGGACAAACCATTGCCGTGGTTGGCTCTACGGGTTCTGGCAAGAGTACACTTGTAAAACTGCTGCTGCGTCTCTACGAAATCCAGTCCGGCAGCATTACGCTTGATGGGCTGGAGCTTTCAGACATTCACCTGGACGATCTGCGCCGCTCGATTGGTCTGGTCAGTCAGGATGTCTTTCTCTTCCACGGCACGGTGGCTGACAATATCCGCTACGGCAGTTTTGACGCTCCCCTGGAAGATCTAATACAGGCGGCTAAGATGGCCGAAGCCCATGATTTTATTGAGCAGTTACCGAATGGCTACGACACCATTGTTGGTGAACGGGGGCAAAAACTGTCTGGTGGTCAGCGACAGCGTCTGGCGATTGCCCGTGCTCTGCTGAAAGATCCGCCGATTTTGATTCTGGACGAAGCGACTTCTGCGGTTGATAACGAAACGGAAGCTGCCATTCAGCGGTCATTAGATAAGATTACTCAGCACCGAACCACAATTGCGATCGCACATCGCCTGTCCACCATTCGCAATGCCGACCAGATTTACGTAATGGAGTACGGCGAAATTGTCGAACAGGGTACCCATGAATCGCTCCTAGAGCAACAGGGCATCTACGCCAGTCTCTGGCGAGTTCAAATGGGACTGCACAAGCAAGCTAGTGTCTAATTAACTAAGCATCCATTACCGATTCAGGAGGCAAAATCATCATGGCGCATTTTGGTTTACTCTGCCCCGCTGCTAGTGGTCATCTTAATCCTATGACAGCCTTGGGCTATGAACTGCATCATCGAGGACACTCTGTTACGGTTATTGGTGTTCTAGATGCAGAACCTAAAGCCTTAGCAGCCGGACTCAACTTTCGATCATTCGGTGAAGCTGATTTTCCTGCTGGATCAAGTGCAGCTGCACTTGCTTGTCTTGGTGAATTGAGCGGACTTGCTGCATTTCGTTATACAGTCGAACTGTTCCAAAAGGCTACTCTTACCTTTTTACAAGAGGCTCCTGCTGTAATTCAAAGTGCCAGAATCGATGTTTTACTAATTGATCAGGCAACATTTGGAGGTTCAACCGTAGCAGAATATTTGAATATTCCATTCATTAGCGTCTGCTGTGCGCTAATGCTCAATCAAGATCCTAACGTTCCACCTTTTAATACGGCTTGGCCATATTCTAACAGCGGGTGGGCACGATTACGAAATCAAACGGGTAACGCCCTAATGAGTCGTCTTGCTCGGCCCATTACTAAGTTAATTACCGAATATCGTCAACAGTGGCATCTTCCTATCTTGAAACAGGCCAATGATGCCTATTCTCAGCTTGCACAACTGACACAGCAGCCAGCGGAGTTCGAATATCCCCGCTCATGTTTACCAGATTGCTTCCATTTCACAGGGCCTTATGCAAACGCTGCAAGTCGTGAAGCCACATTTTTTCCGTTTGATCAGCTAACCGGGCAACCGCTGATTTATGCATCCCTAGGTACTGTCCAAAATCAACTGCTAAAAACCTTTGAGGTAATAGCGGCGGCCTGTCAAGATTTAGATGTTCAACTTGTAATGACCTTAGGTGGTGGCAGTTCACCCCATACTTTGCCACCGCTGCCTGGTTCTCCACTTGTTGTGGAATATGCACCGCAGCTAGACCTGTTAAGACGCGCAACTCTCACAATCACTCACGCTGGTATGAATACGGCATTAGAATCGCTTGCTAATGGAGTTCCGATGGTTGCTATTCCTATTGCTAACGATCAACCTGGAGTAGCAGCTCGGATTGCCTGGTCAAAAACAGGCGAAGTTGTACCACTGAAACAGTTGACAGCGTCTCGCCTACACGATGCGATCTCAACCGTTTTATCCGAAAGTTCTTATAAAGAAAACGCACTGAGGCTACAAAAAGCCATCCAGCAAGCTGGAGGTGCTACTCGGGCAGCTGACATCATTGAACAAGTTGCCTTAACAGGAAAGCCAGTAATCAGATCAACGGTCTGACCGCAACCCCCTAGCCAAACCAACGCTTGATTCTGCACTTACGTCATACATCAATGCTTTATGGATACATCCACCCCCCACCCCCACTCCGATGCCGAACTCGTCACTATCCGCCCCGACGCTGAAGTCATGACTCGTCAGCAGCTTCCTTACTTCCTGGGCATTTCCGGCCAAACCGCAGGCAGCACTGGCCTATCGATGCATTTGGTGGTTATTCCCGCCGGAGCAACCGCTGCACCCCACTTTCACCAAGGCTTTGAGACCGGGATTTACGTGCTGGAAGGAGAAGTAGAGACTCGTTACGGGAAAGATCTGGAAAAATCCTGCATCAACCGAGCGGGAGATTTTTTGTATATTCCGCCCGGAGTGCCCCATACGGCCAAGAATATGAGCTTGACAGACCCCGCTCGCGCCATTGTGGCCCGCAATGATCCCAATGAACAGGAAAACGTTGTGCCCTATAGCATTCAATCCTGACTCGCATCTTGCAGTTTGCAGACTGGCAGAACGCGCGATCGCAGATTAAAGCCATCATCTTAACGATATCTTAACGCTTTGCAGCGGCTACTTTACGTGAATTCACTTAAATAGATGTTACATATGAAACTATGGGTGCTGTGTGTATAGTTAATCTTGTAATCCATACGTTTTGCAGCATGGTAATCAGCCCGTCTCGCCTGTTAGTTGTTGAAGATGATCCAAACGATATTGAACTTATCCGCTTAGCACTCGATGGCTATCCTTTTGTCAATCAAATGGATATTGCGGAAGATGGAGAGCAAGCTCTGCTCTATCTCTTGGGTCAAAATGATGAAGTTCTGCCGGAACGCCCACTGCCTCGGATGATTTTGCTCGATTTGAAGCTGCCCAAAGTTGACGGTATTCAAGTCCTCGAAACCATCCGTCAGCACCCTCGCACTCAGAATCTTGTAGTTGTCGTGATGACCTCTTCAGCCGAAAGTCGCGATATTGAAGCCTGCTATGGCCTTGGGGTCAACAGCTACATCATTAAGCCGCTAGATTTTCAGCAATTTCAAGAGGTGTCTCAACAAGTTGGGGTTTACTGGATGCAGCTCAACCAAACGCCTCAACTAAATTAAGTTACTCCTGTTTCGCTATAGCAGGAGTCACATTGGTTAGGATGTTAGAAACCACTTGAGACGTTTATAGCGTTTTCCACGCTGTGAAGTACGGAAGTGTTTTTTGCCGGAGCCAGAGAAACGTTTCTCTATGTACCTCACGAGGTTGAAAAATGCTGTAAATGTTGAATTTCATAAATGTCTCAATCAATATAAGTAGGTTGGCATAAATAAACGCGTCTAAAAAACCGGGGGAGTGCCCCTCGGGGGCGCTCCCCCGGTTTTTTAGATATGCATTTATTTGGATGTAGCTACTTAACTCCGCTACAAAACACGACTACATTTACATTCTGTTTGACTCTAGCTGAATGATTTAAGATGTAAAAAATTGGCGGCAGGATAAAACGGAACCATCCATGATGAGTGGAGAGATGAGTGGAAATGCGCCGAATGACAGCCTAATTCAATACCCAGTACAAGTAACAACTTTACAGGAAACTTTGCCCTCTCCACTCAGGGTGTTAATTATTGAGGATGTTCCTGAAGATATTGAACTCATTGTGCTGGCGCTGGAAGCTGCACAAGTAGCGTTTACCTACGATGCAACTACCTTTGCTAGTCATTGCCAAACGCTGTTGTCTACTCAAATCTACGATGCCGTTCTGTCGGATTATCGACTACCGAATCTGAACGGCCTACAGGTTTTTGAGATGTTAAAGGCATCCCAGCAGGATATTCCGTTTATTTTGGTAACGGGTAGTTTGGGTGAAGAGGCGGCGGTTGAATGTATCAAGGCTGGCATGACGGACTATGTCCTAAAAGATCGGCTGTTTCGGTTGCCAACGGTACTAAAGCGGGCGCTGCAAGAGTTTGAACTGCGCCGTCAGCAAAAAGCCGCGATCGCACAAATTCAGCAGCAGGCCAAACGAGAAACCATCGTCAATCGCATTGTGCAGGCGATGCGACAAACCCTGCTACTAGAGGAGGTGCTGCAAACGACGGTCGATCAACTGCATGAAGCGCTGCAAGTGGATCGGTGCGGCATTTTTCAGCCCAATGTCGATCCGGCGACTCCTTCCACGATTGGATATTTGAGCTATCTCAGTGATGCTCGTGAATCACTGCTGGGCAATAGCTGCATGCTGTATGAGCACTATCGCAATACATTAGATGCCGATCAGCCCGTTGTGATTCATGACATTGCTAGCGATCAGATTCCGAGTTCAATTCGAGTGGCTTCACAAGCCTATGGCGTCCGCTCAACGATGATCATGCCGTTGCTGTACCAGCAATCTTCGCTAGGCGGCATCTGTTTACAGCAGTGTGACCGACAGCGCAATTGGACAGACGATGAAGTGACGCTTGTGAAAGCGATTGCTGACCAATGCGCGATCGCAATTCATCAAGCCAAACTTTATCAGCAAGCTCAAACTGAACTGGCCGAGCGGCAGCGCATTGAAGCCCAACTGCGCCACGATGCCTTTCATGATTCGCTCACGGGATTGCCTAATCGGGCATTGCTGATCAACCGCCTAGAACATGCGCTCCATCTGATGCAGCGGCGGTCGATCCGACAGCAGACGACCAATGTTCTCCAGTTTGCTGTACTCTTTCTGGATTTAGATCGCTTTAAAGTAATCAACGACAGTTTAGGGCACACTGTCGGCGATCGGCTGCTGAAAAAAGTGGCTCAACAGCTACAGTCCTGTCTGCGTATGGGTGACACCGTTGCGCGCTTAGGTGGAGATGAGTTTGTTGTTTTATTGGAAGATATCCAATCGGCGACGGATGCGATTGAAGCGGCTCATCGAGTTCATGCAGTTCTCAAAGCGCCTATTGTCCTGGATGGGCACGAAATTTTTATCACGGCTAGTATTGGCATTGCCCTCAGTGCCGAATACTATACTGCTCCCGATCAGCTTTTACGCGATGCGGATATTGCCATGTATCGGGCTAAGAGGCGCAACCGGGGGCAGTACGAGATATTTGATGTCTCTATGCATGGTCATGCGCTCAACCAGCTTCAGTTAGAGAGCGACCTCCAGCGAGCCATTGAGCGTCAAGAACTGCGCGTTCATTACCAGCCAATTATTTGTTTGGAAAAACGCTGCATTACCGGATTTGAAGCCCTCGTCCGCTGGCAGCATCCTGAGCGCGGCATGATTCCGCCCGATGAATTTATTGCGATCGCAGAAGATATCGGTTTGATTACGCATATTGACCTATGGGTGCTACAAGAATCCTGTCGCCAGCTCTGTCTTTGGCAGCAGGAATTTGAGCTGATCACTCCCCTGATGATGAGTATTAATTTATCGGGTAAGCAATTCTCCAATCCTGAATTGATCTCACAAATTGACCAAGTTTTGGGCGAAACGCAGATTGCTGGCTCTCAGTTAAAAGTCGAGATCACGGAAGGGGTATTGATCGAAAATGCAGAGGTAGCGGCCAGTATTCTCAGTCAGCTTCGAGCTAGAAATATTTGTGTTTGTCTGGATGATTTTGGTACGGGCTATTCGTCCTTGAGCTATTTACACCGTTTTCCAATTGATGTGCTTAAAGTCGATCGCTCGTTTATTACGCTCTTAGAATCTGACTCGGAAAAGCTAGAAATTGTCAAAGCAATTGTCAATCTGGCGCTCAATTTAAACCTCAATGTGATCGCTGAAGGCGTTGAAACCTCCCGTCAGCTTTCCTACTTGCAATCAATTCAGTGCAATTTCGGCCAAGGTTACTATTTCGCCCCCCCATTAGATAGCCGCGCGGCCTCAGACCTACTCCGACAGCAGCAGGTTGAACTGAACTAATACGCCTTACTCCTCACGCCTCACACCTCACGCCTTACTTTTTTGAGTGCTGAGGGATTGCAGTATAGTTGTTGAGGTGAAATTTCAGACATCAACGTCAGAGTATCAGAGTAATTGTAAAAGCGACCATGACCGGATCAGTATTTACACCCGCTGAACGCCTCGAATCACTCAAAGCCGGACTGTTAGGTGGCGCGATCGCATGTTTCACGTTTGTTGCGTTGCTTATCCTGCATGAGGAGTTTGCGGATGCGATCTCCACTACATTGATGATGCTGTTGTCCAGTTGGCAGGAGTCATCTTGGGCTGAACCGATGATGCTGTGGCCTCGGCTGAGCGGCACCGTTTGGATCAGGGTGGGGATTAGTGGTGCGATCGCAGGTTTCAGTGGTTTTTTGTTTGGCGCAACCTATCGCTACATTCTGCGGCAGGATACGAACACGCATTTGAAGTCTGGTGCGGTGCTGGCATTTGGATTAACGCGCGGTTTAGCTCAGGCGGATTTGAGCTATGAGCTGGAGACTTCGTTCATCAGCGCGACGGTCAGCGCTGGCATCTTGGCACTAGAAGGCATCGTCTTATTTGCAGTAATTCGCATTGGTTTAGACTGGGCCTTTCGCTCCAAGTGGATCAGACCGTTTCCCTCGCAAGGACGGTTAGATTCCAACTAACATCAAGTCTAAGAACCCAATTTATTTTTGAGAAACGCTTGCTCCGCAAGCGTTTCTCAAAAATAAATCATGGGTTTTCAACCGGACTTCATATCGCATCGAATCTGTGTAAGAACCCAATCTGTAATTTGTGAGGTGTTGGCAGTGCCAGCACCTCACAAATTACAGATTATGGAGTTGTAACTGGATTTCGTGCAGCCTGGTAGAAGTTTCTTAAAAGTTGGGCAAACTGAAAACTGAAGCAGGTGAAAACACGGATGTGCGATGCCGCTTCAGTTGTGCCCCCAGGAGCCACCATGCCAACCGTCTTCGTCCATCCTCACCCCTACGCCTGGATACGAAGCCAACTCTCCGATCTTACCCTTCTGCGATCGCAAACTTCATCTCAGCAGCCCTATCAGGTGATCACTCCTAATCGTCTGACGGCTCGCACCTTGGGTGTCCAGAAGCAAACGCTGGCTGATTTAGCGCTTAAGGTTCTTGCCGATCATCAGGTACAGTTGGTGCCCCGCTTAAACGACCAGCGGTTGATGCGGGCGGCGATTCAGCAGACGGTGAATCCGACAGATTTAGACGGGGCAACTCGTGCTTGGTTGCCAACAATTAATGCGCTGCTAGCGGCTGGAGTCAGCCAAAACGTTACGCTTCAGGTTCCACCCGGTTCGCTCTCGACCCGGACTCAGCAGCTATTACAGGTGGCACAAACCTATCAGCGGCTATTGCAGGAAAGGGGCTGGGTCGATTTCAATCAGCTTTTGCATCATGCAGCACAGCTACAGCCAGAACCGTTACCACTATTAATTTATGGCTATTTTCAGCCCACAGCCGATGAGCTGGAATTGATACCTGCGATCGCAGATTCCTCTAGCATCATGGTCTTGCCCAGCACCGAGCATCCCGACTTCGCCGACGTGCAGCAGGCGATTCGGCAGCTAGAGGCCAACGGCTGGCAAGTTGAGTCAGGTACAGCATTCGGCTCGTCTGCTCAATCATCTGCTAGTATCGGCGAAAGCTTATCGGATCGGTTTTTGGGGCAAGTTACTACCAGTTCAGAGACCGATCTACCCTCCACCTACGCGTATGAAAATTTAGAGCAGGAAGTGCGGGGAACGTTAGCGCAGGTAAAGCAGCTTTTACTCAGCAACGTTCCAGCGCGAGAGATCGGGATTATTGCCAGAGATGAAGCGGTCTATGGTGAAAAGCTGTTAGACATCGCCTGGGAGTACAATGTGCCGCTACGGGTGCTGTACGATATCCCTCTCAGTGCAAGCCGTTTGGGCGGTTGGCTGCATCTGCTATTAGAGGTGATAGAACAGGGATTTCCGTTTGAGCCAACGGCAATGCTGCTGAGCCATCCGCTGTGTAGCAATCCCAGTGCTGAATTTTGGAGCCATGTGCGATCGCAGCGTCCCAGCAGTTTTCCAAGTTGGAATCAAGTTAGCCAGGAGAGCTTAGGCATTGACTTGTCAGAGTTGAAGACACTACCGTCTCGCGCCAATCGCGACCGATGGGTGCAGCGTTTTCAAAACTTACTCAAGGTCTTTGACCTGCGGAAGCGCTGTACTCGTTGGCCACGGGAAAGTTTGGCGTTTAATAAATTTGATCAGGCATTGATTGCACTGGCAAACATGGAGCCTGAAACGCTTTCTCGCACCGAATTTTTCCAGGAACTACGCGAACTGATGGCACTGCTCCAGGTATCTGTTCATCCGCGCAACGGCGGGGTTGAGCTGCACAAGCCATCTTCCGTAATTGGCGCTCGCTACCGCTATCTGTTTGTGGTCGGGATGGCCGAGGGCATGTTACCCGCACCTGTTCAAAACGACTGTGTGCTGGACTTTTTCGAGCGCAAGCAACTACAAGCAGTGGGCGTATCTTTATCCTCAGTAAGTGCTTTGGCGCGACAGGAATCGCTCACGTTTTATCACCTACTGCAAACCGTGACGGAGCAGGTCGTATTCTCATACGCCAAGCTGCATGGGAAAGAGGAGCAGCTACCTAGCCCATATTTGGATCGTTTGGAATTAAAGACAACAGCACCTCCTCCGATGCCAATTGCTAGTTTAGAAGAACAGCGTCAGGCGTTGTTGCTCAGTAAGCTAGCGATGACAAACACCATAATTGACGGTTTTGCCGATTTTGACGGTCATGATCCGGCGATAGCTTATGCCCGCCGTGCCTTGCAGGTTGAGCAACAGCGGGAAAGTGGTGTCGCTCCGGATGAATATGACGGTGTAACAGGCATCTCACTCGGTACGGCAGCCGATCACTGGGGCGATCGCACATTTAGCGTATCGCAACTGACCAATCTGGGACTTTGTCCATTTAGCTGGTTTGCCGACAAGGTGCTGAAACTGGGCGAATTAGAGGAAACTGAGGATGAGCTAAGCCCCAGCTTACGGGGTAGTTTGTACCACAAGACCTTGGAAATCCTATTCAAAAATATCAACGCAGATCGAGGTCAGCTCTCTAGTCCAGATGCCCTACGAGCAGCGTTTTTGGAGGCCGAGCAGCAGCTTCAAATACCCGATTTTCCAGCTTGGAATGTGCAGCGAGACGAACATCTCAAGCAGCTACAGCTCACGATTCAGCAAGCCAGCTTTTATCCCGAAAATGCAACTGCGATCGCAGTTGAGCAAAAGTTTATTGGTAACTGGCAGGGCTTCAAGATTACCGGACAGATTGACCGGATTGATCAGACCGCCGATGGCTTGGTGCTGATTGACTACAAGACAAGCTCCAACCCGCCCAAAGGCGTTAAAAATGCTGAAGGCAAGGCAGATATTGATTTACAGCTTCCCATCTATCGAGAAGCTGCTGCCCTCGAACTCTATCCCGATGCGTCCGTCACGGATGCTTACTACTATTCCCTGACCAAGGGGCAGAAGCTAACTAAGAAACAGCCAACCGAAGCAGATTTAGCTCAGGTTGCTAATCGTTGCCAGCAGCATCTAGAACAGGGTCATTTTCCGGTTATGCCGGACAGCCCAGAAAAATCAGCAGACGACCGCCAAGCCTGTAAATATTGCGACTTTGACCTCGTGTGTCGTCAAGGCAATCGTCTCCGCCGCAAAGCCATTGCCCAAGCCCAGCCGCAGTTAGCAGATACGGCCACAACGGTCACATCCGAGGAGCAAGCATCATGAACTCACCCACTCAATCCGTTACCTGGATGAATCCCGAACTAACCGATCAGCAAAAGGCCGCAGCCTATGCCAGCCATAGCATTGCTGTTACGGCTGGAGCAGGCACAGGCAAAACCCACATGCTAGCTGAGCGCTATTTTCATCACCTGATGTCCGGCCATTCACCGCTGGAAATTGTGGCGCTGACGTTTACCAATAAAGCCGCTGCTGAACTGCGATCGCGCATTCGCAAAACCATCCGCGATCGCATAACTGATTCAGTCATAGCTAACCAGTTAAAAGCCAGTGGCAGCAACGCGTTTGAGCTATTAGCCGAACTAGAAGCCGCTCAAATCAGTACGTTTCACGCGCTAGCTGAGCGCATCTGTCGTGAACATCCAGAAACAGCAGGCGTTCCGGCTGATTTTACGGTACTAGACGAGCTAGAAGGCAGAATTTGGCAGGATCAGGTGCTCCTAGATGCGATCGCACATTTGCCGATTCATCTCTATGAAACGGTGTCCTATTCGCTGATGCAGTCAGCTATACGAGCGTTTATGAGCGATCCGCTCACCGCAGAGGAGGCATTGGGTAAAGGTCGAGACGATTGGTTTCCTGTGGTTCAACAGTTGAAACAGAATGCTCTGGATCAACTAGTTAATCACGAGCAGTGGTTATCAGCCGCAGATGTGCTGCACGTTTATGCGGCTCCCGGTGACAAGCTCGATGCCGTGCGAGAGCAAGCATTAGACGCGATGGTTAGCCTGGAGCAGGGGCATCATGTGGCTGAATCACTGGCCGCAATGGCAGCGCTTAAAATCAACTGTGGTGCTCAGAAAAACTGGGGCGGCAAGGAAACGCTTGATCTTGTTAAGCAGGCAATTAGAGAACTCAGAGACGATTTAGTCAAGCCTGCTATTGGAGAAGGGCTAATTACTCTAGAGCCAAACCTTTGGGATGACCAGACGGCAGCGATCCTACCAGCGCTGCGGGAAGGATTTGAGCGAGTGCGATCGCACTTGGCTCAAGCTAAACGTCAGCAGCGGGTGTTGAACTTCAACGATTTGGAAATTCATGCCCTCCGAGCGCTCGAAGGTGAGGCTGGACGGAACTATTATGCCCAGCGCTGGCAGGTTTACTTAATCGATGAGTTTCAGGACACAAATCCGATTCAGGGACGGCTGCTGGAGCAGCTGACCGCTGGCAAACTGCGAACAATTGTGGGCGACGTGAAGCAGTCTATCTACGGCTTTCGGCGAGCGGATGTCAGAGTGTTTCAGAACTGGTGCGAGCAGATCTCGCAGGACGTGAATCAGCCTCAGGATGAGCTATTAGCTAGCGATGCTAAATCAAATAACCATAGGTATTCTGGACATAATCCGGCCATTCAATCCCTCAGCCTCAGTTTTCGCACCCATCATGCCCTAGTGCAAAATATCAACACTGTGTTTCAGCCAATTTTGGCCGATTTGCATCAGCCCTTGAATGCTCATCGGCAGGCAGAACCCCATGCCGCACCGCATTTGCAGATTTATGCTGTCCAACCTCCAGCCGAACTTAAGCCCAGCCTTGATGAGCGGCGGCGAGCGGAAGGCCAGCACATCGCTAACTTGATCAAAACCTGGATCAGTGACGGCATCCAGGTTCACGACAAAGCAGCGAATCAGCTCCGATCGATCACCTATGGCGATATCGCCATCCTGGCGCGGACGTGGTCATCGCTAGAGCTGTACGGGGAAGTACTGGAAAGCCAGGGAATTCCAATTTTGCAAGCCGGGGGCGGCAATCTGCTGGATACCCGTGAGGCAAAAGATGCCTGGGCAGTGCTGCGCTTTCTGGCGAATCCCGCTGATGATTTAGCGCTGGTAGCCGTGCTGCGGAGTCCGTTCTTTGCAGTTAGCGATCGCACATTGCAGCACCTGGCTCAAACTCTGCCAAAGAAAACAGCTTGGTGGCAGCATCTCAAGGCCAATCAGGCCAATTATTCAGAACTTGATCATTCCATTCAAACGCTGCAAGCATTGCTACAGGAACGCCGCAGTGACCCACCTGCGCGGCTGCTACAACGAGCTGATCGACTGACGGGCTATACGGCTGCGATCGCACATTTGCCCAATGCTCGGCGGCGCGAGGCCGACTGGCGCGGCTTCTTGGATTTCGTTAAAGCCCAGGAGCAGGGACGGTTTGACGGTTTGAGCATCGTCAGAACGCTGCGGCGATTAATAGCGGCAGGGGTCAGCATTCCTCGTCCGCCGCTGGAAGCAGGCAATGCGGTGAGCTTGATGACGATTCATGCCGCGAAGGGACTGGAGTGGCCCGTTGTCATCGTGCCGGATTTGAGCCGGAAAGAGTCAGCCCATTATCCGACTGTGCAATTTGATGCCGATCTGGGTGTGGCACTCAAGCTACAGGATGAGCAGGGCGAAACGCAGAAATCAGCGTTTTATAGGCTCTTGGAACAGCAGCAGAAACAGGCTGACGAGGCAGAAGCAAAGCGTTTGCTCTACGTGGCGCTGACGCGAAGTCGCGATCGCATTGTGTTGACAACGCCAGAGGAAAATCAGGGGCTATTTAAGATTTTGCAAGCGGGGTTAGATGGACGAACTGACATTCAGCCGATCCCGTTCGATCCAGAACTGGTCTATTCTTCAGCCCATGACTTGCAAGCTAATATAAATGAGCCATCACCAATGCCGCAGCTGCCGCAAGCGGTTTTGACGCAACCCTGTGGTTCGGGTCTATCAGAGTTGCCGATTACGGCACTAACCGACTATGCGCTATGTCCCAAACGCTTCGAGTACCGCCATATTGAAAATCACATCGGCTACTACGAAGCCGAAGACGACAGTGGTGAGATGGACGAACTGAATGGCGGTTTTGACAACGAATTTGAGGTTGGCATACCACTCGTCAGTGGAGCGACCATTGGCACGTTAACCCATCTGGCGCTTCAGCACGGCATTCAAGATGCTGAAACACTAGCTGGAAAGTATGGAGCAAATTTGCCAGCACATGCGATCGCACCTGCTCTAAAAGATGCCCTAGCTTTAGCACAAAATTTTCGGACACAGGCAGTTTATCAGCCCTATCGAGATGCTACTGGCTACTACGAAAAGACCATTCAGTTTGCGTTTAACGGCTTAATGCTCAACGGTGTTATCGATCTGCTCACGGATGATTTTGTTCTAGATTTCAAAACCGATCGGCACATCAATCCGCATCATCACCGTTTGCAGCTCTGGGCCTATGCTCAGGCGACTCAGCGACCGTTGGCTCACATTGCTTACTTGCGCCATGATCATGTCCATACATTTGATGCCGCTGTCCTCCAGGAGGTTCAAGAGGACGCGGTAATCGCGGTCAATCACATCCTACGCGGAGAATTTGTCCCCACTCCCTCTGAGGAAAGCTGTGGCATTTGTCCCTATGCCGTGATGTGCGATCTCAGCCTCAGGTAAGTCCTATCAACCCCAATCGCAAACTCTAGCATGAGGGCTGTTTGATTATTGTCAAAAAAATTCTAGAGTCGCCGTTTTACGTATCTGGTAATATCAGGACTGTGTATAAAAAATAAACTGTAGATTTTCAACTAGACTTGATGTAAAGGCGAATAGCCATTCGCCCCTACGTATTCTTGACGACTAGATCTGTCTAATCCAGCGGTTCAAAATCAGACTTTTCTGCCCCACACTGCGGACAGACCCAGTCATCGGGAATGTCTTCAAACGCTGTACCAGGCTCAATTCCAGAATCGGGATCGCCCTGCTCCGGGTCGTAAATGTAGCTGCACAGGGTACACTGATACTTTTTCATCGGGCAATACCTAATCGCCGTATTAATAGCACTAGTTTGTCATAATATCCGGCGTAAGACATCATTCGGTAGCGGTATCCAGGTGTTGAAATCCTGGGGGTAAGAACACGGCACTGCCGTGCCCTTACGGATGGAACGATTTACAGGTTATTTAATCCGCAATCCTAAACAGCAGATTTCGCTTCCAGCACTCGATTCAGCTTGCCGCTTTGGAAGCCTTCTAAGTCGAGCGTGACAAAGTGAAAGCCAAACCCCTGAAACGCTTGCACAATCTGGGGTAGATCCATCGTCAGGACGAATTCTTTAATCTGTTCGGACGGCAGTTCAATTCGAGCGGTGTCGCCTTCGGAACGCACCCGCAGGTTTTGCAGACCCAACTGCCGCAGATAAACCTCGGCCCGGCCCACCCGCTGGAGCTTTTCAACCGTAATCAGCTCACCGTAGGGAAAGCGAGAGCTAAGGCAGGGCTGAGAGGGCTTATCCCACCAGGCTAAGCCGAGCTGTTTAGACAACTGGCGCACTTCCAACTTGGTAATGCCAACTTCGGCCAGTGGCGAACGGGCGCCACGCTCCTTGGCTGCCTGGATGCCGGGACGATAATCATTCAGATCATCGGCATTAACGCCATCCAGAACGTATGGATAGCCGCGCTCTTGGGCAATAGGCTTGAGCGTGTCGTGTAGTTCGCTTTTGCAGAAGTAACAGCGGTTGACCGGATTCGACGCATAGTTGAGATTCTCCATCTCATGCGTGTTGACCAACTCATGGCGAATGCCAATCGTTGCCGCTTGGACTTTGGCGTCTTCCAGATCTTCGGGCAACAGTGACGGGGAAACAGCCGTGATAGCCAATGCGCGATCGCACAGTACATCATAGGCGACCTTTGCCACTAGAGTACTGTCAATGCCGCCAGAATAGGCAATAAGCGCCTGCTCCATTTCAGCAAAGAGGGCGGTTAACTGGTCTAGTTTTGCGGTTAGTGTGTCGCTCATGGAATCGTTCAGTAGTGGCGTCAGGTGTGATTTCTATACTAGCCCTGCTACTAGCCCTTCTGCCTAGATGCGATCAAACTGCGATCGCACGATAAGCGAAATTTAAGTGGAAATGTGCGATCGCGCATCAGCTTACATAATGACTTGATGAAAATTTCAATGAAATAGTTTTTGCTGGCCAATTTCGAAAATATGGCTATGCATGAAAACAACCCAATACTTTAATAAATCGATCAACCAAGACATTAAGAAAAAGTTAACAAAACATCGTCTTTCAACTATCCTAATACAAGCCCCTAATACAAGCCTTTGAGGACTGGATTAGCTTGATTAAACTCATAATTTTCTTCAGCTTAACTTAATCGGATTTAAGTAAAATCCATGCGATTTTGCGATAAATTGTTGCATTTTTTACATTAATCTGGGGATACTAAGTAGGGAACTAAGAGCAACCTAACATTGGCTAGTAGAGAGATTTCCATTCATGCTTATTCAAAAAGCGATACGTGCTTTCCGACGGCAGTTATGCATCCGTGACAAGATTGGCGTTGGCTATATTTTGATCCTCGGTATCACCGTGATTGGAACAGGTGTTGGCTTTGCTATCTCCCATCATTACGAGCGTACAGCTATACAAAAGCTAGCCGAAACACGTTTACAGGAAAGTCTTTTAAGAGATTTGCAAACGAACATTGCTGCACTACCGTTTCACCAGCAGATTCTGTTGAGTAGTTTGGGCAGCCCCGAAGAGTTTCAGCGTCAGCAGTTGGAAATCAATCAAAGGCTATCCGTTGCAGAGCAATCCTTCCGTCAACTTAGAGATGAGGCTACTTTTGCAAGTTCCCCAGAATTGTTAGCTTTATTGGACTCGCATCAAACAACCCTTAGCATTTATCAACGTGGCTTGAAGCGTATGATTGATGGGTTCCCAGTATATTCCAGCACAAGTGAACAGCGAAACGAATCAGTGCAAACCTATTTGGAGTTTGTTAAAAGCTCAAAGTCGCGACGACTATATCTTTTAGCTCAAAATATTGCACCATTTGTGCAAGCTGCTTCGCAGCGTTATCAGGTCGCTCAGCAAAATTTAAGCGCTGTTGAAAAAGCACAGATTCATATTATTATTGCGAGTGCTTTTGTTTCGATTATTCTGTCAATTTTATGCGCTTGGTTGACGAGCCGCGCGATTACAAAACCGCTGAATCAGGTGACACAGCTTGCTCGTCGAGTGCGGGATGAAAACAACTTAGATTTACATGTACCTGTCGTCAGCTTTGATGAAGTGGGAGATCTAGCAATATCGTTTAATCAGTTAATTCAGCAAATTAGACATTTATTGAATGCACAGCGTCAGGAACAAGCCGAAAAATTAATTGAAAGTGAGAGAATGGCTAGTCTAGGCCGGATGCTAGCTGGCGTGGCCCACGAAATCAATAATCCCATAAATTTTATTTATGGAAATATTGATTTTGCTGAGAACTATATTCATGATTTATTTGAGCTGATTCAAATCTATGAGACAGAACTCTCACAGTCATCTGACCGGATGCAAAATGCGAGAGAAGAACTAGATTTAGAGTTTATTAAGTCGGATCTGCCTAAATTATTGTCATCAATGAAGGTTGGTTCAGAACGAGCACGTCAAATTGTTCTCAGTTTACGTAATTTCTCAAGATTAAATGAATCGGAAACGCACCTATTGAATATTCACGATTGTATTGATGGTGCGTTATTGATTTTGCGAAATCGAATTAAAAATCATATTCAAGTTAATTGTCACTATGGCTCAATTCCTGAGATTGAGGGTTACGCGGGTTCACTATATCAGGTTTTCACCAATTTAATCGGTAATGCAATTGATGCGTTAGAAGAACAAGCTACACATTCAACAAAGCAGATCCAAATCACGACTGGGCAAGGCAACAATGAACAAATTTATGTTGAAATTGCTGATAATGGCCCTGGAATTCCCGAGCATGTGAGGGAGCGTATTTTTGAGCCGTTCTTCACCACTAAACCCGCTGATATCGGAACGGGTCTAGGTCTAGCGATTAGTCGTCGCGCTATCGATCGGCATCAAGGACGGATGATCTGCGAATCCCAAATGGACCATGGAACAAGGTTTACGATTTTTTTGCCGATTCAGTTACAGGGCAACCAATCAGAACTAACTGAGACGACTTCTAATTCTAAAAAAAGATTCAACCAAGCAGAAGAGGATGAGCAGCTATGCCAAATGTATTAATGCTAATCAAAATGCTAGTTAGAAACTTATTTTATTCTTTGGACAAAAGCGATCAAGGAATTTCAAAACTTCTTCAGGGCCAAACTGAATTTGCGGGATACCTCGAACAACAAGCAGCCAATTATCTTCTTGAGCTATTAAATACCAGTCCGACGTTGGGGTCTTGGGCTGAATGCGGCAGCTATTGTGTTCTAACGTTAGACAAACCAACCCACAGTCAGAAGCTTTGGCTAATAGTGGCTGAAATGCAGCAACTACAGGCTTTTTCATCTCAATACAGCAAACAAAGCAACAGTTAAGCTCAAGTTATCATGAGCCGCTGCTATGCCTGCTATCTCTTAAGCAAAAAGATGGCTTCTATCCATAGATGTATATATCTCTGCGAAAAGTTTTTGGTCGCGATATTTTAACCAACAAAGGAAAAGCACAAACAGAGATTTGTCAGAAAGAAATCTCCAATTGTGCTTTTAGTACCAGCCCTATTGGGACTAGGCTTCCTGCTGTCTTTGCTGGAATGTAGCCGCACTGATTCCGGCCAGCGCAAGTAGCCCCAGCACCGTGGCAGGTTCCGGAATCATTTCGGGTTCAGAAATAAAAACAGATCCTTGGCTAGCGGTAGGATTGCCTTCGATGACCAAATCGTCCAAGCTGCCAGCATTGGCAATCACGAGCAGTGCTTCTAGATCGATAACCTCTTCGCCACTGGCTGAGATGAAAACTCCCTGATCTAAGTCATCCAGCTCAAACAGAGACGGCACGTTCGGCGTTCCATCGACATAAAAACTGGGATTGAAATCTGTCGTTGCACCCGCCCCAGAGGAAATCGAAAATGCGGGGACGGTGTCATTCCCACTCCAGTTCCACATCCAAGTCCGCATTTCATCGATGGATACAACTCCATCAGCCGCGTCTTCTTCGTTAGCCGAAAACATGCCTGAGATAGAGCCGCCACCAACTTCTTCCCACCAGCCTGTGTACTCTACATCCCAACCCAGGATAGCTGCCTTGGCTGGAGTTGCGATCGCAGTCAAACCCAAGGTTACGGCTGTAGCAAATGCGAATTGCTTCATGTTGTTCACCTAATTATTTAACTATCCAAAAGCGTCAAAAGCGTTGCATTCTTGCTGGGGACAATCTGAGATTGTTCCCAGCAAGAATTCGGCCATGCCAATTCAGAAACTAAGAGCCAATTACACCACCATCTTTCTTAGTAATGACAATGGTGCAGTCCCGTGGAACTCGGCCACTGCCTTGGGATGCAGGGAAATTAGTGGCTGCGGGGTCGCCATTACCAGGATGCTGAATATTGATAAACATAGTACGGCGATCAGGAGTTACCGCAACTCCAGTTATTTCACAGTCCGTTACTCCTGCAAATAGTCGGCGTATCTCACCCGTATTCGTGTCAGCCACTAGCATTTGGTCATTGAGTGTCACACCATTAACCGTTGGCTGACCGCCATCCGTTTGAATAAATAAGCGACCATCTGGATCAGCCCAGAGGCCATCAGGACTAGCAAAGGCACTTGCTGCACTATCAAACGTATCCTGAGCTAATACAAAAATGTCCCAGGTGAAAGTAGTACCGACATGTTGATTGCTATCTTTGAACCGGATGATGTGACCATCAGGGTTAGGCGCTAAAGGATTAGCGGCATCAGCGACTTGGCGCTGAGAGTTATTGGTCAGAGTGCAGTAAATTTCACCTGTGGGTGCCAGCGTCGTCCACTCCGGGCGATCCATTGGAGTAGCACCCAGGGCATCTGCGGCCAGTCGGGCATAGGTCAACACCTCAGACTGATCGGCGAATTGCGCTTTTAGAACTGGATTATCAATGGAGAGTTCTAGCCAGTCACCAGTGCCATCATCATTAAACTTAGCGACATAAAGCTTGCCGCGATCCAGCGGACTGATACCCCGTGCCTGCATCGAGCGCCAGTTACTCTCAGACACAAACTTATAGATATAGTCAAAGCGTTCGTCATCTCCCATGTAGCAAACAGCTCGGCCACCCCGACCTACAGCGAATGCCACTCCTTCATGCTTGAATCGACCTAGAGCCGTTCGCTTCACCGGAGTTTGAGAACTATCCATCGGGTCAATCTCAACCACCCAACCAAAACGATTTTCCTCGTTGGCATAGTCAGAATTGGACAAGTCAAAGCGAGAATCAAACAGATGCCATCCGTAACCAAATCCATCAGCACTGAAACCATAGCGCGCTTGGGCTGGTGTGGGAGTCCAGTCACCGGAAGCTCCAAAGTAGCCGTTGAAATTCTCCTCACAGGTGAGGTATGTTCCCCAAGGAGTGTAACCGTTGGCGCAGTTGTTCGCTGTCCCCAGAGGACTGTTACCAGCAGCAGTCTTGAGTAAATCGCTACCAGCAGCAGGGCCACTGAAAGTGACCGGAGTGTTGACGTGAACACGGCGGGCATTATTGCTCTGGACGACTTGCCAGCTCCCGTTGACTTTTTCGATTTCCACCACCGCAACGCCATGAGCATGCTGGGAAAGCCGCACATCTGCCAAACTCTCTGGCGCTGCTTTTCCTAAAACATGGTCATTCGTTCCAAATTCGTGGTTGATGGCTAGCATGCCGTGGTCGTTACTGTCGTCGATCGGGAAGAACCACATACCGTCATGACCAATTCCCACCATTTCCGTTTGTTCATTGGCAGTCGGACGAGTGTTGGGCTCACCGTTGTAGCTTGGACCACCGGGCTGAATGGGACTACCCCAGGGAATTAGCACCTCGTATTGATAGTCTGCTGAAATGGCTGGTACAGCGCCAGCGCTCTCAGCAGGAGGCACAAACGGAAAATTGATTAGGCTGCTGTTCTGGGCAATTTGGGTGCTACTACCAATTCCACTACCGATAACAGTACTCGATTCAGGAGAAGCGGTTGCTGCAACTGCTCGCCCAACCAATGCTTTGTTACCCGCCAACGCCGCTAAAAAGCCAGTGGCTGAAAGGGCTGCCCCGCGCACCAATACATTGCGTCGGGACATACGAACTCGCAGAACGTCTTCAAACGGACGATTGCCCGACTTATTACTAATGCCGTCGTCATGAATCACTGATGTTCTCCTCTCAGATATCGCCTTGGTTGTGAATAACAGCAAACGGAAAACGATCCTTTTCTAGCTCGACCTTTTCGAAAAAATCAGTCAGGACTTAGGTTTTGTTAAACACCAAATCCACACACAAGTAGGTTGGCATCAATAAACGCATCTAAAAACCAGGGGGACAACCCAGAGGAACGCTTCCCCGGTTTTTTAGATATGCATTTATTTGTATGTAGCTACTTGTAAACTAGAAAGCTTTCTATATTGTTGAGAATGGTGAGCCACTTCAATTTCAGTTATTGATCAGGTGTGGAATTAATTAATCCAAATCATCCAAATATTGCTGTGCCTGTTCTCCTGTTAATCGTCCTTCATCAAGAGCACGATCAATTTGGATAGCGCTAATATTCGAAATATTGGATCTGCTAGGAACCTGAGCTATAGTTGCATTGGCTCCAACATCATGGCGCTGAAATAGTGCATAAGAAGCGTTGTAATACTGACTCCAAGCACTCGCTTGGGGAGCTTCTTGCCATTGGTTACGAGAAACAGTCGTTGACAAAATTGGAATAATTTCGCCGAGCCGATTGCCTAAAACGACAACCTCAACTGTCACCAGACTATTGTCTCGGCTGAACTCGCGACTGATTGCATTCGCTGATAGGAACTCAGCTTGGCTTATTAAATCGTGATATGGAATCTGTCCATCAACCGATATTTCAATTGTGAAACTATCTGTCTGAGCTTTAGCTGGCTGAAAACCTCCTGCCAAGGAATACACCAAGATTGTTGTTGCTACCGCCTGCAATACTGAACGAAAAAATATTCGGCTTAAGCAGAATGTCGTAAATTCATCTAGAGCCATCTGTAAAAAATTAGCAGTTAGAACAGTGCAGGAGTATTTGGATTGTCATCCTTATTTACAACAATTTGAGTTTGCCAGATTAAGGTGAAGCTGAGGTTAAACGAAGTTAAAATAAAGGTAACCATTAAAACTTTAAAGTTGAATAAATAAAAGAGAAAGACACGACTGAGGACTATTTTCCTAATCTTATCTTCATGTTTTAAGTGCTGATTTTGGGCAACTGGTTACATCACTACAAAGAATGATTCAGTCAGTGCCGTTGTGTTCACTCTATTTAGGATAGCCAGCGTTTCATTAGCCGCTAAAATGGCGTTTCCGGCAACGGGCTGTGCGCCAAACTCTAGACCATTCGCTAAACCGATGACTGCTGTTAGCTTTAGGGAGATTTTATGTCTAACCGAAAATATGCTGGCTGATCGCGAATAGGCCAGACGACTAGAAGGAACTAGAATATAGATTCTGCTAGACGCTAGATAATTTCTGAGATTGTAGTCTAGAAGGTGAGGGCAGAATTGATTTGCTCTGGCCGCTATCCGTGACGCTGAACGTTCATGCAAATTTATCTTGATTACAGTGCAACGACGCCACCTCGCGCTGAGGTGATTGCCACCATGCAGCAGGTTTTGACCCAGTCTTGGGGCAATCCCTCCAGTCTGCATCAATGGGGTGGGCGAGCCGCGACCGTGCTAGAAACGGCGCGGTTTCAGGTGGCCGATTTGCTGAAGGCATCCGTAGACAGCATTGTATTTACGGCAGGGGGCACAGAGGCCGATAACCTGGCGGTGATGGGCATCGCCCAGCAGTATGCCCAGCCGCAGCATCTGGTGATCTCCAGCGTGGAGCATTCTGCGATCGCAGAACCCGCTCGTCAATTAGAGCAGCAGGGCTGGCAGGTGACGCGGCTGCCTGTGGATCAGGACGGTCGTGTCAATCCGGCGGATTTACAGCGGGCGATTCAGCCCAATACGGTGCTGATTTCGGTGATCTACGGCCAGAGCGAAGTCGGTACTATCCAGCCGATTGAGGAGCTAGGACAAATTGCGCGGGCGCATGGCGTGCCGTTTCATACTGATGCGGTGCAGGTGGCGGGGCGGTTGCCGATTGATCTGCGATCGCTACCTGTAGACTTACTATCCCTTTCAAGCCACAAAATCTACGGGCCGCAGGGAGCCGGAGCGCTCTATATTCATCCTGAGTTAGAACTCTTCCCCCTCTTGCGCGGTGGCGGTCAGGAGTTCAAGCTGCGCTCTGGAACGCAGGCGCTGCCCAATATCGCCGGATTTGGCGTGGCGGCGGAACTGGCAGCTCAGGAAATGGCGCAGGAGACCTTACGTTTAATCCAACTGCGCGATCGCTTATTCGAGCAGCTCAGCGATGTGCCAGAGCTGGTGCCCACGGGACATCAGCGGCATCGGCTGCCTCATCACGTCAGCTTCTACTTAAGCAACGGCGATGGCGAGCGGCTCAGCGGCAAAACCATTGTGCGGCAGATGAATCTAGCTGGTATCGGCATCAGCGCGGGTTCCGCCTGTCACAGCGGCAAGCTAACGCCCAGTCCGGTACTCTCAGCAATGGGATTGAACGACCGCGCCGCCAAGTCGGGCATTCGGCTCACCCTAGGTCGTGACACGACGCAGGCCGATGTGGACTGGACGGCAATGGTACTGAAGCAGGTCTTGGTGCGATCGCAACCGGATTTAGTCCTGTCGTAGCGCAGGTTTATTCCTCCAAGTCCTCGAACTCCTCAGCCTGACTGGCACGCTCATCCTCCAGGGCTTGAATTGCCAACAGCAGTTCTTCTTCCTGTTCTTCAAACTCTTCTTCTTCTATTTCGCCCATGTCAAAGGCAAGCTGGAGGGCGAGCAGGCGCTTCTGCAAATTTTCTGCGTCGTCGCGCTCCACCTCGGCTTGTTCTAAAATTTTGTCGCCAACCCAGGTAACACCGTAAATTGGCCCTAAAATCGGCAGCGTAAGCAGGCGTAAAACCATTTTTTGATCCTCGTTTGCACAGTACTGGGTAGGAGCGAATAGCCATATCGCCCTTCAGACATGACTACGCTAACGTCCTTACTCAACCCTCTTCCTCCAGTTGAGCAAAATTGAACGGGGCGGTGAAATTGTTGTAACGAATTCGTAATCGGCCCTCAAATTGCGCGTCCAACGCTTCCACACTGGCGCTGAAGTTCGGCTCGGCATCCCAAGGAATGAGGTAGGCCGCGTTGTAAATCATGGCGCTGGTCAGGAGATCGTTTTCGACCGACTCAACCGCTAGCGGCGTCAGTTTATCTCGGAATATTTGGACAATGTCCGCTTTGCGATCGCTGGCCGCCTGTTCAATCGCCTGCCCGATATACAGCACCTCGTCCATACTCAGACTTTTACCCTCTAAGCGATCGCGTTCACCGCGCAGTTCCTCATTTTCAGCCATCATCATTTCGAGTTCGACTTCTTCTTGCCAAAACACCTTAACGCTGACCTCGCGGCGTCCATCCAGCTTGGAAAATAGCCGCTGGAGCGCTTCATGCCTCGGCTTAATCAACTGACGGATTACATCGTCCCAGTCCGAGATGATTAACCCGAACTGAAGCGGCAGTAATGTCCGATAACCAGCCGACATGGATTGTTCCAGCACCCGCTCATGCCCCAGTAGATTGCGGCGGCTGGCCAAGTAGCGTTCTTGCTGAGCCTCCGAGTACAGAAAGGTAAACCCATCAACCGTGTAAGATGCAACTGGCTGCTTGTCTAAGCCCTCAAGCTCCAAATTCTGGGGGCCAGGAGCCGGAAAAATGCCGTAAAGATAGAGACCGTATCCCATAGTGCTTATTGCAGATAGTTCAATCTAGGTGCCCGCCTCTAGGGTAAGACGTTTTGGCAAGACCGCTTCATCTCCACTCCAAAACGTTCTAAACGTTTATTCCCTGACGCAAAACGTCACACTCACGCATCGGGATTGCTGATTTTAAGTATGAATTGAGAGATGGGAGCACCGCCCCCACCTCTCAATTCGTACCCAGATTAAGCAACACCCACACATCCGAGCACGGCAACGCGCTAAAAATCAGCCATGCCAAAATTGAGCTTGTCTATCAAATTATAGATTTTTCGCGGGATTCTGCGGGTTGTCCGGAGCTGCGTTTGTAGATTGAAGTATAGAGACGCTTTTTGGAATACCTCATCATTAGGAGGTGATTATGCTTTATCTACGTCGAGTGTTGCAGATTAGCAGTGCCTTGCTGATCGCGGGTGCCGTTAATATGATGTCGCTACCAACGCTGACTTTACCCGCTATGGCGCAGACAAATGCGATCGCAACTCGCATAACTGAACTACAGCAGAGTCAGCAGCGCTGGATTCAAGTGGACGTGACGCGGCAGCGCCTAATTGCCTGGGAAGGCAACACGCCCGTCTATGCGGTGATTGTCTCGACCGGAAAACCTGCGACTCCCACGCCGACTGGAGTATTCGCGATTCAGTCGATGCACCGTACAGCCCGGATGCAGGGTGACGATTATGATATTCCGGACGTGCCGTTTACGATGTATTACTCCGGCAATTACGGCATCCACGGCGCATACTGGCATCACCAATTTGGCACTCCCATCAGCCACGGCTGCACCAATGTTGCTGTTGACCATGCAGAATGGCTATTCAACTGGGCTTCTGTGGGGACGCCTGTGGTTGTGACGAGTTAATTGTAAGGCGAGAGGCGAGAGGAGTGAGGCGAATTACAACTCAGCACTCAGTCCTCAGCACCCAGCACTAAACTCTATCTGTAGTGCTACTTTATAGACCTTCTACTACCGACTATGCCTTGCCACCGACAAATGGTGTGCCCCAGAATGTCCAGTTTTCTTTGTTGAATGGACTGCGCCATTTTTTGATCAGGGCGGATTCGAGCTGCTGGCGAGGTTTGCGCTCTGCTGGAGCATGGGGCCAGAAGCCGATGCTCAGCGCAGTTGGAATTTCGAGTTGGTAATGCGTTTGGCGATAGTTGACTAAGTAGCGCTTGCAGTCGTGCTCACCTTTCCAGCGCTGGTTGGACTTGACGGTTTCGCCGACATACAGCAGGATGGGCACTTCATAGTCAATCACGAAGTACAGCGCCGCTACGCCGACATCGTCAAATTTCCAGCGCCAAAATTCGGTGTTTTGCTGAGGGAGGGTGAATGGATCAACTTGCTTTGGATCGGGAGTTGGAGTTGCGATCGCAGCATAATCTCCACCCGACTCGGCCACTGATTCAGCAAATAACGAACCCTGGCAGGGAGCTTGCTGTTCCGCAATCACGCCTTGCTGAAAGCGATGGACTCGCTGCTTCCAGGCTTGCAGCATTTGGGGACTGATTTGAACGTCCGTACAGCGATAGCCGTAGAGTTTACGTTCTTCCGCTACAGAAAAGAGGGAGCGCTGTTCAGTCACAGTGACACCTGCTGGAATCCATCAGGTTTCTACTTTAGCAAGCTGTAGCGGTTTTGGATCGAAAGAAGCACTAAATGTAGGGTGTCATTTCTTATTAATAGACAGAACCAAGACTATGTGTGTGCGCGTCGGGGCAGGGGGGCAAGGGAGCCTATTAATCATCCCCATGTCGATTAATCCTAGAATCGTGCAAGATGTGAGAAGAAGCAGGTTATCGTCGCAATGCGGCGGCAACCTGCCTCTTCTGGGGTTTATTTACTGTTGTGCCAAATAAGGTTGATGGTTGATGTGCCGCGCGAAACGCGGCACATCAACCATCAAACTCATCGAAATAAAATTGGCAGACTACTCTACGGTTGTAATCAGATTATGAATGAGCGTGATCTGTTGTGGTACAGGACGAATCTGTAATCGACTTGAGATGTTGGCTCAGTTCATATAGCCCTGTCATTTCGTCACCCTGTAATGTGTTCACCACCTCTGTTGCAGTGAGTTGATCGATATCCGTTTGGCTAAATTGACAGGTACGCATTTGATGCACAACATCACCGTCCTGTGCGATCGCAGCAAATCGGGTTTTGACAGCGCACTGATCGCCTTGCCAACCTAAAATTTGCCGTTCAACGCTCATGTGTTGAGCTTTAGATGGCGTACAGGTTTTGAGTTGATTCAAGTAAGCTAGCGTTCCGTCCAGCTCGGCTGATGCTGTATCGGTTAGCTCATTGAGTAAAGATTTGGGGGCTGAATTGGCCAGTGCAGGTTTGATCCACGGAGAAACAGATGCCTGTCGAATCAGTGGCTGACTGGTTGATGATGTTGATGTCGGTAATGAAAATGAAATTGATTTGATAGAAGACCAAATTGATGGGGCTGAGACAGGTAAAGTTGTGGGGTGAGGTTCAGTTTCTTTCGATTCCTGAGATTCTAAAGTTGCAACCTCAAATGATGGTTCGATGCTCCCTGAAAATTGCCAGTTTGAGCTGGCGGTCACTGTGATCACGGTGGCTGTTAGTGCGATCGCAGTTCCTAAAACATCCAATTTAGTAGCATGTGACATCGACCATTCCCTTTCAGCGTAATCAGTTAGTACTGACTCAATCAAGGTGATTAATGTTTCATGTATTCAATAATTATGTTGTACAGATCACTGAATAGATGAAACGGGTTTGACCTAGACCAGTCATCATCTCTAATGACTAGAATTCCCTTTATTTCAGTGATTTGCTTAGTCGATAGCACTGAACTTAGTCTGTGAAAACCACTTCAATTTAACCGTGATCATACTGATAGAATTTGCTCAGGTTTACGTGTTCATCAATACCTAAAAAATAAGACAGTATTTATACGCGCTTTACCAAACTCTAGGCGTACAGGCGGGCCGATTGAGATAGCTAGGTCGTAGCTGCTGCCAAACAGCGACAAACCAACGGCGAGCAGATTGACTAGATGTCCCCCGATATCGACAGATCAGTCCCTGAGTTAAACGAGTCACGCCCATGTCCGGTCGCTGAGGTTGAACGGTTGAGTCTGACAGATCTCGTTGAGAACCTAACAGCTTCTGTCCAATCTGCCGCGCCTGTTCCACCTGCTCTGGTGAAACGGGATGTCCAACCAGCACCAGCGTACCAACAACAGATTGACCGTTCAGGCCGTGGGGACTCTGAATACGCTCCAGATCACCTTCTAGCCGCTGCCGATCGATCCACAGCGGCTTACCTGCTTGCCACACTTCTAACTGCGATCGCCAATTGCCTTCAGTGAACTGTTCACCTCTGGCGCTGCGACCAAACCGGGTAATATCCCAACCGCACCAGATGGCATTCTCCGCTAAATCAACCCGTAAGGACTGCTGAAACTGTGCGGCATTGAACACAATGGTTTCCTGGGGAAACCATTCCAAACTGGTATGTTCCGCCAGTTGCATCTGGGTGGTTTGCTGCGCGATCGCACCTGTGCTGCGATAAACCTTGTGAGCCGCAGCCGTGGTAATCAGGGCATGAGCTTGGGGCTGGAGCTGAATCTGATAATCCAACAAATCACCGCCAACCATGCCGCCAGCGGTATGCACCATGACGCTGTGGCAAACTTCGGCTCCTTCTGGATAAAACGGTCGCTGAATCCGCAGCGGTGCTTGGGTTTCTGGATGGATTAAACGGGTTTGTCCATCTGCAACGGCGTAATTGAGCGCCAGTTTGCCGCGCCAACCGGATTTAGGATTCGTAGAGGAAGATGCGATCGCAGTTACATTTCCCTTCAATTGATGATCACCCAAATTATTCATTCCAATTTGCTCTCAGCATGTCACAGATCTTGTAGAGTGCGCTGGCAATGTATAACGCACTATCAATAAATGTCCCTAGTTCCACCCAAGTTTGTGTTGAGTAGAATTGAGGCAGAGAGTTCAGAAGG
>CBKWJC010000085.1:0-29518 GCA_966674685.1 uncultured bacterium
GAGAGGAGAGTGCCTCAGGATGAGGCACTCTCCTCTCTCGTTCTTATCTAGAACCACTATATAAAGGCATTAGGAGAGAAGATTAAACCAGGGCTGCTAGGCCAATACCCGCTAGTAGACAAGCAATCGCCATGACTGTGGCACCACCAAAAGCCTTGGCTTGAGCAGCAAGCGCAATAAACGTAATGAGGCCCCAAATAATGGCAAAGCTGATGATGGGATATAGCAGTGCAGAAAACCCTGACCCAGTGGCAAAACCCAATAAGGCTCCACGCGCCTTATCTCCCGCCAACATGATCAGCCAGGCTCCGCAAACAGCCGGAATCCAAGAAACAGCAAACGCCTTTTCTTTCATGGTGTAACCAATCCAGCCACCGAGTAACAAAGCTGCGATCGCAATTAGCATGTCCATGATGAATATCCTCTCGTTGGCGTCGTTGATTGGTGCTGGTGTTGCCGTTGGGCGTTACCTCAGTTTTCCTCTAGACAATCTGAAATCATAATTTTATTCAGCCAATTTTTAAATCGGCCTACTATTAGCCCATTTGCCAATGGCACGAGGTAAAGGCTGCACTCAATTTAGCCTGCTTTAAACAAGGACTATTCGCTTCCCTTCTCCCACCAGTGGGAGAAGGGGCTGGGGGATGAGGGCAAACGTTTGACTGCTCAGGCTCCTCTTAGGCTGGAACCTGAATTTGCGTTTTCCCCGATAGGCCAAAAACATCATGAATCGCTTTTAGCGCTTTGGCTCCGTCCATTTCGCTGACGACGCAGCTGATCTTAATTTCCGAGGTGGCAATCATCTGAATGTTGATTTGCTCAGCCGCTAGAGCGCGGAACATTTTGGCAGCTATTCCGGGTTGACCGACCATGCCGATACCGACGATGCTGACCTTGGCGATTTCGGCATCAACGGTAACCTCGTCATAGCCCAGTTCTGCGGCCATATCGTCTAGTATCATGCGGGCTTCTTCGGCGTCCGTTTGGGCAACGGTGCAGGCAATGTCGCGAGTGGCGATACCATTTACCAGTCGGCAACGCTGGGACTGAATAATCATGTCTACACTGATGTTGCGATCGGCCAGCAGTTTGAAAATGCGAGCCGCCATGCCGGGTTTGTCGGGGACGTGGCGAATCGCCAGCCGCGCCTGCTTCAGATCCAGGGCTGCACCGCGTACAGGTGGATGCTGAGCATTCGCCTGAGTAATGGGTGGCGTCATGGCCGAACTCTTGACGTCAAAGGCTTGACAGAGAGCGGCAATGGCGCGATCGCAATCTGCTACATCAATCGCACAGCTCACTTTGACTTCTGAAGTGGAGATCATCTGAATGTTGACGCCCGCTTCGGCCAGCGTGATAAACATTTGCGCGGCCACACCGGGACGACCAATCATGCCTGCACCCGCGATGCTGACTTTGGCCATCTGCCGATCCACCATCACTTCCGCTTCGGCACTGACCGGATCGTCAGAGTTCCGCAATACAGGTGCGATCGCAGATGCAACCGCTTCGGCTCGATTCAAGTTGTTGCGTACCACCGTAAACGCAATGTCGTTGGTATTGCCCTCATGGATGGATTGAATAATCAGATCAACATCTAAATCCTGCTGGGCGATTTCACCAAAGAGCTGCGCCGCGACGCCCGGTCGATCTGGAATCCGCAGCAGCGCCACCTTGGCCTGATCGGTGTCAAACTCCACACCATCAACCGGATGCATAATTTCCAACCCTTCCAGCGGACGGGGTTGAGGTACGGGAGAGACAACACGGGTACCCGGCTCATCGCTCCAGCTAGAGCGGACAACCAGATCGACGCCGTAATTCCGCGCAATTTCCACCGCGCGGGGATGTAGCACCTTTGCGCCCAAGCTGGCCAGTTCCAGCATTTCATCGCAGGTAATGTCAGTCATCAACTGCGCTTCGGGCACGATGCGCGGGTCAGTGGTGAGAATGCCAGGTACATCGGTGTAAATTTCACAGCAGTCAGCCTGAAGCGCCGCTGCCAACGCTACCGCAGATGTGTCAGAACCACCGCGACCGAGGGTGGTAATTTCCAAGTTAGGCGTATTGCTGATGCCCTGGAACCCGGCAACAACAACGACCTTACCTTCATTGAGGTGCTGGGTGAGCCGCTCAGTTTCAATTTTCAAAATGCGGGCGCGCGTATGCTCGGCTTCGGTAACAATGCCGACCTGCGCGCCCGTCATTGAAATGGCAGGCTGACCAATTTCTTGCAGCGCCATGCTGAGTAGCGCAATCGAAACCTGTTCGCCCGTGGAGAGCAGCATATCCATTTCTCGCCGACTGGGATTTGCCGAGATTCCGTTGGCGAGCTTCACAAGGCCATCGGTTGTTTTGCCCATCGCCGAAACGACAACAACAACGGTGTTGCCAGCATCAGCCGTGCGTTTGACTCGCTGTGCTACGGCTTGAATGCGTTCGACGGTACCGACGGAGGTGCCTCCAAATTTTTGGACGATGATAGCCATGATAGGTAACAGGATTTCGTTAGTCTGAGCGTGTCCTCATATCATGCCAGATGGGCGAGATCGAAATCTCTCAATTTGGCAGTAATTCACATCTTTAATAGTTTGCAAATCCACTGCAGCTCCTTGCAGTTTGAATCGCTACATAGTGCCAGATAGTGTAAAACTGCGATCGCAGATTCAGCTCATCTGTCAATTATCACTTAACAAAAGTTATTGCCCAAGGGAATCTATAAACGAGAGCACAAGTCAATCTGCGCTAGACCCTGGTTTTCCAAAACTTCATTACGCTTTCAATAAAATTTCGACGAAGGTAGCAATTTATTCCTTGTTATTACGGAAAGGTCGTTCATAATGTCTCGCAAAGGAAAAAATTACGTAAGGTTATTGTCAGTCTCTGCAAGCCCATGATTACCGATATCTCACGCTCGGTTCTTTCCCACTATCCGCTCATGCCAATCGCCGATATACTGTATCGCCATCTTGCCGGATGCGTAACGGCTTCGGGCATGGCTTGGTTAACGCAAATATTGGAAAAACTGCTGGCGGAACCCTCCGAGATGACTCTGTTTACAGGGTTTAGCGCTGCTCCGCGCCAGGTTAGTAAAGCAGACTTGCAGTTATCAGACGCTGATCTCAAAACAGCTTCGACACATTGTCCCGGATGGAATCCAGCGGATTGGAGTGTGGATCAAGCCACGCGGACGCTGCTGCTCTTGTCCTTTCCAGCAGATGATGCCGATCGTTATGTGGCAGCGGTTGAAAAGCTCTTTTCCGCTGCTGATCTGGCAGAGCAGGTTGCCCTGTATCAAAGTTTGCCCGTTTTGCCTCATCCCAATCGCTTTCTCGCACGAGCCATTGAGGGATTACGCACCAATATGACGGCGGTGTTTAATGCGATCGCACTTCATAACCCCTACCCCGCAAAATTTTTTGATGAAGCGGCTTGGAATCAAATGGTGCTCAAAGCTCTATTTGTAGACAGCAAGCTGAGTCAAATTCAAGGATTGGACGAGCGAGCAAATGCCAACCTTGCGCGAATGCTGTCTGACTATGCCCATGAACGCTGGGCGGCTGGGCGGCATGTTAACCCGCAATTATGGCGATCCCTGGGTTATTGGGCTGAGGGTGAGCTGGTTGTAGACCTAGCCCGAGTTCTGGAGCAAGGAGACGACGTTGAGCAGCAGGCCGCCGCCCTAGCCTGCGCGACTGCACCTGATCCGGCAGCACAAGCGCTTTTAGCAAAAGTCCCCAAGCTAAAGCAGCAAATCGCAGAGGGGCAGTTGACGTGGGCGGCGCTTAGTCAGATGTATCCATAAAACGAGCCCAGCATCCAAAGCATCCACTTTTCATGATTGATTATAAAAAACATATCTAGTCATACGTAGGTATACATTTATCGATGTGCAGCAACTTATCCAGTCTGTGTGTAAGAACCCAATTTAATTTTTGTAAAAGGCTCGATCAGCCAGCCTTTCACAAAAATTAAATCATCAGGTTTTAACCGGACTTCGTATTATCAAATCTAGTCATCAAGAGTTTAGAAAGCCATGTTACCGAATCCAAGGATGGTCATTGATCCGCACATTCACATGTCCTCGCGTACAACCTACGACTACCTGGTCATGAAGGAGTACGGGGTTGTTGCTATCGTTGAACCTGCGTTTTGGCTGGGGCAGCCCCGCACCAGCGTGGGAACGTTTCAGGACTATTTCAATAGCCTAATTGGTTGGGAACGCTTTCGAGCAGGGCAGTTTGGCATTCGGCACTACTGCACGGTTTCGATCAACCCCAAAGAAGCCAACAACGAAGCTCTTGCGGATCAAGTAATGGAGCTGCTGCCGCTCTACGCCTGCAAAGAAGGGGTTGTGGCGCTGGGGGAAGTCGGCTTTGACGATATGACCGAGGCGGAAGAGAAGTATTTTCGTCTCCAGCTTGAGCTGGCCAAAGAACTCGATAAGCTCGTATTGGTTCACACACCGCACCGCAACAAGAAAGAAGGCACCAGCCGCAGCATGGATATTTGCTTGGAGCATGGCTTAGATCCGCTGCAAGTGGTGATTGATCATGCCAATGAAGAAACGGTTGAGGAAGTCTTAGATCGGGGCTTCTGGTGCGCGTTTTCAATTTATCCCAATACCAAAATGGGCAATGAGCGGATGGTGGATGTCGTCAAAAAATACGGCTGCGATCGCATTTTCATTGACAGTGCCGCCGACTGGGGCATGAGCGATCCGTTAGCCGTGCCCAAGACCGCTCAACTGATGATAGACAGCGGTATTCCTGAGGATCAGGTGACAGCGGTTTGCTATGGCAATGCACTGAAAGCCTACGGTCAAAGTGGCGAAATGAAGGAAGAGGACTGGCTCAATCCGCCCGCAGTAGACCAGCGACAGCTCTATAACGGCAATTCTGTATTGCGGGGACAAACCCCAACCGTCTATGACCCGAGCCAGGAATCCATGATTATTCGCTAGTCATGATTCGCTGGATAACACAGTCAGCAAAGAATTAGAGCAAAACATGAGCGGATGAAAGGGGGAACTGTGGAAACGCTGAGTACGCGATCTCAGCCTGTTTGGGCTTATTTACAACTGATGCGGCCAGCCAATGTGGTCACAGCTTGGGCTGATATTTTGGTGGGCTATGCTGCTGCGGGCGGGATTGCCACTGTGGCCAATGTGTTGGCAGGTCATCTATCTGCGATCGCACTTGCGCCATTGGGCTGGCTCGTGCTGTCAACCAGCGGACTCTACGCAGGTGGCGTCGTCTTCAATGATGTGTTTGATGTAGAACTTGATCGCACGGAGCGCCCAGAACGTCCCTTGCCGAGTGGCCGCGCGTCCCTCAACGGAGCGATGATGCTCGGCCTGGTGCTGTTGGCTATCGGCATTTTGGCGGCAGCGCAAGTCTCGTTGATCAGCGCTGGCATTGCCACTGCGGTGGCCGTTGCCGCTTTGGTGTATGACTCACTGGGCAAACATCAAGGCTGGCTGGGGCCGCTGAATATGGGACTGTGCCGGGGCGGCAATCTGCTGCTAGGGGTAAGCGTGGTGCCTGCCATGCTCACAGAACGGTGGTTCCTGGCTGTGATTCCCATTGTTTATATTGCTGCCGTCACTGCCATTAGCCAAGGAGAGGTAGACGGCGGCAAGCAAAAGACCGGGGTGCTGGCCGTTGTGCTCGTCTTGGCAGTCCTGGCCGGGATTTTGGGCTTAGGACGGCTGAGCAGCTACCACTGGTTAGTTGCCCTACCCTTTGCCGCGCTGTTTGCCGGACTGGTGCTGCCTGCCTTCATCAAGGCTACTGTCGATCCCAGTCCGGCCCTTGTCCGCCAGGCCGTTAAATCAGGTGTCATTTCACTCATTGTTTTAGATTCTGCGATCGCAGCTGGTTTTGCAGGCTGGCCGTTTGGACTGGCTGTATTGGCCCTGCTGCCGCTGTCCATCGCTTTAGCACGGCTCTTTGCCGTCACCTAGTTTACCGAATTCGCTAATCGAGTCCACAAATCGATTCACAAACTGAAAACGTATAAAAAAAGGTATAAGAAGGCTTTATTGTGGTTGCTATTTTTCCCACTCAGTCCGGATCTCTGGTTCATCAGCCGCTGCGACAGCGCTTTGTGGTGTCGTTTCAGTATGACGTTTATTTCACGGAGCAGATCTTTAACCCCACGAACTCTGTGTTAGCAAATGCGATCGCAACCGATGGAGAAGCGTCTCCCAAGAAAGTCATGGTGATTGTAGACGACGGGTTGCTGCCCCATCATCCCCAGCTCCTGGCTCAAGTTGAACGGTATGCTGAACAGCACCGTGAAACGCTGACGCTCGCCGCCCCTCCCATGCTCGTTCCCGGTGGCGAAGCGGCCAAAAATAATCCAGCGCTAATCGAGCAATTGCAGCGGCAGATGGATGCAGGCCAATTGTGCCGTCACTCCTATGTGATTGGGGTTGGTGGTGGTGCCGTCCTGGATATGGTGGGATATGCCGCCGCCACCGCGCATCGGGGCATTCGGCTGATCCGCATCCCAACAACGGTACTGGCTCAAAATGATTCAGGCGTAGGAGTCAAGAATGGGATTAATGCCTTTGGCAAAAAGAACTTTTTAGGCACCTTTGCCCCTCCCTATGCCGTCATCAACGACTACACCTTTTTGACGACTCTAGACGACCGCGACTGGCGGGCAGGCATCGCAGAAGCTCTCAAAGTGGCGCTGATCAAAGATGCGGGCTTTTTTGCCGAGATTGAAACGAACGCAGCGGCGATTGCGCGGCGAGACATGGCCGCCATGCAGTCTACTATCCATCGCTGTGCTGCCCTCCACATGGAGCATATCGCGGGTAACGGTGATCCCTTTGAAATGGGGTCGTCTCGTCCGCTCGATTTCGGCCACTGGGCAGCCCATCGCTTAGAGCATCTGACCCACTACGGACTGCGCCACGGCGAAGCCGTAGCCATTGGCATTGCATTGGATAGCACCTATTCCTATCTTTCCGGCTGGCTGTCACACCAGGCATGGCAGCGTATTTGCCGAACGTTTCAGACACTTGGCTTTGACCTGTACGTTCCAGAACTGTTGAGCCACCTGGATCAGCCCACGCATCCGGACTCTATCTTTAGAGGCTTAACCGAATTTCAAGAACATCTGGGCGGCGAACTCACGGTAATGCTGCTTCAGGATATCGGCGTTGGCGTGGAAGTTCATCAGGTTGATTTGAACCGATATCGAGATGCGATCGCAATTCTGGCTGATCTGGCTGATCTATTCAATAAAAGCTGATAAATAAGAGCTGAACCCCATGCAAATTCGCGTTGATAGCCCTGTCCGGTTAGAACAGGCCAACCCGGCTCACCGTACCTACCACCTAACCTATTGCAGCAACATTCATCCTGGTGAAGACTGGTCTAGCGTTTTTCATAATCTGCAAACCTACATTCCTCAACTCAAGCAAACGCTCGCGCCTGATGCGCCGTTCGGAATTGGCCTACGGCTAGCAAATGTGGCCAGTGAGGAATTGCTGGCGGGTGATGCCTTGTCGCAGTTACAGGACTGGCTGGCGGCGCAAAATTGCTATGTCTTTACTCTCAATGGCTTTCCCTACGGTGGATTTCATCGTCAGGTGGTTAAAGACCAGGTTTATGCTCCCGATTGGTCAACCTGCGATCGCACATCCTACACCCAGCGTCTAATCAAAATCCTCGCAGCCTTATTACCAGACGGGATGGATGGCGGCATCTCGACCGTACCGCTTTCCTATAAACCCTGGCAGAGCGATGCAGCGGAACAAGCAGCCGTCTTTCAGCAAAGCAGCCTGCATTTAGCCGCGATTGCCGCTGAACTGGCCCAAATCGAGCAGCAAACGGGCAAACTGCTGCACCTAGATCTAGAGCCAGAACCCGATGCGCTGCTAGAAAATGCCGATGAGGTGATTGCCTTTTTTAACGACTGGTTATTACCCGTTGGACAGACCCATCTCCAGCAACAGCATGGGATCAATCCAACGACGGCTGACACCTGGTTACGGCGCTATATTCGAGTGTGTTATGACACCTGCCACTTCGCCGTCGAGTACGAAGATCCAGCAGCAGCGTTAGCAAAACTCCAGCAAGCTGGCATTGCGATTGGCAAGTTTCAGCTCAGCTCAGCAATCCGCATTCCCATTCCAGCCGAGATCCCACAGCGAAACGTCCTGCACCAACGCCTAGAAGCCTTTGCTGAATCAACCTATTTACACCAGGTGATCGAACGGCGAACATCATCCGAAAAATCGCATTTGCACCACTATCCAGACCTGAGTGCGGCCTTGCCAACCCTGGCAACCACGACCGCGACAGAATGGCGCACCCACTTCCACGTGCCGATCTTTATCAACCGCTACCCTCCCTTTGAATCCACGCAAGACCACCTTGCAGCGATTTTGCAGCAGCTTCCAGCGATTCCCGACTGTACACATTTGGAAATTGAAACCTACACCTGGGATGTTTTACCGCCTGACATGAAGCTGGATATCCTGGCATCCATTCAGCGGGAATACGAATGGGTGCTCGCGACTTTGCCTCAACCTATTACTGTCTAGTCACACTCACCAACGTTATGCAAAAAACAGTGGTTATCAATGTTGTCGGACTGAGTTCTCGACTCATTGGCAAACATACCCCCAACCTAAAGCGCTGGATGGAGCAAGGCCAGCTTGCGACGATTCAGCCCGTGCTGCCAGCCGTCACCTGCACCGCCCAAAGTACCTACCTAACGGGACAGTGGCCCAGCGAAACAGGCATTGTGGCCAACGGTTGGTACTTTCGGGACGAGTGTGAAGTTAAGTTCTGGCGACAGTCTAATCATCTGGTACAGCAGCCCAAAATTTGGGATGTTGCGCGGGCAATGGATCCATCCTTTACCTGTGCCAACCTCTTCTGGTGGTACAACATGTATTCCAGCGTGGATTATGCCGTCACACCGCGGCCAATGTATCCCGCAGATGGCCGTAAGCTGCCCGATATCTATACTCAACCCGCTGACCTACGCCCTCAGCTTCAGGCCGACTTGAGCCAGTTTCCGCTGTTTAAGTTTTGGGGGCCAGCAACCTCAGTTGAATCGAGTCAATGGATTGCAGCGTCAGCCAAGTGGTTAGAAACCCGCGTCAGTCCAACACTGACGCTGATTTATCTGCCCCATTTAGACTATTGTCTGCAAAAAATTGGCTGTGAGCCTGACCAAGTTGCCACAGACTTGACCGAGATCGATGACCTCTGCGGCGATTTGATTGATTTTTATGAGCAACAAGGGGTTCAGGTGATTGTGCTGTCGGAATATGGCATTACTCCAGTCAGCCAGCCGATTCACATCAATCGCCTGCTGCGGGAAGCGGGACTCCTGCAAGTGCGGGAAGAACTCGGGCTAGAGCTTTTAGATGCTGGAGCCAGCCAAGCATTTGCGATCGCAGATCACCAGTTGGCACATGTATATGTCAATAATCCAGATGTTTTATCAACAGTTAAACGCCTACTAGAAGAGGCAGACGGCATTGATTATGTCCTGGATGAGGCTGGTAAGCGAGCTTATCATATCAATCACGATCGGGCTGGAGAACTCGTTGCGGTAGCAAAGCCAGAAGCCTGGTTTACTTACTACTATTGGTTAGACGATCGCCGTGCGCCTGATTTTGCGCGCACTGTAGATATCCATCGCAAGCCCGGTTACGATCCGGTAGAACTTTTCCTCGATCCACAGATCAAGCTTCCTCAGCTAAAAATTGCCACCAAGCTCGTGCAAAAGAAACTGGGCTTCCGCTATCTGATGGATGTCATTCCGCTAGATGCCAATTTAGTTAAAGGTTCCCACGGTCATCTTCCTCAGTCACCTCAAGATTGCCCGGTGCTGATTACCCGGCAGTCCCATTTACTCCCACACGATTCAATTGCCGCAGTGGATGTCTTCCACATTATGCTGGCTCACCTGCAAGCCAACACACAAGCCAACACAATGGCCAGCGTGGGGTAAGGTGACGCATCCAAACATTACCCGATTAGGTGACGACAGCAACATGTGGGTAACCCACTGCGGATAAACATCCGCTGTGCCACAACCTCAACTGCCCCCCAACTACCCTAAAACTTAACGCCCTAGAACAATTACGGATTCCCGTAGAGAAACACCTGCTTTACCAACCATTTCGGCTAACGTCAGATTTTGTAAAACAGGTTCAAATCCTGACCAATTCCAAAAGTCTCACGCAGCGATATCGTTGTGCTCTGCCATCTGTGAAAAATTTGGACACAAGTTCCCCGTTTTCACGTCACTCACTGCAACGGGGCATCTGTTCAAAGCAACCATGTTATTCAGAATCAGAAGGGGGCAGCGTGAGACAGTTTTGCCGGAATGTATGGATCAACCCACAGATGACCCGAATTTATGCGATCGCACTGGGCCTATCGTCTACCTTACTCACCGTCACGAGTGCAGTACCATCAGTCGCCCAAACTGCCGTCAATGGTCAGTTTATGCAAAATCGAGGCGAAGTTATTTTTCAGAACCCCGTCAACCGCTCTGCCGGAGCTAATTATCAGAGCAACCCATCCGCTACAGGGCAGCGTCCAGCAGCGGTTCATAACTCAGCCGTGTATCAGCGAGGAGAGCGTCTGCGCGAGTTTTCATCCTATGGCCAACCGTCTGGCCAACCTTCGATCCGTCACCTTTCGACCCAGTCGGTTGATCATAATTTCAGCTATCAAAATTCTGCTAATCAAAATCAGGTTTATCAAACTCCTATTTATCTAAATCATCAGAATCAGGCAAACTATCAGAATCAATCCGCCTATCGTCAACTGGGTAATCAAACAGGCTATCGTCAACCGACCTATCAACCCTCGGCCTCTAGTCAGCCCATCTATCAGCCGTCAGCCTACAGCGGCCAATCTCGTTCAACCGCTGCGGTTTTAAGTCGTCCATCCCAATCTACTGCTCGTGTAGGTACAACTCGCGTCACCACCGAAACAACTGAAGCGGTTGGTTCAGAGCCAACCGCTACGGTATCTACTGCCGCTCCATCTGCTGCGTCTCCATCTAGCGCTACAGAAACAGAAACTGCCTTTGTGCGACCAACTCCACGGCTGGAGTCTCCTGTAACTCCGGCGTATGACGCATCGGTAATTGATTATTTTCTGGAAATTGCCATGGGGGCTGAATTCAACAACAGCGCAGAAGTGGTACGCAAGTGGGAATCTGACCTTCGGATTCGCGTCAATGGCAACCCAACAGCGGCTGATTTGCAAACGCTCCACAGCATTGTGGATGAAATTAACGGCATGAATCTCACCATTCGGATGCAAATCGTGGATCAAAATCCCAATGTTGAGATGTACTTTGTGCCAGAGCAGCAGTTTAGCCGCTATGAACCCAACTACCGCCCGGTCAATATGGGCTATGCCTGGGTGCGCTGGAGCAACTACCGGATTTCCAGTGCCAACATTTTGATTTCGACAACGGGCGTCAATCAGCAGGAGCGATCGCACTTAATTCGGGAAGAGTTGACCCAAGCAATGGGGCTGCTGCAAGACTCCTATCGCTATCCAGACAGCATTTTCTATCAGGGCTGGACGGATACGACAGCATATACAGCGCTGGATCGTAAAGTGATTCAGCTACTTTACAGCCCGATGATTCAAGCGGGGATGTCGAGAGCACAGGTGACGGCTGCATTGAACAGCGGTTCAAATACAGCTGGTCGATTAAGTGATCCTTCAGTTTCACCTGCACCTGCACCGCTGCGATCGCGGTTTTAGCCCTGACGATGACAGCCGAGCACAGTATCAAAAGACGCTTTGCTGATCAGTAGTTTGACTTTGTAAAGAGGAGGGCTTGCGGCCAGCGAGTCCCCCTCTTTTTGTATACGCTTTTATATACGCTGGTTTTTAATAAATAAATCTGAAAAATTGGGGGAGTATCCCTTCGTACTTGTTTAACGCGACACTCTGCATAGATCCCCCTAAATCCCCCTAAATCCCCCTATAGCCCTTTGGGCATGGCTTTGCCTAGAAAAAGGGGGACTTTGAGCCAGAGTTGGAATAACCCCTTTTTAAGGGGGCGGCGACAGCGGGGGATCATACAGCTACGCTAAACACTTACGCCCCTCCGGGGCACTTCCCCAATTTTTCAGGTTCTGATTTTGCCACTGATCCTGAAGCGGCTGGCCATTCAATGGCAGCCCAATTGCAACGAGGTCTCACCATGAAGATCGATACACTGCTCGAACAATATGCTGCGGGTCAGCGAGATTTTGTCGGAATTAATCTGAATGAGGTGAAATGCATCGGTCTCAATCTCAGTGGGATCAATCTCCAGCAGGCGACACTGACGGTAGCGAATTTTTCCGGCACAAATCTGAGTCGAGCCAATCTCAGTCAGGCCAAGCTGAATGTGGCTCGTCTCAATGGCGCAAACTTGAGCCAGAGCAACTTGTTAGGAACCAGTCTCAATGTTGCAAATCTGATTCAAGCGATCGCACTGGGAGCCAACTTTCGCAATGCCTCTCTTGTCCGGGCTGAGATGATTCGGGCGGAGCTGAGCGGCAGCTTATTGCAAAACAGCAATCTCAGTGAGGCGGACTTGCGAGAAGTTAAGCTGCGCCGCGCCAATTTGCTCAACGCCAATCTCAACAAAGCAGATTTGCGGGGAGCCGTTTTGACGGAGGCTTATCTGAGTCAGGCCAATTTTCACACGGCGGACTTGAGCCGAGCCGACCTGCGGGGAGCAGATTTACGCGATTGTGAACTGCGCCACGCCAACCTGGTGAAAACCAACCTGATGGGAGCCAACTTAGCCGGAGCGAATCTGCGCTGGGCGGATTTAAGTGGGGCTAATCTACAGGGAGCCGATCTGAGTCAGGCCAAACTCAGTGGAGCCACACTGGTGGGTGCAATCTTGACGGATGCCGATTTAACTAACGCGAGTCTGGTTCATTCTGATTTGGCTCAAGCGAATCTGATCAACGCCGATTTAACAGGAGCCGATTTGACGGGCACCACCTTAACTGGGGCCAAGCTATACAACGTTTCTCGGTTCCGATTGACGAGCCAGGACATGCAGTGCGACTGGATTGATTTAAGTCCCAACGGCGATAATACACAGCGCTACTACTTTGAGACGCCAGAGGCCATCTATCAGTTTTTCAATCAGGTTTCGCCGACGGTTGAAATCGTAATCGATGCCGTGCTGACCCCTGCCACTCATCTCGCACTGGCGGCAGCCTATCATCAGCTTGCCAAACAGAATGTAGGACTGGATCATTCACCCAATATTGAAATTGGTCGCCATCGTACTCGTCTGCTGTTCCATGTTGCTCAGGATGACGATCTATTAGCTACGGCCTATGCTGCGATCGCACCCTTTCAAGATGCGGCCATCACCCAAAAAAATCTGCTGGCATTAGCTAATCTGAGCCAAAATCAAACCCTAATTCGTCAAGATGCCGCCCGCGATCGCATTCAGGCCATGATTCAAGCCCTGACGCAGGTCAGAGATACACTCCAACACTTGGAAACTAGCCCGCAGGCAGTCGTCGATACGGATGTGGCGGATTTCTTAAAAATGCCCACTCAAACGCTGTTAACCAATTCTTGCGATCGCCAACTCCGCATTCACCAAAATCTTCAGTTTGGCAAGCGATCGCTGAACCTAGACGAAGAACTGATGAAAGCCCTAAAAGTCAACCTACCGCGCCAAACGGTTCCCCTTGATGAGCAAGCTGTATTGAGTTTTATCGAAGGATTGCTGATGTAGAGGGCTGATCAGTAAAGAATGCGGTTTATGCGCGACGGCAACCTGTCGCAATTCGTTAGGATAAGAGCAATTATTAAGAAGCGTATCGGCCATTCTCATCTATTACCCTCCCACCCTTCTACTCCTCACTCCTCACTCCTCACTTCTCACCTCCACTAACCATTAACTATCAACCACCAACCCTAGTCTAGCCCCGCATCCCAACCCTATGACCCTAGAGATTCCTCGATCAGCAGCACCCCCACCTGCCACAACTCCCATCGCGCTAGAAGCATCCGGTTTGCAAAAAGGCTATGGCAAAGGCAAGCAGCGGGTAGAAGCGGTTCGGCATGTTTCCCTAGATTTGCATTTAGGTGAGGTGCTCGCGTTTTTAGGGCCAAACGGAGCGGGCAAAACTACGTCAATCAAGATGATTGCGGGGCTGATCCGTCCCGATCAGGGCTGGGTGAAAATTGCGGGCCAAGATCCTCACCGCGACCCGAAAGCGCTGCGGCTGGTTGGAGCTGTTTTGGAGGGCAACCGCAATCTCTACTGGCGACTGACACCGCTGGAAAATCTAGCGTATTTCGGTGTTCTGCGCGGGTTGACTCATCGCCAAGCCCATCGCCACGGACTAGAGCTGCTGGAGCAGTTTGACCTGATGGATAAGCGCAAAACGCCCGTGAGAAATCTGTCGCGGGGGATGCAGCAGAAACTTGCGATCGCAGTTGCGCTGGTGCATAAACCCCGGCTGCTGCTGCTGGATGAGCCAACGCTGGGACTGGATGTGGAGGCTAGTGAACATGTGAAGCAACTGGTGCGAGCGGTCGCGAAAGCAGGCTGCGCCATTTTGCTTACCACTCATCAGTTAGACGTGGCAGAAGAACTGTCAGATCGAGTAGCCGTCATCCGCCAAGGCGAAATTATTGCTCAGCGCCCCACCCGTGACTTGATTCGCGAGTTTTCCGGCTCGTCCTATCGGATTGAGCTAGAGCACAATCTGGATGCCGCTCGCCAGCAGGCGATTATGGCTCTCGGTGCCGTGGTCGATGCTCGGCACGTTACCTACACGGGCGAACCCGCTGGTTTGTATGAAATTCTGCGTATCCTGGAACCGCTACCGTTTGTCCAGGTGAAGAAAGATGCCGCCGATCTAACGGCGGTATTTCTCAAACTGGTGCGTAGTGATGTCTCGGCAATGTAGTGTCCAGTCTGTATATTGAAACCAATCTATTTTTCATGAAACGCTCGCTTAGCGAGCGTTTCATGAAAAATAGATCACGGGATTTCATCCAGAATTCGTGTAGTGTCTTCTTCCTATGAACTTTATTGAACTCCTGATTGCTGAACTGCGCCGCAGTTGGACGGAATTTATTCGCTATCCGGCAGAGGTGATTGGCGGCATCATTATCATCACGTCGGTGTTCTACGGTCTGTTTCTCAGTGCCCGCTACATGACTGGCCCCGCCACCCAGTTTGGTGATCGGCTGGATGCTATCGTCATTGGTTACGTGCTGTGGACATTGACCATTTATCTGATCAACGACATTGCCAATAATCTCCAGTTAGAGGCTCAGACAGGTACTCTGGAGCAGGTTTTTCTCTCTCCGTTTGGTGCGCCCCAAGTATTTCTCGCCCGTGCGATCGCAAGTTTGACCCTGCGCTTCAGCCTGATTGTGATTATCCTCAGCATCATCATTGCCATCACGGGCAGCCGCCTTCAGTTTCCGCCCACGCTGGTGCTGCCGCTGGCGACGATGCTGCTCGGCGGTTATGGTCTAGCCTTCACAATGGGTTCCTGTGCGCTGCTGTTTAAGCGCGTCCAGCAGTTACTAGGACTGTTCCAGTTCGTGTTGCTTTTCCTGCTGGCTGTGCCCACGGAAACCTGGACGGGATGGATGCACTGGATTACCCTTGCTATTCCGATGATTCCCAGCGTCGAACTGCTGCGTAGCCTCATGGCGCGAGGAGAAGGCTTAGACCTCACCCAGTTCTCATTGGCCTTGGCAAACGGTCTCGGCTACTTTTTGCTAGGGCTGATTCTGTTCCGCTGGGCCGAACGTCGGGCGAAGCAACGGGGGATTTTGGCGGGTTATTGAATACTCAGCACTAGAAAGTGAGGCGAGAGGAGTCAGGAGTGAGGCGAATTTTAGCTCACTCAGCCCTCAGCACGTCATTTACTTAGCCGCACTAAACCGCTACTTAGCCGCACTAAACCGCTTAGAGAGCCAGCTAATTGCGCCGCTGATCAATGCTCCGGCCATTAGGATACCGATGGATGGCATAAAGATTGGCTCCCAGAGGGAATACCAAATATCAAAGCCCAGCGGAATGTCTGTCGCTCGCCCAACTAGTGCGATCGCAAACCAGGCAAAGCTTGCTAGGACGAAAAAGATGTTGGCGACTAGCAGCCAGTTTAACCAGTTGATTAACGTGTCTTTCATGAACAGATGAATCGGATAAATCGATATTGGTAGCACTCAATCTCGCTCGGCTCAACGAATGTTCAGAACTAGACAGTCCTCAACCTCAAGAGCCTCAATTTTAAGTATCCTATCGTGAGCGGTACGGATACCATGTTTCATTCGGTAAACGCAGACGATCCGTGATGACTAACTGAGATTGCCGTGAATCGCGAGCCAGATGCAGCGGGGACTGGTCGTGGTGGATTCGACTCGGTGACGCTGATGCGCTGGAATCAACAGATAGTCTCCAGCTTGTAGATGAACTCGTTCACCGTTATCGTAGGCTAGCTCCGCTTCCCCCTGGAGCAAAACCACCCATTCATCTTGGGCTTGGTCGTACCATTCTCCAGGTGGAGTGGTATGTCCAGTTGAGATAATACGCTCAATGCGGCACTGTGAATTGGGGGTCAGGATTTCAAAATACTCGTTTGGCGGTAAATTCTCGGGTAAGTCAAATAGATTGGGCATTGTACAAACAATTGAGATTGCATCCGGATCATTCATCATGACTTGTGATGCGGATATTTGTCCGCTGGGTAAATCGACGATCTAGATGAAGCAGGATAGCAATTGCGATCGCAATACTCGCTGCCGCCATCAGCCAATACTGATAGATAAACGGTTCACCTTGGTCAATTGACCAGCCGCCAATTGGAGGGCCAATCGCATAGCCCACTGCCCAGCAGAGGGAGTTAATGGAAAAGTAAACGCCGCGCAGGTTGTTGGGGGCCAAGTCTACAACCAGAGAGGATGAAGAGGGAGTGTAGGCAACATTGGCCAGCGAGACGACTGCCAGCATGACAAGCGCAATGGGAATCGCTCCGGTTGATACAATCCCGGTTAAACTAATCAGGCAAAATCCCAGTCCCCAGCACAGCGCCGAGAAAATGAGAGCCTGCACATAGCGGAATCGCTTCAGGAAACGCACAATCGGAATCTGCATTAGCACCAGTAGCGCAACGTGCCAGGTAAATAGGATGGTGATCATGGCTTCCGATAGGCCAACACCAGTACTTGTCGCCCCTTCGCCCACAAATTGCTTGAAGTATAGCGGCAGCGTGCTTTGCACTTGGGAGGTATAGGTCGTGAACAGCACGTTGACTACTGCAAACACAAGCAGGGTGCGATCGCGCAGTGCCGTCATCCAGCCGCGAAAAAAGGATGGAATATCTTCAGCAACAGGTCGCGTGGCTGCGATCGCAAAATAAATTACGCCAAAAAAGAATAGATACGTAATGCCATCCACCACAAACAGCAGCCGATATAGCCCTGTTAGAGAAATCATCGCGCCGCCTAGCACCACGCCTAGTCCCAGCCCCAAACTGTCAGACAGCCGGACAACCGCGTAGGCTTCATTCCGCTGCTCGTCACTGGCTAAATCTGCCACCAGCGACTCCGAAGCTGGCCAGTAGAGGCCAATCCCCAGTCCCATCAGCAAATTCCCCATCAGCAGTGTAGGAAAACTGTTGGTAAAGGTGAGCACCAAATCTGCGATCGCAGAAATCGCTGCTGCCATCAGCAAGACTTTGCGACGACCAAACCGGGGGGAATCCGACCAGGAACCACCCAGAATCCGACCTAAAATCCCGGTAATGGACTCGCTGCCAATGCTGATCCCCACCAGCGTCGCAGATAGACCCACCTCCTCCACAAAAAAGATGGGGGCATAGAATAGAACAAAGCCAACTCCAAGCTGCGACAGCAATCGGCCCGCCGACAAAATCCAGATTCGTCGGTCAAGCTGTGGCAGCCAGTTCAAAATTTTTTGACCGATGAATTTCATAATGAATATGTAGCAAAGATGGTATGCACGCAAGCGCCTCTCCATTAGACTCGAAAGGAAACGCTTTGCAAACCCAACTCACGAAATTCAATAGCGATGCCCAAGTTTTTGCTAATTACGGATTTGGATAATACATTAGTGGGGGATGATGAGGCTCTCGATCAACTCAATCATCGGCTCACAGAGCATCGCAAACGCTACGGCAGTCTGTTGGTTTACTCTACAGGGCGTTCGCGGGAACTGTACCATCAGCTCAGAGCCGAAAAATCACTGCTAGAGCCAGACGCTTTGATTCTAGCCGTGGGGACGCTGATTTTTCACAACGGCAGCTATACTCCTGATTCAACCTGGCATGAAATTCTATCTCAAGGATGGGATCGGACTCGCATCGAATCCATTACATCTCCTTTTCCTGAACTCGTTTTTCAGCCTGCTTCTGAGCAGAACGAGTTTAAGGTGAGCTTTTATGTAGAGCCAGAACAAGCGGCTGTCGTGATCCCGCGCCTCAAGAACTTGATGCTGGAACATGAGCTAGACGTGCAGTTTGTCTACAGCAGCAATCATGACTTGGATATTTTACCCACGCGGGGCAACAAAGGTTCAGCCCTGATCTTTCTGCGCCATGCCCTCGGCATGGAGCGGGAGGAAACGGTGGTTTGCGGCGATTCCGGTAACGATCAGGCCATGTTTGCGGTGAATGAATCCCTCGGCATTATTGTCGGCAATGCCCAACCTGAACTGCTGGACTGGCATCATGCAAATCCCTCAGCCGATCGATATCTAGCAACTGCTGCCTGTGCAGGTGGAATTACAGAAGGGCTAAACTACTTTGGTCTTTTAGACTAACTTGTTGAACCACTATGCTGAGTTTTCTCACAGGCGCGATCGCAGGTGTGCAAAAAACGCCCTCCAATCGCGTCATGCTGCTGTTAGATGTCAACGGCGTTGGCTATGAGCTTCAGATTACGTCCCGCTTTGCCCGTACCCTGCCCGATACTGGAGAAACGGCCCAAGTTCACTGCCACTTACAGGTGCGTGAAGATCAGATGATCCTGTACGGCTTTGAGTCACGAGCCGAACGGGATGCGTTTCGTCAATTAACTAGCGTTAGCGGCATTGGTGCCCAACTTGCGATCGCGCTTCTCGATACTCTGGGGTTACAAGACATGGTGCAGGCCATCGTCACCAGCAACACCCGCCGACTGGCTCAAACCCCCGGCGTCGGCAACAAAACTGCCGAACGATTGTGCTTAGAACTGAAAGCCAAGCTGGCCGAATGGCGCACCCACTCGGGCATGAGCACAACTCCCTCTGCGGCTCCGACTCCCAGCCTCCAGGAAGATATCGAAATGACCCTGCTTGCCCTGGGCTACACTCAAACCGAAATCCAAACCGCCCTCCAAACCGTTGGTCAACAAACGGCTCTCTCCAAAAGCGGCGATGCTGAACAGTGGATTCGAGCTGCGATCGCATGGCTCAGTCAGTAAAAATAAGTCCTCTCACTGTGCTAATATAGTTGACTGCTGTAATTTTAATTCGGGACACAATAGGTTCATGGCACTGCTGCAAGACCGTAAACAGGAAATCATCTCTGAGTACCAAATTCACGAAACCGATACTGGATCTGCAGATGTACAGGTTGCGATGCTAACCGAGCGCATCAATCGCCTATCAGCACATCTTCAACAAAACAAAAAAGATTTCGCATCTCGGCGCGGCCTCCTGCAAATGATTGGTCGCCGCAAGCGCTTACTGTCCTACATTCAAAAGCAAGATAACGACCGCTACCTGGCTCTCATTCAGCGCCTCGGTATCCGTCGCTAGGGTATTCAAAGCGAACCAACCGCTAGATCGACTGCCATTTGTCTGCATAATGCAACAGCCGCGATCTACGATAATTCAGTGATTCGTTATTCGCTTCTGAACTATGCCTTCTGATCCTGAGCGCAAGCCGCTACCGTTTGAACCCCAAAGAAGCCGCAAGAAGTCTGATCGAAAGTCTGATCAGAAACAGTCTGCTCAAGAGGCTAAATCGGCGTCATCTAAATCCACCCAATCATCTCCAGTCAAATCAGCGGCTAAACCATCCTCGGCTAAGTCCCAGGTTGCCCAGCCGACTCGTCGTTCATCGAACAGGCAAACCCTAGATGAGACACGGATTCCCGATGTTGTCGGGAAGCGCATGATTCGACGGATGGGTGTGTTTTGCGGAATTCCTACAGCTCTGGGCGTCAGTACGTTCTTCGCCAGCTATTTCATCGTGGTAAATGGCGTATTCGATCTACCCAACAGCGCTGTTGTACTGATGAGTATGGCCTGCTTTGGATTAGGGGTAATTGGTCTCAGCTATGGCGTATTGTCTGCCTCGTGGGAAGAAGATATCCCCGGTTCGCTGATTGGCTTGGGTGAGTTTAAGACAAACTTGGGACGGATGACGGCGGCGTGGCGAGATGCTCGCAACCAGCAGTCTTAGTCGTTGGTCATACAATCGGTTACGTAATTAGTGGCTAGCTAACTAATACACTAACTGATATGTTTGGCTCTGATGTTAAGTGCAATGGGTACGCACTGCAATCAGACGATCCTAAAAAGACCCACTAGTGTCTGGTAAAAATCAAAAGTTTCAGTACCAGATAAAAGCCTCTACCTGAATAAACGGGTAGAGGCTTTTGTGATTTCGTCATTACTCAACCCCGATCTGCTGTCATCACAACCAGTTCTGTCGGGATAAGGGCGTTATAGTCATTCCAGTTAAGAATGAGAGAACGAGAGAGGAGAGTGCCTCATGATGAGGCACTCTCCTCTCTCGTTCTTATCTAGAATCACTAGATATCGCGGGACTCATATTGGCTAGGAGATTTTGGTGGCACAGCAGCGGCGCGCTACCAAAACCTCCATGTCCTAACTGAGCTAACTACAGCTATAGTCGGAAAGGTTGTAGCGCAATCAACGAGGCAGAAACCGTGTATGTTCTGATTGGTGGGGCTGGCATGATGGGTTTAGAGCTAGCTAAAACGCTGCTGCACATGGGGCATACCATTGCAGTAGTGGATACAGACACCTTGGCCTGTCAGTATGCCCGTGAAAAAATTGGCGTGATGGCGTTTGAGGGCAGTGCTGTCAACACAACCACGTTGTTGGAAGCGGGAATTCGCAAGGCTGGAGTAGTGATCGCGGCTCTGCGGGAAGATGCGCTCAATTTAGCGTTGGTGACCCTCTCAAAGCACTATCAAGTACCACAGATTGTGGTGCGAATGCGCGATCGCGATTTTGCCGAACCGTATCTGCTGGCCGGAGCCACCCACATTATCAGCACGACAGAACTGGCGATCAACCGCGTCGTCAATGCGATTGAATATCCCCAAGTCGATGCCATGATGCATTTTGAACAGGGACAAATTGAAGTCTTGAAGCTGACTATCCCGCAAGAGTGCTACATTGTTGGCCGTAGCCTGGCCGAAATCGCCCAAGACCCTCGGTTTCCCGCTGGTACACTGATCATCGGGTATCAGGCGCATCCGCATGAAGATCTAGTCATTCCCAATGGCCGCACGCTGCTGGAAAGTGGCTCCACAATCCTAGCCGTCACGAAACCGGAACTCGTGCGAAAAATGCTGGATTTTATGGGGCTGTGCTCGCCCTAACTCTTTAATCATCTTTCAGCGATAATAGTTTTTCATCTAGCGATCGCAGATATGACTGAGAGGTTTCATCGGACAGTAAGCCCTGACGAACCGCATCATTGATCGCTCCTTTCTCGGCCAAATAGAGACGGCGCAGGGTGCTATCCAGATAGCCTTGCTCCTCTAATGTATTCATGCCATCCGCGATGCGTTGGTTATAGAGGTCACGCAGCTCTCGTTCGGACGACGCAATGCGAGCTTGATAGGTGGCAAACAGTTCTTCATAGAGAGGCTTGGGCAAGCTGCCAAACTTAAGGAGATGGTGCAGTTCCTCTTGAGCCGCTTTGGCCGTAATCATGTTGAGCTGTAGCGTTTCCATCCGCTGTCGGAGGGCGGAGGGCACTGATAACTGCAACCGCTTGACGAACCACGGTAGACTCAGCCCCTGCCCAACTAACGATATCAGCACGGTACTAAAGACTAGGGTAATCACATCAGGGCGATCCGGCAGGGTATACGGCAGACTCAGCGCCATCGCCATCGATAACGATCCTTTAACGTTGCCGACAATCAATACATGCTGCCAGCGTAACGGCAGTGGGCGATCGAAGAAACTCAGCAGAAAGAGCAGGGGATAAATTGCCAGAATGCGACCAATTTGGTAAGCCAGTATCGTCAATAGAGCTGCTGGAACCGTTTGCAGCAGAATTTGGGGTTCAACCTCAATCCCAACCAGCAAGAAGATAAAGGTGTTGACGCCAAATCCAGCATATTCCCAAAAGTTCAACAGCGTCACACGAGTTGAAGCCGAAGCGCTGCGAAAGCCTAAATTACCAATGACCAATCCTGCAACCACAACTGCGATCGCACTCGATACGCCCAACGCCTGCCCAATTTGAAACGTGCCCAACGACACCGCAACAGTCAGCAGAATGTTACTCAGGGCATCGTCCAATTGACGAAACAGCCCAACACAGAGATAGCCTAATCCAACCCCTAAGGCCCCACCGCCAACAAAGGCAATCACCATCTGCTGAATTCCATCACTCAAGCTGAATGAACCTTGCAGATGAATCGTCGTAATCAGACTGAGCAGCACCAGCGCAATACCGTCATTGAATAAGCTCTCGCCCTCTACAATCGTCGTGAGTCGTGATGGCACCTGAATACCCCTGAATGCCACAATCACCGAAACGGTATCCGTAATCGTGAGAATAACGCCCACTGCGGCTGCCGTAATCCAAGCCAGGTCTAGCCAAGTCCGAAGGAGTAGCGCCATGATCACGGCAGAAAGCATAACCCCTGGCCCAGCTAGAAGCGCAATCGGTTTGATTGTGCTCCGCAGACGGCTGATGTCGGTATTAATAGCTGCTTCAAAGATCAAAATTGGAAGAAACAGATTCAGAATCACATCGGGATTCAGACCGACAGATTCGGGCAGAGCCTGTTTGGTGATAGCTAATCCTGCGAGGACTAAACCCACAACGTAGGGAATACGCAGCCATCGAGTCACGAGAGCAACAGCCGTCGCAACCAGCAGCAGCACAATCAGGGCACTCACAAGCCCAGTGAACCCTTCCGTGGATAGCGGTAGGGACGGCTCTAGGGGAGAGGCGTTATGCGTATTGGCAAGCCAGTAATTTGCCCGAGACAGTTGACAACAGAACGCTATATTCAATGGCATTGAGACGAGTTTTGATCCCAGATCGTTTTCAGGTTTACAAGTAGGTTGCCATAAATAAACGCATATCTAAAAAAACTGGGGAGCGCCCCAGTTTTTTTAGATTAAGTCTGGTTGAAAACCCATAATTTATTTTTTGTGAAACATTTGCGGAGCAAATGTTTCACAAAAAATAAATTGGGTTCTTATACACAGACTTGATATTAGATATGCATTTGTCTATGTGCAGCTACTTTTTTAGAGCGAATCTTCTAGAGTGAATCGTCTGGTCGTCGTTCTTGAATAATTCGCCCTGGACTCACAAACGACATGCCTTGCTGAGACGCACTGCTAATCATGATCGCTTCAGCTATCGGCTCACTAACGGTTTTATTCGCTCGCCATTCCACAATAAAGTTCGCTCCAGATCCGCCAGAGCCATCTTTGCTCGCAACCACAATTTCTAACGAGGCTAAGGGCGCTAGCTGGATGGGAGTCTTTAAATACGTGCTGATCTTTTCGCCTCCAGAGTTGTAGTAGTCTAACGTCTCAATTATGATCGGGCTGTTCAAATCGGTATTTCGCAGGCTGAGGGTTGCGGCGAGCTGAAATGTCTGATTGGAGTCAAAGTCGTAGATCTCTGAATAGATAGGAACGTAAATCACCTGTCCCGTCACTAGATCCGGTAGCTGTTCTCCTGCAACAGGAGTGACGCCCGGTCGTTCTTCTAGTGACTGACTGACCGGATCAACGGGGGCTGATCCCTCAGTCGGTGAGGTAGCACAAGCGGTAGACATGCTTAACAAAAGACAGCATAGGAAAATCAGAGCATTTCGTTTGAGCACAAGACAAATTTTCCTTGAAAGTTGAACTGTGGCTTGAAAGCTGCCGTCATACTGGGTCAGCCTAACATTGAGCAACTTCCAAAAAGCCAAAGCAGGAATCATGAAAGTTGCTAGATCATAGAATAAGGCTAGATTTTGAGTCCATGCGAGATCTGGTGCGATCGCAACTCAGGTCTAGCCTTAACTGTTGTATGGAGGGAACTTCAGCATGATTGTAGTGATGAAAAGCGGTGCGCCCAAGGCCGAAATTGATCGACTGGATGCTGACTTTCAATCGTGGGGACTTACGCCAGAGCAGATCGTGGGCAAACATAAAGTTGTCATTGGCCTAGTGGGCGACACCGTGGAGCTTGATCCCCTCCAAATTCAGGACATGAGTCCCTGGATTGAACAGGTTTTACGAGTTGAGCAGCCGTTTAAGCGGGCCAGCCGCACGTTCCGCCACGGGGAGGCCAGTACGGTTGTCATCGACACGCCCAACGGTGCAGTGCCCATTGGTGAGCATTCTCCCATCGCAGTTGTGGCTGGGCCATGCTCAGTCGAAAACGAAACGATGATTGTAGAAACAGCACTGCGGGTTAAAGCAGCCGGGGCGCACTTCTTACGCGGCGGTGCCTACAAGCCTCGTACATCACCCTATGCGTTTCAGGGACATGGCGAAAGCGCACTGGAACTGCTAGCGGCGGCGCGGGATGCTTCTGGTTTGGGCATTATCACCGAAGTGATGGATACCGCCGATGTCGAGAAAATTGGCGCGGTGGCGGATGTGCTTCAGGTAGGCGCACGCAATATGCAAAACTTTGCCCTACTGAAAAAGGTGGGCGCTCAGGACAAGCCCGTTTTACTCAAGCGCGGCATGTCAGCCACGATTGAAGAATGGTTGATGGCCGCAGAATACGTTTTGGCAGCAGGCAATCCCAATGTCATTCTCTGTGAGCGGGGGATTCGTACCTTTGATCGCCAGTATGCCCGTAATACGCTGGATTTATCGGTTATTCCAGTGCTGCGATCGCTCACTCACCTGCCGATTATGATCGACCCCAGCCACGGCACCGGACGAGCGGAATACGTGCCTTCAATGGCCAAAGCCGCGATCGCAGCCGGAACCGATTCCCTCATGATTGAAGTGCATCCCAATCCCGCTAAAGCGCTCTCGGATGGCCCCCAGTCATTAACTCCCGATCGCTTCGACGAGCTGATGCAGGAACTCAGCATCGTTGGTCAAGCCATGCAACGCTGGCCTCAACCTGCCCCCGCAGTTGTTTAGTTGAACCAACGCTAGAAAGGCCAGCAGTGCTGGCCTTTCTAGGGTCTCAAATGCCCCGTTTCTCCCCCGCCCCCCTGCCCTTCACCAACTCAACCCGCAGTACGCAACCCCAGCCTCTCCAACTCTAAATCGGCTGAATTCGAGCAGGCGGCCAGTAAATCTTATACGCCTTCCCCACCACTTCTGATTCCGGTAAAAATCCCCAGACATGGGAATCAGCGCTGAAATTTCGGTTGTCGCCCAAAACAAACAGCGAATTATCGGGCACCGTGGCTGGCCCCCAGTTATAGTCCGGCGGCGTCACATTAGCGGTTTCGCGCAGGGGCTGGCCGTTAATTAAGATGGTGCGATCGCGAATTTCAACCGTTTGTCCAGCCGTTGCAATCACACGCTTGACAAAAAACGTGTCATCCGTAACCGTAGGCAGCTCTTGCGCCGCTTCTGGTGCATGGAACACAATCACGTCCCCAATCTGTAAGGGATTGTTGGAGGTGTGGCTGACAAAAATTTGGTCTCCCACCTGGAGCGCAGGCAGCATTGATTCACTCGGCACGATAAAGCGATTGATGTTTTGGTTGAGCCAGATGGGTAAGTAGGCAAAGGTGAAGCGCAGGCCGACAATCGCAACTGTGACAATTAGAATCCATTTAATAGATTGACGCGAGCGGGATGGTTGAGATGAGTGCGATCGCGCTTTCGATCCCGCTTTAGCTGGAATCTGAGACGCCGCATAATAGGCGTGACAGCAGCCCACTCCCCAAATCAATGGCGGCAGGAGCAACAACCTGGGAAAAACCGTTGAGAGAGTTGACGTAATCATCACCGCACTCAACAACATCGCCGCCCAAACCAACTGCTGTAAGTAAAGCTGTCCCAAACCCGGCAAAATATGGGAAAGAAAAACGGCAAACCAGGGATTTTTGGTCTGCTTGGCAATGTCGGTTAAAGCATACTCAGCTGTTCCTGTGCGCCGTTTGCCATATAGATATGCATCGAACACATTAATGATGTACAGAAAAACGGCCAAGCTCCCCATTAGCAAACCAGAAGCCGTATTCCCCGTCGCTGCAAAAATTGACCAAAATGCCAGTCCAATCAGCCCTAGTTCAATGATCAATAACCCAATTCCCCGGCCAATCTGTCCAGTGTAAAGCTGCCCTAGACCCGGAAACAGCATTGACAGATTTACAGGTAGCCACAGCGCATGAGTGAGATGAGATGGATCAATATCACGGTCGGAAAACCGAAGCATAATCTTAATCGAACACTACAGTGTTTCGAGACAGTATCCGTTACACTAGGGCAAATGGGAGATGTCGTTATCCGGCATATTCACCCACCGTCATTGTAAGTTTCTAGTAATGGTTTAGTTATATGGTTTCTGCTTCTCCATTAGCGCTCGTATTCCAAACGCTAAGCACCTTCCTCACGTTCTATACGGTTCTAATCTTCATTCGGGTTCTGCTGACTTGGTTCCCTAACGTTGATTGGTACAGTCAGCCCTTTGCAGCTCTCAGCCAGATTACTGATCCATATCTAAATCTGTTCCGTTCCATCATCCCTCCTGTGGGTGGAATTGACTTCTCGGCAATTCTGGCCATCATTCTGCTTCAGGTGGTTGCAGGTTTGATTCCATCGGGCATGTTCTAAGCGTTACGTTCAGTTTGCCCGCTAAGGCTAAACATATAACCGAATCCTCGCACACCTCGCCTTAAGCAATACAGCAAGCGCTACAGAGGAGATACCAAGCGTTACGGAATATCTCCTCTGTAGTGCTGATGTTTTTTACATTTAGCCTCAATTCGCTGATACAACAGGAGAATCAGCATGTTGAGTCCAAAGCTAACTGTCGCCGCCAAACACTTCAATATTGGCAAAGGCACAGGCGGGCGAGGCATGACCCACGCGAATCACCTGATTGGGCTCCCCCTTGCCGCAGAATGGCGTCCCAAAAATTTCCCAGGTACTGCGATCGCCAACGGCAATCAAGCTGTGCCAAAACTGGGGCGTTGTCGCTCGATAGTTGGGATTTCGCAGGGTTTTCGTAAACTTGCCGTTCTCAATCAGCTTGGCGTATTCACAGCCAAATTGGAACTTGTGGCGCTGATCATCGATTGACCAGGAGCGATTGGCCTCCATGTAAACGCCTTTTTCAATGCCGCCAATCATCTCAGCAAGGGACTGATCGCCGGGTTCCAGATTGATATTGGCCATTCGGTCAATTGGGGGACGGTTCCACGAGCTAGCCCGCGCACTAGCAACGCCGTTGACGCCCAATCGCGCCTGACTTTCCAAACTGCCGATGCCGCGCTCCAGCTTGCCTTCTCGAATCAAATATTCCCGCGTGGCGGGTGCGCCCGTGTCGTCAAAACGGTAGCTAGCGTACTGTCCAGCAACAGACGGGTCAAAGGTCACGTTCATTAACGTTGAGCCGTATTGCAGTTGGCCGAAATCACTGGGTTTAACAAAGCTGCCGCCCGCGTAATTTCGCTCGTCACCCAAAATGCGATCGAGTTCTAAGGGATGACCAATGCTTTCATGAATTTGTAGCATCATCTGGTCAGGCGCTAATACCAGCGTCATCGTATCCGTGGGGCAGTCTGCGGCGGATAGCAGTTCCATCACCTGCTCACTCGTCTGGGCAACTTGATCCCACAGTTGCGTATCGGGGAATAATTCCCAGCCGCCTTGATAGCTGCGGGCCCAAAATCCGTTGCTAGTGCGATTTTGCACTACTGGGCCATCCTGTGCGGTGACGCCGTAGTGGCTGGTGAGTAGGTTAAACCGCTGGTAAACTTCTGACCCGTTGCTGCTGACAAACCAGGATTCTAATTCGCTGGTCACAGCCGTGGCGTTCGTTTGCACGACGGCATCCGCCACTTTGAGCTTGTGGCAAATGCGAATCAGGATGTCATTGATTTCGGCTGGTGTGAGCGCGTTGAACGCTTTCACGCCAGGAGAATAGTATTCCCCAACCACTTTGGGGCGCTGTTGCGGTGTCCAGTGATGAATTCGCCACTGGCTCGCTGCGATCGCATTTTGATGAGCAATTTCCGCCGCAGTGTGTAACCCTTGTGCTGTTAATTGATTCGTTGCACCGTAGCCAATTTGGCCATTCGCCAGAACTTCTACCATTGCCCCTTGAGTCAGCTGGCGGGAATTGGACTTGGGTTGACCATCCCGAACGGAGCGGTAGGTTTGAGCTTCTTTAACGGCTCGAATTCCAACCCAGTCGGCTGTAAAGGGCAGTGATTCAATGACGCTAGCGAGTTCCGCAATCATGGGCTTCCTGGAAAACTGAGGTGTTTGTGTTTACCAGTTTAACGAGCCAGCCCAACGTTTTGGTGCTTTTTTGCAGATTCATTCTTTGATTCAGCAACGCCAATCGTTGCAGATAGGCAATCATTTGAGTCGAAAGAAAAATAGCATTGGAATTTGAGAAATTTGGGTGAGTGGCCAGTGTCTACAGTGCAAAACACAAACTCAGGCTGTTTTGCCACCACAGCAAAACAGCCTGAGTTTGTGTACAAAATATCAAGTGATAGACAATCCCAAAAGCGGCTTGATCGGAACTATCTCCAGTTGACCTGCCGCAGCCATGTCCAGACACCCGTTTTGCGCCGAACTTCAACTCCTTCACTATTTTCCTGAATCACTTCCTGTAGCTCATCAGTTGTAAAGTCATACCCTAATGACTGACAGGTTTGAATAAATTCTTGCCCATTTGAAACGTGCTGGAACTTATCGCGTAGATGCTCATTATGCGAGGCATCTGATAGAAACTTGTATGCACTTTCCTGAGTCATTGATTTGCCCTTCCGGTTTCTAAACGCGTTGCACGGCGACCACGGACTGTGACCGTGCACTGTGATTGTAATGTAGTAACAGCGATCGCACCTTTGCCCTGTTTGTCTCACTAAAGTAGTCGCACTGAGTGATGTTGCTTAATCTGGGTATGAACTGTGAGATATAGGGCAGTGCGCCCACATCACAATTTATCCTTACCATCAGCAATCCTGACTAAGTACTCTGTAAATTAAGTTTTGCTGGTTGATGTGGCGCGCTCCGCATGGGACAGCAAAAAAAAAAAACCACCAAAAAAAAAGTGAAAAACTCCTCAAGCGGTATCTGT
>CBKWJC010000086.1:0-28922 GCA_966674685.1 uncultured bacterium
AATCTCATTTTGAGATGCTTAAGTTGGCTCCAGTGATGGCCATTCGCCCCTACCTAACGTCAACGGTTTTAGATATTTTCTGACGAATATGAAACAACCGTATGAGCTTTGGTGATTGATGTGCCGCGCAAAGTACGGCATATCAATCACCATTTATTTGGCAGAACACTGGCCGTACACTGGCCTTCATCTTGAACGATAGCTTAAATTAATCAGCTTGACAGCCGATCCGGCAGTTCCTCCACTGACTCCTGAAGCTGCACGATGGGTGCAACTGGAGACGATTGTAGAGCTTGCGATTCGGCTTCGCGCGTATTCACCGCTGAGAAAATCAGAGCCGCGCCCATCAGCGCCATAATCGCGTTTTCGGCAAAGCTAACCACGCCCAGTGGGGCTTTAGAATTGCCGCCGACACAGGCACAGTTGAGCGCCATCTTGTCGATGTAAACCGCTTTGAAGACTGAAACTGCACCGTTTAGACCAATCAGCAGTGAACCGATCCCGGTGGCCAGCGGGGCAATACCGGACAGAAAACCAAGTCCAATCGCCAGTTCCGCAAAGGGATAGACCTTACCGTAGGGCTTGAACCGCCGAGTAATCAGATCGTATTTCGCAAAACTTTCGCTGAATGAGTCCAGATCCATCAGCTTTAGGGAAGCCAGCATTGACAGGGAAATACCCATAAATCCTGGGATACCCAAGGATGTCGCCAGCGCCATTAAGCCAGCAGTGGAGAACAGGGCCACCACTGGAGTGTAAGAATAGTCAGCGCTTTCAGCCTGAACGTCAAAATAGGCTGCTAGATCGGTGTAGCCGCCAATCCGCTGATCGCCGAAGAAAATCTGAGGCGTAGTCGTCACATTATGCTGCGCCTTGAACGCTGCAACCTCATCCTGCGATCGCAGTTTGATATCTTCAAATTCAATCCCTTTGTCGTGCAGCAGATTCACAGCACGCAAGCCCCACGGACACTCATGTTCCGGCATAGACATCCGGTAGAGTTTGACCGGAGCTGGAACAGGAGCTTGAGCTGCGATCGCGCTGGCTGAGCTAGCAGAATGGGCAGAATGGATCGAAGTGGTGTTCGGAGTGTTCATAGTTCACTTCAGCCAATTAGAGCTGTAGAGTTACGATGAGTCTACTCTAAAGCCTACAGTAAACTTTAGAGTCAAGAGGGTTGCTCTAATCTTTCGAGATGGCTTATCCATCCCGTGAGAGAATGGGGCTTTCACGAGACGTATTTTTATGCCCGCAGATTACATTCAAAACGAAGCCGAATTCGATAACCTTTTGAGCACAGAGCCGTTTTTGGTCGTAGACTGCACGGCCTCTTGGTGTGGCCCTTGCAAACTGGTTGCGCCTTTGATGGATCAGCTTGCTGATGAGTATAGCGATCGCGCTAAGGTCTTCAAGTTAGACTTGGATTCCAACCAAGCCGTCGCCAAGCGCTACGGCATTCGCAGCATTCCGGCTGTGATGATTTTTAACCAGGGCGAAGTGGTTGAGACCATCGTCGGTGCGAAAAAGTACGACGAGTATACTGCCACCCTGGATCAGCATCTAGGCTAGCAATTTACTTTCTGGCAATTTACTTTAAAGCAAGAGGGGCAGTCCTGCGGTGCAGGACTGCCCCTCTTGCTGTTTGGCGGGAAACCGTATGGCTGTATGAAATCTGGTTAAGAACTAAACAGGTTCTACCCGTGTTTCTCACGCTGGTGGAGTACGGAAGTGTTTCTCTGTCGGAGGTAGAGAAATCCGTCTATGTACCTCGCGAGATTGAAAAATGCTGGGTGGTGGTATGTAGGTAATGATTTTGGGTGGTGTGGGCAGTGCCCACACCACCCAAAATCATTACGGCTTGAGAACTACTAAATGCTGTATGCACGGACTTGATATTATTTCGCAAAATTAGCTGGATCTTGATCGCGGCGATGGCGAATGGGGATAGGAAAACTCTGTCGCTCCCCGACGAGAGAGGCCGTTTTCTCTAGTGCCTCCCGCAATCGCTTAGCCGCATAGATAGACATGTCACGCGGTACATTAATGCGATCGCGCAAGTACCGCAGGCCAATATCCGATTCTGGCGGTGGCGTACAAATATCGCCCGTCATCATATGGGTCAAGGCGCAGCGCAGCGCTTCGTCAAAGATCTGATCATCTACTGGATTGACGCGAATGATGTTTGCACGATGCTTGATCACGCGCTGGAGAGCTTCTGCCCGCGAGGTTTCCGGTTCTGGGTAGGCAACATCGGGCAGGCCAAACCAAGGCCCATGATCAACTTGAACTTGATTAGCCTTCGTCTGTGGCTCACTATTGGCGTAGCACCCCCCCATCTGCGGCGGTAAATCATGGGCATGGGTATGAAAATCGCTCTGAGTACCACGGTAGGTAGGACGACTTTCCATTGCGTCAAACCAGGCAGAGAAACGGGGATTTTCTTCCCGCAGCGAGTAGCCTTTGTAGTAGTACAGGCTGGCATTCATCCGCTCGACGTAAGGCGTGAATACGACATCAACAACGCTGAAATCCTCTAGGAAATAGGCTCCCGATGTACTCGCTAATGCCTTTTCGACATGGGCAACGACGCTGGTGAACTGATCGCGACTGCGCTGTTCTTCCCGTGCTGAACGAGCGGGATAGCACAGCCACATACACCAAGCCCGAAATAGCTGCCGTTCTAGCTGCCGCAGCGGAAGCACCACAGGGTCTTGCATTCCTCGATTTAAGGGGCCAAATGCCTGTTCGAGCGCCAGCAAAATATCATCACTCTCAGTAATCAACTGCCCATCTAGCTCCAGCGCAGGCAGCATACCAGACGGCACTTTCTGCTTGTACCAGGCTTCCTTCTGGCCGTAGCAGAACATGGTGACTTTTTCGATCCGGTAGGGAATCTGCTTCTCTTCCAACCACAGCCAAACCTTTTGACAGTAAGGACACCAGGCGTGATTATCCCGATAGAGTGTTACGCGCACGTCGGCTTCAGCATGGCCAAATAGACGCAGGCGCGCTTGGGAGTTGGTCGGCCCGTTAACAGTATCAATCTGGAAATCAGTCAGGGCTGCTAGTTCTGTCCAGTTAAGAGGAGCGGTGGTCATAAGCGTCATGCTGTCTAAGCCAGAATGTTAGGTCACTATTGTTTAATGTAAATCAAAGTTTACATTCGTAGCCATTCCACCTGCGCCTCAAAACCCTGTCCTAGCCATCACAGCGAATCAGCATCAAGCCGACTCAGCTCCTGTTCTGCTTCTTGCCGGAGTTCTTCCTGGTCAGTCAATTGCCCTACCGCCTGTAAATCTTGAATTGCCAGCTCTCGTTTGCCCTGACTGCTGTAGGCTCGTCCACGATGCAGATAAGCATCTGCAAGGTTCGGATTCAGGCGAATAGCTTGAGTCAGATCTGCGATCGCAGCTTCGAAGTCGCCCTTTTGGAGATGGGCAAAGCCGCGACTGTCGTAAATATAGGCGTCATCCGGCTTTAGCTCAATGGCCCGATTCAGATCCGTTAGCGCTGCATCATACTCGCCCAGTTCAGCCTGAAGATAGCCGCGACTGTTGTAGGCATAAGCATTCTCTGGATCAAGCGTAATGGCTTGGTCATAGTCTGCGATCGCAGTTTTCTGTTGCCCCTGAATGTCATAGGCCAATCCGCGATAGAAGTAAGCCTGAGCGTTGTCCGGCTGTAGCGCCAGCGTCTGCTTAAAATCCGCGATCGCGGCATCATACTGACCGAGGTAATAGTAATTTACCCCGCGCTCAAAGGAGGCCGCAGCATAGTCTGGCTTTAGCTCCAGCGCTTTATCAAAATCTGCGATCGCAGTTTGATACTCTCCCATCGCCGAATATACCCGGCCCCGATTGCGATACACCACGGCATCATCCGGCTTTAACGCCAAGACGCGATTAAAATCTGCGATCGCTTGTTCATAATCGCCCTGATTCAGCTCAACCAAACCGCGATTATTGTAGGCTGCCGTAAAGGTTGGGTCTAATTCAATCGCCTGATTCAGATCAGCCAGCGCTCGTTCATACGCCGCTGCGGCCTGATTCGAATTCGCCTGATCTGCCTCCGCTTCGCCCTGCTTCAAAAAGGCCAAGCCACGGTTGTTGTAGGCAAATGCAAACTGAGGATCGAGGGCAATGGCTTGATTCAAATCGGCAAAGGCTAAATCATAGTCACCCTGTTCTGCATAGGCTAAACCACGATTGCTGTAAGCCTGAGTATAGTTGGGGTTGAGGGCAATAGCTTGGGTATAGTCCGCAATTTCCTGCTCATAGTCCTGCTGATAGTAGTAGTGCGCCTTACCTCGGAAAAAGTAGACGATACTCTGATCCAATGCCGCCACGGGTTCACTAGTCTGCGCCAGCGCATCGCTAAATCGGCCAATGGCCTGCTGCCAATTTTGATTCGACAGCTCCGCCATACCCAATGTAAACAGCGTCAGATAAGCCATCTCAGAGGACAGTTCGGTCTGTAACTCAAAACTGTTGAACTCATCCAGCGAAAAGGCCCGCACCTGGCCACTCGCTTCATTGCCGAATTTCGGCAGTTCCTGCGGTGCATCCAAAATCTCAAAATTAGCGCTGACTCCAACTGAATTGTCGGTCTTGCCGTACCAGCCCCAGATCAAAATATTGGCCTGATTCTGTTCTGCGATCGCACGGGCAACATTGCTACCTTCCCGCTCGGTAATCGACGCATCCATCGTATCCACTACCACATCTGGATAAGCGTCAGTGGCATCCCGCAAATTCGCCAGAATCGTATCGGTCACCCGATAGCTCTCAGCATCTGGGCCATCAAATTCAGCGACTAGAATCACAACATCGTCAGATGGACGATTCTGCCAGTATTGCCAGCCCGTAAACCCTGTTGTCCCAATGAGTGGAATCGCAACCAGTCCAGCCACAGCTAACTGCCGAATTCGCTTTCGTAGCGAGTCTTTCCGGGTTTGTTCAGCCTCAAACTGCCGACAGGCCGCCGCATATTCGTCGTGATCTTCCTGCGGTGCGAAATTAGAAGGCCGCTCCAGCTTTATACCCGTGTCATTTTTTTCAGGTCGCCAAAACCAAGCGTAGTAAATGCAGGCGAGTAATAGAGCGCCCACCCCTAAAACGAGCAGGATGATCGTGACTAAGCCAAAATCACCCTGCCAAAGCTGAACAAACCCAACTACGCCAGCCACAAAGCCTGTAACCGCTGTGAATATTCCAGCAATCGTCTGTATCCACTGGTTAAACCCTGACTGCGAACCTTCTTCACCCATAGCGCTAATGATTTAGTAGAGCAATAATCCCTGAGATTATTTGTGATGATCGCAATGACTGCAACTTTTTTATTTTTTCAGTGTATGAATCCTGTGCTCAAATGGCTCTGCATCAGTCGCGAAAATTCACGATTTTAACTCGTTCGCAAAATAACAGCATTCTTGGCATCATGTCGCTTTCCTCCGCACATGTTAAGTAAATTTACGCATGGTACTTAGCGGACAGACACCTCATGAATGTTCATGTTAGGTTGAAGGGCAATTTACTCCGTAATGTTAACGAGTAGTCACGCAAACCTAAGCGATGACTCAGCCATCAGGATCTCACCATGCAATGTAAAACAGAATTAGTTGGTCAAGTGGGGCTGTTTGCCGTGCTTGGCATAGTCGCCGTTTGCCCAAGCCACTCAGTTCAGGCACAAATCACGCCCGATACGACTTTGGGCGCTGAGGCTTCACAGGTTTTACCGAATGTTGCAGTTCCAGGTGGACAAGGAACTTGGATTGAGGGAGGCACAACTCGGGGTGCTCATCTATTCCATAGCTTTTCGGATTTCAATGTGGGCAGTGGGCAACGGGTTTATTTCGATAATCCGGCTGGAGTCTTGAATATTTTTTCGCGGGTCACTGGCAACAGTGGCTCGAATATTTTGGGCACGTTGGGTGTGGACGGGATGGCGAATCTCTATTTGCTCAATCCTAATGGCATTGTTTTTGGCCCTAATGCGCGGCTTGATATATCGGGTTCGTTTGTGGCGAGTACGGCGAATCGACTGATGTTCGACAATGGGCAGTTTTTTAGCGCAGTTAATCCCAATCAGCCACCGCTGCTGCAAATCAATGTGACACCAGGATTGCAGTATGGCAATAACTTGAACGCCACGATTCGCAACCAGGGCAATTTACAGGTGGGTCAGAATTTGACGCTGGGAGCGCAGCGGTTAGAGTTAGCTGGGTCACTAGAAGCCGGACGAGACATCACGTTGCAAGGCTGGAGTCGTCAGCTCAGCAACGCAGATTACATGGTTGGCGGGTATCTGTTCACGCAGGATTTGACAGGTCAAGGAATTGATCTGCTGATTCCTCATGAGAATGTGATTTTGGCCAATGGGGATGTGCAGTTTATCGGGGACTATATCGGTGAGTCGCTGCATATATTAGCAGGAGGACAGGTAAGCGGAGCAGCAGGTACGAGCAATATCACGATTACCGGAACCAGCGGCGGCAGTGTGACGCAGCAGATTGCAACTGGCACAGGTGGTTTTCAGAATGTGACAGTGACGGCTATCGATCAGCCAATAGTAGATATTCGTAGTGGGGAAGGAATTGTACTAAGCGATATCACGAACAACGGCGGTGATATTGCACTGTGGGCAGTAGGGGATATTATTGCAAATAATTTAGACACTTCAGTTTCGATAGTTTCAGACAGTGGTGAAGATGTTCAAGGAGCAGATGGAGGCACGATTTTTCTAGCTGCTGGTCAGAATATTTTTCTTGGCTCCATTGACTCAGGCTCAGACTCAGGCATTGACTCAGGCTCAGGTTCAGGCTCAGACTCAATCTTATTCTTGTCCTCAGGAGATGTGATGGGAGGGAATGGAGGGGCTATTTCTTTAGTTGCTGGTCGGGATATTTATCTTGACTCCATTAACTCGCGCTCGCTCTCGGGCACAATCTCGGACTCAATCTTGTTCTCGTCTTCAGGAGGTGTGACGGGAGGAAATGGAGGGGCTATTTCTCTGGTTGCTGGTCGGGATATCTCTCTCAACTCCATTGACTCGTCTTCAAGCTCGATCTCGTTCTCACGCTCAGACTTGTTCTCGTCTTCAGGAGGTGTGACGGGAGGAAATGGAGGGGCTATTTCTCTGGTTGCTGGTCGGGATATCTCTCTCAACTCCATTGACTCGTCTTCAAACTCGTTTTCGTTATCGTTTTCGTTATCGGATTCCTCGGGAGATGTGAGTGGAGGAGATGGAGGGGCCATTTCTTTGGTTGCTGGTCGGGATATCTCTCTCGTCTCCATTGGCTCGTCTTCGACCTCACTCTCGTTCTCGGCCTTGGCCTCGGACTCGTTCTCGGTCTTGTCCTCGTTCTCAGGAGATGTGAGTGGAGGAGATGGGGGAGCCATTTCTTTGGTTGCTGATCGAGATATCTCTCTCGTCTCTATTGGTTCGAACTCGATCTCGTTCTCATCTTCGGGAGATGTGACGGGAGGAGATGGAGGGGCCATTTCTCTAGCCACTGGACGGGATCTCTCTCTTGTCTCCATTGACTCATACTCGTCCTCACCCTCGGAATTGGGAGACGTAACAGGAGGAGATGGGGGGAGAGTCTCTTTGATCGCTGGTCAGAATATCTCTCTCGACTCCATTGACTCGTACTCGGTTTCAGCCTCAGGTAATGTAAGGGGAGGAAATGGGGGAGCGATTTCTCTCAAGGCAAAGACAGGAAGCATTCTAAATATTGGTGAATTGAGCAACCCATCTTTCCAATCGTTTTCGGTGGCAAAAGGAGGTTCATCTGGCAGCGGAGGAACTGTTACTCTCGAAGCTGCTACACAAATTGGTACGGGAAATTCAGATTATCGATTAGAGATTTTGACGTTATCCTCTTCCGGTCAATCGGGTGCGGTGCAAATCGTAGGATTGGACGAAAATTTCGACATTCTGAATCTATCTGTCATCGCTAGTAAAAGAGTCGAGGTTTTAGTTCCTTTGGTTGAACCTATCACTATTCCAGTGGGTGAAGCAGGTCAATCTGGTGATGTTGATGTTTTTGGAAGAGGCAACATCACCTTCACCAATAGCTCTTTCCTCAGTGACACCAATGGCACTGATCCTGCTGGCAACGTCACGATTAGAACTCCCGGTTCAGTTACGTTCAACAACAGCTTAATCAATACCAATACTCAATCATCTGGCCCCGCAGGTGGCATTGATATCCGAGCAGCGTCTATTACCCTCGATCCATCCTCCAAAATCACCGCTTTTACCCGCAGCAGTGGGCAAGCTGGCAGTATTCAATTGCGACCCTATGGTAACGGACAAACCCTCAACATTAATTTAATCGGCGAAAATAGCCTTATTTCTAGCTCTAGTTTGCTGCCTGACGATGCAGATACAACCTTCAACGGCACAGAAGTTACAGGAAATAGCGGCAGCATTTTTATCAGTGCGCCTGCTGCCATTACCATCCAAGGCGAAGGAGACTTGAAGGTCGAAACGGAAACCTCTGGCAATGCGGGCAGATTAGAAATTAATGCTCCTCGAATTGTTGTTGATGGTGTTGAAGTTTCAGCCTCTTCAGAACTGCCCGACTTGCTAACGGATGAACTGAGTGAGGATGCAATATCACAGGTAAGAGCCAACTATCAATCTGGTCAAGGCGGCAGTATCGAAATTAATACCCGTGAGCTGATCCTCCGCGATCGCGCAGAAATAACGGCTGACACATCAACTCTCGGTCGAGGCGGCAACCTGGTTGTGCAGAACATTGGAAACCCGCTCACCATTCGGGGCGATGGACAACTGACCGTCAGTGCCAGTGGAGCCAACAGCGGACGAGCTGGAACCCTTGAGATCAATGCGTCAGGTCTTCTGTCCTTACTGGATGGGATTGAACTGACAGCAAGCAGTGAATCGATTAACGGTGGCGGCGAAATTGATATTACCGTCGATGGCAGTTTGTTTATGGCAGGCGATAGCCTCATTAACGCATCCGCCAGTAATCCCAATGTAGGAGATGGTGGCAATATCACTATTAATCTGATCGATGGTCTGTTAATTGCACCCCCTGGTCAAAACAACGACATCATTGCCAATGCGGCTGGGGGCAATGGCGGCAAGATTGCAATTACGGCTTTAGGAATCTACGGCTTTACCCTGCAAGATATCAGCGATGTTGAAGTGTTGCGGAGTAACAGCACAAACGATATCAGCGCCAGTTCCAATACTGGTGTTGACGGCGAAATTACCCTCAATACCTTTGAGCTAGATCTCAGTCAGCTATCAGAATTACCGGCCAATTTAGTTGATGTCTCAGGCTTAGCAGAACAGTCTCTCTGTCAAGCGGGACGCGGCAGTGAGTTTATCGTTACTGGGCGAGGTGGCCTACCGAATTCACCAAATGATGCTCTGAGCAATACCGCCACCTGGGAAGACTGGTCGATTGATTCATCCGGTTCCGAAATCACGTCAACACCTAACGATGAAGCTTTGGGAACAGGTGTTGTACCCGTCTCATCCCCCGCACCCTCGACTGTCCAACCCATCATTGAAGCCCAAGGCTGGACAAGAACCGCTAATGGTCAAATTGCTCTCGTTACTGATCCGGCTACTGTCAATCCCAATGGCGATCAGCTTATTGCACAGGGCTGTCGGCAACTGCGACAAGCCGTTTCGAGCGATCAGACTTCTTCTTAGACGAAAACCCTGCCTGCTTTGGTTTCGTAACATCTATCAATCCTTAATTCCCTAATCCAAAGCCCCTCTGGAGGATATCACCATGTCACGGTTGGTTCGCTGGTTTATTCTCATTGCTTTCGGTTTTATGCTCAGTGTGGGTTGGCATACGGTTGCGATCGCAGTTTCCCCCCCTCTGTTGGCTCAAGCTCAAACACTTGTTTCAGCCGATCCCTACGCCTTAATGCAAGCTGGCAAAGACCTGTATGAGGCTCAGCGCTATGCAGAGGCGAATCAGCAACTCCAGCAGGCTGCTCAGCTTTATGCCGTCAATGGAAGCGCTCTCCAGCAGGCTCAAGCCCTGGGGCTACAGTCCTTGGTACTGCAAAAGCTCGGAGAATGGGAGGCTGCTCAGACCGCGATTGAGCAGAGTTTGGCACTGCTGGCAACCCTGCCGGATGCGACCCGGATTGAGGCACAGGTGCTCAATGCTCAGGGACATCTTTACTTGGGCATAGGGCAAGCGGATGTGGCATTAGAAAGCTGGCAAGCTGCTGAAGCGCAGTATACAGCGGCTGGGGATCAGGCAGGACGCTTGGGTAGCCAGGTCAATCAGCTACAGGCCATGCAGTCGCTGGGGCTATATCGGCAGGCTGGCAGGGCTTTAACGGAATTAGAAGCGCAGCTTGAGGTACTGCCGGATTCACCCATTAAAGTAAAGGGACTGCTCAATTTGGGTGATTTACTGCGGCTGCGCGGCGAACTGGCGCGATCGCAATCGATCCTCACGACAGCGCTAGCGCTAGCCCAGGATTTAGGCGGAACAGATGACCTGAGCCAGATTTACTTGAGCTTGGGCAACACAGAACGGGTACTGGCGGCGCGTGCCGTGGCTCAAAATGCGTTGGATATCGCGGAAACCTACAATCAGTCCGCGTTGGAAGCTTATCAAAGTGCGATCGCAACTGCGACCGTTCCGCTGAGCCAAGTGCAGGCGCAACTGAATCAACTCAGCCTTTTGGTGCAAACCAGCCAGTTTTCAGCCGTTCAGGAATTGGTGCAGCCGATTCAGCAACAGCTATCGCAACTGCCGCCGAGCCGAGCTGGAATTTACGCGCAGGTTAACTTTGCCCATAACCTGATGGAGCTGAATACCAAGCTGGCCGCTCTCCAGAGGCCGTCAGCAGCCTCTTCAGTAACCCATCTATCACAGGTTCTGGAAACTGCCATTGAACAAGCTCAGGCAATTCAGGATGAACGGGCACTAGCCTACGCAATGGGGACGCTGGGCCACTGGTATGAATTGCAGCAGAACTGGGCAGCGGCCAAATCTGTAACAGCTAATGCGCTGCAAAAGGCGCAGAGTCTGCGGGCTGCGGAGGTTACCTATCAGTGGCAGTGGCAAATGGGACGGCTGATTCAAGCAGAAGTAGAAGCGAGCTATCCCCAAAATTCCTCTGATCTGCTGCCAGCTAACGCCGAAGCCATTCGCTACTACACCGCTACCGTGCAGACTCTGGACAATCTGCGGGGCGATTTGGTTGCCCTCAATCCCGATGTGCAGTTTTCATTTCGGGAAAGCGTAGAGCCTGTCTATCGGGAACTGGTGGACTTGCTGCTGCGGGATGAGCATCCAGCACCAGACAAGCTTATTCAAGCGCAGAAGGTGATTGAGTCCCTTCAGTTGGCTGAGCTAGACAATTTCTTTCGGGATGCCTGCGCTCAGCCGGAAGCTGTTAATATTGGCACGATTGACCCCACAGCTGCGGTCATCTATCCGATTATTCTGCCCAATCGGCTGGAAGTGATTTTGCAACAGCCAGAAGCGGTTAGCGACCTAGCGACCAAAGCAGACTCAGAGCTGCCTACTACGCCCCAACTGGTACACGTTAGACAGATGGGGCTATCTGAGCGAGAGCTGCATCAGGTTGCAGACGCTCTACGGCGAGATTTGAAGGTGGTGAGTACGCCGACAGGACGGGTCAAAGAGCAGGCCAAGCAGATTTATGACTGGCTGATTCAGCCACTGGCTAACGAGTTGGAGCAGGGAGCTAGCCGAGAACAAAGTGCAGTCAAAACGCTGGTTTTTGTTCTCGATGGCCCGCTGCGAAATCTACCGATGGCGCTGCTGTATGACGGTGAGCATTATTTGGTTGAACGATATGCGATCGCAGTTACACCCGGTCTACAGCTCTTAGATCCGCAACCCCTAGAGCGACAAGAACTCAGCGTACTGCTGGGCGGTGCTGTTGATGCCCCAAGCTTTCAAACCTTTGCATTAGGGCCACTAGAGAATGTGCAGCAAGAGCTATCGGGAATTGAAACAACCATTCCGAATAGCAAAGTGCTAGAAGATCAGGCGTTTTTGGAACAGAATATCCAAGCATTTATCAATGCTGCCCCATTCAATATCATTCATCTTGCGACCCACGGTCAGTTTAGCTCTAACCCAGAGCAGACCTTTATCCTAGATGCCCAGCAGCCAATCTCAGCTCAAGAGATTGATGATTTGCTGACGGTTAATGATCCAGAACGCCTGATTAAACACCCCATTGAGCTGCTGATTCTGAGCGCCTGTGAAACGGCGGCTGGTGACAGCCGCGCCGCCTTGGGCCTTGCAGGGATTGCGATTCGAGCAGGCGCACGCAGCACCCTCGCAACGCTTTGGCAGGTGAATGACCAGTCAACCACCGAGTTTATGGTGCGCTTCTATCAGGAACTCACGAATCCCCAGGTAACCAAGGCGGAGGCTCTCCGCAATGTGCAGCTATCGTTTCTGGCGGCTGACCCAACCACGCGTTATGAACGTCCGAATCGCTGGGCACCATTTATTTTGGTTGGAAACTGGCTGTAGTGCTGTTTACTCAACTGCTTCAGCAGTCACTTCTCCGACCAGGGGCTCTTTGGTGAATTTGCCCAGATTGACGGTTTCAGTGTTGCTCAGGAGGTCGGCCCAAAGCGTGTCTAGCTCTGCGTTTGCTTCGTCAGCTAGCCGTAAGCGGGCGAGCTCAGTCAGCATATCATACCAAATGTGATGTTCCCCGTAAGCCGCAGCGCGATCCAAGTCACTGGTCGCATTACTCAGATCTTGGTTGAGGGCGTCAGACATAGTGACCCGCTGCATGAATCCGTCCAGTTCGGCTGGCACAACTTCTGCCACAATCCGATCGGCAACTGCGGGAGCACAGTTAATGTTGATAAACCAAGAGTAGTTTTGACCGACTTCCAGCGGGGGGGCCGTCTCGGGGAGGTCGATGCCGACAATGCCGGGAGTCGCAGCCAGAGCAAACTCTCCTCTGTAGACCTCATCTTCGCCCAGTTGAATGGATAAGGTGCCCGATGGTGCTTCTTCTGGCGTGTAGGGCACGTAAATCCAAATTGTAGAGCGATCGCTAACTGTCCAGCTTAAGTGCTGCTGTCCGGTCAGACTGGCAAGGGGCGGGAAATCACGCTTATAGAGGCATCCGCCTCGGCTGCCCGTGCCGCCTGAGCTAGCGGGGGTGGTGGTTCCCGGTGGGGGCGCATAGCGGAGCTGAGTTTGACTAGCGCTGTCCAGGATAGATGGAGCGGCATCCTGAGCCAAGGCAGGTGTGCTTGAGGCCAGCAGAACTGCGATCGCACTAGCTCGACCAGAGTTAACTAAAATCTTGTTTGGCAAGATTGACTTAAGCGATGACTGAACGGGAGATAATACGGACAGCATGGACGGGTTCATAAACTGACAAATCAGGTGATGGAGAGACTGTAGGGACATAAATTCGTACTCCACATAAGAGCAACTAAATTAAGGCAAACGGTCTTTATGCCAATTTTATGCTGGATTTTAGCTGGATCTAACTTTTAAATGCGCGCTTCGCTTTCTGATGACGGTAGATGTTAATCATGACGCCGCTGAGCGCAATCGCTAGGGCCGCAGGCACAAACGGAATCCAGCCAGCAAAGCAGATGACAACCCAGCAGATACCAGTCAAAATGATGACCATGCCGCCCAGGTAAATGCCGAGCCAGCGCCGCGATCGCAACTGCACGGCAATCAAGCTGGCAGTCAGAGCCCAACCCCCAATCCACAACATCTCAATCGGTTCTGACCAGCTCCACAGCAAAGGGCGATCATCTAAGACAGCGCTGAGGATTTGGCTAGTCATGTGGGCTTGAATTTCGACTCCGGTCATCGGTTGCCCTGATCCCCAGCCACCGCTATAGGGAGTTGTCCAGTTATGGTCATTGAAGCTAGGGGCGACCGTGCCAATCATGACAATGCGATCGCGCACAGCGCTGACATCAAATTGCTCATCTAGAACCTCGGCTAGTGTTGCCCGAGGAGCAATCTGCGGCGCTGCCCGATAGTTGAGCATCACCTGTTGCCCACCATCATCAATGCCATAATATCCGCCCGTTTTGAAGGTTAAACGTGGAAACAGCACGTCGCCCAACTGCAAATACTGTTCATGCGGAACTGGATCAACGCCCTCTGCCGCTAAGTAGTGCATGGCGAGCATCCAGTTGAATGAAAACCAGTTTTGGCAGGGTTCTGGTGCTCCCACCGCCAAAACCTGACGGCGCAGCACGTTGTCCACATCAAGCTGCACATTATTGAAGCCCTGCCGCTCTGGTGCAATCTCCGGCGATGGCGGCACACCAGCCTCGCCGTAGTGGCAAATAGCAAATATCCGCTCATCCTCAGCCAGCATGGATGTGAGCCTAGGATAGGCAGGATCGGCAGCTTGTTCTCGGTAGATATCTAAGCCAATGCTGCGGGGCTGTCCCTGCTCAAGTTTGGCAAGCAGTTGAGACAATGCTCGATCCGACAGGGAAACGCCCCGGCGCTCCTCGGCTGGCTGAGACTGAACATCAGCTTCTGTCACCGTCACTAGAAATAAGCGATCATCCACTGTTTCAGCGGGACGCATCCGCATCCCCAGATCGAAGGCTCGCAGTTCCCACCGCTGCATCAGTCCAGTCGCTCTGATGCCTAGAATTAATCCGGTAGCTAGGGCACCCGCTGCCAGTGCTGTCGGTAAACGCTTCCGCCAGCGTTGCTGCTGCTTCATCAGAACGCGGTAGGGTGGGATTTGGTAGATTCTGATTGGCTCAGCTAAACCCTTGAGTGGCTGTTCCCCCAAATCAAGAATCTCGACAGTCAGGCTGTGATTGACGGCATCATAGACGGGTTGAGACAGGGCAACACCGCCCGCAGGAGATTGCGTTTGTAGTCGAGCGGCTAAGTTAACTCCGGCCCCCATAACGTCTTCCTGACTAAAAAAGACCTCGCCTAAATGAATGCCGATGCGGTGCCACAAAATATCGCGATCGGGCAAACTGGCAGCCGCGTTGGTTAATGACTGCTGCACGGTCAGCGCCCACTGTACGGCAGCTTCGGCTGTTTGAAACGACAGCAGCAGACCGTCCCCCAGGCTTTTTAGCAACTTGCCGCCAAACTGTTGGCAGTACTGGCGCATCAGGGCAAAATCTCGCTTCACTAACTTGAGGGTATGGCGTTCATCCTCTGCCATTTTGGCGGTAAAGCCTTCCACATCTGTAAAGACAATCGCTGCCGTTAGCGTCGTTATAATGTCAGAGGGTTTATCCATATTAAGTGCTAAAACGTCATGGTTTAAGCTGCGAGGCATTAGCGATTTGACATCATAAACGGTACGAGTTAGTCCCTCAACAAACTAAACTTTTCCAGGTCAAAATAAGGCGCGATCGCAGTTTTAAGTATCCCAAATTTTATCTCGATAAATTATGAAGCGATGTCAAGTTTTTGTCTTCAATGAACTGTTTCACCATGTTGAAGGAAATGCCGCCAACCCGATTGACGGCTTCGCTGCCAGCTACCTTGACGAAGCCTAGCCGCTGATAGAGGTTCAGCGCCGGATTGGTCGCTCGAACATTGAGACTCACCGCCGGAAACTGAGCTTGAGCGGCCTCTAGAACATGGGTCAGCAAAGCGGTACCAACGCCCTGTCCTCGGTAGTTTGGACATACCGCTATCGCCAATTCTGGAATGGGGTCATCAACATAGCCAAACCCGCGATCATCGGTTGCCCAAAGCCGCAGCCAAGCCGCACCAACTGCTTCAGTCTCTACGTAGGCAGCGAATCCCATATCCCCTGCCCTGCCCCAATCACTGGCATACCGCGCTAGACAGGGCTGTTGCTGTACAGCCTCAAGGGATGGCTCATGGGCTGCATGCATCAGCATTGCCCAAACAATCGGTTCGTCGGCTGCGGTTAAAGCGCGTACAGTGTAATTCATAAATAGCCTAGCTACCAGCCCAAAACCACGCCCCAGAAGGCATCTTCGAATAGGCCTTCGTCGGCTTTAACGGTAACTCGCTTGGCCCAGGTAAACACATCGAAGCTGACGTGGCCGCTGTCGTGGCGGCCAAAGGTGCCCTTTTGGATGTGGATGTTACCGACAATTGTAATCCAGTGATCTGGAGCCGTAATCCGAGGCGGATCGTCACTCAACAAGGCGCGAGCCGTAATCAAGCCAAACGCTACACCACCTTGATCAATGACAGTCTGGGCTTTCTTCAACGCCGTCAAATCCCGCAGTACGTAGGTGTGCATGTAATCCACCTGGTCATACCCCAGGATTTCTCGAACCCAGCCTTTCATTTCCCAAGATTTGGTCATCCCTGCCAGGTTACGAACCACGTCCGGCGCATTCGGTTCAACTGGAAAGATCAGATTCTCTGATTCTCGCAGAGTTGCTAGCACCATCCAGTCTGCTGAATCCATCCGCAAGTTGCCCTGGCTGGCATCGCGCAGTTCTACAGACGTTTGAATCCGGTGGCTCCGGGCCTGAAATCCCCCAGTTTCAAATAAATCGCGGCACAGTTCGACATAGCGCAGCGGGAACTTGTGAATCAGTTCAAACAGAATGGACGCGGGGCCACAGAACGGCTGCTGTCCCTGGTTAACGCTGAAGGGATTCTGCAACCGAGCGCGCATGTCCTTAATAATTTTGTCTTTGTTGAGATGGGGCCAAACTCCAGGCTGATCGGAGGCTTGAAACTGGTTCAGCGCCAGGATGGCCTGCTGCTGGATTTCCACCGGATCATCAGAATGGGGGGCAGACATGGTGAGACTCCTGAATAAAAAGTGCGAGTGAAAAGCTGTTTAAGATACCATTACAACGCGATCGCGGCCTGCGGCTTTTGCTTGATAGAGCGCTAGATCAGCCGATTGCAGCAACAGTTCACTGGTTGATCCGTGATTGGGAAAGCAGGCAACGCCCACTGAAACGGTAATTGAATCCAGTTGCTGTTGATATTCAATTGCTAAATGCTTGATTCCTTGCCGGATTTGTTCCGCTCGTTGGTGTGCGATATCTAACGAGACCTCGGGTAAAATCAGCACCATTTCTTCACCACCATAGCGACAGGCAATATCCGAACCCCGCACCTGTGCTTGCAAAAACTGACTGAGGTGGCGCAGTACGGCATCGCCTGCATCGTGACCGTAGGTGTCATTAAACTGCTTAAAGTGATCCACATCCAGCAGCAGCACGCTGAGGGGGCGCTGCTTGCGCTCTGCTCGCCGCAGCTCTCGTTCTAAAAATTCACCCAGATAGCGGCGGTTGTATAAGCCCGTCAGCGGATCGCGCGTGCTTTGATTTTGCAGCGTGGCATAGAGGTTGAGGTTTGCGATCGCAAGGGCAACCTGGCGGGCTACGGTGGTGGCTAGCTGCTGCTTGGCTTGGGTGAGTGGTTGATCGGGAGAGCTGATGTATAACACGCCAGAGGCTGTACCTTGCGCCACCATTGGCACACAGAAGTAGGCTTGGGGCAAGGGTGAGAGTAAATGCGGGCAGCACAACCCCCGCCGCGTATCCTCCACGTAGTGCGGTTGGCCTCGCCGCAGCGCCAAGCACTGATCCGACGTAAAGAGAAACTGACTTGCGATCGCAGCTTCGCCATCCCTATCCTCATTCGCTCGCTTGCCCCAAACCGTCGCGGCTTCAACGAGCTGCTTCGACTCGCTAATGGCATATACCGCGCCGCTACAGCCGGAAAATAGGCGCGGCATTAGCTGAGCAATCACAATATAAGCCTCATTCACCGTTAAGCAAGCCTGCATCAGATCGCTCATTTCGTTCAGCAGGGTGATTTCTTGATGCCGCTGTTCCAAATCATCGACCCACTGAGTCAGCTTGGCATGGGCATCTTGCAGCGCCGCTTCGGTTTGCTGACGCTGTAGAATCTCTTGCTGGAGCTGTGCGATCGCATGATTCAGTTCGGCTGTGCGTTCGGCCACCTTGATATCCAGTTCTTCATTGGCCTGCTGCAAAAAGGTTTCAAACTGCTTGCGATCGGTGATGTCAATGGAAATGCCCAGGACTCGAACCGCATTCCCGTCTTCGTTATAAAAGACCTGCCCTCGTTCCAATACCCAATGAACGCTGCCATCCGGATGAACAATCCGAAATTCATGGCTGAGTTCCGTATCCTTCTGAGTTACCTGGGTCAAGTATTGCTGAACGCATTCCAGATCGTCCGGATGAACCTGGCGGAGAAAGGCAGCCTGGGTACCCTCAAAGCCACCCGGTGCCAAGCCATAGAGAACTTCACAACTTTCCGACCAGGTTGATTGCTTGGTCAAGAGGTTGAGATCCCAGATGCCCATTTGGGTGGCGTCCAGGGCTAACTTTAAGCGTCCTTCGCTCTCTCGCAGCGAAATCTCGGCCTGTTTGCGATCGCTAATCAAAGCCAGGTAGTTCGCTAAACTTGATAGCCACTGGAGGCTGCGCTCGTCGGTTGGTACGGCCTCCGGATGTCCCAGGCTCAATGCGCCAATTGTCTCTTGATTGACGGTCATGGGCAGACAAATAAAGGTTTGAATGCCCAAGTGCTTCAAAACTCCATTCGTACTACAGAACTTAGCTTCTTGCTGCACTAGATGCTGAATGACAGCCTGTCCCGTCAGCGCCACCTGTCCCGACAGCGTTTGATCAATCGGAACTTCTAAGCGATCGCAATCGGATGGCAGCGTGATGCCTTGAATACCTTCAAAAACCATCAGCTGGCGGATGGGGTCGTACAGTTCAATCGCCACAATCGGAAAGCCAGTAGCGCTGCTAATTTCTTCGACAATGCCCTGAAATGCGGCCTTTAGCGATTGGCTTCTGAGCGTGATTTCGGAAATATTGTGCAGGGTCAACAACTCTTGATTACGGGAGCGCAGCGATTCCTCTGCCTGCTTGCTGGCCGTAATGTCTTCAATCGTGCCCAGAATACCAATCACATTGCCCTGCTCATCTGGAATCGGCACCTTATTGACGCGAGTCCACAGCCACTGACCGTTGGCATGCTGCTTATATTCAACTGCCTGGATGACAGGCTGCTCCGTTTCAATAATCATGCGGTCTTCTTGCCTGTAGTCGTCTGCAAAACCAGGATTCCACGGCAGATCATAGTCAGTTTTCCCTACGACGTTCTCGGTGCTGCCCAATCCCACCATTTCGGCCCAAAGCTGATTGCCGCCCAAGTAGGTGGACTCTCGATCTTTCCAGAAGATTTGTTCAGGAATATTGTCTAAAACGAGCTGTAAAAACTGTTCTTTTTGCTGTAGCGCTCGCTCGGCCTGTTTGCGATCGCTAATATCGGTGATGCGTACCCAAATCAGCGATTTGTTCGCCATCGAAAATAGTTTGTTTGAAATGCTGCCCCAAAATACATTGTCCTTGCAGGTGCGATATTCAATTTCGCTGTTCCAAACGCCATTGGCCTGTAGCTCTTGATTAACCGCCGCCATTGTTTCGAGCGTCCAAGGCGTTTTATGAAAGGAGATTCCCTGTTTACCCAGCAGGTCCTCTTTACAATCCGCCTCGAACAGTTCCAGTGACCGCTGATTACAGTCCAGGATCAGACCCGTTTGGCCATCGACGACAAAAATGGCATCGGTGGACTCGTTAAACGTGGCGCTGAATAAATCGCGGCTTTCCTGGAGCGCCAGTTCGGCTCGTTTGCGTTCGGTATCTAGCCTGGCCCGTTCACTCACATCGCGAACGATGGCAACCACCTCGTCTTCCCCACACACGACAATACGAGCCTCATGGGTGCGGATTTCACCTTCAATCGGCAGCTGTAGCTCATAAACTTGCGTTGTTTCCGTTCGCAGCGCTCGTTCGATGTACATCATCCGCTCTTGAGCCAGCTCGGGCGGAAAGACTTCATAGAGCGTTTTGCCAATGGCCGCTTGGGTTAGATATGCCTTGAAATCCGGCGATGGCTTATAGTCTAAAATGGTGCCATCGCGATGCAGGCGGATCATCAAATCGGGAATGGCATTTAGTACCGCTCGATGTTGAGTCTCACTCTGGCGTAGGGCTGCTTCTGCTTTCTTTTGCTCAGTGATATCAATACTGACACCAATGTAGCCCTGTACGGCTTCATCTTGGTGAATTGGAGCCAAAATCGTGAAAAAGGTTTGCTGTATCTCGTCTGTTTTGTAGTGAGTTTCAGCTTGAACTACCTCGCCCGCCAATACTTGCTGCCGATAAGGAATCCACTCCGACACGATACTAGCGGGTAGATTGCTGTCTTCGTATTGCAAACCGATTAAACTGCCCCACTGTTGAGCGTCGGCGGCATTTTGCAGGAGGTGTCTGCCCTCAGCATCACAAATCCAGCAGCTAAAGGGAAGGTTGTTGACTAGGGCTTTCAGACGAGCCTCACTATATAGTAGAGATTGTAGACGCTGACGCTGGGTTACTTCTCGATACAGCAGTAAAACAAGGCAGAAAAGCGAGATCGCAACGCCTCCCCATGACTGAACTAAGTTCCAACCAGCAGTATCATTTGCCCCGGTGAGCACGTTGGCAACCCAGTTCATACCCTGCATAGTCGATTTCTTAAAAGAATAACTCTATTTGATTTAACCCAATTTCTGGGGTTCATGCATCAGGGTTCGGGCCTCAATTTCTACAGCTTGTAGCGATAGTCATATTGATTTGGATGGTTTTATGACACGGCTTTGCCGCGCTACAAAAACGTCCGTATCCCAACAGAGCTGACTGCGGCTGTTATCTGCGTGATCAGGAGGAGTTTGACTCTCTAGTTGACTAGAAGGTTTAGAATGGAAAATAGATACGTGGATGCGATCGCAAACTTAACTCGCCCAACACAATTACCTACTAAAATTGCCAAATAAAACGGAGGAAAACGAAAGCCGTGGCTGTAGCAACAGGTTTAAAAATTGGCGAAGTTGCCAAACAAACTGGCCTTGCAGTAGGAGCTTTACGCTATTACGAAAGCCTGGGTTTAATTCAGTCTGAGCGCGGTGATAATGGCTATCGTTACTATCAGCCATTCGCCGTCCAGCAAGTGCAGTTTATCAAGAAAGCTCAATCGCTGGGCTTCTCGCTAGAAGAGATTGGCGATATTCTTACCGTGCATCATCAAGGCGATGCCCCCTGTGAATTTGTCCAATCGCTCTTACAGGACAAAATTGAGCAGCTCGACGCACAAATTCAGCAGATGATCGCATTTAAAACCGAGCTTGAGCAATATCGCGATCGCTGGACAACTCTTCAACCGCATCTGAAGCCGAACGATATCTGTCCGCTAATTGACACAGTACCGCTAACTTAATTAAGCAGTAGCTCTAGAGGGGTTTGGGCCTGAGTGCTGAGTGAAGAGTAGATGGGAGTGGGTAGACGAGTGGATGGGTAGACGAGTGGATGGGTAGATAGTGCGACAAAGCTATCTACTCCGTTACTCCGTTGCCTTGTTACCCGATTACCCCTTCCCCCTATCACTCTGTTTACAGCCTTTACAGCCTCTACAGCCCTTTATCCCCTTTCTTCTCTTGCCTCACTTCCCATCAATTAGCTTGATTAACGTGCAGTGGAAACGTCATCGTAAAGCAGGTTTTCACAGCGGGGCTATCATCTGATGGGTCATCGGTTGTTAACCTAGCTGAGTCGCTTAACCTATTGGCCTGAGATGATTCCGCGCCCTCATCGGTAATCTCAGCAGCACCGCTGTAGCATTCAATTGTACCTCCAAGCTGATCGACCAGTTGTTGAACTAGCGCCAGTCCCAAGCCCGTTCCAGCTTTAGCCCATCGATCTCCCTTATAAGCCCGATAAAAGGGTTCAAAAATATGGGGCTGATCAGCGGCTGAAATCTCTATGCCAAAGTTACAGATCGAAAGCTGAAATTTTGGAATGGAGAGGGTTTCATCGGTTGGCAGTAGCTGTAGCTCCATGATGATTTGCTCTCCGACTGGCGTATATTTGCAGGCATTATTGAGTAATTCCACGACGATGCGCTGTAGTGGCGTTGGATCAGAGGTGATGGGAGGGAAATCGGCTGGTAGCAGTAGGCGAAACTGCTGTTGATGTTGCTCAATACGTTCCTCGAACCCTCTTAAAATGGGAGGCAACCAGTCCTGTAGGGGAATTAACCTTAGATTTAGGGTGTAGGTATCGGCCTTGAGGCGCTGTAAGTCCAGCAGATCGTTGATTAGCGCATCTTCCTGCTGACATTGTTCTTCTAAAATTTGCAGGTAGGACTGAATCCGCTGCCAGTCCATGTTTGCTTTAGACTGGTTTAACTGTAGCGACAGCATTTTGCTGGCCATCTTGATACTGGTCAGCGGCGTCCGCAGCTCGTGGGATACCGTACTCAAAAAGTCATCTTTGCTGAGGTTCAGACGGCGCAGTTCTTCCATGTTGCGAATCATGTCTAACTCGGCCTGTTTGCGATCGCTAATATCGCTCACCTGCACCAGGAATAGCGCAGATTCAACCATTTGAATAGGTTTGACAGATAAGCGACCCCAGAATGTATTGCCGCGCTGAGTTTGATATTCCACCTCCCGGATCGAGAATCCATTGTGGTTGACTTCATCTCGGATACCAGCTAATTCGGCTTCTGAAAACGGCTTGACCTGAAGTTCGTTGCCCTCAAAGCCAATCAAATCTAGTTTAGATTCAGCTTCAAAGAGTTCAACGGCTCTAGAGTTGCAGTTGACGGTATGCCGAGTCTTGGCATCGACTAAAAAGACAGCATCTGTTGCTTCTTCAAAGATGGCTTCTTTCAGCCGACGGTTATAGCCAATTTCTAGATCGATTGCTCGCTTGCGCTCTGTAATGTCTTCAACCGTCGTAACGATCTGCTGAATTTGACCCGACTGGTTACGAATCACCGATTTCCCAACGCTGGCCCAAATAACCTGACCGTCTCGGCACACATAGCGTTTTTCAAGCCGGTAATATTCCTCATCTCCAATCCCACAGGCATCCATGAGCTGTTGTTCACGTTTCAAATCATCGGGATGCGTAATTTGCTGTTCGGTTGTCTGCTGAAGTTCTGCCGCACTATAGCCGACCAGCGATTGAAAGAATGGATTCGTGACTGCCATCTGATAGCTGGGTGGTAGTGCCGTCACGATGCCAATGCCCGCATTCTCAAAGATTGCCCGGAACTGAGCTTCACTAATTTGTAGAGCCGCTTCAGCCTGTTTGCGATCATCAATATCTTGCACAATGCCAACAATGGTTTTGACTTGCCCTGACTCGTTTCGGATAATGGTGGCGGTTACATTTACCCAAATGCGGCTGCCGTCTTTACGGATGTAGCGCTTTTCGAACTGAAACGATTTGGTTTCTCCCCGAATTAGTTGGTCATACAGCGCAATATTCTGATTGACAACCTCTGGATCGGTTAAGTCGGTAAACTGCATCTGCTGGAGTTCGGCTTCGGTGTAGCCCGTCAGCTCACAGTACCTTTGATTGGCGTGGGCAATCCGCATATCGGCTGTGCAGAGGGCGATTCCCACCCCTAGCTGCTCATAAATAGAGCGAAAGAGGTCTTCGCTTTCAGCCAGGGCTTGTTCCGTTTGTTTCAGTTCTGTGACATCCCGCAGGCTGGCCAGTACGCCGATGATTTGCTCCGTCTCATCGCGAAACGGCACGTAAGACACGTTCAGAAAGCGCGGTTGGTTACGGTAGGGAAACCAAAGACTGAACCGAACTGTTTCACCCTGTAAGCAGCGATCGAGCCGGGGTTTGAGCTGTTGATCAAACAGATCCGCGCCCAGCACGTCTCTCACAGGATGTCCTTTGACCTGATCAACGGTTTTTTGATGCCAGTCTAAATAGGTTTGATTGGCGAATAAAAACACAAAATCGCGATCGAGCAGAGCGACGCCATCGGCTGTGCAGTTGACCATGCGCTCATACTGCATCAGGATGTGCTCAGACCGTTTGCGATCGCTAATATTACGCACCAAAGACAGCACCCGATTATCCGGCATCGGCACACAGCGCACTTCTTCGTACTCCTGCTGCCCGTTCATCTCAATGGTTTGCTCGTAGGTGTAAATCTGCTGAATCTCCAGGGTGTGTTGAATAGCCTCTAGCTTCTGGTTTGCAACCTCCAGTGGAATCAGCTCTTTTAACGGGCGATTGATGTAGTTGACCTCAGGGGGAATCAGCGACATAGGATAGTTGGGTGCCACTAGATCATGCAGAATGCCCTCTGCATCGACGAGATCAATCAGATCGGGAATGGCCGCCAGAATCGCCTGATGACGATTGCTATTTTCAATCAGCTCCAGCTCTCGCTGTTTTCGCTCCGTGATGTCGATGCAGTTACCGACGTAGCCTACAAAGTAACCCGACTGATCGAGCCAGGGCTGTCCCGTATGCAATAACCAGCGATAGTCACCATCCTGACGCTGGCGGCGATATTCTAACTCAAACGGCTGCCGTGCCTCAAAAGCTGTCGTATATGCAGTGGCTGCTAGTTCCCGATCTTGAGGATAAATCTCTGCCGTCCAGCCCAGCGCCAATTCCTCTTCTAGCGTATGCCCGGTAAACTCTAACCATGCTCGATTCAGATAAATATATTCGCCAGTTGTATTTGAGGCCCATGTCAAATTCGGGCAGTATTCAAGCAGATGAAAGCAAGCCTCGATGGAACCTAGTTGCCTCACGACCTGCAATTGACGTTGATTGCTTCTACTTGCATTCATCCTGTTTGATTCCCGTTAGATTGAAAGCAGATCGAGCATTTGAGGGAGACTAACATCTTGCACGTTGGGAACCCGAAGCCGTGACTTTACCGCCACACTGCGGCGACAAAATAATCCTTCTGGATTTTGGTGCTAGATATGAGAAGACATACTTAGAGTGCCCAAACGGGGAGTTTAACATCCCAAAACGTAGCTAAAGCTTACCGAAATATTTTTGTAAAAAAGGGTCATTTTGTGCTGTATAACGACAAAATGACCCTTCTATAGCGATAGTCACATTGATTAGAACGTTTTTGTAGGTCTGCCGCGCCCCAAAAACGTCCGTTTCCTAATATCAATAGCACTTCTTGTGCTAATAAAGGGGGAGTTATTTTTTGGAAGCCGCGCTCCGCGCGGCTTCCAAAAAATAACTTGTACCTCAGTAGCTTAGGAAAGGCTAAAGTCCGCGTATAAGAGCCTTATTTTTTGTGAAGCGCTTGCTCCGCAAGCGCTTCACAAAAAATAAATCATGGGTTTTCAACCGGACTTCCTATAACAGAGCTGGCTACAGCTACGGTTGGAACTGCAGGGCGGATGGTGCCACCCCTATACGCTAGAAAGCGGTTGAATATCGTTAAAGCGAATCCAGATATCGGCGAGGGGTTTCTGGCGAGGCCCTAAGACTTCGCCGCTGCGGATTTCGCGTTCGGTCAGCAGATAGTAGCTGCCGATTTTTTCGTGAAAGTCGCGCACATCGTCTTTTTCTAGCACTGCTCCGGTCGCAATATCGCGAAAGATGGCTTCAAAGTGGGTGGGCAGATCCCCTTCCGGCGGCGTAATCCAGCCCAGGGTGTTCACCGTCACCTCTACGCTGCCCATTGTGCGGTTTACCTGCGTGATTTTATGATTCTTAATCAAATAGGATGCGGTGCGATCGCGTTTTGTCCCCGGCTCTGGAACTGCATTTGTCATATCTGTTTCGACGATTTCAATTGCGCCATCGTCGCGGGTTTCACCAATTTGGAACTGCTGCTGGCGATGAATGGCGTCAAACGGACGGGAGCGACGGTGAATCATTTCCATCTGAAGCTGCTCTTGAATCACTTGGCGGGTGGCATCATCTTCAATATTGCGAACGTCTACGCTGCCATTAGGGCCAACAAACACTAAGCCCTGATCCACATTTTCGCCCCACCGAATCGAGACTTCCGCCTGATAACCCGGAAAGTTCTCGTCCCAGGTATAGCGATGCTCATAGGCATCCTGAAAGATATCCGCTGCTGAGGCTTTGGCAACTAGTAGGGTGGACTGTGATGCTACGGGAACTGTGGTTAGGGGAGTTGCGATCGCAAATCCAGATCCAGATCCAGATCCAAATCCAGATCCACTCAAACTCCAGCTCATCACCGTTAACCCCAGACTGAGAATTGTGGCCAATACAGCGTTTCGTACAGCAGAGAGTTTAGAGACTAAGTTAGAAATTAGATGATGCATAGCCAGCTTACGGTTTCAACTTGTAGCAGCGCAGGCTAAAGTCACATCTTGCACCTTGCACCTTACACTTTAAGACCCCTTCTGGTTTTTTGTGCAAGATGTGAATCGATTAACTCGCACTATCCAGACCATAGTGCTTTGGGGTTGGGCTGACTTCGTTCAAGAGAGATAAATGGGAAGAATTCAGGTCAAAGTTGTACCATCTTCGTCTAAAGATGTGATTATGGGGTGGCTAGGTGAGTCGCTGAAAGTCAAGGTGCAAGCGCCACCTGAAAAAGGCAAGGCGAATGCGGCAGTGATTGAATTAATTGCCCAGCGTTTAGGAATTGATAAAAGCCAAATCGAAATCGCCAGTGGTCACTCATCGCCAATTAAAGTGCTGCTAATTCACGGTTGGTCAGATGAGCAAATTGTTAATGTGCTGAACGCTTTCTTCTAAAGAACGCTGAGGGCGGTACATGATGCGTGCCGCCCTCAGCGTTCTTTAGGTTTGACCAGACTACAGGCGAGATAAAAGCTCTTGTTTCTTCGCCAAAAACTCTTCTTCCGTCAAGATACCTTGATCTTTGAGCTGACCCAGTTTTGCCAGGGCTTGATAGATATCGGCTGCCTGATCACCCTGTTCGTTTTCTAGATCAGATACATAGCTCTTGCCGCGCTCAAAGGCCGATTCATAGGCTGCCTGCACTTGCTCTTCCACAAAGTTGCTGAGCGAACCCCCGCTGGAAAAGTGGTTGATGGCGACCTGACCAACCGCGTAGGTAGATGCCCCAGACGTAATGGCCATCGAAGCTCCACCGATTAAGGTGCCAACACCTGGGATCGCTTTGATGAAGCTAGCGCCAATGCGAGCCAGTGTCGTACCCGTGAGCGCAGAGACAAAGGCTTTCCCCATGCTGCGATTGTAGTTAACGCCATAGAGGTGGGCAAGCTGCTGGAGCATTTCTAGTTGGATGGCGGTGACAGCAGCAAAATCAACCAGCGGAATCGGGATCAGTCCACCCCCCATTGCCCACAGCACATGAGAACGAATAATCGCATCAGCTTGAGATCGTTGGCTCATCGGGATCACCGGATAAAGGATAGTGAGAGAAAAAACATGGGTATCTATCTTTCTACAAGCTGATAAGCGGTGGATTCGTAAAGGTTTAGAGAAATTTAAAGTAAGGGCGTAAAGGGCTGTAGAGGGTTGTCAATCAGCCTTGCTGTTGGGTCACTAATCGGCTGACAACCTGGAGTAAATCCTGATGAATGTCGGAAGATGCTGCAATGAGGAGGCCAGGGCGCTGATACTGATTACTGGTGTCCAACGGTGGAGGAGTGCTGCCGTCCCAGGTGGTGACAATCCCGCCTGCTTCTTGGGCTAAAAATGCGATCGCAGCGCTGTCAATAAACTTGCCGCTTTCTAAAATTGAACCGCATAGCTTGCCGCTTAACAGGTCGGTGTGGTTTGGGATCTGGTGTTCAGCCGAGTAATCGACTGATAGGGACAGTACCTGATACCGTTCCGCTAGAGCTGTATAAACATCGGGGATCATCTCTCGGCTGAGGTAAACTGTGTTGCTAACGGTGCTGAGGTGAAACGGTAAGCAATCATCCAGCCCATCGGTAAAGGTACCGCGATAGGCTCCCTCACCTCGAAAGGCGTAATAGTAAACATCCTGGGCAGGAAAAAGTGCGATCGCAGCTTCGTATTCATCTCGGTTCAGCACGGTTAAAATGACGCAGTAGTTATGATGACCATCCAGATAAAACCGTGTACCGTCAATGGGATCAAGTGTAATTAAATAGTCATCCTGCTCACCCAGAGTAATGGCCCGAAAATATTGGGTGTTATAGGAGCGTTCATACTCTTCACCGAAGAAGCGAAGCTCTGGAAACGTACCCAGCAGTGCGACTTCGACCATCGTTTGCACCGACAGATCTGCATCACTCAGGGCAGAGGCAAAGATATTGTCATATTCTTTATCGGGTTGTGCCCTAATCTGAGATTGAATCTGCTGAGCATAGCGAGCAGCGAGCTTCAGCGTTGGTAAAAGAATCGAAACGATTTGGCGGGGGGTCGGCTGTTGAGACATAGGTAGCGCTAACGCAGTCAACGTAGAAGAGAGTTCAAGCTATCTTTAGCGCAAATTGGTTATTATCGCCATCCCTCTAGAGCATTCTGTGTGATCTGTGTCTCCATTGAGACCGCAGTTGGTCACACATTCAGGCAGTGGTGATCACGCCGCTGAACGTGTGGATATCACCGAGAAAACCGTCTTTGCCGTTGATACTAATAGTATCGAGTTCCACCCTTTCGTCATGGCTGCTTCCCTCATTCTCCCTGGTGCAATTGCTGAACTGTTTGCTCAAGCGACCTATTCGGGTCAGCTCACTCAAGCCGATCGCTACGGAATTGCAGCCGCATTGTTATCCGGCGATCTGAGTGAAGAAGAACAAGGTTCAATCAATCGCCTACTGCAAGCCGTTAAGCGGCAGCGGATCACGCTCAGCCCAGAGCTATCGGTCGTGTTGTAAAGGGCTGCGATGTTCTGAATCTCGTTATCTCGTCTCCTCAACTGACTTGGACTCAATCGCAAGGTTGAGTCTTTTTTTGTCACTAGGGCTGCTGTTTGTACATAACTTGCCTCACCCCCTCAAACCCCTTGCTCATCTTGGGGCTACTGTTTATACATAAATCTCCTAGACTTCGCTTCGACGTTGAGATCCCCCCTTAGTCCCCCTTAAAAAGCAGGCAGGGCTGATTTATTGATGAGAGAAAAAAGATAATGAGATAGGTAACCATTC
>CBKWJC010000087.1:0-27481 GCA_966674685.1 uncultured bacterium
GGTTTCTACAGCTCGACTTTTATCTGCTCAGAAATTAACACCTTGAAAGGGCTAAAATGAGGCTAGTAACTCTGCGCCAAGAGCAGCAAAACCTCCAGGATCAGATTGAACAACTCCTCCAGTCGGGAGAGTGTTTGCAGGGTGTGCGGCTAGAGTTTACACCAGCCGGGGGAACGGCGTCGGAAAATGCGAAGCAGTCCTGTAAATATGCGCGGTTGCGGGCTGGTAAAGGAAAGATTTTGGACAATGGCAAGAAGAGTAAATACATTAAACTACATCAAGTTGCGGAGTATCGAGCTGCGATCGCACGTGGAAAACTGCTGACTCGGCTGACTCGTCGGCTATCAACAGTTGAGGCAGAAATTGCCAAGATTGAGGCTGTGGCTGAAGAATTAGGGTTAGAACTGCCGTCGGATTGAGATCACGACGGTTGCTGTTGAGGGTGGTTAATATAGTTGCGATCGCAGTTTTATCTTAAAAGCCATGACTCAATCTCCCCAATCACCACTCTCTCAGCCCTTGTCCCAATCTGCTTCGGTGCCTCAGCCGCAGGCTCAAGCTGATAAAAAGTTGGAAATTCTTAGTTCTGCAACGAGTCAAGGTTTTCGGGTCGATATTTTGGCCTATAAAAACTTATCGGGCAGCAATGATCCAGCTACGGCACAGGATATTCACTATGCAAATCAAACGGGGCTCAAGCTGAAGCAGGTTCGCATCATGCTGAATAACGGTGAAGCGATTGTTGAAGCGGGTGCGCTGCACTATATGCACGGTCGGATTGAGATGGATAACGCAGTGGGCGGCATCGGCGGCCTTGGTAAGGCCATGCTGAAGAAGATGCTAACCAATGAAACGGCGTTTACGCCGCGCTATAGCGGGACGGGGTCGGTCTTTCTGGAACCATCGTTTGGCGATTTCTTAATCTATCAGCTCAATAATGAAGAGGTGATTTGCGATAAAGGAATGTTCTACTGCGGCGAAAGTTCGCTACAGGTGGGTATTGCAGCTCAGCGCAATGTATCGTCGGCGGTGTTTGGCGGTGAGGGCTTTTTCCAAACTCAAATTAGAGGCAGCGGTCTCTGTGTTCTAGAGCTACCAGTACCTATGGATGAAGTACGCTGTGTGCATCTCGATAACGAAACGCTGCAAGTGGATGGCAATTTTGCCCTGATGCGGACGGGCAATATCCAGTTCAGCGTTGAGAAGTCGGCGAAAAGTCTGTTGGGCGCAATGAGTAGTGGTGAAGGATTGCTGCAAACCTTCCGAGGTACAGGGCGAGTTTGGCTAGCCCCCACCCAATCCATTTACGATCGCATGCGATACGGCGGTCTCAGCAGTCTCAGCAGTGCCCAGCGTTCAACTCGCACCCAGACTTAAGAGCACATGCTGCTGGCTTGGAAATGTGAGAGCGCTGAGTGACAGGGTAGATGAGTAGATGGGTAAATGGGTAGATGGGTAATTGCGTGATATGTGTACAGCCAATCTACTCCGCCACCCTATTCCCCTTCATAATCTCTACCTCTAACCATGCTGCGTTTTGCTTTGCCTCAAAACACCCTACAAAACCTCTCTCGCCTCCCTTACTCCCTCAGTTTCCTTTACAGCTTTACAGCCTTTTCTGCTCCTCACTCCTCACGTCTTTAAGTACTGAAAAACTTTGGGGGAAAACGTTCCCCTTAATAAAAAGCTGTAACCCCTTATGCCCCCAGAGCTACAGCTAATCATCATATTTAGTTGCCTAGATATTAGCCTAAATAGCTCGATCCATTACCCATTTTTTAACCGTCAAAACTGCTGTTTTTTGCTCCACATTCTGACGATATATCCTCGACAGAGAATAAAAGTCATTTCATGAGTTCAAGAGTCTGTCCGAGAGGAGGAAAGTGTTGACGACTGGTTAACTCGCATGGGTATGCGGCCTGACCAAGCTGGCGGCGGCAGATTGGTACACTTCGCGCAGTTCTCAGCCCAAACCATCAACGCATTGATATCGCGTTCTATGACCGCTAGACGTGCCAGCAGCGCTGAATACTGATCACCCCTGATTAAAATCTCTTCTTGGCAATCGTGCGCCATATCTCAAGCTCTATCCCTGGTTTGAAAACCATGCTTCTCTAAGTAACCTCTGAACTGCTCTAGTTGAGCGTTAATTCGCTGCACTTCTTCGGTGAGACGATTATGCAGCGCCTGGTCGCTTTCCTGAAATCGAGTGGTACGGTGGCCAATCAGCTCTTTATTGCCATTGATTCGTAGCTCGAAATTATCTAGCTTGCCTTCGATCTGAGTATCTCTTATAGATTGTAGATGCTGCACAGATTCGATACGGTGTGACAGCTTCTCAAAGCGGCTCTGCATCCAGTTGACGATCGCAATGATTGCGCCAATGGTCGGGAGCAGGCCAGCTAGGAGCGCGAAAAAAGATTCATAGGTCAATTATTCACCTGCGGCTAAGACCAAGCCTCTAATGTGACTTGCCAATTTAAATCGAGTGGTAATCGGCTGCGAGCCGTAACCTTGCATTTTATGTAACGAGTCCCATTGGTGTAAGCCTGCATTGCTGGCGACAGAATTGAGTCGAACAGTTGCGGCTCTAGATTGGGATAAACAGTGATGTATTCTGACGTTTCCGCAGAGCTGAAAACGCTGGCAAAAACAAGCTTGCCAGGGTTCGGAACGTCATAGGTCATTGACACCCGAAACAGTTCTGCATCTGTTACAAACTGGTCAAAAAGTTCCCAGTCAAAACTAGGAGTTACTGTGCCTAAAGTTGCCCACGGCATAGTTACAAAGGAATAAGTAAACCGCTAGGAGTTTCTTGAAACGTTATTCCGCTATCAACCACATACTGCATATTTGCCGCTGCCATTTCAAGCCATGCGATCGGATCGATGCCCTGTTCTGCAAGACAGTCTAGATAAGTATCTAAATCCTCCCTTCCATCCATGACAGATTGAAGGATTCGATTTCGCTGTCCCAGCAGCTTAGCTTCTTTCATCTGATCGGCTAGATTCATATCCGGCTCGTCGCGATCAAATGTGATTATGGGGTCAATAGCGGAATACATAATTATGCTTCGTAAGTGATGTTTTCTTCTGACAAAGAAACTCGATTGATTGCACCTGGCTGACCTTTTAATACAGCTTTAAGAGTGCTAAAGCTGCTGTAAATATTGTCAGTTTCTGCGGCTCGGCCAAATGCACAAGAACGGCGAGCTACGTTTCTATATTGTAAGTACTGCAACCCAGTAACTTGAGAAGTGGCGACACCCGTGTCTCTTGCTGTGGCATTTTGCCAAATAACACGGGCAGGCTTAAACCCACCTAGCGGAACAACAACATTTGAGGCTAGATCTGCAACTGTGTACACTTTGCAGCCTGTTCCTGCCTGGTCAATCAGTGGTTTTAAAGCCGTAATATGGCCATCCTGGGCGCGTCCTTCAACTACTTCAGTAGCGCCTCCTAAGTTTGTACCGAAGGGACGGACGTAGACTGGGCGGAAATCTAGCGGCTCGCGTACACCAATTTGACGCGGACGAGTTGCAGCAGTCTGTAAATGCTCAATATAGTTTTGTAGAGCTGTGTTGTAGTAAGCACCTTGCTTAATGCGGCTGTAGCGTCTAGCCATAGATAGCACCCTGATTAGTTTCGCCTATTATGGCATTAGGAAAAAACTTATAAAAACGACCGAAAAGGCTAGCCGTTCTGGTTAAATTTTGGGAATCAACTATTCAGTAAAAACCCTTAGACCGAGACTAAAGGGTTGGGCCAAGTTCCGGATCTATCTACTAGGGTGATAGGATTTGGGAGCTTGTCAATCTTCATCAATGCGTATTGAAAACGCACGTCTGCGATTGGTCTGCGTCTGGCTAACTTGCGGGATTCACCTAATATGATATCCGTCCCTGGATTGGTGGGGTAAGCGATACTTTCAGCCTGATTTTTATTCACGTTCATGAATTCCGGCTGGTAGGTGTCATTTTGAATGCTTATTACTTTTTGAACGAGAGCAACTGCATCGGCTTCACTTCTACATAACAGTTGCAATTGATAGCCTTGTTCCCAATTGCTGTAGCTCCACATCTCCTTTCCCTTGCGCCATACATAGCCGTTATTGGTGGCGAACTCACTGCGGATGTCCATCGCGTAATTAGTTGCGATCGCAGTTGTGATCGATTCGCTGGTGTAGTTCATCAGCCGGAAGCTGATCCGGGCTGTAACGGGCGCATATCCCGGCTCAATGTCTTCGTTGTCCTCTTGGAAATAGAGCAGGATTTGGGGCTTGTGTTTCCGGTAGGGGCCTTTGCCTCCCTCCTCAAATCCTGGTACACCCTGCATACGCTGATTCAGCGCAAGGTCAAAGGCCAGCATTTTTGCGATGGTCATGAAAAAAGTATCGCCGTCAAAATGCTGCACCGCCATGCGAAGCGAATCGCGTGATGAATTGACATTAGGTAACCAATCATCACCGCCCAAATCCTTGAAATACTCACGGACAGCACGGTTGTAAATCTTTTTGATGGTGTCCTGTAGGTGTTCAGAAGGGCTGAAATTATCCGGTAGCACTGGCGTTTTCTCCCTTAACCCCGATTCATGTCGGCTGTGCTGATCTCTGGCGACTGGCTCGCGGCGGCGGCAGCGGCAGCGGCGGCAGCAACTTCAGCGTTATCGACGGGTTGTTGTGACTGCTGTGGGATGTAAGGCTGGCCTGTGGCTGGGTCAATCTCTCCTGTGACCATGCCACGAAATTGACCTGCGTTGTTGCCAAGTTCACCAATTTCTTCCTGAGCATCCCTAACTGTACTGGTGACGGCATAGAGTGAACTGGCAGTATCTTCCAGCGACTCTAGACCATCTGTAACCCGTCCGATTCGGTTGCGCCATTTCTCCTGTGCGCGCACTTTCTCGGCCATATATGGATAGGCAGAGCGGCCAACTACACCGTATTTCTTGAGGGCGTTGCCGATTTTGCCTAGATTCTCCGCTATCCATTCCTCGACTTCTGCCGTGCTGTCCATGATGCTGCGAACAGTCCAGATGACCTGAGAGCCTGCTTGCAAAATTCGGTTCATTCTGAGCCATTGCAGCTTAACCCCGGCATATACTTCGGCTCCCAGGATGGAGATAATCAGATTTTCGAACGTGTTGCCAATTAGCCCATTCACGTCGAGGGCGTTGCCTTCTTCGTCCCGAATGCCGATGACGTTGAGAACTTGGCTAGTAAGCTCGCCTAGTGTCTCCCCTAACTCTCTCGTCAGCATTGAGGCATTGTGCAGCGTGACCACTAGCGTGAGCGCTGACACTACCTTATCCATTCGCGTGAACTGCCACGCCTTCCGGGAAAATTCATCGAGCTTAGTCAGCGTCTGCTGAGTCTTCAGCAAAACTGTTTTTGTTGTGAGAACCACTGGCGACATCACCTTAGAGAGGCGATTTGTGTCCGCAGTTGTCCGGTCAATTTTTCGAAGCAAAGCTTTATCAGCAGCGTCCATCTCCCCATCCTTCCCATCACGACCATCACGACCAGGCGCTCCAGTTCGACCAGGCGCTCCAGTTCGACCAGGCGCTCCAGTTCGACCAGGCGCTCCAGTTCGACCAGGTGCCCCGGCAGCACCAGGCGCTCCAGTTCGACCAGGTGCCCCGGCAGCACCAGTACGACCGCGCAAGCCCATAAACCCACGCGCACCCCTTTCACCGTCCTTACCATCACGCCCATTGCGACCATCACGCCCATTGCGTCGACTCCGAGCGATACCGATGGCAGTATCAGCTTTGGCTCCAGCAGCAGTTGCACGCGCCATAGCGCCACGGGCAATTGCACCGACACCAGCTACAGCGCCCTGCACAGCATTAGCAGTAGCAACGGCAACAGCAGCGTTACGAGCAGACTGCATCGCAGTTTGTTGAGCTTCCATTGCAGTTTGTTGAGCGGTTTCCGCCGTAGTTTGCGCCTTAGCTGCATCTCTAAGCGCCATTGCTGCATCCCGAATAGCCTGCCCTGCATTTTTCATCGCCTGCTGAGATAGCTCTGTAGCAGCGTGCATGAGCTTTTCAAAGGCATCTAAGCGAAATTTAATCGCAGTGATGATTGACAAAATTTTCGACATATCAGCACTCAGCCGATCTTGAGATTTTTCAATAGCCTGCATTCTGCGTCGCAAGCCCTGAACCTCAGCCAGAGTTGCCAGACCCGCAATCAAATCCAAGATATTGAGGATCATTCCCAGAGCTTTCAGAGCCACCTTCAAAGCCCTTCTAGCAATAGGAGCAATATCGTCGATATATCGAAGTGCTTGCCGTCCAAGACTACTGGCTTCTAAAGCCTTGCGGATTGCCAACGAAGCTTGATTCGTAAGATTACGAATGGATCGCGATACGGCAGACATGAAGTTATCGACTTTATTCTCAAGAGCTTTTAACCGTCTGCCCAAAGCAGTAGCGGCATTATCCGCAGATGCAGCTTTGGTTTGTGCTATTTGAGCCTTACGAGATGCCAGTTCAGCTTGCATCAATGCATTTTCGGCAGAGTGCCGCGCTTGTGATGCCTGCATCTGAGCAAAAGCTTTGATATTGGACTGCATGTTGAGGATTTCGGGATGAGTAACAAACATCCCTCCCAGCACTCCAGCACCAGCCAGCAACATACTGTTAAATTTTCCCTGGTCTAGCGGCTTTAGCTTGGATATCTCCGCCCTGAGCGCTGCTATCTCCTGTTTGAGCTGATCGCATTCGGACACATGCCCTCCTCATCTATTGATATCCAATGGCTGACTTTGCAACTGTTTAACCTGATTAGTGAGCGATCGCACACTGCCCAAATAATCACCACAGTCGAGGCAGCAATCACCACACTTGAGAGTATCTGGGGGACAATCACCTTCTACGCTCCAGGTTGGACAACCGCCCTCCCTTTGATCGCTGAAAACGATTGCACCCTGACTATTTTTGACAATGAACTTGCAAGCGTTTGGGGCGCAACCAGATGATGAGCTAGAAAGATTGACGGATAGGATTTGGCCTGACGTGCGTTGATACTGGCACTGGCAGCCGGAACCGACAGAATACCAATAGCGCAAACTTCCGTCCGCATATCTAGAAGCAATCTGAAATCGCCAAAGGCCATTAATGCACTCATCGCGCGTCTCACCTGTGATGATGCCGAGAATTGAAGACTGAATAGTTCGCGGCCAGTAGATGCAATTAGCTCCAGACTGCCGATAATGAATCCGAGAAGTCACAATGTACGACTGTGATTCACAGGTACCCGGCAGGGTGATCTGCTCTGTTTCCGCCGTGGCTGTGAGGTCATTCACCTTTACTCGATACTGCTGCGGATCATCCGGCCATTGATAGCTGACAATCGTTTCCGGCGTACTCATCAGCTCACCACATCATCCGGATCAAGAGAGCCACCCAACGCCGCTGCCTTATAAAGCCCTACGTTGTAGCTGTATTGAATCTGGCTATCGCTCCTCACAATTTGAAGAAACGGATCGTCGATGGTCACGCCGACTGTGGCGTCATCTAAGGCGTTGGTCGGTTGAATGGCTTTGTTGTGGAGAATCATAGCCGCGAAGATTTGATCAGGGGTAGCGGTGGCGCTGGTGAGGCCAGTGAGGTTGGTGATGTTGACGCTCAGGACTCCACCGGATAGAGATGCGCCTGTACCGAATCGTTGTTCAAGGGATAATCCCATAACTATGAATCCTTAAGAGTTAATTAGGAATAGACTGATATTACCCTTCTTTTCATGGCTGTAACACTGGCGTATGTACTTATGAAAACTGCACGGTGTCAGGCTTTGAGGAGATGCCCATAAGAGGGTTCAGTAACGAAAAAGCGATCGCACTTTGGCGATCGCTTTCTTTCCCATTCGTGAACCAACTTATTAGTAGAGGATTCAATTGTACTTATACTCTTAAACATGAGTTTGAAAAATCAAACTGCTGATACGCTTCACGCTTCACACCCCTCTCAACGCAAAGAGCGATCGCGCAGTGCGATCGCTCTTTTTATGCGTGGAATTTAATCTGTAAATTCCTCTTCCATCAGTCGATGTAGATGCTCCAATCGGTCAAGTTGGCCCCGATATTCAGTTTTCTTTCTTTCGTACCACTCGACACACTCTTCAGCCTCTGCCAGTTGACTTTTGACCTGATCAATCAACTGGCTAAGGATTCCCCCGGTAATTGGGTCAACTGTATTTCGTTGCGCCCTAGCCGCTCCACCAGTTCCGACGGGGAAACTCCCATCTGTTCTGCTAGCGACTTCAATCCCTCCTTGGCTGTTGGCGTCAATGTAAGGTTGATAGGTTTCTTGGGTTCCTTTCGATGTCTTGCTTTCGGCATGGTTCTTACTCACGCTACACCTCCAAATTATACGCGTTATTCTTTAACAATATAATGCGCGTTATCTAGACAAATACAGCATAACACGCATAATATTGAGGATAGTAGAAAACACCCGCATTCTAAGGAGATTCCTCTTCTATGAACCAACCAGAATTTGAGGACATCAAAATCCTGCTGAGAGGCTTTGCCCGTCTCTATTTTGAGCGTCAGTGCTATCACCCTGAATGTGATGAATACCGCGCACTAGAGAAGCAAATGAACCGCCTAGCAAATCAGATTTTTGCGCGGATACCGCAAATCCCATCTGAATGCCTGCTGGTTCCAGCCGTCGGCGAAACCTATGCGATCGCGTTTGATTCCAACTGGATGGACAGACCAGCGGATAAGCGCCATGTGTCGATTGATGTCCTTCGCTGCGTCTCACTCCGCTCTGTTTGCCGTCCAGTGGGGGTAGTGGCATGAAGACAACTCCTACACAATCAGCATTTCCTCTATGCGTAGGCGACCACGGAGAAATCGCAGAGATTAATCACGGCTTGACCAAACGCGAGTATTTCGCTGCGATCGCCCTGCAAGCGCTAGGGAGATACCTCTTAGACGGTGGATCTAATGCAAACGAGATAGCAAAGGAGGCTGTCTATTTTGCAGACGCATTAATTGAGGCGTTGAATACTCGTGACTAGCCCAATTTTCCGATAAATCGTATTGAACGCCATCCCTAAATAGGGATGGCTTTTCTATTTTGTTTGGAGACTGATATGTTTCGCATTACAGACTACATCGAATTTGACTCAAAAGGTAGAGCAATCTGCCCAAGTTGCGACCAAGAAGGCAAGGGTAAAAAGAAGAACCTAGCCTTAATTCCCAATACAGACGGGGCTTATAAATGTCATCGAGGATGTACACCCGTAGAAATTAGATCCGCGCTTGGAGCGCCCAAAGGCCAAACGATGCAGCCACCGACACAACCCAGCCAAACTGTTAGCAGCAACGTCACAGTTACACCGCAAAAAGTGAAGCAGCAGAATAAACAACTGCTGACTAAATCTAAATTAGCGATTGAATGGCTAAATCAAAAAGGCATCACAAACGAGATGATTTCCTACTATCAACTTGGCGTTTGTAGAGCGCGTTCAGGCTCTAAAATGTTAATGTGCATCTCAATTCCAATCCCTACAGCCGACAAAACCGCATACTTTCAGAAAAAGAGGGTTTCCCCCTGGACTCCGATTCATGAGCTACCAAAGGACACCCCAGCATGGAAGCAATATGGAATACCTTCCATGACATTCTTTACTCATTTACCAGAGCAAGCGAGCCGAACTTGGCAATGTGAGGGCGAATGGGATGCGATCCGGCTCGGATGGCTCGTCAAAAGTTCCGAACAATTGAAGGATTCCGTAGCAGTGGCCTGCTTCACTACAGGCTGCGGCAATGTCCCAACAGCAACTGAGCTGGACAAATTACCTGGGCAAGTGACTATTTTTTACGATCGCAACGACAAACCGACCAAATCGGGCCTCATCCCTGGCGAAGATGGTGCCCGGAAACTTGCGATCGCGCTCAGTGGGAGAAGTGCGATCGCCGCCGTCCCCATGCCCGAAGATTGCCAAGTCAAAGGCTGGGATGCGTCGAACGCGCTAGACGCTGGTTACACCTTGGCCGATTTCGTCCAGGCCGAAACCGCCGCCACCGAAGTGGTCAAGCCACGAGCTGAACTGTGGGCAAACGTCAAGACCAATGACGAGCTGCTAGATACGGCTGAAGATTATGTCGAGTGGCTAGTCCCTGACTTAATCACACAGGAAGAGATGTTCATGCTGGCGGCATCACCCCGAGCGGGTAAGTCTCTTCTTGCGATGACGCTAGCGCTTTCAGTTTCCAGCGGCCAAAAGTTTCTTGATCGACCAGTGAACCAAGGCCCGGTAATCTACTGTAAATATGAAGACTCCGACACGAAGATCAAGCAGAGGGAACAGGCGCAAGGTTGGTCACGTGGCTTGCCCGTCTACTGGGTAGATCGAAAATTCAAGCTAAATGAACCCGATAAGCTCAGAGCCCTAGTGGAAGATGTGGAGCCGCGATTGGTCATCGTCGATACTCTGTCACGCGCTCGCATGGATGCGATGGGAGAGGGTTCACCAGAAATCGGTCAAATCATTGAGCCGCTGCAAGATATTTCGCAAGATTTCGGAGTGGCGACAGTCTTAGTCCACCACACCAAAAAGCTAACCGTAGACAACCTGGATCAGGTTGATATCTTCGACCAGATTCGGGGCTCATCAGCACTGCGAGCCACATGCCGGGGAACGATGCTCCTAGCAGCCGACGATAAGAGCTATCGACTGTTCTACGAAAACGGTTGGGGCAAGGGTGATTTAAAAATTGCACTAGATGCTCACACACTTCTCTGGCGGTTACTGGGTAACTGGAATCCCTATGTAAGCGATGATCAGCGCTCCATAGTTATGGAGTATATGAGCATTGCTGGCGCTGCCACGATTCATCAGATTCATGAGGCGACCGGAATTCCTAAGCAGTCGTTGTATGTCGTTTTGGCTCGATTGCACGCTGACGACCTGCTAAAAAAGGAAGGATCGAGGCGTAATATTACCTACGTAAGGAATGCAGACTCTATTAAACTGTTAGATGAGTTGTTAGATACCTCAAACCCAGACGATGCAAGCGATAGAGGTAGTTATCTAACAAAAAATCAATTTTTTTCTATAGAACAGTCTGCATTGCACGATGCAACCCCTTCAGAACCCCTTAAGGCGTGTAAGTTGTTAGATAACTCACAAAACGCAGTCACAGCAAGCGTTTCGGAATCTAACAACTCAACTAACAGAGTTAACACGTTAGAAAGTCTGCATAGCGACGAAAATCAGCCAGAACTACCGCTATACACGGGTTGCAGCGTCACGCGACGCGATGTAAAGGGCTGGTACGGTGTTCTACAGGTGATCATCAGTGATCATGAGTGTACAGTCCTCTGGCGAGGCCAGAAACGCTCTCAGGTAGAGCGATTGAGCAATTTATGCAGGGTCGATGTTCAGAGTTTGCATGATCTGAACATTGATCAGGGGGTGAACACTGGCGATCAAGCCGATCAGAAACCGCTAGAACTCGGTCTATATGAGGGTTTCAGCTCAAGTATGCAGACTATGCAACCCCCAAATAACAACCCTGCATCATTTGATGGGTTGCATAGAGAAGATGAGGGGGTAAACGATTGATGGAAATCTATGGTCTTTTAGCCTTTAGTTCGAGCAAAGAATGTCCCCATTGTTTCGGTGCTGGAGGGTGGTTTGAGGAAGATTTTGACCCAACTTTCGAGATTGATTCTCTCTGGGTTGATTGCCCCATCTGCGGCAGTAAGGGAAGTATCCATGTACAACCTTGCAGCAATGAAGAGGAAGTGAATCATGATTGCGCCTGACTGGGATTACTCCGATCTTCAATGTCCCGCTTGTGGTCGAAATATGCGTGAGTCGTCTTGCTGGCAATGCTTTGGAGTTGGATTTTTTGACCTATATGAAGATTTACCTTTGGAGTATGAGCCTGGAGCATCAGAGGCTTGTGTCGAATGTGATGGAGAAGGGGTTTTACGTTGGTGCCCCTGTAGATCGTTGGAGGGCGTGACCGATGACTAGAACATCCCCGTGGGTTTCCACCAGCACGGCAGCTCAGACGCTGGGCGTGTCCAAAGACTTTCTCTATGAAAACCGTGAACAGTCCTTCAAACGCGGTACACACTGGCGCTGCATCAACCCCAAAGCCTACCGACCCACCTATCAGTGGCACATTGCCAACATCGAAAAATATCTAGAACGTGACGAGTGATGGAGCTATGACCACAGTTCACCGCATTGAATTTACTAATCCTTACACTCATGCTGAAGCTTCAATGAGATTCACTCTTGAAGATGGGGAAAGAATGACTAACCGTAGAGTTCAACAATTGGAGTACTTACTAGAACACTGGCAAGCGGGTTATGCAATCCAAAAACCGTTATGGGTTAGGACTTGGGCATTGGGGGGGCAGAGGGCGATCCGGTCTGCTGACCAGTAGTTCGTACACCCGCTGGTGATGTGAATCACTGATCCAGCGCTGGTAAGTTCGATTGTGAATTTGAAGCGAATGCCCCATTTGATTCGCTGCCAGCTCCACTGGCCAGCTAAAGATCGCCGTCCGAATCGCCCAACAGTGACGCAGATCATAGGGCTTGAAAGGAAGCTTGGGCGATAGATATCCGGTTACTTTTTGACCAAGTTGACTATTTGTTCTCCCTGAAACAAGCCTGGGTAATTTGCGATCGCACAGTTCCCACTCCTCTGCCCATTCTGGGTAGCACGGCCAGACGGATCGCGCTCCCGTTTTTGTTCCCTCTAGCACCTGGATGATAGGGAACCGGGATAGGTCAAGGTGAAATACCTCATGATTTCTCAGGCCATAAGTCGCCATCATTCCATATACCCACTGCCAAGCAGGATTGGATATACTGAACCGATATTTCGTAACCAGTTCATCGCTGGGCAAGTCACGCGGGTTTACTCGACTAGGCGAGTACTTTCCTGCCAAATGATAAAGTGTTGCCTCTTGTCCAGCGTTTTCCAATAATCTGCTAAATGCCGTCGCGCATCTCCGCCGAGTCTTGGAGTCTGGGTCTATCTCCTCTAATACAGCCGCTAGATACTCCACATCTAGCGGTTTCTCCATATCTAGCCGACCGAACGCTTTTCGATAATCTCCTTTCCATGTGGTGACAGTGCCGCCGTCGCTGAAGAATGCCTGCTCTAACCTCCGTATCTCCTCACCGATGGTCAAAGGCTTCTCCACTGGAGTTCTAGAGTAGTCCTGCCAGCTAAAGCGATCGCGATCCAAAGCGGCCCCAATCTCTCTCGCTACCTTCTCCGCCTCACGAACTCCGGCTGGGTTTGCGTGAATGCCTACCGATATCCGCTGCTGATGTGGCTCGGTTTTCTTGCTGCTGGGTTTCGGTGGCAGTGTTGCCCTCAATCGCAGCCGCGAGCCACACTGCTCTATCGTTACTCCTACATTTGCTGATCGAAGCCTTCCATTTGCCTGTGCAATCCGTCCTTTTAAGTCCATGACTAAAATCTGCCTAAAATATGAGCCTATATCGCCCTAAATTAACCCACATCACCCAACGTTTATTTTGGCTTTACATACCTGAAACCTAAAAGGGTAGAGAGCTATAGCCCTCTACCCCTTGATTCTTCATTGCTCATATATATAACCATCTGGGGGAAACGTTTCCCCCAAGAGGACTTGACTAAAGCCTCCTTTGCGGGGGTGGCGTAATGCCCCATTTGCTGAGGCTAGTTTCCAGTTCGCGCAGGAGTTCAAAGTCTTCGGCGGGCAAGGGTGCAGCTGGGGCGACCTTGGCATCCTTCATTAAAAAGCTAAAGGCTTGCTGAAACTGCTGGGGAGTGGCGGCAAGCGGCGCATCGAGGTGACAAGGGATGATGCGCTGAAAGTTCCATTGAGAAACTTGATCAACCCAGTCAATCACAATTTCAGGGCCACGGCTGAAAATCAGCGTTTGCAAAACGGGTGCGACGAACAGACGACCACCGCCATATAGCGCATTGAACGACTCGTGCCAGTCGGATCGCCAACGAAATGGAAAAAGGCCGAAGTAGTTGCGGCGGGAGCGATCGGGGGCTTTGGCGGCGTTGCGGACGGTTTCCCGCAGAGTGGGGACTGTCAGGGCACTAGGGCGGAAGTAAAAGGCAAATAGGGCGATGCGATGCCAGCCTTTGCGCCGATTAATGGAGGTATCCTGCGTTGGTTCGAGTTCATTCTCGCGGGCGTGAAAGAGGAGCGGAAATGGATCAAGCTGCACGATTGGCGGGGGATCGTAGGGGATAGCTTGTACCGAATCGGTGACGAGGAGAGTTTGCGATCGCTTATGGAAAAAAGCAACTTCTTCGAACGGCCCCAGCCCCAGATTGATCGGGCCGAGAACCCGGTAATCAAACTCATCAGCAAAGGGCGTTAAGCGGCTATCTTTGGGTAAAACATAGGTGCGATCGCCCGGAAATCCTAACCAGCTCAGGGGTAAGTTTAGGGGAAAGCTCCACTGATTTGCCGCAACAAATACCTGTGCTTCTGGAAACTTGCGGGCAAATGGGCCGACAAATACCTTATGTTCAAGCCCCGAAACAGTGGGCAAAATGATATAGCGGACTGCGCCATGTACGGCTTCTAGCTCTCGTACCAGTTGAATACATTCTGGCGTTGGTGCAACAGGTGCGTAGACGAGTAATCCCCCTGCTGCCAGCCGCACGACCGTCATCCGAATCGGTACGACAACATAAAAAATGCCCTGCTGCTGATCAAACGTCCAAATCGTGTCTTTGACTACCTCTTGACGGATTGTCCGTCGCTTGCCGTAGGGATAGAGGGGCACAATTGGCCAAAGCGGCCAGGAGAACTCGGTTGAAGTTAGCATTGGGTTTGTTGCAAGATGTGAGTCTATTTAATCTATCGCCAGCATACCGTTAGCTGTGATACGGTATGCCATTCAATATTTTACGTGCTAATCCAGTGCAGGACAGCATTGATTTCGACCATTCGCTTTCGCCTGATAAAGAGCTTGATCGGCACGCTCCAACACATCATCAATGTTGTTATCGGTTGGGCGATATTCCGCTACTCCAACGCTAATTGTCACCTGTAGGATAAACCCGTCATCGCGAAGTTGACCGAGCTGATGGGTAGCCAGATTGGCTGAGTTAGCGTTCCTGTGTTTGACTGGAAACTTTAGATTGGCAAAGCGCTGTCGCAGTCGTTCACCCACCGATGCGGCTGCCACCAGCGGCGTTTCTGGCAAGAGCAGGGCAAACTCTTCTCCTCCATATCGACCGATCAAATCAACTTGACGCAGCGTGTCAGCTAGAGTCTGGGCGACGCCAGATATTACCTGATCACCTGTTTGATGTCCGTAGCTATCGTTGATGACTTTGAAATGGTCGATATCAACCATCAACACTGAAAATACGAGATCATAGCGCTGCGATCGCACATACTCCTGTTCAGCCTGTTCAAAAAAATAGCGACGATTACTGATATTAGTTAGGGGATCAATTTGAGACAGACGTTCTGCTTTTTCTAACGCAATCTTTAGCTCTTGGCTCGTTTGCTTTAACTGATCGGTCGTGTGCTTTAACAGCAGATGAATTTTAATTCGAGCCAATAATTCCAGCCGTTGAAATGGCTTCGTAACGTAATCAACCGCGCCAATCTTGAATGCTTCGAGCACATGCTCTTGTGCCTGACTAGCCGTTAAAAAAATGACTGGAATATTGTGATAGTCAGGATGCGCCTGTAGCTGTTCGCAAACCGTAATGCCGCTTATATCTGGCATCATCAAATCCAGCAAAATCAGATCGGGTTGAGCCTGTTCAACCCGCTGCATGACTTGTCTGCCCTGGGTGGCAAAGGTCGTCTCATAGCCAGCATCGCTTAGTATTCGACCCACCACTTTTAGATTGGTAGCCGAATCATCAACGACCAGGATTAAGAAGTTTTGTGGTTGAAATGATGACAATTTGAGCATCTAATTTGTTCTGTTACTTAGCCCATACAGTGCAGTGTTACGTAGGGGCAAACGGCCATTCTTCCCTACCAAAAACGTGAAATCCTAATCTTAAAGTGCTGGAGGCGGCAATGAAATAACTCTGCCCTACAATGAATCATCATGATCTACATGATCTAAATGTTAAATACAAACATTGAATCTGATACCCCGTCTGCTTGCAGCGGGGTAGTTCATTACTACTTCTAAAGTTAGCACTCTCACGTCTTTTACCTCGCACTTTGAGAATCCAAAGCGGCTATATTACGCCGCATTGCGGCAGTGAACGAATCCTTCTGGGTTTTGGTGCAAGATGCAAGCATTACTAGTCTGCCCACTTTACCTGGGTGGATTTCGATAGTTGATGTTCTACACGAAGCGTATTACATCATACCGATTCTTTAAGTGGTGCCTGCATATTAATACTCAGCCCTTGAAAAAGTGAGGCGTGAGGAGTCAGGCGTATTCTGAACTACTCAACACTCAGCACCCAACTCAGCTATAGCGCTGATTCATGAACTGGTATAAACCCACGGCTAATGCTAATTGAGCTAAAAACGTGCCTTACTTCCCTCGTCTCGCTCCTTAAACCCTGAGAACAAAATAATCTGCTTCTAAACTGACTTGGATGTCAGTGCCGGAATCACCGTTTTGCCAAATACGTCGATAAACTGTGACTGAGCCGTATTAACATTGTGCAAAATTAGTTCGTCAAAGCCTAGTTCAATATCCGTTTTAAGCCAGTCAATATGCTGCTGAGGATCGGCAGAAATCCGCACATGCTCTTCCATCTCATCGGCTGTAACAAATGCTCCAGCAGCATCAAACTGCTCAACAGTGCGAATTTCAGTTAGAAGTACGCTTTTGAAGATATTGTTGCGCCACTGTTGATGTGCTCCTTGGTGAGCAGCTGTTTGGGTTTTATCGTATGAGAGCTGCACCTTGAGGATCATGGGCTTGCCGTCACCGCCGCCCCGCCGGAAGGCATCTACGACTGGCTTGAGCTTTTCTGGTGGACGAGAAGTAGTGATTAGCCCATCGGCCCAGCTACCTACCCATTCGGCGGTTTCAGGTGTAATGGCTGCTCCGATAATCTTGGGTTGGTAATCGGGACGAGTGTAGAGCTTGGCGTCTTCCACCTGCACCAAACCATGATGATTGACTGTCTCTCCAGTCCAGAGCGCCCGCATAATATCTACACATTCTTTGAGGCGAGAGTTGCGATCGCGCTTACTTGGCCAGTGGGTTCCCGTAATATGCTCATTTAACGCTTGTCCACTACCCACCGTCAGCCAAAATCGATGCGGGAACATCTCCATCAGCGTGGCTGCTGCCTGAGCAATAATGGCTGGATGATAGCGCTGACCCGGCGCATTAACAATCCGAAAGTGCAAATTCGTGGCCTGCATTGCCGCTCCTAGCCACGACCAAGCAAAGCCAGATTCCCCTTGGTTTTCGCCCCACGGAAGAAAGTGATCCGATGACAGGGCATGGGTAAAGCCTGCCCGCTCAGCCTGCTGCACCCATTGTAGGAGCTGACTGGGTTTGAACTGTTCATGGGAGATGTGATAGCCGATGTGAGACATGGTAGGGAGTGAGGAGTGAGGAATGAGGAGTGAGAGCAGGGGGGAGTGGGAGCTTGGGTAGAAAATTTAACTATCTAAGTGCGAGGCATAAATACTAAATCGACTAGCAAATCACCAACTATTAACTATCAACCACCAACTAAACCATTAACTACTAACCATCAACTCAAAACTGACTCACTATTGATTGCTGAAGACTGCAACCAGATTACTGAAGCGAGCAGCTCACCATCCGGATCAACCTGCGTAAGCCATTGTACTCAGCAGGGCGCTTTCGACTTGGCGGGAGTCGAGGCGGGTGTGCTGGACGACGATGGGAACATCGGAGGTGATCACGCTGGCGTAGTCGGTGCCTCGGGGAATGGGTTCAGGATCTTGCAAATCGTTGAACCGCATGTGATGGGTGCGGCGAGATCCAACGGTGACTCGGTACGGGCCAACAGGTTCGCGATCGCTAAAGTAGATCATGATTTCTACATGAGCATCCTGATCGCTAGTGTTAAGTAAACAAGCGGTTTCGTGACTAACGAATTCTCGTGGCCGATCAGTATCATCAGGAGGAATATAGCCTTCTGCGATCGCCCAGCAGGTTTTGCCGATTGGTTGGTTCATAGGAGTTTATTGAGTATGAGATTCAGTTACATCAAGCAGCCGGAACGCCTAACCAGTCTGGATTCATGGCGGTAGCATCAAACACATTGTCCGTTTTGAAGCGCTCGTATTGCCCCGTAGCGGCTAAGGATGCGGTGCGAGACACTAGTTTTGTTACTTCTTCGACACTCATTGGCTTGAAGGTGTCGGCTGCCTCGACGGCTTGATCTAAAATCTCCATGCTGTCTATGCCAGTGATGACCACAGAGGTGGGTAAGTTCAGGGCATAGTGGAGGCACTCAATCGGCGAAACGACGCCACTTTTGAGAATATGTCCGTCACCCATTGACTTCATGCCTAACACACCAATCCCCTGCTCAATGAGCACAGGCAAAACGTGGTGCTGGAAGCTCCGGAAGTGAACATCCATAACGTTCAGCGGCATTTGCACCGTGTCAAAAGTAAAGTCATGCTGCTGGGCAATTTCTAACATCCGTAAATGCACCAGCGGATCTTTATGCCCGGTGAAGCCGATGTAGCGAATCTTGCCCGCCTGCTGAGCTTCTAAAACTGCCACTGCCGCTCCATCTTCCGCAAAGATCCGGTCGGGATCTTCGAGGCGAATAATTTCGTGAAACTGAAGCAGATCAACATGGTCGGTTTGCAGTCGCTGAAGCGACTCATCAATTTGCTGTGCGGCTAATTCCTTTGTGCGCCCATCGATTTTGGTCATCAAAAAAACGCGATCGCGATAGCCATCCTGTAGCGCTTTGCCCATTCGAATTTCGCTAGCCCCATCGTTGTAGTCCCAGCAGTTATCCATGAAGGTAATGCCGCGATCAATCGCACTGCGGATGATACGGAGGCTTTCCTGTTCATCTTCCTGCTGACCAATGTGAAAACCACCGAGGCCAATGGCTGAAACGTCTTCTTGAGTGTTGCCTAGGGTTCGATAGAGCATGAGATTTAGATCATAGAATTTGGCAGGCCAATCAGCACCGCATAGGTTGGCATGATAGATCTGTCAGTTTGCATAAAGCGTCTATCAAAGGAGTTATACAGCAATCTTAAATTGATTATGGACAGGCCACCCCAGCGGGATGCCTGTTCATAATCAACTCAGTTCACCAGCTATTTAATCTGGTTATGAATTGCTGATGTGAGAGCACCGCCTCCACATCACAATTCATACTTAAAATCAGTAATTCCCAAGTGCAAGGTTGTCTATGACTTATGGCCCCTCTCCTGACACCAAATATCCCATTGATGGTCAAACTCGGCTCGTTTATCTCAAAACCATCGTTACCAATCCCAACATTATCGTTGGTGACTACACTTATTACGATGACTTCGAGCGGCCCGAAAACTTTGAGCGCAATGTCCTCTACCATTTTGATTTCATCGGCGACAAACTCATCATTGGTAAGTTTTGCTCCATCGCCTCCGATGTCAAATTCATTATGAACGGTGGCAATCATCGCACCGACTGGTTGACCAACTATCCCTTTCCCATTTTCGGCAACGGCTGGGAAATAGCAATGCCGGACGAGTGGCCAGATAAAGGTGACACCGTGATTGGCAATGATGTCTGGATTGGCTATAGAGCCACGTTGATGCCAGGCGTACAGGTAGGAGATGGGGCGATCATCGCCTCTCAGTCCGTCGTTACCAAGTCTATTGCTCCCTATGCCGTTGTCGGTGGTAATCCCGCTAAGGAAATTCGCAAACGGTTTGATGATGAGACAATTCAGGCTCTACTAGACATCTGCTGGTGGGATTGGGACATCGAGACAATCACTCGTAATCTGAAAGCAATTTGTAGTTCTGATATTGAGGCTCTTCGTAGGGCTGTTTGATGGGTAGATGAGTGATCGCGTGGCTGCACTACAATGGCATTCCTAGTCAAGAATTTGGCCTGAATTTAGCTGTTTCGTCAGCAAAACCGCCGATCTGACGCTAGAGTAGGATTTGAATCCATCCGTTTTCTGCCCAATGCGTTCTTCCGAACCCCATTCGCTCTGGCTTAAGCTCATTATTCTCAACAAAGCAACTTTTGCAGTTGTCATGCTCATTGTCTCTCTGTTGGCTGGTTTTGGCTGGCGGCATTATGCTGAAATCGCGCAATGGGCAGAAGAGTACATTCTCACAACTGAATATGATTTAGTGCGCGATGTGCTGGAGATTTTGCTGAATTTGCAGGCTCCAGGACTGAAGCTGATCGCCCGAGTTTCCGGTGGATATGGGGTACTCCTTGCGATCGCAGCCGGAGGTCTCTGGTTTCAGCGCCGCTGGGCTGATCCGCTGTTTGTGTTTCTGGTCGGCTTTTTGATTCCGGTCGAAGTGTACGAAATTATTCACCACGCCACCTGGAGCAAAGTGATTTTCTTTAGCCTCAACGTACTGATCTTCAGCCTAGTCCTGAAGCACTGGATTGCTCGGGTGTTTAAGCCATCATCAACACCTGAAGCGGAGCCTTAACGTAGACCTCCGGCAATGGCCGCTGGTTGAATGTGCGTTCGGCTTTGCCGTCTCGTAGAGAATCGCAGTATCACCATCTACAACAATCAAGCTAACGGCAAAGTTGTGCGGCGGCAGATAATTTTGAACTCAGCACCAGCAGCTTTCAACCGTCCGCCTGCATCTGAATTGTTAGTCCTCGCGCTCAGAACTCGAAGTCAATCTTGCGAGAACTGTGCGTGAATCACCACCTACCCGATCATATGCTGCACAAGAGTCTCGAAGGGGACAAGCCCATTCTGGCTCTTCCTCAAAAGCATGACGAAACAGACATAAGCCCGAATCGTGGTTAATAGGTTCAGTTATTTCAACTGCCCTAATAATTGCTCTACCTTGATTAAATCCACAAATTTCGATAACCTCACGTGGCTCAAGTTGATCGAACCAAAACTTGCAAATTGCGTTTAGCAAAGAATTCACATGGTTCCCATGAGCATTTATCCAATCAACAATATTTTCAATAATAAAGACATGCTCTCCTGATTTAGATCTAAGCCCGTGATGCATGTAAGAAATGCGAAAATCATCTTGCATCGTACAAGCCCCCACTCTCCTATGTGTTAATTCAGAACGAAGGCGGCGTAAATCTAGGAACCAATCTCTGTAAGCAGATTTTAGGAGATCATTGATCTCTAGCGGAAATCCATCACCATATTTATCCTCTGCTGCTCTACTAAACATTTTCTCAGTAGATTTATTCTGGACACTTCGTACATCCTTGTAAACTACATGAACTGTGTCCCGTAAGCCATCTAAGCAAGAATAGAGTTCACAAATTAAAGACTCAATGGCGACTGTAAATTCTTTCGCTTTAGCTAAATCTGAGTATCCTCGCTCATCAAGCAGTTGGCGTTCTTCAGCAAGTTCAGGAATTAGTAGCGTTGCACGCTCCGCAAGGGTTCTAAATTTTTCTCGATGCCCCGTTATAGTCTGTAACCCATCAGATAGTGCATGACTTTCTGGAAATGGCGGACCATGCCACTTAGCAAATCGATCAACGTAATCCCACAAATGCGGGACAAAGGTAAGAATAAGACCTGAGGCTACTGTAGGCATTTCCGAAGAGATTTAATCCCAGATATAAATTTTTCTCTAGGGTAACGTAGAAATAGTAAACCCGAACTATTGGGAACGCTTTCCTAACCGCTGTCTTTCAGCTACGCCCGTCAAGATAACCCAGAGGGCTAACTATTTATTAGAGTGAAACTTTCTACCTAACACGCCGATTGGGGTGATTAGGTAGAAATCTGTCATCCTAACACCCCTATTGGGGTGATTAGGCAGAAAAATTCAGTATAACCACCCCTACAACTTCAGGCTCACGCTGCTTAGAGTTTATTTATCATCCCTCAACATATATTCACTCTGTGCAGCCACCTCAGCCTCGTCCCAAGAAACTACTTGACCAAGTACGTGACACCATTCGCCTCAAACACTACTCCTACCGCACTGAAGAAACTTACGTTCAATGGATTCGTCGCTATATCCTTTTCCACAATAAACGGCATCCGATTGAGATGGGTGTTCCAGAAATCGAGGAATTCTTGACCCACTTGGCTGTACAGGAACAAGTATCAACCGAGGAGTGTGTAGCTGCTTGATAACTGATAGCAGTAGGATGCAAAGCGCGATCGCACTTCAACCTTTGAGCCATGCTCTGGAGAGATGCGATCGCACTTCCCAAAATCTAAGCACCGCTTTCTAGATCCTTTAGTATCAGCGGTGCTTGGGCACTATGCAGGTGTATTACATATCTTTCGTGGGTTCAAAGCTGTTTATGGTTTGACGTTCATCTGCTGATTTGTCGTGAACAGTAACTTGAGTTTTTGCGATCGCACCGTAGAGCGGCACGAAGTTTTCTAGTAGCTGAATGTAGATCGGCAGCACAGTTTGGTATCGCTTCACGTTTTCCGGGTTGGGGCGATGGCGATGGGTTTCGCCGATCATGTCAGTGACGCGCTCCAGGCTGGAAATTCGACCCAACGCATAAAGACCCAAGATAGCGGCCCCAAAGCACGAGCTTTCATAGGTTTCGGGGATCGTGACCGCTCGATTAAACACATCGGCCAGCATTTGTCGCCACAGGGTTGAGCGGGCAAATCCGCCCGTGGCCTGGATGCTGGTCGCTGTCCCGACGACATCCTGTAGCGCGACGAGAACGACGTAGAGGTTATAGACAATCCCTTCCAAAACGGCGCGAATCAGATGCGCTTTCGTATGATTCAGTGCTAGCCCGAAGAAGCTGCCTCTAGCATTAGCGTCCCAGAGTGGTGATCGCTCTCCGGCCAGGTAGGGATGAAAAATTAGCCCTTCCGATCCGGCGGGTACCGTTTCTGCGATCGCAGTCAGAATCTCATAGGGATCTTTCTTCAGCAAAACCGCTGTATCCACTTCCGCATCGGCCAGATTATCGCGCACCCAGCGCAGTATAATGCCGCCATTATTAGTCGCGCCACCAATCACCCAGTGATTTTCGGTGAGAGCGTAGCAAAACAGCCGCTCTTTGGCATCGGTTTTAGGCTGATCCAGCACAGCTCGCACTGCGCCGCTGGTGCCAACCGTAATCGCCACCACGTCCGGCGTAATTGCGCCAACGCCCAAATTTGCCAACACGCCATCGCTTGCGCCCAGCACTACAGGGATATTGGTTGGCAATCCCATGAAATCTGCCACCTCCGGCTTCATGGAGGTCATGATATGGGTCGTGGGCACCAACTGCGACAGTCGCGCTGACGTGATCCCAGCCAAGGCAAGAGCCTCTTTGTCCCAGTCCAACTCCTTCATGTTGAACAGCCCTGTGGCATTGGCGATTGAGTAATCGACGATATACTGCCCAAACCAGCGGTAAATGACGTATTCTTTAATCGAAATAAATTTGGCAGCCTGATGGAACAGCTCCGGCTGGTCGTGACGCAGCCACATCAGCTTGAGGAGCGGCGACATCGGATGAATTGGTGTACCCGTGCGGCTATAGAGCGCGTGAGCATCGCACATTTGCCGAATTTTGTTCACCCAAGGAACGCTGCGGCGGTCGGCCCAGGTGATGCTTTTAGTTAGCGCTCGCCCCTGGCTATCAACAGCAATTAAGCTGTGCATGGCGGTGCTGAAGGATAAGCCAACTAAAGCATTCAGGGATGGTTTGTTCCGTTGAATTATGTTCTGAATACTGTGAATTACCGCTTGGTAAATTACCTCTGGCTCCTGCTCCTGCACATCTGGCTGGGGCGACAGCAGCGGATAGCCAATTGCATGTTGGTCAACCATCTCCCCGTTTGAGTTGAATAGAACTACCTTGGTGCTGGTTGTGCCAATGTCAATACCGATAATGTATTCAAGTTTAGTCATAGTTACGAGGAAGAACTGATATAAAGCTCGGTTGAAAACCCGTAATTTGTAATAAGTTGTAAACCGTTCGCTTGGTAAACGGTTTACAACTTATAAATTGGCTTTTATACATAGGTTTAGATATTACAAAAAGAAACTCAGAATCAGCACAATCAAAAAGCCAACCAGCCCAACAATGGTTTCCATTACTGTCCAAGAGCGTAAGGTTTGCGCTTCAGACATGTCAAAAAATTTGCCGACTAGCCAAAATCCTGAGTCGTTGACGTGTGAGAGTACCGTCGCACCACATGCGATCGCAATTGTAATTGCAGCCACCATTGGCGCAGAATAGTTACCAAATTCGACTGCTGGAGCGATTAAACCTGCTGCCGTCACCATTGATACAGTGGCAGAACCTTGGCTCACTCGCACAAGTGTGGCTATCAGAAATGCCAACAAAATAATTGGTAAATTAGAGGACGCCATTACATTTGCTAAAGCATCACCAATTCCGGTTTCGACCAAAACTCGGCCAAAAACGCCACCTGCACCTGTGACGAGAATAATCAAGCCAATCGGCTCAAATGAGCGGCTGGCAATTCTCATAATGTTGCGTCGAGAATAACCTTGACGAATACCCAAGAAATAGAAGGCAAGTAATGTAGCGATGGTTAATGCAACAAATGGATGCCCAATCAAGGCGATCCAATTTCGTACAAAGCTTTCTTCTGGTAAAACAACCTCAGAAACGGTGTTCAACAAAATCAGTACCAATGGCACTGCAAGAATAGAAATCACCATGCCAAACGTTAAGGGAGCTTTGGCTGTATGATCTGCAGTGACGGCGTTAACGGGTGCTTCCTCAACAACATTATCGACAGGAGCTTCAATATGAATTTGCTTGGCAATATATTTACCGAAAATGATACCGCCGACAATTGTGGCTGGTATGCCAGCGATCAAACCAAATAAAATAACCCAGCCTAAATCGGCTCCCAATAAGCCTGCTACAGCAACCGGGCCAGGCGTTGGCGGGATAAAGCTATGTGCTACAGCAATACCCGCCACTAAGGGAATGCCATAATATAAAAGGGATCGCCCTGTACGACGGGCCATGCTATAAACTAGCGGAATAAATAAAATTAGAGCTACATCAAAGAAGACTGGAATCGCCACAATTAATCCGGTAAAGCTTAAAGCCCACGGTGCTTTATCTTCTCCCGCCTTTTTTAGCAGCGTGTTTGAAATAATTTCCGCCCCACCGGAAATTTGTAGCATCTCACCAAAAATAGCCCCTAGACCAACAATAATGGCAATGTAGCCCAGGGTATTCCCCATTCCTTCTTGAATAACACTCGCAATTTCTGAGGGAGGAATGCCACCGATAATAGCAACAAATAAGCTAGCAATAAGCAGTGCAGCGAAAGCTTGAATCCGGGCATAAATGACTAGAAAAAGCAGTAATGCGATGCCCAAAACAGCAATAAAAATAAGCGAAAAAGTAGACATGTTTTCTCCTTATCTGCTTCTATTGATGCGCTTCACTAAATTTTGCTGAAAGCAGAGAAAGGCCAGTATTGTATCCTTGCTTGGTTCAGAAACAAACATTATGCATCGTCAAGAAGTGTTGTGATCTTGACCATCAGACTAATACCAGATATTACAAAGCAGAGCCTATCGGATAGTTACCAATCTTAAGGCAGTAATGGGCTTATCATTAATACAGCGTTTTCCATGTTGGTGGAGTATAGGAAGGTCTCTTCACCTCCGGCGAAGAGCATTCTTACAAACCTCACTAGACTGAAAAGGACTATATGAAGTTAATGGATGGAACCGAGTTGATTTTTTGTGAAAAGTTTGCACCGCAAGCCTCTCGCAAAAAATGGCGTTGGGTTTTACCAGACTTGATGTAGTCTTTGTATTTTAACTTAGATAAGCCTTACGTTCCGTACCTTGCCAACCTACAAACCGAGATAGCCTTATTATCGTTATAATGCGACAATAAGACCCTTGTATTTTTGATGCAAGATATGAGTCAATGCTGTCGATTGGAACTAACAGCCAATCCAGCAGATTTAGACTATGAAGGTTTCAATGAGTTCAGCTTCCTTGAATTTGTAAAGAAGAACATCTTTCTTTTGATGGAGATGCCATAGATGTTAAATTTCTTATTGGAATTCTTATTGGAATAAGTGTCTTGGGATACTTTAGTCGCATTTCGTAACAGTACTATTGTGTACCAATATAAAAGCGTACCGATATAAAAAATGTAATTTTGCTGCTGCCTGTATGCGATCTCAGATCGCCAAGCTAAATCAGCACCCTGCCTTTTTCTCAGAATTCAATAACCTCGTGTGCAGAGTAATATCTAGCATTGTGTCAAATCCGTGCTAACCGTTATATGCTGCGCTCCTTGGGGTATATCAATTACCAAAACCCACTAAACAAAATTGATAAGCTCCTATTTGTATAGGGCCTACAAAGATAAAATGTAGAAGCACTCACATTTTGCACCAAAACCCAGAAAGATTATTTCGCCGCATCGCGGTAGCGAAACAATCTCTTCGGATTCTCAAAGTGCAAGGTGCAAGATGTAGGATTGCTTAAATTTTGAATGCTTCTAGCAGTAGATATCTGTGGCTTTGTCTCCCCAACCCGCGATCAAACGTGGTCGATCCTTAAGTGATCAGGTTTATCAGGCATTGCGTAGTGCCATTTTGACAGGAGAACTCGCAACCGGACAGCGGTTGGTGGAAACCCAGCTTGCTGAGTGGCTCAATGTCAGCCGCACCCCTTTACGAGAAGCTCTACGCCAGCTTCAGCAAGAGGGTTTGGTTTCATCAGAGGCAAATGGTGGATTACGGGTCACGACGTTATCTGTTGCTGATGCGATCGAACTGTATGACTGTCGAATTGCGCTAGAGCAGCTCGCTGTTGCGGAAGCCTGTAGTCAAATAACTGATGAACAACTGAAGCAGCTTGAAACCTATGTTGTCCAAGCGGAACAGTTGGCCAACACGCAAGAGCAGTTGACTGATCCCTTTCAACTACTAGAGTTAGACTATCAGTTTCATCATCTCATTGCCCAAAGTTCTGGCAACCAGCGGCTCACTGCGCTCCTAGAACAGCTCTTTGACGCAATGGCTCTTCTACGAATTCAGACGCTCCAGCACAACCCAAACGTCCTAGAAATTCGCTTGGAGCATCGGCAAATCTATACTGCGATCTCAACTCACGATGCCGATGCCGCAACGAAAGCGATTGTTTCTCATCTAGTCGCCAGCAAGCAGCGGGTAGTTCTGGAAATTAGAGACTTACGTCGCTAAATCTCAATTCTTCATCAAGCTGCACTGAGCCAGAAACTTAAGTCCTCCAACCTTCAGAGGCGCACCCAGTGCAAGTTACTTTGCGTGGTATCCAAGGTGTCTCGATAAGGAGTTACTGCTCCAGTCCCACAATTCCCCCGAAGTTGAGGGGATGAGGGAGGGTGGTGTATAGAGTTTAGGTCCTGT
>CBKWJC010000088.1:0-26646 GCA_966674685.1 uncultured bacterium
AATCTCATTTTGAGATGCTTAAGTTGGCTCCAGTGATGGCCATTCGCCCCTACCTTAGTTTGTTGGCCTCTATTTAATAATTAAATTCCTGATTTCGGTGGGCGATGCCCACGGGAGCATCCCGTTTTTGCAAATGGCCCTCATCCCCCAACCCCTTCTCCCACAATGGGGAGAAGGGGAGCAAGAGCAGGGCTTTCAAAATCCCTCTCCCAACACTGAGAGAGGGATTTAGGGAGAGGGCAAAACCGCATATTGACACATTCGAAATGCTCCCGATGCCCATACTACAAGCTCTTTTACTCGGTACCCGCCAATGCCTACATTTAGTTTTACAAATGATTTAGGATTACCACCACCACCTCGGGCACAGCAGGTTGTTGATCCTCCGCCAGCTAATTCAGCCACGGTGACACCAACCACACCAGCACCCACAAGTGGCTCTAGCAGCATTCAAACCGAGTTTATGTTTGAACTGCCCAAAGGCTATCTTGATGCAGCCGGGAATCTGCATCGCAAGGGCGTTATGCGCCTCGCTAAAGCCGTCGATGAAGTTGCTCCTATGCGGGATCCGCGTGTGCGATCGAACCCCGCCTACGCCACAATCATTATCCTGTCACGGGTCATTCTGCGATTAGGTGCCTTAGACGAAGTCACGCCCATTATCGTCGAAGATTTATTCGCCTGTGACTTGAACTACTTGCAGAATTTCTATCGGCAAATTAATGATTTGATGGAAACACATTCTCAGACATAAATTAAGTTGAAGGATCGTTCTATTGTAGCGGTAAGTTCAGCGCATCTATTTATAAGGATTCAAGTGCTATGGCTTATGCCAGCGAACTACTAGAATTTTCCTACATCTTGTTCGATCGAAAACCATCAATTAAGAAATGCGAAAGCTGCGGGATGAAGAAGCCATGCAGAAATAACTATAGAACAAACATTAAGCCTGAAAGATTTGGAACCTACTTGTGCCATGAATGTAGTGATCGACTGATACGAGAAAATTTCGATGATAAATTGAGATATCAGGCTCCTACTAAACTGACTGCGATAATATACCAAGTCAATGATTCTAACTTCCTTGCTTTTGATGATTGTCATTCATTTGACCCTCTAGACATCGCAAATGGAAACCACTTTGAATCTAATAGACGCAAACACTGATTAAGCGGATCTGTCGGTTTCACTTATGACATTGCCTATTACCGAATTTGAGTTTACACTGCCGCGAGGTTTGGTTGATGAAGCCGGAAACTCTCATCAGCAGGGACGAATGCGCCTCGCTACGGCACGGGATGAATTAGTACTCAGCCGCGATCGCACTGTGCAAAATAATCCCGTTTACGGCGATCTGGTCATGCTGGCTCAGGTAATCACTCAGCTCGGCTCGTACACCGATGTGACGCCAGGCTTACTGGAAAACCTGTTTACCGTCGATCTAGCCTACTTGCGGGAGTTCTACAACCGGATCAACCAGCAGCAGCACGCCCATATCCCAACAGAATGTCCCGCTTGCCAGCATCAGTTTGCAGTGGAGTTTGCCCTGGCGGGGGAGTCCTGAGCTACCCCTCGGATCAGCTCTACGAGGAGGTAGCGTATTTGTCAATGCATGTGAACTGGTCACTCGATGAAATCCTAAACCTAGAACATCCCGACCGCCGCCGCTGGGTAACGGAAGTTGGACAGCTACGAGGAGAACGTTAATTATGCCCGCTCAGAACGATATCCACCACAGCGCCGACCGGGAGCCATTCTTGCCGCCGATTGGAACACATCAACCGAGCGGATTTGGCGCTCCCGCCCAGGTGCAAAGTTCCCTTTCGCGGCAGCAGCAGGAACAGATGGCGCATGTTGCTAACGATTTACTGCGTGATCCAATGTTGCTGACTCAATTTTGCGATCGCATTTATGACCTGATGCAAACCGATCTCCAGCAGCAGCAGGAACGCCACCGGGGCTATGGACGGCGCTAATCGTCAGTCAGACCTGTGAACTAGATAAGCCAGTCAACGAGCAGTCAAAATGAGTAAAAACGGCCAAGTTACCCACGAACTCAACTACATCACCACGAATCGGTTCTACATCGAAATTGAGAGCCAAATTACTGCTTCGTTTACAGAATGTGATGGTCTTAGCGTCCAGGTCAAGAAAGACACGCTGATGGAAGGCGGCGTTAATGAGCAGCAGCGCATCCTGCTTGGCCCCAGCGAGTTTAGCGACATCACCTTGAAGCGTGGAATGAGCGATGACTCGGTATTTTGGGACTGGATCAGCCCCTTATTGGAGCAGCGCAGCAGCAACCAAAAAATCGAAAAGCATCGCCGCAATGTGAATATCCTTGTTTTTAATCAGGCAGGCGAAACCATGCAGTGCTGGACGCTGATTGGTGCAGTACCTGTGGGATGGAAGTCGCCCTCCCTCCAGGCTGATTCCTCCAACGTTGGGATTGAAGAACTGACGATTGCCTACGAAGGTCTCAAAGTGGTCTTTAAGTCTGGCGGCGGCGGAGCCTCGATTCTGAACGGTCGCGATCAGTCCGGCTACTTCGCAAGTAACTAACCGCCTATGCTTACGCGCTAATGTCTCAGCCACCCGATGAACGTAGCCAAAATTATCCTGATGACTCATTAACTCCTCTTGGTCATCAAAATCCGCTTGGCGTGCATCATGGACTGGGACAACTGGGTCTACAAACCAAAGGCTTAGCAGGTGGCTCTTCCCTTTCTATCCTCGATCCGGATATTTTCTTCCCCAATGGCCTACCGGAGATTGATTTATCTGGGGATGAAGTTGCCTCGACAAATCAATCTGCTCCATCATCTCCATTTGAACAGGCGACCTCTACTACTCCATCCATTCAGCCTCAGCGAATTGAGCATAGCCAAAGCCATAAAACCAATACAAATCAATCACCTCAGCAACAGAGCAGTCAGCCAAATCATCAGCTTAATAAGCAACCTAGTAATCAGCATACTAACCAGACCAGCCAACTACACACTAATCCGCCAAACGCCCCAGCTATTCAACCCAGTTTAGATAACGCACCGGGTCAATCGGCGGGAAATCAGGCTAATTCTGCGCCATCTCCTCACCCAATTCAGCGCATCCTGAGCGATCAGCCGGAAACAATACCTCAATCAGCTCAATTACTAGAGCAAATTCAGCCCGCAGCAGAGAGTTCTTCACCTCCCACAATTCAGGCTAAAGAGAGTATACCTGAATCAAATTCAGCCAAATTAAGTGAGCCTAACCAAGCCGCCCAACAATCAGAGGAATCTGCACTGCCTAAGCCGATTGAAGCTGTATCAAAGGCTCAATCCCCTCATAAACAACAGTCTTCAAATTCCCAAAAAAAAGGCACAGAAAAGCTAACGCATACCGATATCCAGCGCTACTTTGATCCTCAGCCTCAAACCTCATCAGGCAATAGCTTCAGCGATCATTCGGTTATTAATTCGGATGAACAGGTTATTCAGGCTAAATCGCTAGCTAATGAAAGCAATACAGATAGTTCCAGTTCACCAAGTACTGAATTGGGATTGATGGGCGATGCCAAACCCACGCCAGATGCAAGTTCAGGAAATGCGATCGCACCTGCTCAGCCATCTTCAAGCGCTACGGAACAAAGATTGGTGGGCGATGCTCACTCTACGCAAATAAGTTCAAGAGATGCGATCGCACCTGCTCAGCCATCACTAACGACCAGCGATCAACAAATATCTCGATCCGTTTCAGAGCCTGTCAGTCCTACCGATCAGCAATCAACAAATGATAATTTTGCCGCATCAGATAGCACTAGCCACTCACAAGAGCTATCAGCTAATACACCAGAAGCTTTACAGCAAGCATCGTCTATCCAGCGCGCTGCTTCTACATCTGACAGTTCATCTACGCTGAAAGCTTCACAGCAGACACCGTCTATTCAGCGAGTTGCTTCTACATCTGACAGTTCATCTACACCAGAAGCTTTACAACAGGCACCATCTATTCAGCAAGTTGCTGCCACATCTAATGATTTATCACCGATCAATCCAGATCATCAGTCATTAGCAACAACCATAGCTTCTGAAGATGCTAAGACCAGTTTTAATAAAAAGATTGATACAGGTTCTTATCCCGCCTCGCATAGTAGCTCTAGCGATCAAGCTGGCACGACTATCAATCGCAAAGCTGTATCCTCATCCACTTCAAGCGAGTCAAAAGTTGCAGCAGAAAATTCTTCTGCCCCAACCAATATCAACTCTATTAATAAGCCTACTTCTATTCAGCAAGAGCCAGAATCTTCACAAGTAGACAATAGCACTAGCCCAGAACCTCAACCTCTCATAGCTGTTACTCCAGCACCGCAACATACAATCAATCGCTCAACTGATGAGCAATACAGGTCGATAGCTACACCATCAGCACTACCAGAATTATCAGAGCCAAAATCGCCCGAATTAGACACGCAACCACCTTCCTCAGTCCAGAGAAGTACTGAGACGAACGAAGCTCCTAGCTCAGTGACTCGTCAAGAGCGCTCCTTTTTGCAGCGCTATTTTTCGCCAGATCCAAAGCCCTCATCATCAAATTCAGCTAGTTCAGATTCTCCACAACCTAAACCTTTAAGTTCTAGTCAAGCTTCAAACAATCTGTCAGCCAGTGAACAGCCAAGCAATCAGCTAAATCCTGAAATTGCTTCTGTATATGAATCAGAGCCGATTATCAATCGCTCAGTAGAACAACCAAATCCCTTACCCATTGCAGAATCAATTGAGCAATCTGCAAGTACTAACGCAGAACCTCACACTGAACAAATTCAGCGTCAAGAATCATTAGCTAATAGTGATATCGGCTCTATAGAAGTGCGATCGCAGTCTAAAGAATCTATTCAACAAGAAACTAATACAGCAGCAGCCACTCCTGATCCGCGTATACCGCCGCAAATACAGCAAGAGCCAGAGAATCAACTTGAACAGTTTAATTCATCTGCCGCATTATCGGCTACATCAGATAATCAGCCTTCTATTCAAGCTCAGCTTGAGCCAAGAAATAAACCAGGAGACAATCAAACTGATCAGCCAAACAATCAGCCAGCTCGTTCCGCTCAAATTGATTTAGATCAAGTCAAGATTCAACAACAGTCTGGTTCAGAGAACATCAACAGAACAAGTTCAATTCCAGAACAATACGATAGTCATTTAGAAGCAGATGGTATAGCAAAAGGCCAGTCAATAAAAGAAAGCCTAGAACCCACAGTATCTATAGGCCAATCTATTGATTCTGTACAACCTAAACTCGATACAGCGACACAGGAACGTATTAATTTTACGCAATCTAAAACAGATATATCTAACCATCAATCTGTTCGTCAGTTGCAGCTTGAATCTATAACGAATCAACCAGTTAAGCCAATTCAAAAAGTTGGCCATGCTGTGAATCGGTTGATGCGTTTTTTTGCGAATCAGGTCAATCCGCCTCCTGCTAATCAGACAAATCAAATCAATCAGACAGCACCAGCAGAAAACCAGAAATTAGAATCAGTCGATGCATCCACGATTTTATCAGAATCAAAAATTGAATCGTCAACTCTGACTAGTAATCTAGTTAGCAGCTCAGGTAATCAGCCAATTCAGAAGTACTCTGACAACACCTCAGATCTAGATCATCCTGAAAATGATGTCTCTTCATTACAACTTTCTACTGATCCAGAAACAACGTTTTCTACAAAACCAATAATTAGCTCAGAAAGCTTATCTTCTGATACAGTCAGATTCAAATCTGATTCAGAGGATTCACAGATTGAGCAATCTTCACCTATAAGTGACCAGACCACAACTTCAAATAATAAAACTACAGATTTCCATGAAACCGAAACTCTGAATGTAACTGATTTAGCTACATCACGCTCTACTCCAGATCTCCAATTCAAATCAGACCATATCCAGTTAGTTAATTTAGATGATTCTAAAGCTCACCCAGCTCAAGCTTCAAAATCATTATCTAATCAGCCAATACAAGCTTCAGCTACTGGCTCTGTTGCCAATTCAATACTCGGTTCAGCAGCTCATCCAAGTGTTAACAATGAGGCCCAATCAACTACATCAACTTCTAGCAATCAAGCAGCAGAAGCTGATACTGCATCTAGTCATTTAGCTACTGAGTTGCAAAGTAGAAATTCTATTTCAGAGCCAACAAGATCCGCAGAAATTCAATCCGCTGATCATATCCAGAGATCTAGCCAGACTGGTGAATTCAGCAATACTGTAGATGAGAATCTTGGCTCAGCTTCGGTTGAGAGTATAACATCTCTCAATCAGCCAAGTGCGATCGCACCTGATCCATTATCTACCTCGCACACTGACACGCCTCACGAACAGCCTCCTCAGCGCCAGATTGAAAATACTAGCAGCATAACTGCTCAGTCAGATACTCATTTACAGCGTGATGTACAGCAGCTTCATCAGCAGAATCATTCTGTAGAGCCATCTTCCAACATCACATCGGGAACAACAGCAGATTCCCAGCCGGCTAATATTCAGCATGCTTCAGCTTCAAGTGCTGGGGATGCGATCGCAGTTTCACCTGCTCCTACCACTCCAATTTCTACCACTCCCAATGAAACTGTACAGCGATTAACAGATTCAAATTTCACTGTTCAAGCTGAAACAGCTCAAACATCTCACGCTATTGCCAGTAATCGTTCTGAGCATTCTCTAGACAATCATGTTTCAGCGGATAGTAGCCCGGTCTCTCCCGTAGTACAGCAATCCAATACAGATCAGAATATTCTCAATCGAAATACAGATGAGATAGCTTCAACTCGTGAACTACCTGCGGCTCAGCCTGCTTATAGTTCATCTGAAAATCATTCAGTAAATGAGCAGCAATCTTTCTCAACTTTTTCGAATGAAGCATCTCAAGAAGCACCAGCATCTTTGCTTAAAGCGGCATCTGATATTCAGGCTAGCCACTTACCAACAGTGCAAACCCCAAGTTCAGAGCAATCAGCGCAAGAGTTACAGGAAGCTTTATTTACAGGGACTCTCAGCACCCAAGCTAGCAGTGCACAAACAGCAGAATCTCAAGCTCCAGAGCAGCCAGATATTCAGTCAAAACAGGATTCTGATCTGAGATCTAGATCTTTGCCTGAATTAGAAAATAATTTGCAGCGTAAGCCTGAGCCAGAATCCATTGCTACATCTGAAATAGAGACAACAGCTAGGCCATCAGCCCAGCCTAATACAACTCTACAATCAGCAGCGCAAACACCACCTGCTCAAGCACAATCAACGCAGCCAAGTTCAACACAGCCAGTTCCAGCTCAGCCAGCAGTTCCAGACTTCAACCAGCCATCAGCCCAGACACCAACTGTACAAGCCCAATGGACGCAGACTAATCCAGAACAAGCCAATGTAGACCATTCAGAACAGACTCAGCCATCAACGCAGGTTCCCTCTGTACAAGCTAAGCCCGGACAGGCCGATCCGGAACCGGCAGGTTCAGAAAACTTAGAACCAAGCCAGTCAGAGGCGGAAACATTACCAGTACAATCACTACCAGCACAAACACCATCCGTACAGGCTCAAACGTCGCAGTCAAGTCCCGAACAAGCGGGTTTAGAATACCTAAACCCAAATCAGTCATCAGCGCCAGTACCATCTGTACAGGCTAGGTCTACGCAAGCAGATTTAGAACAGGCGAGTTCGGAGTACGTAGAACCCAATCAGCCGTTAACACCAGAACCATCCGTACAAGCTACATCTACACAGGCAAATTTAGAACAAGCGGATTCAGGGCAGCCAATACCGTTGCAGCCAACGGTGCACACACCAGATGTGCAGGCTAAGTCAGCGCAAACAAATGCTGAACAAGCAGCATCAGCGGCGGATCAGCAAGTTGACCAGACTCCAATTACCGTGCTGCAACCGATTGGTATATTACGGTCTTTGACAACAACTCCCATTTCCACGACAGCCATTCAGTCAAAAGCTAGTCAGGATAAGCAAATTGAGCCTCAAGTAAGCGCTCAGACACCTGCTCAACGTCAGAATGCCAATTTGGAGTTAAGTAGCTATCAGGATCAAAGTCCTGCTGGAGAAGGATTAGCAGGAGATAGCTTGCCTGCTTATACCACTTCTAACGCATCTAACTTACAGCAACAGACTGCGGCTACTGAGTCAGTTTTGAATGAGTCAGCCGATGCTGCTCAATTTCAACAAGCTAATGATAGCTATGCGGTTCAACCTGAAACTAGGCAAAGTTTAGCAGATGTTCAGCGTCAGTTTACTAACCAGACTAACCCAGGCCCAAATCTCGCCGAGAGCAGCTATTCAATTTCCCCGACAGCGGAGCAGGATTCAAACGATACACCCACACCAAATTCAGTTCAGCGCTCCGTCGAGCATCCGACAGCAAATCAAATCTCGACTGATCAGCCATTCATCAATCGATCTCTAGCTGATGCAGTTGATCCGGCTGCAACTCAGCGGTCTATTCAACCCCGATCGTTGCTTGATACTTTTAATACTTCTGTTAATCAAACTTCCGGTACACCAACTACCATCGAAACAGACAATCGGCCAGAAAGCTTGCAGTCAGGGAGGTATCATCTACAGGCAAGCCCAAAGAAAGAACAGCCAGGAAATCCTCGAACAGGATCACAGAAAGCAATACCGACACCAACTAATCTTGTCCAGAGATCCAGTGCTGAACAAGCTGATCAATCAACACTAACGAATCTTGTTCAGGAATCCAATACTGAACGAGCTGATCAAGAGGAATCAACTCAGCCTAATCCCGCGTCAGATCAAATACAGCGCTCTCCATCAGCCGAGACGCCTCAAGCAGCAGTTCCTTTAGCAGAGCCTATTCAGCCCGCTACTCAGCAACCGGATGACATCCAACGCGATCAGCTTGTCGATAATAAGCGAATCGAAACGGTGGCTCAGCCTGTTCAATCGTTGAGCCAACAGCAATCGTTTAGTCAACAACATGCTAACCCGATACAGCGCTCTCAATTAGACAGTTCTCAGCCAGCAGATTCTAGTCTAGACATGGGCGTTCCAGCACAATGGTCGAGTTTAGAAGACTTGGTTGAGCAAACACAGCATTTATCGGCTCCTACACCACCTGGATCCGCTCCAGGAGAAACTTTCGGGCTTCCTGAGGTTCAGCGTCAGGTAGATTCGCCCCGTGCTGCGGATTCTGAGACAATCCAAGATTCGACCGTAGATGCAGTTCAAGGTAAAAGAGAAGGTGCGATCGCACCTCCTACTCCCCCTTCTCCTTCATCCTCAATTCCTACCCAATGGTCAAGTTTAGAAGACCTAGTGCAGCAGATGCCGTCTTTGGAATCCTCTGCGGATACGGTTAGGCAGCAGGCAGAAACGGCTCAACCCTCTGAAATTCAGCGAAAATCGGCGTCGCACATCAAGGAAAAAACACCACAGGCCAGTTCGGTTTTATCGTCGCAAAAAGAGACGCAGCCAAAGTCGCAATCAACCTTGCAACCTGTTCGACAGGCTAGTAAACCGCGATCGACCTTATCAGTTAGCCGAGTGGCACCTGTGCGATCATCGCAACACATTCCGGCTACGCAGACCCAGGTGCAGGCCAAGTTTAACCCGTCGCGCACAAACCTAGGTGCAACGCTGATTCAAGCGTCTGAGGATGAGCCGTTTGTGACGATTTCTCGCTCAGGGGGTGGCTCGGAGGCAGTGGCGGATTACGCTGAGGCATTGGAGTTGCTGGCTCAGGAAATCTATAGTCTGCTGCGGCAACGGTTGGCGATTGAGCAGGAGCGCCACGGGGCTGGCTATCCAAATCGTTTCCGGTAGTTGTCGTCAAATGCGCTTGTTAGGGAGGGAACGCAATGACCAGTCTGATTAAGGCCAAGCTGATTGCCCAAGGGGGCGGTGATGATATTGAGTTCATGTTTAACCCGACGGAACTGGACTTCAGCCGCAGCATGAATCTGAATCGCTCGGATGGTGCCCGCACGGATGAGGGATTGCCCAAGGTGACGTTTGGTTCGCCGGAACCCTACAAGCTCTTGCTGAGCAATCTCACGTTTGACACCTATGAAACGGGCAAGAATGTCTACACGGAATACATCAGCAAGTTTCAGCAGGCGGTTGAGTTTTTGGACGATAAGGAACGCCCGCCAATTTATCTGTTTACGTGGGGCAGTCAGGAATATTTGCGCTGTTTTGTGCAGTCGCTGAGCTACAAGCTGACGCTGTTTTTGGCGGATGGCACGCCCGTACGAGCGGTGGTTAATTTATCCTTAGAGGAAATTGGCGAAACGACTTCCAGTGGGAATACGAGTACGCCCAGTGGGAATCGGTCTAGCAGTAGCCGTTGGTAATCGACATAATGGCAATTAGAGCAATGAAAGCGAAAGCGTTTGATCGAAAGTTTGACGATGGTGAAGAAGATATTATCGCTGATCTCGATTTATCTCAAATCAGACGACCTGCTTACGAGCAACAACAAACTAGTATGGGTGCGGAGGTCATAGCTGTGAAAACGCTGAATGAAATTAAGCAATGGCTGACGCAAAATAAACCGTTGCTACAGGAGCGATATCAGGTCAAGGAACTAGGCATTTTTGGCTCTTATGCGAGGCAAGAACAAACGGCAACAAGCGATGTAGATGTCTTGGTCGAGTTTTCTAAAACACCCAGTTTGCTAAAGTTTGTCAATCTGGAGAATTATCTCAGCGATAGTTTAGGTGTAAAAGTCGATTTGGTACATAAATCTGGATTGAAACCGCGCATTGGAGAGCGGATTTTAGCTGAGGTGATTTACCTGTGAGCAAGCGTCAGATAGAGGACTATTTACAAGATATTTTGGATGCGATCGCAGCTATAGAGCAATTTACATCAGACGTTTCTTTAGAAGAATTTTCGCAAAATTTAGAGAAGGTGTTTGCAGTTTCCAGAGCCATCAAGATTATTGGTGAAGCAGTAAAACGGATACCAGATTCTATGAGAAGCCGATATCCTGATATTCCCTGGCGGGATATTGCAGGTATGCGGGATAAGCTAATTCACGATTATTTCAATACGGATATAGCAATTATTTGGGAAGCCGTTCAGATTGATGTTCCTCAGCTAAAGATAATGATTTCAGAAGTCTTAAGAGATTTGAGGGCTAACTGACTAACAAAAGTTCCCCAGTCGGTAACATTAACTGATCCAGAGGAGATTTTGAAGGAGCAGTTTTGGGTGGTGGTGCTGGAGTCGAAGAAGACAGCGCTGTCGGTCTGGTCTGCTTTGCCCCAAACGCTGGCTTATTTAACGGGCAACCCTCATCCTGAGAAACCTAGCTTTGCGCTGATGACGAATGGAGATGATTCGGTGTTTGTCAAGCTGGAGCAAGGAGAGACAAAACAATACAATTTCTCTCGCAGTTTTGCAGCTTTGGCATCTGAGCAAGAGCTACATACGGTTCTACAAATTCTAAAACGGCTAAGTAAAACGGTATCCTAGGATGTGATCGCTTTAGTATATGCCAAATCTAAGCTGTGCTAAGTTAACACAAATAAATCTAGAATGAGTGCTTATTAACTCTAAACAAAGAATATGCTGTGGATATTTTAGTAAATAGCTAAATGTATTACTTGCTTTTCCACAGGTGTAATAGTTTCATCAAATAAGGAACCAGAAAAATTCAGCTCGTCAGTAAATTTTCGGAAAGCAGTATTATAGAAACTACGGAGAATAAAAGCTATAAATGCATTTGGAGTAATTGGAGAACAGACAGGAATTCTACAATTTTTAAACTGGCCTAGTGTCACGTGACACTTAGGATGTTCTAACTCTTCGTGGTTTCCTGGATCGTAATCAAATCTAATAGGAACTGGTAGTATATTTTTCGCTATTATGTCTGCATATATTTCATCTTCTTCATATATTTCAGGTTCATTCTGAAAATCATGTAAAAAAGGAGATGGAAAAAAGGCCAACCGATGGGACGCTAAAGCGGAATCTCTATAAGTATATAAAAGTTGTATCAAAGCTCCATCAATCATTTTGATATTGTAATTCTCGCCTTCATCTAACTCCTGATATATTTCTTTATATTCAATATTCTTAAAAGCTATCGAAAGATCTTGCATGCCTGAATATGAAATCTCGTAGCTGTTTTTGCCTATACAATTGCATGAAGGAAACTTTTGCTTGGCTGATAAATTAACGGATATCAATTTTTGAGTGATTACATTCACTTGATTATAAATGCTGCGGTAATCGACCATTTTTACAATGATTTATCTCTTAATAGTCTTAAGCTCTCTTGAACATCAGAAGGCAAATCTTCGGGATGAATCTCTCCTCTTATAAGAGCCTCAAGTAGTTCCTTAAAATTGTCTTGTTTGCTTCTATCTTTCAAAAGGCCGCGTTCTCTAGGGCTCATATCTCTGTTTACAAGATTCATCCTTCTTCTTTCTACTTCGGTAGGATAGCGAAACTCTAGAGCAAAACCCTCCTGTTTAACTTTTTCATATTCAGTCACTAGATTCTGCATATTCTCGCCATAACCGATGACTCTTAACCAGGCTTTGCTCCGAGTCATCGCAGTGAACAAAATATTTCTCTTTCTTGCAAGTTCAAGGCCGGAAAAGCATAACTGTGCATTGATCACATAAATCATTGCTGCTTCATTACCTTTAGCTCTATTAATACTAGTAAAAACAATAGAATTTTCATTGAAAAAATCATCAGGTGAAGTTGTCACTCCAGCCAAACTAGAATTGATGCCTCTTTCGAAAAGCTTTTCCCTAGCAATTCCTACAGCTTTTCTAGCCGTAAGTGGATTTGTATGTATAACCATGATATCGTCATGCTTTAATTCATCTTGTGTTAAATTAATTTCTATCTGATCGACAAGCCATTCAATTTGATCTTCATTTGAGGCAAATGATTTAAAATTGATTAGATCATCTATCGATGAATGAGTTTCTAAAAATCTTGGGCTTGTATTTTCATTTCTAGCAAGCTTAACAAAATTTCCATCTTCTAAAATCCCTTCTTCAACCTCATAGCCAATATCTCTCCATAAGCTAGAATACTCAAACATTTGAACTAATCCATTTTCTCTGTATATTCCAAAGCCGAGAGAATGAGCAGAAACTAGAATTGGTCTGGAATTTCTGTAACATTTCTCTAAGATGATGTCTTGTTTTGGTTCGCCAGGGCGATTCTGTAATTGAACGCGAATTCTTCCACGAGAATCTTCACCAAAGATAGATTCTGGTGACTCCATGACTTTTTTATTTAGGCTTTGTAATTCATCATATGCATATACTAGTCTTTTGGGTTCTTTTAAAATTTCGTAACAAAGCCTTAAAAAATACTTAGAAAAATCTTGCGCTTCATCAATTAGAATTGCATCATAATACTGTTCAAAATCTGATGTTTTGCCGAGAGCCTCTTCACAGACAGCATCAAATTCTTGACCATATGAGTTAGCAATTCTCTTCGCTGCATTAAGGTCTTTATATTCTATATTATGCTTTTTACAAAATTCATAATAAATCCCATCTGTGGAAGGACTACCCCAAGCATGGATAACCTTTACTCTATCCCAGTCTGGTTCCTCGCTTGTATGTTCAATAGTAAATGTATTAATTAGTTGCTTGAATTGGCTTTTAAGTGATCGGGTATTAAAAGTTACTGCTATGTTCCAATCAGGATGCTTTGCATGCAGATAGGCTACCTTAAGGGCTAAAACTATAGTTTTTCCTGAGCCTGCGAGCCCTCTAATCCTTTGTACTCCTTCTACTGTTTCAATTACGGCAGCGCTCTGATTTCTATCTAAATTTGCTATTGAATCCTCTAATCTACTTAACTTCGCACCTCGAGAATTTTCGTTTTGTACATAGTTTCTCTGTTTTCTTTTTCTTATCGACGTGATGGCTTGTATTACTGAGTTAAGGCTCTCAAAGTACTCACAATGCTCCCATTTTTGCTGATTTAAAAATTCTGTTAAATCATTCTCGTTAACTAGCACATAGTAGTCTTCCGATGTACTTTCCGGCTTATGACTTAAAGCAGGAGCATAAGTCGCAACATTGATATCGACCATCAGCTTCCTTCTATGGGTTAGCACCTTATGCTGAAGGAGCTTAGATTGAACCTTAGTTACACTCTCATCCTGTACTTCTTCTATGCCAAAATCATTCTCGACTCCCTCCATTAGATTGAAGATAACTACTCCATGTTCTTTAGATATCAGAAGAGCATCAATCTGATAGCCTCCTTGCGGAGTACCTATAATTGGATAACCCACATATAAGCTGCCGTTGATGTCTATCCTGCCTTCAAAGTATTCGGCTAGTCTTTTAGATGAAACTGGTTTAGCGACATCGCCTCGAACGACGTTAACCATATAGTCCCCGCATAGTTATTTGGCCTACTCTATTATCCCAGGTTCGCAAATGTACTCGTTTGCAATTTTGGGGATCTGCTGTAAAGTCACACCCCTCGTATAGCGCGATCGCAGATCTAGATAAGGAAACCCAACAGCTCCACCATTTTATTCACTTTTGATGTGATTCTAGTTTTCTGAGGTCAAGCGCGATCGCACCTGTGAAAGTGCGTGCATCGAGAAGTGCGATCGCAGTTCAAACTATGAGTCTATGCTCAACTAGCGGCCACAATATCTTCATCCAATCCCAGCCGCTCACACAGCGCCTCAACTGTTTCCGCTTCAACCGTATTCGCTTTAGCCCGCTCTAACGCATCGAGCAGACGAGCTGCATTCGTGGGCGATTTCAGCAAATGTAGAGTTTCTAGTAAGCTGTTAAACTCCGCCTCAGAAATCAACACCGCCTTCTGTCCATCTTCTTGGATAATCGTGATTGGCTGCTGTGTCGCAATGGCTTGCTGGCAAAGCTGTTTTAGATTTTTTTGAGCCTCAACTAGTGAAACTGGTTCTCTCATCGTTTTTACCTCTGAGGACACGCCACAGCATTACTTCAATTGTAGTGGTAGCGAGCTTGCAAAAAGTTGATTTGTGCATCACTGACCAGATAAACAATCCGATGCTCCTTGCTAAGCCGTCGTGACCAAGCTCCGGACAAACCGTACTTGAGTGGTTCCGGCTTGCCAGTTCCTTCAAATGGATCACGCAGAATTTCTTGCACCAGCTTGATCAGGCGCAGTGCCATCTTGCGATCTGTTCTGACCCAAAACTCCATATCGTCAATAAACTCTGGCTGAAAAACAGCCTCCCGTTTGCGCCGACTTGCACCCATTGATCACCGTGCAATCAAAAAAACATGCAGTAATCCTAACTCTGTTAATGGTGATCTAAAATCCCTACCAGATTTAGCGCGATCGCACCTGTAAAAGTGTTGTACATAGAGACGTGCGATCGCAGAAAACCATCTTGCTATGATCAGGTCATCCTAACGGTTCTTACCCTCAGCCATGACCACACTTCTCAAGCCCTCAACCTTGATTCCCAAAGGTTTGCAAGTCCAGCAGGTCAATAACCTGCCCCTTTTTAAGTTCACCGATGAATTGGGGGAGCGGATGCAAATCCTGCTGGATAAGAAAAAAGCAAATGATCTGACTCCAGATGAAGCCCTCGAACTAGAAGCGATTGGCGAACTAGACGAAATTTTTAGTTACATCAACGCCGTCATTGCTGCTAGGGCAAATGGTCATTCCTAAATCGCTTTATAAAGCCATTCGTCAACGCGCCCAGTTTCGATGCGAATACTGTCACTATCCTGAACTGCTCAGTTCTGCTCCCCTCTCCATCGATCACATTCAACCCCAATCTCTTGGCGGTAGCAACGACTTAGACAATCTTGCCCTAGCTTGCCGTCGCTGTAACGAAAGACGCTACAACTTTACGACAGGCATCGATCCAGAAACGAATACAGAAGTTACATTGTTCAATCCGCGTCAACAAAGGTGGTCAGAACATTTTGTATGGTCAGCCAATGCTTTAAGGATCATTGGCACAACCCCATCTGGACGTGCTACCTGTAACCGCCTTGATTTAAATGATGAACGTCGGGAAGAACCATTTATCCAAAATGCTCGACAACAGTGGGTAGCGGCTCAGCTCCATCCACCTGTCGATGATCCACAGCAATAACAGCGCGATCGCAGATCTTCTAAATAAGGAAACCCAACAGCTCCACCATTTATTCACACCTGATGTGATTTTAGTTTTCTTAGGTGAAGTGCGATCGCACCTGTGAAAGTGCCGTGCATCGAGACGTGCGATCGCAGTTAGCTGATGAACGTGCGATCGCAACTCTTGTAGATATTCAATAGACACTAACTCACTAACTCACTAACTCACCAAACTCAGCTCGTAATGAAGTGCTAAAACCTCATCCGGTTCTAGCGCTGCAACAGCGTATTCTCGTCCCTGCAAATCCGCAAACTCCACCAAATAACGAGGTGATTCGCCCGAATAAACCTCCAGAACCGTGCCCACCTGCCCAACAGGTAGCTGCTCAATCGACTCATATTCCGGCTCAACCAGCGTTAAACGCTCACGCGAAATCGGTTTTAGATTGGCAATTGTATCGAGTACGCTCAAATCTTCCATAAACATCACCTAATAAACGCTGAAACGAGACGAGGACTCGTTTGACTCAGACTAATTTCCCAAAGCGTGCAAGGACAACAGATTCCTGCTCAGGAATTGGCCAATCAACTTTATACAGTTGACCAAACTGCGTCTTGCTTTGCTGAACCACCTCACCTTCAATCGCTGCCCGTGCAATCAACTCTCGTAAATCATCTGCATTTTCAGCCGTAATTCCCAACGCTGACGCAAAAACCCTTGCCTTATGCTTGCCAGACGAATGATTTGGGTTCAGACAATAGCCAACTAGCTTCTCCATCGGAATAATCGCAGAATCACCATTAGGCAGTTTCATACATCCGTTATAACCATTTTTGTTGATTCATAATCGACCAGCGCGATCGCAGTTGTGGAATTGTAGTGCATGAAGCGGTATGGCGCAGATTTTGCAATACTGTACATAACTTTGTCAGCGGAATCTTTACCAAATGTGGATTCAACTTCGACGATGGAGCGGCATTTGCTTCGGCTTGCTCACCAGTTTACTCATGGCTAGTTGCGCCACCAATCAAACCACGAGTCAAACTCCCGATCCGCCAGCCTCAGCTCCGCCAGAAACCGCCAGCCCTGCACCCTCGCCCAGTGCTGAACCGGAAACCCCAGTTGCCCAAGCAGACGTTCCACCGGAAGAAGCTGAAATTTGGGCTAAGCTGCAAAACGCCGATGTAGAAAACGAAACCTATGCTGTGCTGTTGCGACATGCGATCGCACCGGGCACGGGTGATCCGACAAACTTTCAACTGGATGACTGTTCCACGCAGCGCAACCTGTCGGAAGAAGGGCGGCAGCAGGCGAGGGCAATCGGTCAGGCATTTCGCGATCGCAATATTCCAGTCAAGCAAGTCCTCTCTAGCCAGTGGTGTCGGTGTTTAGAGACAGCAGAACTGATGAATATTGGCACAGTAGAACCGTTTCCGGCATTGAATTCCTTTTTTCGCGATCGCAGTACTGCTGAGACCCAAACCGCACAAGTCACAGATTATCTAAAGGCGAATCAAGAGGGTTCTGGTGTTATTGTGATGGTGACGCATCAAGTGAATATTACAGCTCTGAGCGGCATTGTTCCTCGATCAGGCAGTGCAGTCGTGATTCAGCTCGACACCGATTCGGTCAACGTATTCGGTCAACCCTTAGAACCCTCTGCACTCTAATCACCTCTACATCATTATTGAGTCAATTAGGGTGTTGGCCAGAGCGCTTAATAATATTCTCTCACTATATTTTTGGAGTTGTTATGTCCTCATCGTTAACCCAGGGTACGTTGGTCACAATCATTGGCGAAGCCGTTTTACAAGATCGCCTGATCAAAATGCTCACCACATTAGAAGTATCTGGCTACACCATCATTCCAGCCAAAGGCGCAGGCAGTCATGGCAGACGCATGGGCGATATTGCTGGCTACAACACCAATATTGAAATCACCACGATTGTTTCTGCCGACGTTGCATCCCAAATCATGGATCAACTGAAGCCACTGCAAGATCAGTACGCCTTAATTGCATTTCAGCAAACGGTAGAAGGATTGTTTGACTAGAATTTAAGAGAGTAGCTCTGCTGCATCTCGAAAATTTTCAACATCAATGGCGGACGCTACATCGCTGCACAACCAATAAGCGTATACTCATCGCCACCCATGCCAATGGATACCATCGAACTCCAAATGCTCTATGCAGCAGGCGAAAGAGATTTCCACAATGTAGATCTCAGCTCAGCCAGCCTTAGCTACATCGACTTACGAGGCGTCAACTTAGTGCGGGCCAACTTGCGTCATGCCAACTTACGCTGGGCCGATTTACGGCAGGCCGACTTACGCTGGGCCGATTTGCGAGGTGCTGATCTGAGCTGGGCCAAACTGAAGGGCGCGGAGTTAGAAGACGCCAATCTGAAGGGCGCGAAGATGCCAGATGGCAGCATACATGATTAAGCGGCACAATAATCTGGATTTAGGTGCAAGCTGTGGGTTAATTCATTGCTGCTAATGCGATCGCAATTCCTAGCCCAAGCAGTAAAACCCATGTCCAGAGCTGATCTTGCCAAGTTTCGGGTATGAGCTGCTTCTGCATTTTGACACAGGGAATCGGGTTCCATCCGACCCAAATATGATGGCGCGCGTTGATAACCTGATAGCCACATGCCCGATAGAACGGTTCGGCAGTGAGTGAGGCGTTGACAATTAGGCGTTTAATTTGGCGTTCCGTCGCTTCGGCTTCAAGAGCGGCAATTAACGCGGTGGCAATTCCCTGCCGCGTCCAGAGGGGATGGACAAAGACCGCTTGAATAAACGGACTGATATTACTCAGGGCGCAAAATCCCACTACGCCTGCTGATGTTTCAGCCACAAAGATGGTTTCATTCCAGTTGCGATCGCGCTGCTTGCTGCGAATCAGAACTTGCAAATCGCGATCGCGATAATGTTTGGCGCACAGCTTTTGCAGCGACTCAACCTGAATGGCTGTAATTCGTTCCATATCTGATGGCTGAGCCTTACGAATCTGCATACTTAAGTACCCAGGCAAATGCCGAGATTGTACGAATAATAGAGACGCATGTTGCAAGACCCATTCGATAGAATCTGGCTCCTCTGCTCACAGCATCTACTGTATTGTTCTGCTCACCAGAAGCCAGATCAGCCTATTTTTTCTTCTTTTTTTTCTTGCCTCCGCCACCAAAACCGCCACCAGATTGCTTCAGCTTGGCATTGGATTTAGCCGCAGCAACTGAAAAATCAACTAAGGGTCGGGTTGCTTCTTCCTGACGAAGATTTTGCAATTCCGAATAGGGAATTAATCCGAGTCGTGCTTGAACGTCATTCCAACTGCCCTCAATCGTTTCGTCAACGCAGCCTGCAGCATAGGCCGTTTCGATTGTCTCTGCCGCTTCTACCGCATTCAAGTCAACTAAGGCAGCAACGAGCAAGCCATTAAATTCGGAATTTTGGCGGACGTAGTGGCTAAGCTGATTTGCGATCGCGCTGATGCATAAGTGACGAGCTGCTTCATCTTGATTACCAATTTTGACAAGCGCTTCAGCAGCCGTGTTTCGCGCTATAACACTGTGATTGCGGTCGGCTAGATATTGCGTCAAAGGTTCAATTGCAGGAATGCCCAATAATCCGTATGCTGATGGCAAATCCGACCAAACGTAGTCATCGTCTAGCTCAAATAGCTTCATTAGCGGTTCAATCGCATCTTTCGCCTGAAGCTGAGCTAAGGCGCGCCAAGCATGAAGGGGTGCCCAAACCTCTTTGGACTCCATGTCGGCGTTGTTTAACTCGGAATCTGTGGCCATTCGAATCAGTTCAGGAATGTCAGACTTGCTGATTTGATACTCCTGTGTGTAGTCAAGCCACTTTTCCGGTGTAGCAACCGATTTGGATTTAACTTCTCCGATTTCGAGGAGCTGTTTTACGGGGGCAGTGTAGTCAGCCATCGTGCTCTTGTAGTTTTCTTCTATGTGAAAGTGCAAAATGTGCGATCGCTTTTATTGTATGGGCGAGAGCAAGGACTGTGCTGAACCAAAGCAGAATATTCAGAATTAGTTAATTCAAGTTAAACGACTGGAGTCCAGCTACCGCCAGGAACGGTTGGTGTAATCGCGGCTGTGCCTGTTTGTACCCCATTATCGATAAACCAAGCACTGGTCCGACCTAGTGTAGAATTACGCCACAGCAAGTCATCCGCAAAGCCATCCCCATCAAAATCTGAAACTCCCTCAATTCGCCAGTTTGAATTACTCAGTGAACTTAGAGATTGGGTTTGTCGGGTTCCATCTGGATTTACAGACCAAACAACATTTTTTCCCGTTTCATAATTGCGCCAGACCAGCTCGTTTAATCGACCATCTCCATCAAAATCACCCACACCTGTAATTTCCCAATTGGGATTATTAACGTCTTGAATATCAATTGTTCCAACTCGATTTGTTCCTTCCATCACCCAAATAACATTGGCTCCAGTATCCTGATTACGCCAGACAATATCATTCCGCAAATTGCTTCCTGCTTCGAATGTGCCAACGCCCTGAATTTGCCAGTTAGTATTGGAAACACTATCGATAGGAGATGTACTTTCACGAGTTCTTTCATCCATCAACCAAACAGTATTTTTGCCATTCACGCCATTTCTCCAGAGCAAGTCATCTTGACCATCTCCATCAAAGTCGCCAATAGCTTCAATGCGCCAATTTATGTTGCTAACAGCCTGAATTGCTTCACCTTCGAGACGAGTATTGTTGCCATCTAGGTACCAGATAGAGTTTTGGCCAGTTGATTGATTGCGCCAAACAATATCAGGTAACTCATCCCGATTAAAATCCGGGATTTTTGAGTTACCAATCTCTATCTGCTGAATAGCTGACGTTGTTAAACCCTCTGGATCAGTTACTTGAACATTAATTGTGTAGCTGCCAGGATCAGTATAGATATGTTCAATATCAGCAAATTCTGAATCACCTGCTGTTAAGTTTAGATCTGTAGTTGAGCCATCACCCCATTCAATTAAAACGGCATGAACATCATTCTCGCCTAAATCATTGAAGCTTCCACTCAATAAGTAAGGTAGTTGATTAGTCGATGGCATACCTGCCTGAAGCACCAAGTTCTGGGGTGCCGCATTAGCATATTCAGCCAAATAGCTCAACATTATAAAATCCAAACTATCTGGATTATTTGGATCAGTTTGCGTCGATCCAGACAGCAAAATATTGCCATCTGGCTGTAGCGAAAAGGTGGTTGTTAGAATATTATTAGTATTCTTAAATAAGCTTGTTTGAATAATCCCATTTTCACCAAAAGATGTGTCTAAGCTACCATCACTGAGATATCGAGTGACAAAATAAGTTTCATCGGGGTCTAGAAAATCAGAATAGCCAGAAACTAATATTCTGCCTTGCTCATCTAGATGTAGACTGCCACCATAAAATGCATATGTCCCATAGGGGGCATCGTAACTGTCATAAATTCCGATAGCATCATTTGAGCCAACATCAATAACTACGGTTCCATTATTTCCGAAAGAAGCATCAATGCTTCCATCTGAGTTATATCTAAATAAAGTTAAATCTGAAGCTGTTCCAGCTAAAATAAGAACCTGACCGTCCGGCTCAAATGATGCTTGGATTCCGCTTAAAAAGACGTTAGAGTCAATAAAAACAGAACCATTATTGCCAAAATCATTATCAATTGAGCCATTCGAGTTATATCGCCGGATAATAGTACTTTGAGCTAAAACATCAAAGGCGATAATTTTATCATCAGGCTGAAGAAAGACTCTTTCGTATAAAACTTCTCCAAGATTAGAAACTTTATCCTGAGCAATAATGCCGTTATTGCCAAAATTATTATCTATGCTGCCATCTGAGTTATAACGAATGATAATAAATTGGGAAGATAAGCCCTCGGCAACTCCATAAACTAAAAGTTTTCCATCGGGCTGAAGAATGATATTGCTGATCCGATCTTCAAAATCAAAATCAGTTATAACTAATCCGCCGTTACCGAAGCTATTGTCTAAATTGCCGTTCTCATCAATCCGCACCAAGGAGAAATCTAAATCAGAATCATCAAAAAACTTATTAACAGCAATGATTTTTCCGTCGGGTTGAATAAGGCTATAGGCACGCTCAAAATCTAGCGAATCAGGGTCTTGGCTAATATAAGGGAATAGTAGAACACCATTATCACCAAAACTGAGATCAGGTATACCGTCAGGAGTGAAACGAACTAATCCAAAACCTAAGATATCGCCGAATACGTCATTTATGTAGTTAAATTGAACAGTAATACTGCCGTCACCAGCTAATAAAATCTGGTAATAACCAATAGTAAGTTCAGTTTGTTCAACAGCAGCAAAACCGTCGTTGTCTAGGTTGCCGAAACTGGAGTCCAAGCTGCCGTCTGGATTGTGTCGAGTAACTGCGATGCCGCTTATGCCAAAATCATTGTCAAAAATTACGCCAGCATTGAGAATTTTTCCATCAGGTTGAATAATTGTATTAACTGAAAGATCAAACGTTACAAAATTATTGATAGCTATACCGTTTGTACCAAAGCTAGGATCGAGACTTCCAGCGGATGGCATAGTAACTCCTTGACGAAATAAATTATCAGAAAATATAAAGTCAATTAGCTAGACTTTATGATGCTTTGTATTTTTGCAGTGGGTACCCCATAAACCTATTACCCGGAGAGGTTATTTTATTGCGATGAATGCCTCTCCTATTTTGTCGATAAGATGGAACATTGCTAAAAAAAATTGAGAAGGTCAAATTAAAAGTGGAATTAGATATACATGGGTGATCAACAGAATGCGCTCCGTCGAATGCTGCTCAGCCTTGACCAGCGGAGCTACAAAGCATATCGAGACATCAAAGGCGAGTATGCCTTTCCTGGCTTTGATCTGATTATTGATCGGGTGCAGGGCGATCCGTTTGCCGCACCGAGTCAAGTACGGGTGCGCGTGCCGCAAGATGAAGCTGGGTTTCCGCCAACGCTGTTTCACAGTCGCAGTCGCGAAATTGCCCTGCGAGACTACCTGACCCGTCAGTTTTATCAGGCCACTCACGACTTGCGGCAGCGGCGCGGCAGCGGCAAAAGCGGCTTGATTTCGATGACGCAGCCGGGACAAGCGGTTTTAGAACGCACATCGGTCTGGATCAATGCCGACTGGGTAGAAGCGCGATTTGTTGTTGGCTTACCTGCCTTTGGTCGCCGGATTGCCGGACAGCAGGCGGCAGAGTTGCTGTGTGATGATATTCCGGTGTTGGTCGAGCGAGCGCTGATTTACGCGAATCTCAATGCGAAGGAGATTCAGGCTCATGTTGATACTGCTGAAGATGCCGATTGGTTGCGATCGCAACTTCCCTCACGCAATCTAGTTGCCTTCATCGCCAATGGTGCCATCCTGCCCCGTCGCAGCGGTGTGGATGATCGGCCATTAGATGCCAAAGAAGCGATTCCGTTTCAAGCGCCTGAATCTCTACAAGTCACCTTTGAGCGGCCTCATTACGGCACGATCACTGGCCTTGGTATCCCCGCCGGAGTGACGCTGATTGTGGGTGGCGGCTATCACGGCAAATCGACCTTGCTGCGGGCGATTGAGCTAGGGATCTACAATCATATTCCCGGTGATGGTCGCGAGTGGGTGGTGACGAATGCCGACGCGGTGAAGATTCGCGCCGAGGATGGCCGCAGCGTCGCCGGAGTCAACATTTCGCCGTTTATTAACCATTTACCCCAGGGTCGCGATACCCAATCGTTTTCCACGCCCAACGCCAGCGGCAGCACGTCGCAGGCCGCGAATATTATTGAAGCGATCGCAGCTCAGGCCCAGGTACTCCTAGTAGACGAAGACACGGCTGCAACCAATTTCATGATTCGCGATCGCAGAATGCAGGCGCTGATTGCCAAGGATGACGAGCCGATTACGCCATTTATCGACAAGGTGCGGCAGCTCCAGCAGGATCTCGATATTTCGACGATTCTGGTCATGGGCGGCAGCGGCGATTACTTTGACGTGGCCGATACGGTGATTGCGATGGAGAACTTTGTGCCGCGCGAGGTGACGGCGGAAGCGCGACAGATTGCTCAGCAGTATCCCACCGATCGGCAGGCGGAAGGTGGTCAATCCTTTGGTCAATTAACGGAACGAATCCCCGCAGCTAACTGCCTCGATCCCAGTCGGGGCAAGAAGTCTGTCAAATGGTCGGTACGCGGAGTGGATCAACTGGCCTTTGGCACCGAGGATATTGACCTGTCGGCGCTGGAGCAGATTGTGGAGCCAGGACAGGTACGTGCGATCGCAGTTGCAATGGTGCATCTCCAGTCTTATCTAGACGAGTCGCAATCTCTGACGGAAATTCTGGATCAGGTGATGCAGGACATTTCCACCAAAGGCTGGGACGCCATGACTTGGCTACCGGAGGGCGACATCGTTACTTGTCGGCGCTTTGAGCTAGCTGCCGCGATTAACCGAGCGCGATCGCTACGAATTGTTTAGAGGCCACTGTATGATCAAAAATGTGCGATCGCAAAGAAACGTAGCGAATTGCTTCAGAGCACAAGAAAATTGTGATCCATTTCACAAATTTGGGCATAGTTAGCGGAGAAAGAACTTCTACGATAGCTCTGTAGAGTTCAATCATCGTTCTACGGGTTGCAGCACTCTGCGTTGGCGGATCAAGTGAGTAGCTTTATTGATTCTGCGATGTGACGTTGATGCTAGCGACCTATTCCAGCGTATGGGGGACTCATGTTAAACATGAGTCCTATTTTTTTGGTTGCACCTGCTCTGACTTAGCCGTTTTCCAAATCCACCAAGCCGCAATGCACAGCGTGATGTTACCCACAACCGTCATCGCCGCCTGCAAAGTTACCAACCAGGACAGCGAATCCGGATTATCAAAAAAGTGCCAGGTACAGGCACACATAGCGCTGACCAACGCGGGCAGCATACCAAAGGACAGCGCTCGCCAAGCCGTGTTGCCGCTGACATTGCTGTACGTCCAGATCAGCCAAATCGCGGCAATCCATTCAATCACGCTGGAAACGTGAATAATCCAAGTGGGAATCGATAAAGCGTGCATAGCGAATTCAACGAGTGTGAATAAATTCTGAAGTGTCGTGTGATTTAAGAAATCATTGGGTGATGATTCCCCTGCAAGGTATTGTAAGGGGACAAGCGTAGAGAATGTTAGCGACTGATGATGAGGGCAGTTCTGTGTGGATATTACGGACAGGGCAATGGCGGTGACGAGGCGCTGCTAGCCTCGCTGCTGCAAATGTTGCCGTCTCATGTTGTGCCCGTGGTTTTATCCGGTAATCCCCAGCAAACCTGCGATCGCTATGGGGTGGATGCCGTACCGCGCAAGTCAGCCTTTCAGGTTTTGCAAGCCCTCAAGCAGGCCGATGTCTTTATCTGGGGCGGCGGTAGCCTGATGCAGGACAGCACCAGCGCTCTCAATCCGGTGTACTACGGTGGTTTGATGGGCTTAGCACAGCGCATGGGCATTCGCACAATTGCCTGGGCGCAAGGGGTTGGCCCCCTGCGGCGTTCCACGTCGCGCTGGATTACTCAGCAGGCATTGCGCGGCTGTCGGGCAATCAGCGTCCGCGATCAGCAGTCGGCAGAAATCCTCGCCAACTGGGGCGTTCCCTTCTGGCTGGCTCCCGATCCGGTCTGGGCACTAGACGCTGAACCGCTGCCGGGACTGTGGGATTTACCCGCGCCACGGGTTGCCGTCTGTTTGCGATCGCACCCCTGGCTCACTGCCGATCGGCTGGAACTGATCACCCAAGCATTAATCACATTTCAGCAAGCCACGCAGACCTTTATCCTACTGATTCCGTTTCAGCCCGTGCAGGATACTGCGATCGCGGAATTCATTCAGGCTCGCTTAAAAGGTGCAAGCAAGATTTTACCTGTGGAGCAACCGCGCCAGTTGAAAGGCGTGTTTCGCGGTGTAGAAATGACGATTGGCATGCGCTTTCATGCCCTGGTGATGGGAGCGGCAGAAGGCTGTCGCTGCGTAGGGTTGAGCTATGATCCAAAAGTGACGCAGCTCATGCGATCGCTCAACCTCAAAGGCTGGGATCTGAATCCCAATGGTTCAGCTCAACCCAGTGCCACGAAAGACGACTGGCACCTGCCGTCATTACCTACAACTGCAACTGACCTCAGTCAAGCCTGGATTGAGTTCTACGCCAATGGCAATCCGCTCACCGATGACCAAATTCAATCACTCGTTGATCGAGCGCTTATGCATCAGGACTTACTCAAAGAAGCGCTACGTCTATCAGCTTAAAATTGTAAATTAAATCAGTTCGATATTGGGTAGGGGCGGGTTTAGTCAACCAATCTGCATCGCACTAGACTAAAAAACGCTATATCAGTTCTGCAATTTAGCACGACAAATGAGTTTAGTTATGAGTGTTGAATGGTGAACTAGGCCAATCATTCAACACTCAAAATTAAAACTCATAATTCCTCACTCGTTACGGGAGCATGTCACCTTCTTGAGAGGAAAAGATGTTGAGGATCGAGATGTGCATTG
>CBKWJC010000089.1:0-26169 GCA_966674685.1 uncultured bacterium
CCCCCATGGGGGGGGGTTGTGGTGTGGTGTGGGGTGTGGGGGGGGGGGGGCGACGAGTCACCCCCCCCCCCCAAAACCACCAACCACAGGTTTGAAACACTCACATTGCAACAGTTGAGGGCAGCGGATATGACAATCGAAGAAGTCTTGGATCGGTATACCGCCGGAGTACGCAGCTTCCAAAAAGCAATCCTGCGCGAGGTGGATTTGCATGATGCCCAGATGCACGGTGTGAACTTCAACCAGGCCGATTTGCGGCAGTCACGCTTAGGCAAAACAGATTTCAGTCGCGCTAGCTTTCGAGAAGCCGATCTCAGCGAGGCGATTCTGTGGGGCACAAATTTGAGCGAAGCCGATTTGTATCGCGCCATTCTTCGAGAAGCCGATTTGAGCGGTGCCCGACTCGATTATGCCGATTTGGAGCGGGCGAACTTGAGCAAGGCTACCCTGGGTGGTGCCAATTTGGAACGGGCGCGTCTCGTATACGCCAATCTATTTGAAGCAGACCTGCGCCCCACTTCTGATCAGGTCACGAATCTGAGTGGAGCAATTCTGAGCGACGCTGACCTCAGCTACGCCAAGTTCAGTGGAGCTACCCTGTATCGCACGAGAATGGACGGAGCGAAGCTTTGTCGTGCTCAGCTCAGCCGCAATCTCCAACAGGAGATGCAGCCCACCGATTTAACCGAAGCTGATTTACGAGGTGCGGATCTGAGCTATGCCGATCTGACGGGAGCCATCTTGTACAGAGCGAATTTGCGAGATGCAGATTTAACTGGAGCGAATCTAACTGATGCAAATTTGGCAGGCACAATCATGCCGGATGGTTCGGTGCATGAGTAGTCTGGACTGTTAAAGCTTTTGCTTAGCAGAAACGCATTCTACAAGATCTGCGATCGCGCTGCTTAATTTAATTCATACCTTATTGAAGTAGAAAATGTCTCTGGTTCGCTTATTTCTATGTGCAGTTTGCATCTCTGTATTTTTCTCCTTAGGAAGTTATGCAATTGAAGATTATCTCGATACTGAGCAGTATATTGATCCAGCAATTGAAGACCTTCTCAACTCACCGGATCAAGAAGAACAACTCAAACAAATAGTCGAAACAGGAAGATGCGAAGGCTGCTATTTCTACTATTTTATTAGAGAATATCTTCAGCTTCAGAATGCGTGGCTACCTGGATTTAGAACTCTTCAATGTGACTTTGATTTGATTGATTTGAGCGGTGCTTACTTACCCAATGCGGGTTTGGTGGCATCTCGTTTTAGCGAATCCAATTTTCAAAATTCTAATCTTTCCAATTCAACTTTTTCATCGTCATCATTTATCGGGACTAATTTTCGTGGTGCCAATCTTCGAAAGGCTGATATCTATAGATCAGAGTTTCAGAATGCGGTTTTTGATGGAGCTGATCTAAGTCATTCGACAATCCGCATCAGCAATCTCGATGGGGCTGATTTCAGTCAAGCTGATTTAAGTGGAGTGACCTTAACAAAAAGCTTTTACAACAGCAGTACGCGGTTTCCAGAAGGATTCTCTCCTGCTCAAGCTGGAGCGCTTTTGATAGAACCTCGAACTAACTTGACAGAGGCCAACTTAGTAGACATTTTTATCACAGATGAAAACCTTTCATACTCAAATTTCGCAGGTGCGAACCTAACTGGTTCAGTCATAGGAGGTTCTGAATTTAAAGGAACTAACCTATCAAACGTTATAGCTCCTTCAAGTTATTGGGGAAGCAACAATTTTGCATCATCAAATCTTGACGGTATTGATCTAACAAACTCCTCTCTTTCGAGCAATAATATCTTTGATGATGCAGTTCTGAATAATGCGGCTTTAACTAATACAACCATCATCAATAGCAGCTTTAAGCGGGCCAGCCTGTCAAATGCTGATTTGAGCAATACAACCCTCATCAACAACAGCTTCGAGCAGGCAAACCTATCAAATACTAATTTTTCAGGAGCCAACTTAGACGATAATAGCTTTGAGCAAGCTGATTTACGAAACGCCAACCTTTCTGACGTTGTTATGAAGGGGCAAAATTCTTTTGTAAACGCGATATACGATGAAGACACTACATTCCCAGAAGGATTTGATCCCATTACGGCAGGGATGCGGTTAATGGCAAGATGAGTTGGGCTAGATGGGTTTGAAACAGTGCGAATTGCATCTCTCGCGTAAAGTGCGCTGCTGCCAAAAACGCACCATTCTACATTTTTCCAACAGTAATGGGCAATCTAGTGAATGATGCACTCCAACACTCCAGATGCCGAACTATCGACGACCCGCCGTTATGATTTCAAAAAAAACAAAGTTCGCAATCATCCTTTTTATTGTGAGCTCTCTTCTTGAAACAATGCGGAGTGTTGTATTCTACGTTGAACTTCTGATGAGTTCGACCAAAAATTCCTTGCCCAATTATATTTTTGTACATGCATGGTTATTTGTGATTTTGGCTTTTGCTATATTTATTGTCAATAAAGTTTTCGATAGTGGACGAGATTTTCACGAATCTCTATTGTCACTTTCACCAATGTGGATGAAGGCCCTCATTTGTATTACTTGGACTTATTTTCTTCCATTTGGTTTGTTTGGAATACTCTCTGTCTTGTCCGAGAATTCAGAATATAGACAATATTGGAAACTACGAGAAACATTGATTGGAAACATTCTGCTTTACAACACAGCTTCTTGGTTTCTATACGTTTCTTTGAAGCGCATAAATTCCTCCTGTCGTTAAGTACATAATAGTGAATAAATATTTACAAATATAAAGTATTTTGTATGGGAAACGAGTTGTATTTCCAATATGGCGGAAGTGCTATTTGATGGAAACTAAATAATTACTGGTGCGTTTGCCTAATATACAAGATCTGCGATCGCACTGTGGATTTAATATAAATTTCTTATAGCAAAACAAGTAACGGATGCAGTTGCTATGGACATATCGCAGTGGAAATCCTTTTTAAAACAAGAGAGTCGTAGAGTTATCAATGTTTATAATCAGAGAGATAAATTCAAGAAAAAATCTGTATGGGAATATAATGAAATTCCATTAAATGCTGTTGAACTTCAATGGTTAGGTAACCCTGGAGCTTCTGAGGAACAAATTCGAGCTGCTGAACAGCGCTTAAAGACTAATTTGCCACCTTCTTATCGAAATTTTCTAAGAGCAACGAATGGATGGGAAGGATGGAATTATTGCGAGGGTGGAAGTTTTTATTCTTCAGACAAAATAGTTTGGTTTCGTCAAGATAATCAGAGCGTTATTGACTCAAATATAAAATTTGAAGAAAGGTTTCCTGATGCTGTTGAATTGGATGACAGAAAATATTTTTCCTATAGTCCAGATCAATTTGCATACCGTGCTCGACATCTTCAACAATGCTTATTGATTAATGACCATAGTAAAGTCGATAATGCATATATCTTATTAAATCCAAACGTTATTCATGATGATGAATGGGAGGCATGGGCTATGTTTGAAGGTGAAGTGAGAAGGTGGATATCTTTTGAAGCAATGTTTAAGGAGATTGGGGTTGCAGGAGAGTGGCTTGAAGAGCTTCAAGCTTCCTGACGTTAAGACACTGTTCCATGAGCAAGTGCACTCAGGGGCCGATGACGAACTGGATCGCCGCACTCTCATGGCCGATCCAGAAGGCCATACCACTGCTGCAAGCATTGCATAAAAATCATTGCCTTTTGAGGAGTTATACAGGAATACAGTAATATCGAAATCTATATGATCGCGAAATTCATCAAGCACTATGGCATATCTCTGGTTTAAATCATTTCACATTCTGGGCTTTGTGGCCTGGTTCGCAGGATTGTTCTACCTCCCCCGCCTGTTTGTCTACCACATCGAGGCAGAAGAGCGGCAGGAGCCAATCAAGTCTGCCATCAAAGAAGAATATACCCGCATGGAAAAGCGGCTCTACAAGCTGATTATGACGCCCGCGATGATTTTCACAATCGTCATGGCAGTCGGCATCATTTCCACTGAACCTGCTGTCCTGAAAGAAACCTGGCTACACGCCAAGATATTCTTCGTCCTGCTCCTGATTGGGTATCACCACTACTGCGGTCGCCTAATTCGCAAACTGGAAGCAGGAACCTGCTCTCTTAGCAGCCTGAGAATGCGGCAAATTAATGAAGTGCCAACCATTTTATTGTTCTTAGTCGTGCTACTAGCTATCTTCAAGAACAGCTTGCCAACCGACTTGGCAGCGCTGGGCACTGGACTAGCTGTGATTGCATTTGCGGTGATTATTCAGCTGTATGCCCGCAAACGCCGTTTGCAGAAGCAGCAGGAAGAACTGAGTGCCTCTAGCTAAAACTATAGATTGCATGACAACTTTCAAGGAGCCTAGTGCGATCGCACTAGGCTCCTTGCTGTTTCGCCTCAAATCAAGGTTTGGGGATAATCGGCAACACTAACGCAGAAGGAACCACTGCCGTGTGATGAACCGTTTGATTGGCTGTCACAGGATTGATTTCAGTTGGAATATATTGCCCTGTATTGGGATTACGGTCAAATCGAGGATAGCTGCTGCTGGACACTTCGAGGCGAATTTGGTGTCCTTGAAAAAAGACCTGGCTCGTTGGCCATAAATCAATCGTTATTGGGATGGGTTGGCTATCCGCATGCAGTTCTTGAACATAAACTCGGCGGAGAATTCCCTCGGAAACGTTGTACGCACTACCATCCGGATATACATCAACCAGCTTGGCTGTAAAATCGGTACTTAGTGCTGTTGTGGAAACGTGCAGGACCAGCCGCATTGGCCCGGTTACTTCTACGTCTTGTCCCAATGGTGCTGTCGTGTAAACCAAGACATCCTCGCGGGCTTCCACTGCATTTTGAGACTGAATACCCGCATTTGGCCCTAGCATTGCTCCACCAGCACTAGGCACGGGATTGTTTGGATCATAGACGAAGTGATCGCTCGGCTCATCTTCCCGAGAAGGTTCTAGACTGAGGCTACCGTCGCCATTCAGCGTATTTGCGTGACCATTACTATGCAGATAATAGGGTGTGTATTTTGCTCTAGCTAAAGGCCACTCAGCCTCATTACGCCAGGTGTTAAGCCCCATAACATAAATACGAACAGGCGTAGGATAGGCAGATTGAGGTTGATTCTTGAGATGCTGATCAAACCAGGGTAGGCTAGGCGCAATACTTTCGAGCCGATAGTTGCGGGGTTCAGTGCCATCTGGGAAAGTGACAGTATTGGCATGCACCCAAGGGCCAATCACAAGGCGTGTAGCCTGAGCAACCTCGGGCGCAGCGTTTTCCTGAATCACCTGAAAGTCATTAACCTGAGTGGGTAAAAACGGATCATACCAGCCTGCCATTAAAAGCGCTGGAGCCTTGAGTTGACTGGCACGTTCGGGTTCATCGACTGATAACCAATAGGCATTTTGTCCGGTTTCAGTAGCCCAGGTATTGAAAAAAGAGATATCCTGCACCGCTCGATCATCTGCTTCCAGTAGTGGCCAGCCCTGATATCCTTGCTGCAGTTGCTCTTGCGGCAGGGGAATATCCTGCTTACCATAGCTGAGGGTTGCCCAGTAAAGCGCACTCTCCAGCGAAAACGCACCACCGGGATAAAACATGCGGTAAAAGTCGGTGCTGCAAATTTGCAGAATCAGCGCCGACAGCCCTGGATCAAGCTGATCAGCCAGTACCCACTGGGTATAGCCGAAGTAGGAACCGCCCCACATGCCAATCTTGCCGTTATACCAGGGCTGCTGGGCAATCCACTGTAAGGTTACTAAACCATCTTGTGTCTCATTCAAAAAGGGTGGATCATAGCTACCGCCCGACTCGTAGCGCCCGCGCGTGCCCTGAATGACGGTGGTGTAGCCATGACTGGCCCAGAGATGACCAATCGTGCGGGCAAACAGAACGTGCTTAATTTTCTTCGAGTAGGGAATCCGCACCAGGATTGTCGGCGTTGGTTCTGCCGTGCGAGGATGGTAGATATCGGCCACAAGTGCAGTATTATCAGGTGCTTTCACGGTGACGTGGCGCTCTAGTCGCACACCGTAGCTAGCGGTAGGATAGCTGAGCTGATGCTCTAGCCAGAAAGCTGCGATCGCACTTCCACTGGCCACAATCAGAACAACCATACAGGCCAGCACCGCCAGCACGAACCACAGCCATTTTTTACGCAGGATATGAATCATGACTGTCTCCCAGTATTGCGAAGTCCCCAACCCCACAGCCAGAGGTACGTGGCAAGAACGAAGTGAAACACAATCGGAATCGTGCCTTCGCCTAGCCAGCGGCGCTCTGGATAGAGGGTCATGGTTGCAACATAGCGGATGGCCATTGTAGTAGCGTACAGATAGCTAAAGTACTGTAGCCCTTTGCTAATCAGCAGTTTTGGCTGTCGAAAGCAGCCAGACTGTCGCGCAAAGTCGGTATTGAGTTTAATCTGAAGGCCAAGGATCGCAACCTGGGTAGGTAACAGGATGGAATAGGGCATCAGACCTGAATACCAGTGAGGCATGGGCGGCAGAAGGGGAACCTGCCAAACGGCTACGAGAATTTGTCCCAGTACCCGCAGAAAAAACAGCAGCGTCAAGCCCCACAGCCAGCAGAGGGGATGGCGAGTTGGAGCTGATAATTGAAGGAACTTAGCAGGAGGGGGCATGGGGCACCTTACCCTGAGTCATGGCGTAGGTATGCAGAACCGCCGAAACATCCTCGGCATGAGGCTCTGAGCATAGCACCGACCACTTATACTGCACATCGCGCTTACCCTGAGCGATGGCCTGTCGCTTGACGGCCTCCGACCAGCCTGGACGCATCCAGTGCAAGCACGGTGGCTGTAGTCGCTGGGAACTCCGCTTTTGGGCATATTCAGCATTCTCCTGAGCCAGGGCATGGTCAAATACAGGTAGAATTCGTTCCGCCGCCGCTTCAGTATGCTCCGCAGCTAGCTCTAGACATAGCTCATAGCGCATGGCAGTCGGGTTAGCGACAAGACGATAGGCAATGATTGCTAAGTTTAGCTGATGCTGGAGAGTTGCGATCGCAGCTAGCACATGATTGACATGCAGCTTCTCACCTGTGAGATTGCTCATGTCGCGTCCCTTGCGTAAAAAGGCAACTATAGGCGACTGCTGGTAGGAACCTGTGACCTCTACAATATCGTTGATGTGGTAGCGGTAGAGGCCACCGGGAGTAGTGAGCAGAATTTGATAGCGCTGACCCACTTCTAGCTCATGGCTCAGCAAAATAGGCGGATCAGTCTGTTCGGCTGCTGCTTCAGGAATAAACTCGTAGAAATTCGCGTTCAGATCCAGCAAACCGCCAGATGTGTTGTCCTGGTAAGGCAGCGTGACTCGGGCTTCGCTGGCCAAATAGCCCAGGTCGCGAATCGGCAGACTACCGTAGTCAGCCGTTAGCTGCTGCGCTTGCGCCCCCACAGAGCCACCTGTCCAGCAGCCCAGCAGTTGCAAATTTGACCAGCAATCTTTTGGCTTAAGTCCGCCCGTTGCATCCAGAATGCGCTCTAGCTGTCGCGACCGCTTGGGCAGAGCGGTGAGATTGAACTGATCTGCGATCGCACTCGATACACAATTCGCCACTGTGCCATCGTGAATTGCGCGAATCAGTGACTCACTATGCTGGCTCATCACCTGAGCCAATCGATGTAGCGTACTGGGGTTCGGCGTACAGAGGAAGGAGATGTCTCTAGCTAGGGCGAACCGCGCAATCGCCCAGTAGCGAGCGTCGTAATCAGAAATTTCGAATACCTCGTAGGGAACGGCATAGTTACGCCGAATCAGCGATGGAATCTGCTGATAGATGCGTCCAGACAAGCTGCCATAAGGAATGCCGCCTTCGGTGTAGCCTTCGATAGCAGGACTAACGACGCCAACAATGCCGCCATTCAAAAAACGGGGATAGTTGCGCCAAATCCGGTAGAGCCACTGGCGCATGAGAGCTGCGCCGCTATGCTCAACGCTGGGCGTGACGGGAATATATTTCGGTTGCCCTGTCGTGCCGCTGGTCATCGTGAACATCTGCACAGGTTCACTGACCAGGATGTCTGGCTCACCCGCCATCATCTGCTGCACATAGGGTCGAAAGCCCTCATAGTCTCGGATTGGGACAGCCCGCTGGTAGTCAGCCGGAGAGTAAATTCGGTCAAACCGATGATCCCACCCAAACTGAGTGTTCGCGTGCCGCTGGAGCAACTGCCGTAGCACCTGCCGCTGTGCGATCGCAGGAAACTGAGTTGCTGCTTCCAACTGCTGCATCAGCGGATAGCCTTGCCAGCGCAGAGCGGTCGTCATTAACCACGACATTAGCTATAACCTCCCTTACGCTACGGGGGCGGACAGCACAGTGGGCAGAGAAATCATCTGATGAGCGTATTTCTCTAGCAGCGCGTCCTGAATTTCGACTCCTAATCCTGCACCCCGTAGTCCCTTGGCGAGTCCCCGATATCCAAAATGAATCGGCTGACGGCTGATGTCCTGACTCAGCAGCAGTGAACCGTATGATCCCTCTGTAAAGGCGACGTCTGGCAGGTACGCTGATAAGAACCGCCCAGCCGCTGAAAGGATTGCTGTTTCGCCAACCTGACAGCCAACCTGCACCTGAATGCCATTGGCTTGAGCCAAATCTGCGATCGCAATTGTTGGAGCTAATCCGCCACACTTAGACAACCGCAGGTTAAAAAACTGACAGGCGTTTGCGCTGATTAACGCCTGAGCATCGGCCAAGGTAATCAGCGATTCGTCGGCCATTTGCGGAATGGGTGACGCTGCCTGTACGGCTGCTAGTGCTGCCGCATCGCCACGGGCGATCATCTGCTCTGCGCTGTCGATGCCGTACTGGGCGAGGGACTGGCAAGTTGCGATCGCGGTTTCTACGCTATAGGCTCCATTGCCGTCAATTCGTAGCGATACATCAGCCCCAACAACTTCTCGGATGGCGGCAATTCGCTCCTGATCAGCGTCGCCCGTGACTTTTACTTTGACGTGGGGCAAACCAAACTGCTTGTACCGCTTGGCATGTTTAACCGCGCCTTCAACACTGCTGGCAGTAATCACGCCGCTGTAGGTTACGGCTGACCGCTGAGGCGGCAAAAGCTCAGCTAGAGAAGCATTTTGGCTCTTGAGCAAGCAGTCTACTAAAGCCAGTTCAAACCCACAGCGAGCCGCATTCCAGGCGACTACCATATCGGTTCCGCCAGTTGGTAAAGTGGCTGCAACTTGATTCAGCCAATCGAGCGCATTGCCACCTGACCAAGGCTCATAGTCCGCTTTACGTACCGCAGGCCAGAGCGCCCCGATCATGTAGTGCAAGCAGGACTCGACCGTTTCCCCAGTGACATAGGGACGCGCCACGGCCTCACCGTAGCCAACGGTACCATCCGCAGCCTGCAAGCGAACGATAATCGAATCAGAATAGGTGCGCGACTTGATGCTGTGGGCAAAAGCTTCCACAAACGGAATTCGCAGGGCAAACAGAGTAGCTTCAACGATTTGCATAGTGACCTTGCATGGCGAGACGTGGCTGTATGAAGGATCTCGGAGATTAATTTTTCGTAGGTTGGGTTGAGCAACGCGAAACCCAACGCTTTTGGGGCTTGTTGGGTTTCATTATCACTCAACCCAACCTGCAAAGCCACACAACTAACTAGAGCATGTGAGTCGCTTGGGCTAGAGCTAGTTCACCGAAGTAGTGCTTAATAAAAACGTTTTCGCGGAAGGTAATGTCTAAAATCGTCTCTAGCTCATCAGTCTCAAAGCCGTAGTAGTCAACATATTGCTCCACGCTGTCCAGTCCTTCCTCCGCATGGCGAATGTCCACTTCAGAGTGATGATAAAACCAAGCCAAGCTCTCAGAATCCAGTTCCCGATAGCGTTCTAGAGCCGTACCCAGACGACTAGCAAGACGCGACAGCATCCATTCGAAGCAGGTCACTTCCAGCAGCACCGAAAGTCCCAATTCGCGAATTGTGCCAAACAGTAGCGGGTCAGTACAAAGTGTATAAATCTCAGCCTGTGCGGCCTGTGCTAGCTCAGCTTGTTTCGCGGCGTCAAATCCAGCGGCTTTTGCCAGTTGATGCAGCAAATCGGGATGGCAGATTTCCGCCTCATCCAAACCCATCTCTTCCATTAGATTGTGCTTAATTTGCGGCGCGGCAGCAGGCGGCGCAACGGAGTAGAGAAACGCTAGAATCTGTGGGCTTTTCAGGTGAGTCTGACAGAGTCTAAATAAAAACTCATCGTATTCCGCGTGGGATGCCTGACCCTGTTCAAGCTGCTGAAACACACTCGACTGCTCAAATGCCTCAACCTGCTGGGCATACTGGTTTTCAATCAGTTGACGAACGGCTAGAGTCATGGAAAAGGCTCCGTTGGGATTGAATCGACCGTGTATCAATTAGATACTATTCCGGCGTAGTGAATTGTTTGAGCCTAGACTGCCCACTTTGCCAACTGAACTATCACGTAACTGCTCAACAGCGCAAGCACCACAAATACTTAGAAAAACGGATGCTCACTACGGATGTTCAATGCAGAAAGTGAGCAAGTAACTGATCAACGAGATAATCTGAGGCGATTCTCACTCCCATAACCGCTAGGACAATCATCAAAATGTCAACTTTGCTGAGGCGACGAGGGCGATTAGGACGTTGTGCTCCATTCATAGGGAACCTCCTGTTTGGCAAGGTGAAGATTGACGAGTACTCTAATTGCTCAATAATTCATCGGCTGGCTTCGGCAAACTCATAATGAATCCGACTTAGACTAAATCATACTCATAATGATTACGGATTGGCAACCTGTTTTTTAATCCTGAGAGGACTGTAAAGGCTGAAAAAGGCTTTAGAGGCCGTAAATCGAGTGCTAGGATGACGAGGTAATCGGGCGGCAGGGCGACCGAGTAATGGAGTGAATTAGCTTTGCCACACCACCACACGAGCATTCATCTACCCATCCAGCTCTTCACTCAGCACTCATATCCAAGCCCCTATATAGGAACCCTGTTTATTTTGTGTGAAATGCTTGCTGAGCAAGCATTTCACACAAAATAAACAATGGGTTTTTAACCGGATTTCCATATTACTCCTCAGTACTCAGCATTTTCTGCAGCACTCGTTCTATTTGCAGCTCGGTTGAAATGCTGCCTTGGTCAGCCTTAATATTTCTTTATGATTGGTATCAATCGTTTATTGAACAAGGAGAAAATCGTGCTAAAAAGATTGGGTTTAATCGCAGTGGTTGTGTTTGCCGTTGTGGTTGCAACCGTCGCTAGGGCAGATATTGTGAATCAGTCCGTCGTTTATCAAATCAACGGACAGCCTTATGAAGGCTACTTTGTTCGCAACACCGGGTTTGGTGATTCGCAGCCCATTGTCATGCTGATCCACGACTGGGACGGCATTGATGAGTATGAAGAGCGGCGGGCACAAATGCTGGCTGAGCGAGGCTATGCGACTTTTGCTGTGGATCTATATGGTCAGGGCAACCGCCCTTCAACGACAGAAGAATCTCAAGCGGCTAGCCAAGCGCTGTATGAAGATCGGGAAGCAATGCGATCGCGTTTATTTGCTGGACTCGAACAGGCACAAATGATGCCCGGTGTTGATCCAGAGCGAGTTGTTGCGATCGGCTACTGCTTTGGGGGTGCGGCAGTGCTGGAATTTGCCCGCGCTGGGGCTGACTTAGACGGCTTTGTCTCGTTCCATGGTGGGCTTACCACGCCAGAAGGCCAGGACTATAGTCAAGCTACTGGGCCAATCCTGATTCTGCACGGTGCCGATGATCCGGTTGCTCCCATGTCTGACGTGGCAACGCTTGCTACTCAGCTCAATGAAGCGAATGTAGACTACAGCATGGAGCTTTACGGTGGTGTGAAGCATTCGTTCACCGTATGGGGCGCGAACCGTGAAACGTCTCAGTATGATGCCCAGGCCGATATTGAATCCTGGGATGCGCTGATGAAGTTCTTGGATAAGCAAGTGGGCTAGTTGTTCAGGAACTGCTGATTTTAAGTATGAATCGTGATGTGGAGGCACCGTTCCCACATCACGATTCATACCCAAATTAAGCAACGCCGTTGTTCAAGCTGTAAAAAACCTAGAGGGGTTACTTTATGCCGCGATGCGGCATAAAGTAACCCCTCTAGGTTTTTTACGGAATCTGGTTAAAACCCATTGTTTAGATTTTGGAAAACGCTTGCTTGGCAGGCATTTCCCAAAATCTAAACGGGGTTCCTATACACAGGTTGGGTACAAGAGTCGGAAATCAAAGCAATCTCGCATGGCCTTTGCGAACACTTTTCCACATAGCAACGGCGAGAAAAGCGTGCTTGGTGGTTTTAGCATGTGAATGACCAGCATCATGCGTTGATACACCTCGGCATCGTGGGTAACTAGTTCCATCAGTGCTTCTTGATACCAACTGTTGACGCGATTGAGGGAAGATGGCGACTGATTACGATTGATATACTGCTGATCCATGTTGACTGCCATTGTCCAGGAAATCGTTTCAGCCTGGGCAATCTGGTGCTGCACTAAGTGTGTCTTCGGTAATTTGGCAGACTTACGGTGCTGAGCGAGTGCCCGACCTAGAATTTGCGCCTCAATTGCAGCCATCGTCATTCCTTGGGCATAAATGGGATTAAAAGCACAGGCTGCATGACCCATAACGAGTAGCCCTTCCGGATAAGGAGAGAGCCGCTCATAGGCGCGACGGCGATTTTCATTGCCGCGATAGAGCAAAATATCGCTCAGTGGCTCAGCATCTTTAATCGCGTTATACAAAGCTGGAGTGGAGAGCTGCCGCGCAAAGTGTAAATAGCCAGCTTCATCTGTAGGTGGATGATCGGGTGCGGCACCACCAACACCAACAATCCAGCGATCGCATTCAATAGGGTACAAAATGCCAGAACGCGTATTTTCTGGCAGAGCAGGCCAAATCACCAGTGCTTGCCAATCCACATCAGTATGGGCTGGACGACGATAGATGCGATGGGCATAGCCAATATCGGCATTAATTAACGTTTCTGGTGGCGCGTCATAGCCTAGTTTCTGCAACCACTGTGGCGTTTTTGATGTCTTGCCACTGGCATCAATTATCCAATCAGCAGATAGCGTGCTCGGTTGTCTGTTGGTTTGCAGTGTAACGCCAGCAACACCAGATTGATTTGGATGCGCGACGAGTCCGGTTACTCTGCTGTTTTCCAGGAATGTAATATTGGGATATTCAACCAACCGCCGCCGAATGGCCCAATCCAACAGACTACGGCTGGGAGACAGCGTTTCAATGATATTGATTTCCTTCTTCTTGGCCGTGCCGTATCGGCTATAAAACTCTACGTCTCGACTATCTCTAAGGATGGGTGCACCCCGAAGAATCAGATCGTTTGCGAGACCCGGAAATAGTTCTTCTAAGATCGTTTGTCCGCGCTGGAGCAGGACGTGCAGGAAGCTTGACTGGGGAACTCCTTTACGAGGAGCAGGTTCCGTCGGATAGATGTCGCGCTCAATGATGGTGACCTGCTGGAAATGATCGGCCAGCACACGTCCAGCCAAAAGCCCAGTTATGCTGCCACCAATGACAATGGCGTGCTGATTGCGAAAAGGTCGATGACGAGTTGAAGTATGCATCATGTTGCCCTGAATGCAGCGGGGTGCGATCGCAGTTTTTAATGGAGTTCACTTATCACTTGAACTGCACTGTGTTTGTAGCGGTCAACTGCAATCTTGTTTGTTATTTTTATGATGCAGGGGAAAAGCAGAATTGATAAGCCCCCGGTGGGGTACTGTTGGTAGGGTTAGAGGGTGTAAGGGGATGTAAAGGCTGTAGAGGGGCATAAAGGGAGTCGAAGGAGTCGAGGGTGAATGAGTGATGGGGTAGGAATAGTGAGCAGTGGGGGAAGGTGATGAAGGTTATCTGCCAAGGGGTGGTTAGGAGTGCGATCGCAACTCTAGCGTTCGGTACCGTCTTACTAGTCGGGACTGAGCTGGAACGCGTTGTGATGGGTGCTGCAAGTGCAGACGCTAGTATGCATATAGTTCAGCCTGATGCGTTGGATCGACTGGATAGCTTGCCTGCTGAGCCAGTTTTTCTGGCTCGTGATGCGGTTTTGCGGATTGCTCCTGATCCCAGAGCGACGGTGACGGGTCAAGTCTCCGCAGGTGTACCTGTGCGGGTGACGCACCAAAGCGATCGGTACTTTTATATTGAAGTTAATAATCCTGCTGAACGTTCAGGGGCTGAGCTGATGAGCGGTTGGGTACTAGATTGTCAGCTTTATGATGAGTGTGAGCGGGTTGAGCAGTGAGGTCTGTGAGTAACGAATGGTAATCAAGCGCCCTAGTAGCCAACTAATTCAATTACCGAGCCAGCAACTGGTTGCCCAACTAGCGCGGCGTTTTCCGGACGGTGTCTTTTATCAGCCGACGACTGAGCGAGTGATTGCGCTAACGATTGATGATTTGCCTAATCCCAATGATCCAGCGGATCAGGGCGTACAGGATATTTTGAATGCGATCGCAACATTTAACCAAGACCTACCACCAGGGCGTGATCCAGTTCGCGCAACGTTCTTTCTAATCAGCGGCCATCTCAATCTGAACTCCACGGTTCTGCCGCAGATTGTGGCTCAAGGACATGAAATTGGCAACCACGGCATCGCCGATATCACCCACGCAAAGCTTAGACAGTATGATTTTGAACAGCAGTTGCGCCACGCCCATCAACAGCTACTAACGGCTACACAAGCTGACCGAATTCGCTGGTATCGCCCAGGAAGAGGATTCTACAACCGCAAGATGCGTCAGGTGCTGCAACATTTTGCCGCTGAAGTTGGCTATGTGCCGAAGTTTGCTCTAGCGTCGATGATTCCGCTAGATACCTATGAGTGGGCGGATCACCCCGATTTTACGCTTCAGTATCTGCGCCAGTTTATTTTCCCCGGATCAATTTTGGTGCTGCACGGCGGCACGACACGGCGCGTCCGGAACGCAGCGGCTCTACTGCCGTTGTTGCTGGACGAACTGATGGCTCAAGATTATCGTGTCGTTACCCTGGGTGAACTTTGGGCAGATGCTTAGCAAACACCACAAAATACCCCTTTTGAAGTATTAAGCCGAGGGTTGCGATCGCATAAACCTAGCTAAGATGGCAGTGGATTGTCGTTGTCGCAACAGCTTATGGCAGCGGCGCGTCAGATTGCTTGTAGGCTCCGCAGGTTAACCATGCTCGACGCTATAACTAATCTGACCAGCATTGATCTTGACTGGAACAGATAAATGGTGATTCAACTAGGCCGCGATATTTGCGGTGATCTACATAACGCCGAGCAGCGGGAATGGCTGGTAACCAACGGGATTGGCGGCTATGCCTGCGGCACGCTATCGGGTATGCTGACTCGGCACTATCATGGACTGCTGATTGCTGCCCTAAAACCGCCGCTGGAGCGAACGCTGCTGTTGACGAAGCTGGACGAAACAGTTCACTATGCCGATCAGTCCTATGCGCTATCTTGCGATCGCTGGGGTGATGGTTCCATCCCATCGCACGGATACCGCTACATTGAGCGGTTTCGCTTAGATGGCAGCATTCCAGTGTGGGAGTATGCGGTCGGAGATGCCCTGCTAGAAAAGCGGATTTGGATGCAGCAAGGGGAGAATACTACCTACATTCAATATGCTTTGATGCGAGCCAGTAAGCCTCTAGCGCTACAGGTGAAGGCGCTAGTCAACTATCGTGATCACAGTTACGGCACACATATCCAGTCTGGAACTGAAAATGATTGGCGAATGGAGGTTCAACCGACTGATCAGGGTATTCAAATTACTGCTTTTGATGATGCAGTACCGTTTTATTTGATTCCCGGCAGCACGACTACCGCAACGATTCAGCAATCAGTCAACCACATCTGGTATCACAACTATCGCTTAGCGATTGAGCGTTACCGGGGCATTGATCCCACGGATGACCATCTCCATGCCGCTACGTTTGAGCTACAGCTACAGCCCGGACAGACTTGGACGCTGATTGCTAGTACGAATTCTGAAGCTGAAAAAGATAGCGCGATCGCACTTGCTAAACACCAGCAGTTTGAGCAAGACTTAATTGATCGATGGCAGCAGGTTTCGCTGATACCAAATCAGCCAGCAACGATATCTAAAACTTCACCGGAAAAGCTATTCAAAGATCTGGAAGTCGCACGACTCAAAGCAGCAGTCTTAGCCGCCAACCAGTTTGTTGTGCAGCGTCCTTTAGCCGATGGCTCGAATGGGCAAACGGTGATTGCAGGCTATCCCTGGTTTGGCGACTGGGGGCGCGACACGATGATTAGCCTGCCTGGACTTGCGATCGCAACGGGTCGCCCCGAAATTGCTCGTCCCATTCTGCTCACTTTTGCGACGTATATTGATCAGGGTATGCTGCCAAACGTGTTCCCTGAAGTCGGCGCAACGCCCCACTACAACACCGTAGACGCGACGCTGTGGTATTTTGAAGCGATTTGCTCCTATTACAACTCAACGGACGACATTGAGCTGGTGCGGCAGCTTTTTCCGGCTCTGGCTGATATTATCCGCTGGCATCAGAAAGGTACACGCTACAACATTAAGCTGGATCAGGATGGACTGATCTATGCCGGAGCGCCGGACGTGCAGCTCACCTGGATGGATGCCAAGGTTGATGACTGGGTGGTTACACCGCGCATCGGCAAACCCGTCGAAATTAATGCCCTGTGGTACAATGCGCTGTGCATCATGGCTCAGTTCGCGACGCTGGTCGGCGAATCACCGGAACCCTATCGACAGCTAGCCGAGCAAACGCGGCAGGGCTTTCAGCGCTTCTGGTCAGACGAACTGGGCTACTGCTATGACGTACTCGATACGCCTAATGGAGATGACGCATCTCTGCGACCGAATCAGATTTTCGCCGTTTCGCTACCGACCCTGACCAGTACCGTCACGGGTAAGGTTAAACCGCCTGTGGAGGTCGAACCACTACTCCAGCCCCACCAGCAAAAAGCTCTTCTCGATCAGGTTAGCCGCTTTTTGCTGACCTCACACGGTTTGCGATCGCTAGCTCCCCATGAGTCGGATTATCACGGCATCTACAGCGGCAACCTCTATCAGCGTGACGCGGCCTATCATCAAGGTACCGTCTGGGGCTGGCTGATTGGGCCTTATGCTCAAGCTCACTGGCAAGTTTATGGCAATCCTGCGATCGCACGTCGCTTCCTAGAACCGCTTTTGGATCACCTCTACGGCGGCTGCGTGGGCAACATGAGCGAAATTTTCGATGGCGACCCTCCGTTTACACCACGCGGCGCATTCGCCCAAGCCTGGACAGTAGCAGAAGTATTGCGGGTTTGGTCACTGCTGAGTAGCGAGCTACAGGAAAAGTAGCGCAGAACTTATTGGCGTTAGCATAGCCTGAGCAATGCCCATAGCCGCAACGACTATGCTGTATGGCTTTGATGCACTACGCTAACGCTAGCCTATTCCTACACCTACCCACCCTCTATGGTCTTTACAACCCCAGATCAGTGCGTCTCGCGTTGCTCATCGACTCCCTTTACAGCCCTCTGCACCCCTTTACACCCCTCCCTACTCCTCTCGCCTCACGATCCTGACAGATGATGTGTAGCCGTAGTCACGAGAAACAGTTGTGATTCATCAATTCATGTCATTGCGTGTCAGATGCCTTAGTTTTGCAAAGCATCGTGAAGGATGATGAGGTGCGATCGCGACTCAATCCCAACGATTTAAGTCAAAGATCCATAGCTTTGATAAGAAATAATTCGAATACGCTGAGCCATATCTGACGATTTTCTTAAGGACAGCAAGGCATCTAAATTTCTCGGTCGATAATTCGCAGAAGACTAAAGAGAGCAATTATCTCTTAGGATGGATCACTCATGGCAATGTAACTGTTGCTGTAGTGTTTTACCCCCTGTGCTGTTTTCAGGCCGATAAAAGAATGACTCGTAAAACTTCTCCAGTTCGACAAGGTCTTTACGATCCGCAGTTTGAGCATGATGCCTGCGGTGTTGGTTTCGTTGTGCAGATGAAGGGTCAAACGTCGCATGACATCGTTGAGCAGGCGTTGACGATTCTGCTAAATCTTGACCATCGGGGTGCCGTCGGTGCTGAACCCAACACGGGGGACGGAGCGGGTATCTTGATGCAGCTTCCTCACAAATTCATGCAGAAAGTGGCCGCTGCTGAAGGCTTTACACTACCGGAGCCAGGGCAATATGGCGTCGGCATGATTTATACTTCACCCGATCCGGCAGTGCGGCAGCAGAGTCGGCAGATCTTTGAGCAGGTGGCCGCTAATGCTGGACAGCAGGTCATCGGCTGGCGGGACGTGCCCACTGATAACTCTAGCCTGGGTGAAACAGCTAAGGCTAGTGAACCATTTATGGAGCAGGTTTTTATCCGCCGCAGTGCTGAGTTAGTGGATGACCTGGCCTTTGAGCGGAAGCTGTATGTGATTCGTAAGCAGGCACACATGGCAATTCGCCATCCGGGGATCAACCGCTACTGGTATCCCGCCAGCATTTCCTGCCGCACTCTGGTTTACAAAGGTATGCTGATGCCCGTGCAGGTGGGTCAGTATTATCCTGATCTGCATGATCCCGATATGGAAAGCGCGTTGGGCCTAGTGCATTCGCGCTTCAGCACCAATACCTTCCCAAGCTGGGAGCGATCGCACCCCTATCGCTACATTGCTCATAACGGCGAAATCAACACTCTGCGCGGCAATATCAACTGGATGCACGCTCGCCAGTCGATGTTCGAGTCGGATCTATTTGGCGAAGATCTGAAGAAAGCACAGCCGATTATCAATATCGACGGCAGCGACTCCACCATCTTTGACAATACGCTGGAGCTACTGACCCTTTCCGGTCGCTCGTTGCCCCATGCGGTGATGATGATGATTCCAGAACCCTGGGCTGGACATGAGTCGATGAGCGCTGAGAAGAAGGCGTTTTATGAGTATCATTCCTGCCTGATGGAACCGTGGGATGGCCCTGCGTCAATCGCTTTTACTGACGGTACGGTGATGGGCGCGGTACTGGATCGCAATGGATTGCGGCCTTCTCGCTACTACGTCACCAGCGATGATCGGGTGATCATGGCTTCAGAAGCAGGCGTGCTGCCTGTTCCGCCGGAGCAGGTGGTGAAGAAGGGACGACTGGAACCGGGTCGCATGTTCCTAGTCGATATGAGCCAAGGTCGGATTATTGCCGATGAGGAAATCAAGCACGGCATTGCTACCGAGCATCCCTATCAGGATTGGTTGAATCAGAATTTGGTCGATTTGGCCGACCTGCCAGGACATGAACAGGCCAATGGTCATGGTGTTCATGTCAACGGCAACGGAAATGGCAATGGCAAACACCCCCTAGGGGCGAATGAACACCCCGTAGGGGCGAATGGCCATTCGCCCCTACAACAGGGTACGCCACAGACCGCACCCCTCAATCAACGGCAGCGGGCATTTGGCTACACCTTCGAGGAACTCCGGTTGCTCCTGTCGCCAATGGCGCAGAATGGCGTTGAGGCTGTTGGCGCAATGGGGACTGACACACCGCTAGCGGTGCTGTCGAATCGGCCCAAGCTGCTCTATGACTACTTCCAGCAGTTGTTTGCTCAGGTGACGAATCCGCCGATTGACTCGATTCGGGAAGCGATTATCACCTCGCCCATTACCACGATTGGCAGCGAGCGCAATCTGCTGAAGCCAGAGCCAGAGAGCTGTCGGCTGATTAAGCTAAAGACTCCGGTGATCAGCAACGCTGAGCTGGCGAAACTGAAGGATATCCAGAACTCCCATTTCTCCTCGGTTACACTGCCGATGCTGTTCGACCCCAAAGCTGGTGTTGAGGGTCTAGAGTCTGCCATTGATGGCATTTGTCAGCAGGCTGATAGTGCGATCGCAACTGGCACCAATTTGATTATCCTTAGCGATCGCAATGTTGATAAAGACCATGCCGCCATTCCGGCACTCTTGGCAGTCGCGGGGCTACATCACCACCTGATCCGCAACGGCACGCGTACTCGCGTCGGGTTAGTGCTGGAGTCCGGAGAACCGCGTGAAGTACACCATTTTGCGGTGCTGCTGGGCTATGGCTGCGGGGCAATTAATCCCTATCTCGCCTTCGAGACGATTGAAAACATGATCGGCGAAGGGATCTTGAAGGGAGTGGATTACCCGACGGCCTGTAAGAACTTCATCAAAGCCGTGACCAAAGGCGTGATCAAAATCGGCTCCAAGATTGGCATTTCGACCATCCAGAGCTATCGGGGCGCGCAGATCTTTGAAGCGATTGGTCTCAATTCTTCAGTGATTGACAAGTACTTTAGCTGGACAGCGTCACGGTTGGAAGGTGCAGACCTAGCGGTGTTGACTCAGGAAGCTATCCTGCGGCACGGTCACGCATTCCCCGATCGTGACAGTAAGGATCAAACTCTGGATGTCGGCGGTGAGTACCAGTGGCGGAAAGATGGCGAGGAGCACCTGTTCAGCCCCGAAACCATTCATCTGCTGCAACAGGCGGTGCGGGCTGGCGATTACGAGCTGTATAAGAAATATGCGGCTCGGATTAATGCCCACGGCAAGCAGTACTTCCGGATTCGGGATCTGCTGGAGTTCAAGGCGCGTGATCCCATCCCGCTAGAGGAAGTGGAACCCGTTGAGGCAATTATGAAGCGCTTCAAGACCGGAGCAATGAGCTACGGCTCCATCTCCAAGGAAACGCATGAAGCCCTAGCCATTGCTATGAACCGGATCGGCGGCAAGTCCAACACGGGCGAAGGCGGCGAAGATCCGGAACGCTATACCTGGACGAACGAGCGCGGCGACTCTAAGAACAGCGCCATTAAACAGGTGGCTTCGGGTCGCTTCGGTGTCACCAGTTTGTACCTGTCCCAAGCACGGGAAATCCAGATCAAAATGGCGCAGGGTGCCAAGCCGGGTGAAGGCGGACAGCTTCCTGGCCTGAAGGTGTATCCCTGGATCGCCAAGGTGCGCCACTCAACCCCCGGTGTGGGCTTGATTTCGCCGCCGCCGCACCACGACATCTACTCGATTGAAGACCTGGCTCAGTTGATTCACGACCTGAAGAATGCCAACCGGGAGGCGCGAGTCAGCGTCAAGCTCGTATCCGAAGTCGGTGTCGGCACAGTAGCCGCAGGCGTTGCCAAAGCTCACGCCGATGTGGTGCTGATCTCCGGCTTTGACGGCGGCACGGGTGCCTCGCCCCAGACCTCGATTAAGCACGCGGGTTTACCGTGGGAGCTGGGGTTAGCTGAAACCCATCAAACCCTGGTGCTGAACAACCTGCGGAGTCGGATTGCCGTCGAAACCGATGGTCAGATGAAGACCGGACGCGATGTTGCGATCGCAACTCTCCTGGGAGCCGAGGAATATGGTTTCTCGACCGCACCGCTGGTCTCTCTGGGCTGCATCATGATGCGGGTCTGCCACAAGAACACCTGCCCCGTGGGTGTGGCCACTCAGAATCCGGAACTGCGGAAGAACTTTACGGGTGATCCGCAGCATACGGTCAACTTCATGACCTTTATTGCCCAGGAACTGCGGGAAATCATGGCTCAGCTTGGCTTCCGCACCATCAACGAGATGGTCGGTCGCACCGATGTGCTGGAGCCAAAGCAGGCAATCGATCACTGGAAGGCGAAGGGGATTGACCTATCCAAGATTCTCTATCAGCCCGATGTGGCACCGGAAGTCGGACGCTACTGCCAGATCCCTCAGGATCACGGCCTAGAGAAGTCTCTGGACATCACCAAGCTGCTGGATCTGTGTCAACCCGCGATCGCAAACGGCGAAAAGGTGAGCGCCACGCTGCCGATTACGAATGTGAATCGCGTCGTCGGCACCATCCTGGGCAATGAAATCAGCAAGCGTCACTGGGATGGTCTGCCGGAAGATACTGTGCATCTCCATTTCCAGGGCAGTGCGGGACAGAGCTTCTCGGCTTTTGTGCCCAAGGGCGTGACGATGGAGCTAGAAGGCGATGCCAATGACTATCTGGGTAAGGGACTCAGCGGCGGCAAGATCATCCTCTATCCGCCCAAGGCATCTAAGTTTGTGGCTGAGGAGAACATCATCACGGGTAACGTTGCCTTCTACGGGGCAACGGGGGGTGAAGCCTATATTCGCGGCTTGGCGGGTGAGCGCTTCTGCGTCCGCAACTCCGGTGTGCGAGCTGTGGTGGAAGGCGTTGGCGACCATGCCTGTGAATATATGACGGGCGGCAAAGCAGTGATTATCGGCCCCACCGGACGCAACTTCGCGGCGGGCATGAGCGGCGGCGTTGCCTACGTGCTGGATGAAGCGGGGGATTTTGCCACTCGCTGCAACACTGAAATGGTGGATCTAGAGCGGCTGGAAGACCCTGAAGAAATCCGCGATTTGCAGGAGATGCTGCACAATCATCTGCGCTATACGGGTAGTGAAAAGTGCGATCGCATTTTGGCAAACTGGAGCGACATGGTACCGAAGTTTGTCAAGGTGATGCCGCGCGATTACAAGCGGGTCTTGCAGCATATCCAAAAGGCAATGGCGGATGGGCTGGACGGCGACGATGCCCTCTCAGCAGCGTTTGAAGAAAACGCCCGCGATATCGCCCGCATTAGCGGTAGTTAAGTTAAACACCTTTGTAAGGGCGAATGGCCATTCGCCCCTACGATGTGTGCAAATATCAACCAACATGGTGAACAGTACCCACCCTACAGCCGCACCTATGGAGTGTGAGCAGAAAGACTTTCGAGAAGAATAGTCGTGAAATTGGAGACAACCGAAACAATAGCAGCCGCGATGAGCACCCAGATAGCTCCCTGAATTAGACGATCAGATTGGTTTGAATGAAGTCGAATTTGGTCTTTTGAATGTTCTCGACTCAACTGCTTAACGTCTTGACGCAAATTCTGAATGTCCTTACTCAACTGAAGCAAAGCATCCCGAACGTCTTGATGATCCGAAGTGTCTGGCATCCCTACCGTCTCCATCCGCTGTCGATGCCTCAATTTTAACCAGCCATTTTCTAATAGCTTCTGGCTAAGCAATCCCACTGTTAACTCTCTAAATATTGACAAGAATTATGGGCAAACCAACCGGATTTATGGAATTTTTGCGCGAGGTGGCGACTGAAGTTGCACCCAGCGATCGCATTCGCAACTGGGATGAATTTCACCTGCACATGCCCGATGAGAAGTTGCAGACCCAGGGTGCGCGCTGTATGGATTGCGGCACGCCGTTTTGCCATACGGGCATGGAGATTAATCGAGCCGCTAGCGGTTGTCCCATTAACAACCTGATCCCTGAATGGAATGACTTGATCTATCAGGGACGCTGGCAGGATGCCTTAGATCGGCTGCACAAGACTAATAATTTTCCAGAGTTTACAGGCCGCGTGTGTCCCGCTCCCTGCGAGGGTGCCTGCGTTTTGGGCATCATCGAGCCACCCGTGACGATTAAGAACATTGAGTATTCCATCGCCGAAAAAGGGTGGGAAGAAGGCTGGATTACGCCCACGCCGCCCAGTAAGCGGACAGGCAAGAAAGTCGCCGTCGTCGGCTCCGGCCCCGCTGGACTTTCAGCCGCCGCCCAGCTCAACTCGGCAGGTCACTGGGTAACGGTGTACGAACGGGCAGACCGTCCGGGTGGATTGCTGATGTACGGCATTCCCAACATGAAGCTGGATAAGAAAAAGGTGGTGATGCGCCGCCTAGACGTGCTGGAAGCCGAGGGCGTCACCTTTGTCTGCAACACCGAAATCGGCAAAGACATGCCGACCGCAACCTTGATGAACGACTTTGATGCGGTTGTGCTCTGCACCGGGGCGACGCGTCCCCGCGATTTGCCGATTGAGGGGCGCGACCTGAAGGGCATTCACTTTGCAATGGAGTTCTTAACGGCTAATACGCAAGCGGTGCTGAATGGTGCTCCTGATGAGACTTACATCTCAGCAGCAGGCAAAGATGTGGTGATTATTGGTGGTGGCGACACGGGCACAGACTGCGTCGGCACATCTATCCGGCACGGCTGCACCAGCGTCACTCAGATTGAGATCATGCCCAAGCCGCCAGAAACGCGCGCTCCCAATAATCCCTGGCCCGAATGGCCCAAAATCTACCGCATGGACTACGGTCAGGAAGAAGCTGCGGCCATGTTTGGCGATGATCCACGGGTGTATACCACCACGGCAACCCGGTTTGAAGGCGACGAAAACGGCCAGGTGAGAACGGTTCATACCGTGCAGGTGGAGTGGACGCGCAATGAGCAGGGGCAGTTTATTCCGCAGCATGTGCCGGGTACAGAAAAGGCCATTCCGGCACAGCTGGTGCTGCTAGCAATGGGCTTCCTTGGCCCTGAGCAGCCGATTATTGATGCACTCGGTCTAGAGCAAGATGGCCGCAGCAACATCAAGGCTGAGCATGAGCAGTACACGACCAGCATTCCCGGTGTATTTGCCGCTGGCGACTGCCGTCGCGGTCAAAGCCTGGTGGTGTGGGCCTTTAATGAAGGTCGCGGAGCTGCACGCGAGTGCGATCGCTATCTCATGGGCACAACTGAACTGCCTTAACTCACGCCCTCAAAACTGAAACTGGAATACAAACAACAGGGAGCGGCATATGCCGCTCCCTGTTGTTTTTCTGAGATTATCGCACTGGATTTTCAGGGCCGCGTCCTCGATAGGCATCGACAAACGTGGCCGCAGCCTGAGGATCAAATTCCGGTTGCACCAGTTGCTTTGTCCAAGCCGTCAAGACAATTTCTTGCCCTAATCCAGCTTTGGGCGTAACCACAACGCCATCCCAAGCCCCCGGAAACGCGCGCGTCCAACCCTGCAAAATCTCCAGCGTTTCTGCTGCCGGCTCCTCGTAGTAGATGACAATGTTGCCATGCTCCAAGGAATGCACGAGCTTAGTCGGCGGTTGTTCCTGGGAGTAGAAACCCGGCAGGATGGGCTCTGGATCATGGGCACCGGAGGTGGGGAACTCGCTGTCGTAATCGATCACCTGCCCTGGTTCTAGATGTTCACGGCCTTGATCAGGACGAGTTTCAACAGCAGCTAGAGCGGCTTCGCCAGCCGTTGTATTCGGCTCAAAAACAACGGGTTCAGGCCGATTGCGGTACCACAGTCCACCAATGATTGCGACCATGAGTACCGCTAAACCGACTGGCCCGATGATAATTTGCCGAATTTGAGCGCCTTTGGAGCGTTGTCTTCTGGATCGTTTACTCATTGCATTATTTAGCTACTCGCTCAATTAACTTGCATAGACTCACATCTTGCACCAAGCCCAGATGGGTTTTTAGGTCTGAATTGTGATGTGGGGGCACCGCTCCCACATCACAATTCAGACTCAGATTAAGCAACGTTAAATTACCCATCTGTTTTTTAGATACGTTTACTTATGCCATCTACTGATTTAAATATTCTGCTAAGAGTGTTCAGCAAAGGGTGCTGTGTTGCCATCTTCGGTAAATGAAAAGACGGTATAGGGTTCAACCGTATCGCCTGAATCCATACCCGGAGAACCCATTGGCATTCCAGGAGCAGCAATACCAGCCACGTTGGGCTGCTCAGCTAGCAGACGCTGAACATCTTCGGCTGGCACATGCCCTTCCACTACGTAGCCATTGATAATGCCCGTATGGCAGGAGGATAGGCTGTCGGGAACGCCATACTGCTGCTTAATCGCGTCCATATCTTCAGTGACTTCATCTTTAATCTGAAAACCAGCGGCTTCCATATGGTCAATCCACTTGCCGCAGCAGTTACAGGTTGGACTCCGAAAGACGGTTAGTTCCGGAGCTGGCGATGATTGAGTGGTATTGGCAACCAGTTGCGCCGCTGAATTCGGCGTCGTTGTGCAACCGCTTAAATTCGTACCCGCTGCGATCGCACCCACGGCTGCTAGACCCGATAGAAAGAACCGACGTTTCATCCACATCTCCCCAAATCAGTACTGCTTGCAGATTAGTAGTCTGCCAACTTTGCTTTGATGGTTTTTGGCAGGGTGGTTTCATTGTCGCCAAAAAACTCTTGAAACCGCAATTTTACCTGCCTGGTAGGGGCGAATGGCCATCATTAGAGTCAACTTAAGGTTCTAGACTGAAGA
>CBKWJC010000090.1:0-26144 GCA_966674685.1 uncultured bacterium
CCTTCTGAACTCTCTGCCTCAATTCTACTCAACACAAACTTGGGTGGAACTAGATTCAATTCAAGCAAAAGAGGCTAGACGATCTACCAATCGTCTAGCCTCTTTAAGCTATCAAGACGCTTACACTGCTAGGTTGATTTCTAACACTCCTCACTACTGAGTTGAAAAAGTTGTTTCATCGTGGCTGACAAAAAAATTAGAGTTGCCATTTTACGCATCTGGTAGGGAGTGAACGGCCATTTGCCTCCTACACAATGCTCATGGTTTTAGATATGTTCTAGCTACATACAAATAAACGCACCTAAAAAACCGGGGAAGCGCCCCTGAGGGGCGCTTCCCCGGTTTTTTAGGTGCGTTTATTTATGCCAACCTACTTAACACCACTCTGTTGAGCTGAATACCCACTTTAATCAGGCTCTAATACTTCTCAGTGTCGTCATTTGTTAGAGGGATATCGCCGCTGAACGGCTGCACGCCTGTTTCAGGATAAGCATCATCGCGTGGGCCAAAGATGCGAGCAATTGCTTCGGACAAGTACTGGATAACGTCATTAACCATGCCTAAAACTTTCATGATTTCCCTCGCTTTAATGTGACGTTGTGGCCTTATCAAAAATTGAACCTATCGTCTGACACAGACCTCGTAGAGAAATAGATAAACGCGATAGAGCCTATGCAGGCAATTCAATTACTTGATGGAGGCGATTTGATGTTAACTGAATTAACTGAATCAACAGTTGTAGTAATCAACAGGTATAGCGATTTAGTTCTAATGAGCAAGAGCAGAAGAGTGTAGATAAAAACGCACTTGCGATAACAAAGCATCAGCGTTTTATTTTGTCTGCAATTTTACACAAGTGAAGCTTTTTGTGGATCTCAGTCTTCATTTGTGCAAAACCTCTGTTCTTGGTCAAGCTTTCTCGTAAGATAAAGATCTAGCGAGTTTTAACTGGTTCTAAACCCTATCTATACTGTCTTATCTTTATCTTACGAGTTAGGGATCGAATTTTAAATAGGTCGTCATTTATCTCTACGAAACCCTTTACGGATTGTTTCGAATTTTCAACTAAATAGTTATAAAACTAGTGGTTGAGGTGATTTCAACGACGCTCTGTTAGTCGCGATCGCAACTTGGGCAGACTAGCCAGTAGAGTTGGGGATTAACTCCTTGCTGCCTGATACGGGTGCAATGGACGCTAGCTCAGCAGCAGTATCCCCTTCATACTTGTCCTACGTAACGTCCTACGCAAGAAGTTTGGTTCAAAGCCATGACAGAATCTCGTCCTCCTATGCCCAATCCATTTGCCCCTCCGGGTGGTGAAGATGAAACTGCTGCCATGCCCATGGGGCCAGTTGGTGGCAGCACTCAGCCTCCTGCAAACCGAGTTCGTCCGGCTACACCACCTCCTAGCGGACAACCCACTCAGGCTCGCCCGACAGGGCAACCTCCGGTTAATCCAGCCCAGGCTGCCCAAGCTGCAAAAGCTGCACAGATGAGAGCGGCTCAGGCTCAACAAGCTCAAATGCGGGCAGCCGCTCAAGCTGCACAGGCCAGAGCGGCTCAGCCGGAGCAAACTCAAGTTAGAACCTCTGCGCCTGCTGCAACTCCTTCACAATCCGCACCCGCAGCCCAAGCATCTTCTCAGTCAGCTCGTCCAGCAGCAGCGCCTGCGGCTTCTCCAAACCGAGCCCCGGCACCGCCGACTATGTCTGTGCGATCCAATGGACAACCGACTCTAGAACAAATTGTAAAAAAGGCGTTTGATGAAGGATATTCCGACGTTCACCTGGGTGTGAATGAAGTGCCGCGTTTCCGAAATCGGGGCGAAATTGACACAACTGAATGGCCCGTCACCGATCGCAAAACCTTTATGAGCTGGCTGAACGAAATTATGAAGCCAGAAGACATTCAGCAGTTTGAAAAAACGCTGGATTTTGACGGAGCTGCTCAGTTTGATTTCACCCGTATCCGGATCAACGTGTTTGACACCTTGCGGGGCCCAGCGATGGTTCTGCGACTCATTCCCGTCAAAATCATGACGATGGAAGAGCTGAATTTACCGAGTGTCTTTCGCGATATTTGCCACTATCACAAGGGTTTAGTACTCGTAACGGGGCCAACGGGTTCCGGTAAATCCACTACGATGGCGGCGATGATTGACTACATCAACTCCAATATGCCGAAGCATATCGTAACAATTGAAGACCCGGTTGAATTTGTCCATACCAGCCGCAAATCGCTGATTAAACAGCGGGAAGTTGGTATGCACACGCTCAAGTTTGACAGTGCGCTGAAGGCATCCCTGCGGGAAGATCCCGATATTATCCTAGTCGGTGAGATGCGGGATAAGGAAACGGTAAACACGGCGTTGAAGGCAGCTCAGACAGGCCACATGGTTATGGGAACGTTACACACCAACAGCGCGGTTAAGACGATTGAGCGTATCCTAAACCTGTATGAGCCGGAGCAGCAGGCTCCTATTCGAGTTGCGATCGCAGAATCCCTTGTTGCCGTTATTGCTCAAGGTTTGTGTCGGACTACGGATGGCAAGCGGGCGGCATTCCATGACATTCTAATTAATACTGACGCCATTAAGGACTACATTCTGCGCGGACAGATTGACGAGGTAGAAGCCATCATTCCGAAGTGTACATTTGACGGTATGTGCTCTATGAATCAATCCCTCTACGCCCTGTATGAAGCGGGTCGCATCACTGAAGAAACAGCTTTAGAGATGGCTCCTAAACAAAACGAGATGGCTCAAATGCTACGAGGTCGCGTCTAAAAACCTTTTCTTACTGTGAATCATTTTGCCACTCCTCTCCCCCAGCTTTTTAAGGGCATCGCCCTATTTACGCCTGGGGGAGATTTAGTTTATTGCTTTGATCCCGACAAGCAAAAACGTTGGCACATGCAGCTTTGTGCCGTGCTACAGGATGTGTTGAATTTACCGGAGCCGCCTCATTTCTTGGTGCCTGGCTATACAGCAACTGTGGATCGATGGTTTGACAGTAAAAGCCAAAGTGTCCAAACCTATGCGGAGATGTATCCGCTGGTGGCGCGTCACCGAGCGCTACTCAATGTCATTTTTGGGGATGGCGATTTACCGTGGCAGGTGATGCAGGATTTGCCTGAAACCTGCAATCCCGTAGTGATTCAGACCTATCAGCAGCAGTTTCCACAGCTCTGGGAGAATCATGATCTGATTTTGCGATGTGATCTATCATTTGCCATCTCAACTGCCGATCAGGCTGCTCCGTCTTTGGCCTGGTCTCCAGCGAATCCATTACCGAATACTCGTCCTGGCTATGTTTTACGCTTGTTTGTTTCTGGACGCAGCGGTGTAACTGAACGCATTCTGAAAAACTTGCATCAGTCGCTTGAGCAATTTTTGAATCAGCCCTATACGCTCAAGGTGATCGACGTGCATCAGCATCCTGAACAGGTGGAAGCCGATCACATTTCAGCGACTCCAACATTGCTAAAAGTTTGGCCGCCACCTGCTAAACGCATTGTGGGCGATTTGGACGACATGCAAAAAATTCTGCAAATTCTGTCATCATCTGAGAATTCATCTTCCTTGTAGGCTGGTGCCAGGCTTAGAAACCTATCAACTGCCCACCACCGCTGGGTTTTGCGTCGCTCAACCTAACCTACGAATTTTAGTGGTTCTAGATGAAAACGAAAGAGGAGAGTGCCTCATCCTGAGGCGCTCTCCTCTTTTGTTCTCTCATGCTTAACTAGAATCACTACAAAGTTGAAACGTGGTTGTTTGCCAGATTGATGCGGCGAATGGCGTGATTATTGGTGTCGGCAACGTAAAGGTGAGTTGATGTGGCGCTGAGGGCGCTGGGTTCGTTAAATAGAGCGGGTTGGGGGACGTTTTGGGGGGATGTGCGATCGCACATCCCATCCCCATCTCGATACCCCGGCTGTCCCGTTCCCCAGCGGGTGATGCATTCTTGCGTATTGAGATTTAACTGCTTGATGACGTGATTGTAAGTGTCGGCAATCCAGAGCGTATCGTCAACGGCACAAACTCCCAGGCAGTGCTGGAGCCGTACCTGATCGCCAATGCCGTCTCGATTGCCAAAATCGAAGAGTCCGCCAGAGCCACAGAGGGTTTGAACGCTGGGTGTTTCTAAATCAACTTGTCGAATTGAGCTGGATTCGCAGTCGGCGACGTAGAGATGGGGGCGATCGGTGCAGACATCGGTACAGTAATCGATGCATAAACCGCTCGGTTGGGCAAAGGCTGCGATCGCAGGTGAACCATCGACACAGGCTTCGGCTCCTGTACCGATTAAAGTAGCCATCTGGCTGTTGACTAGATTCAGTGCCCAAATCTGGTGCGACCCAGCCATCGCAATGTAGAGATCGGGATAAGCCAGCGCTAGTCCCCAAGGCGAATTGAGGTCAACCTCGGTTGCGCGACCGCCATGAGGGTGGATCACGCGGCTTTGGCGACCTGTGCCCGCCAGGGTATGAACCTGCTCCTGCTCTAGATCAATGCAGCGGATCAGATGATTGCCCGTATCGGCCACGTACAAACGCTGCTGGACGGCATCAAACGCTAGTCCTTGCGGCATGTTGAACTGAGCCGTCGCAAAATTATCGTCTTGCCAGCCGGGTTGACCTGTGCCAATCACTGCTTGCAGATTTCCGTCCAAGGTTGCGATCGCAACTCGATGATGACCTGTGTCGGCGATGAATATGCGATCGCACGGCTCATCCACCCAAATTCCACTGGGAAAGGATAGCTCTAGGTTCTGCTCCTTTGTGTGTAAACGACTCGGCGGAATCCGTTCCGGAATCTGTTGAGGCAGTGATTGTGTTGATGCTGGAATCGAGTTAGGTTCTTGTCCTAACAGTGCAGCAATCACAGTATTGAGTCGCTCAAGATGGCCCTCACCCGAAACCTGAAGCGCAATGTAGCCATTGGGATCAATCACCACCAGCGTTGGCCATGCCCGTACTGCGTACTGGTTCCATAGGGTGCGATCGCAGTCGTTGATCACGGGATGCTGAATGTCGTAGCGCTGGATGGCTTGCTGAACAGCAGTTTCAGATTGCTCATGGGCAAACTTGGGCGTGTGAACGCCAATCACCACCAGTTGATCGGTGTACTGTTGCTCCAGCCACGCCAAATCCGGCAAAATGTGCAGACAGTTGATGCAGCCATACGTCCAAAAGTCGAGCAGCACCACTGTTCCCCGCAAGTCCCGCAGCGACAGGGGATTTGGTGGATTGAGCCAGGTGCGATCGCGGGGAAACTGGGGTGCTCGTACAGGGGGCGGCATGTTGGTGGGTATTCCTACTCGGTCAGTGTCGCTTGGTCGGGCGATGCGGGAACGGAAGGAGCAAACAGTTGATCGGAGTTGGGTTCAAGCGGCATGGGATCGAACTGCGGCTCATTATCCAGCTTCAAATCGCGCTCCAAGGATTTGAGACTGGGTTCGTCGATAATCTCCGGCAGCGTAGGCGGCACGTTCTTGTCCTCTGCATCCGGCTGGCGGAACCGTTTAAAGAAACGACCCAAACGCTGACGAGACTGGTTAAAAATGTCGTCTTTTGCCGCTTGAGGTGTGGGCGATTCCGGTGTTGTCGAGGGCTGAACAGTTGGAATATTCTCCTCAGGTTCCTCGATGGTGGGAGACATGATTTCTTCAACGGTTTCAGATGGCTCCGATTCAGCCGGTTGTTCTTCAGTCGGTTGTTGTTTTATGGACGTGGGAGGAGGTGCGATCGCATCCTCGTCTCCTGCATCTTCTTCATCCACCGCATCCGTTTGATCGATTAACCCCGGAACTTCATCGACCACTGCTTTGGGAGTTGGTTTAGTGATTTCAATCGGTTCTGATTCCAGTTCACCTTCTGCTTCACCTTTGGTAAATCCTGCTGAATCGGTAGATGTGCCTCTGAGCTGATCCAATGTCGTTTCGGTTGGCTGCGGAATCAGCTCAGGTTCTAGGATTTTGGGTTGCTCATCAACCTGATCGGTAGTTTGATCGGTTTCTAGAACGGGTGCAGACTCTGGTTCGACTGCCTTAGATGGAGTTGTGGGCGGTTCTGTCTGACGCTCGTTTACCACAGGTGGCTCAACGTTCAATTCGCCGCTAGGCTCTTCTGGATTGGCAGGGAAAGTTTCTGGAATTGCTAATTCAGGTTCTTCCTCATCAGAGATTTCTTCATCTTGGGTTGGTTCAACAAATTTATCGAATTCATTGACTGTAGGCTGTTCGTCTAAAACAGGTGATTCTACAGGCGGTTCGGTTGGCACAGGCGTTATCGGTTCAACTTCGGGTTCAAGTTGGGATTCAACTTCGGATTCTGGTTCAGGCGGCACGTAATTAGGGTCAACAATGCCCTGCACCTCAGCCGCAGTCAGTTCGCCCCGCACCAGTTTGGAGAGCGTATCCTCACCGCCAGGTTGATAATCGATTAACCGAATCGTGGAGTTAAAGGCGTTGTTGATCAGGTTGCCGTCTTCATCCAGCAGTTCCAGCTTCAGCCAGTTTTGTCCGGTTTTAAAGCCTTTCAGGTAAACAGGTTGCCACTGATCAAACAAGAAGCTTTCGCCATTAATCGTGCAGCGGATGCGCCAATCTTTGATGTCATCTTCGCTGTCCTGTCGTGCCACAAAATGCAGTGGTGCATCTTTGAGATAGAAGTCCAGCATGATCGGCTCCGCGCCGTAGCTGCCTTTGGGACGACTGTAGGTGAGCTGGGGGGTGCCGACCGTGGGTGAGTTGTCCAGCGTGGGGCTAAACAAATGGAAGGTTACCTGGTCGTAGGCTCCGTCATTTTTAAAGCTTTCGTGCCAGGGACGGGAGGCGAAAACGCGCAGGGTATGAGTGCCGGGTTCTAGGTCGGAAAAGACAAGCGGTTTGCTCGTGTCGTAAACCGCTTGGTAGGGCTGGTTGTCCAGAATGACGTGCAGGTGTGGCCCCATCTCAAAGGTTTCGTTTTTGAACAGGGGCAAATCACGCACCTGTAGCCGAACGGATACTTCGGTAGATTGCAAAACTTGATTGGGTTGCGGATTGAGGATCTTCACCTGCGGCTGATAGGCGGTGAGCAATTGGCCCAGATCTTGCATTGCCTGGGGCGGTGCGACCTCGTAAAGCCGCTTGGTAATGGTGGCTTTGGCCTGTTTGCCCTGCGTAACTTGGCTGACATCAACTGTGCGATCGCGATTGCCGCAGCTTGTCAAACCAATCCCCACGACGCACAAAATCATACTGAGGCTAATGGCTGCCCACGACTTCATCCACTTCAGTCCTGCTCGAAACCCAGTCATATTCGTCCTACAACGCATCCATTCGGACTATAGCGGAAAAGCTTGTCCGCTCTGAACGGTATTTCGGCTCAGTCACAAGCTTTATGCCTGTGGGCAATGGTGAATTGACTAGATCATCCCCCACAGGATGACCTGTGATGACTCACCGCCGAGACGTGCGATCGCAGCCAAACGAATAAAGGATACAGATAAATTATTGCGATAGATTTCAATAGGTTTCAATACATTGCAATTTAGTTGACAAATTGCCCAGTAAAGCAAGAGGGATTTGCAGATTTCGCTAATGAATTAGTTTATTTATCAGACATATAGGGTTTCGAAATATTTACCCCAATTACTTATCTATACAACTTTTACCAATCTCCACATATGTTGCGAAATCTTACGAGATTTCCAGCAAAAGCTGACTGAAATAAGACCGTTTTTGAGCCCAGATGATGAAAACTGCGATCGCATCTATTGCTTCCACCTGATGTTCTGCAATAGCCCCCTAGAAAAGGTCTTGGCAGATATCCAGTTCCGCCAAACTGGGGGTGAAGCTAGATGAATTACCCATGTCGTTTTGTAAAAAATGCTGCAAAAAACTTGACTTTTGCACAGAGCCGATAAAGCCAATCCCAGGCAGATCAAGCCTTTCCCAACTTGAATTATTGTTAACGCGCATCAAAGCGGTTTCAGGCACAAGTCTATAATGCTCGGGAGAACACCCCAAGTGACTTCTGTTTGCAGAGTTCAACTTCTTGGACTTCTCGAACGGTTGGAATAACTAAATGACATAACGTTGTCTTACAAATGTCTTACAAAACTTATCTATAAGGTTTTCGTAAGGATGTACTCAGCTTTTGCGCTGGAGAGAGGGGTGGAAACACTGCTAAACCCTCCACGCATTGATCAGGACAAATACTCTTGGGGTGAGACGTCGTCTCGTTCCTTGTCTAGAGAGGAGAGTCTCCATGACAACTACTCCACAGGAGCGGGAGAAGGTAAGGGTAGTGGTCGACAACGACCCGGTTCCTACTTCGTTTGAGAAGTGGGCAAAACCCGGCCACTTCGACCGCACCTTATCGCGAGGTCCCAAAACTACAACTTGGATTTGGAACCTTCACGCTCTCGCGCATGATTTCGATAGTCATACCAGCGACTTAGAAGATATCTCTCGTAAGATTTTTAGCGCCCACTTTGGTCATCTCGCCATCATCTTTATTTGGCTGAGTGGCATGTACTTCCACGGCGCTAAGTTTTCAAACTATGAAGCTTGGCTCAGCGATCCCATCAACATCAAGCCCAGTGCTCAAGTTGTTTGGGACATCTTTGGTCAAGATATTTTGAATGCTGATGTCGGCGGTGGATTCCAGGGTATTCAAATCACCTCTGGTCTCTTCCAGCTCTGGCGTGCTTCTGGTATCACCAACGAGTTTCAGTTGTACTGCACCGCCATCGGCGGTCTGGTTATGGCTGGCTTGATGCTGTTTGCCGGTTGGTTCCACTATCACAAACGGGCTCCCAAACTGGAATGGTTCCAGAATGCTGAGTCCATGTTGAACCACCACCTAGCTGGCTTGTTGGGTCTAGGCTCCTTGTCCTGGGCGGGTCACCAGATTCACGTTTCTCTGCCCATCAACAAGCTCTTGGATTCTGGGGTTGCACCTAAAGATATTCCGCTGCCACACGAATTCATTTTAGATAAGAGCTTAATGGCAGAACTCTATCCCAGCTTCGCGAAGGGTTTGACTCCCTTCTTCACGCTGAACTGGGCTGAGTATGCAGACTTCCTCACCTTCAAAGGTGGTCTCAATCCGGTTACGGGCGGTCTCTGGCTGTCTGACACGGCGCACCATCACCTTGCGATCGCGGTTCTGTTCATCGTGGCAGGCCACATGTATCGCACCAACTGGGGCATCGGTCACAGCATCAAGACCATCCTAGAAAACCACCGGGGACCCTTCACAGGTGAAGGCCACAAAGGTCTGTATGAGATTTTGACCACCTCTTGGCATGCACAGTTGGCAATCAACCTGGCGCTGATGGGCTCTCTGAGCATCATCGTGGCCCAGCACATGTACGCCATGCCTCCCTATCCCTACCTGGCAACGGATTACCCCACGCAGCTTTCGCTGTTTACCCACCACATGTGGATTGGCGGTTTCCTAATTGTGGGCGCTGGTGCTCACGCAGCCATCTTCATGGTGCGGGATTATGATCCAGCCACTAACGTCAATAACCTGCTGGATCGGGTACTCCGTCATCGGGATGCCATCATCTCTCACTTAAACTGGGTTTGTATTTTCCTTGGCTTTCATAGCTTTGGTCTATACGTCCACAACGACACCATGCGGGCTTTGGGTCGTCCCCAAGACATGTTCTCGGATCAAGCGATTCAGCTTCAGCCTGTCTTTGCTCAGTGGGTGCAGAATCTGCACACCCTAGCACCTGGTAACACAGCTCCCAATGCAATCTCCCCCGCGAGCTTTGCATTCGGTGGTGATGTGGTTGCAGTCGGTGGCAAGGTTGCCATGATGCCGATCGTTCTCGGTACGGCAGACTTCATGGTTCACCACATCCATGCGTTCACCATTCACGTCACTGTTCTGATTTTGCTGAAGGGCGTTCTGTTCGCTCGCAGCTCCCGCCTGATTCCAGATAAGGCAAACTTGGGCTTCCGCTTCCCTTGCGATGGCCCCGGTCGAGGCGGCACCTGCCAGGTTTCTGCGTGGGATCACGTATTCCTCGGCTTGTTCTGGATGTACAACTCCCTGTCTATCGTAATTTTCCACTTCAGTTGGAAGATGCAGTCTGACGTATGGGGAACGGTTTCACCCGACGGTACGGTTTCTCATATCACGGGTGGTAACTTTGCCCAAAGCGCTATCACCATCAATGGATGGTTGCGTGACTTCCTGTGGGCACAGGCAACGCAGGTGATTGGTTCCTACGGTTCCGCTCTTTCTGCTTACGGTCTGCTGTTCCTAGGCGCACACTTCGTTTGGGCATTCAGCTTAATGTTCTTGTTCAGTGGTCGTGGCTACTGGCAAGAGCTGATTGAGTCCATCGTTTGGGCTCACAACAAGCTCAAAGTAGCTCCTTCAATCCAGCCTCGCGCTCTGAGCATCATTCAGGGTCGGGCAGTTGGAGTTGCACATTACCTCCTAGGAGGAATCGCCACTACATGGGCGTTCTTCCTGGCTCGGATAATTTCGGTAGGATAAGGGCGAGGAGGATTGATAACGACTTATGGCAACTAAATTTCCCAAATTTAGCCAGGACCTCGCTCAAGATCCGACTACTCGTCGGATTTGGTACGGGATTGCCACCGCTCATGACTTTGAGACCCACGATGGCATGACGGAGGAAAATCTTTATCAAAAGATTTTTGCTTCTCACTTCGGCCATCTGGCGATCATTTTCTTGTGGACGTCTGGCAACCTGTTCCACGTCGCCTGGCAAGGAAACTTTGAACAGTGGGTTACTGATCCGCTAAATGTTAGTCCCATCGCCCATGCGATTTGGGATCCTCACTTCGGTCAGCCTGCGGTAGATGCATTTACCCGCGCTGGCGCTTCTGGCCCCGTGAATATTGCGTTCTCTGGGGTTTATCACTGGTGGTACACCATCGGTATGCGAACAAATGGCGACCTTTACATGGGGTCTATTTTCCTCCTGCTTCTGGCTGCCATCTTCCTGTTTGCCGGTTGGTTGCACCTCCAGCCTAAGTTCCGCCCCAGCCTGAGCTGGTTTAAGAACGCTGAATCTCGCTTGAACCACCACTTGGCTGGTCTGTTCGGCGTCAGCTCCTTGGCCTGGACGGGACACTTAGTACACGTTGCAATTCCTGAGTCTCGTGGTCAGCATGTCGGTTGGGATAACTTCCTGTCGACGCTGCCTCACCCGGCTGGCTTGGGTCCCTTCTTCTCGCTGAACTGGGGCGTGTACGCACAAAATCCTGATACGGCTGGACATGTGTTTGGTACGTCTCAAGGTGCAGGAACGGCTATCTTGACCTTCCTGGGTGGCTTCCATCCGCAAACGGAGTCCCTGTGGCTCACGGATATGGCTCACCACCACCTTGCGATCGCAGTGATCTTCATCATTGCGGGTCACATGTACCGCACCAACTTTGGGATTGGTCACAGCATTAAGGAAATCCTGAGTGCTCACAAGCCACCCAGCGGCAAGCTCGGTGAAGGCCACAAGGGTCTCTATGACACCCTGAACAACTCTCTGCACTTCCAGCTCGCTCTAGCGCTGGCCTCTCTCGGAGTTGTTACCTCACTGGTTGCTCAGCACATGTACTCCATGCCGCCGTATGCCTTCATGTCGAAGAGCTTTACGACTCAGGCTGCGCTGTACACCCACCACCAGTACATTGCCACCTTCATCATGGTTGGCGCATTTGCTCACGGTGCGATCTTCCTAGTGCGCGACTACGATCCAGAGCAAAACAAGAACAACGTTTTGGATCGGGTTCTTCAGCATAAGGAAGCGATTATCTCTCACCTGAGCTGGGTTTCCCTCTTCTTGGGTTTCCACACCCTCGGTCTGTACGTCCACAATGACGTGATGCAAGCTTTCGGTACGCCCGAAAAGCAAATCCTGATTGAGCCTGTATTTGCTCAGTTCATTCAGGGCGCTCACGGTAAAGTGCTGTACGGTTTCGATACCCTGCTATCCAATGCGGATAGCGTTGCAACCAATGCTGGTGGCGCTTGGCTGCCTGGCTGGTTGGATGCAATTAACAGCGGTACCAATTCTCTCTTCTTGACGATTGGCCCTGGTGACTTCTTGGTTCACCATGCGATCGCACTGGGTCTGCACACCACCACTCTGATTCTTGTTAAGGGTGCGTTGGATGCTCGCGGCTCTAAGCTAATGCCGGACAAGAAAGACTTTGGTTACAGCTTCCCTTGTGATGGCCCTGGTCGGGGCGGCACCTGCGAAATCTCTGCATGGGACGCTTTCTACCTGGCGCTATTCTGGGCGCTGAACACGGTCGGCTGGGTTACGTTCTACTGGCACTGGAAACACCTGTCCGTTTGGTCGGGCAACATCGCTCAGTTCAATGAGTCCTCTGTGACGATTATGGGCTGGCTGCGTGACTACCTCTGGTTGAACTCTTCTCAGCTCATCAATGGTTACAACCCCTACGGCATGAACAATCTGTCGGTCTGGGCTTGGATGTTCCTCTTCGGACACCTGGTTTGGGCAACCGGATTCATGTTCTTGATCTCCTGGCGGGGTTACTGGCAAGAACTCATCGAGACCCTGGTTTGGGCTCATGAGCGCACTCCTCTGGCAAACCTGGTTCGCTGGAAGGACAAGCCAGTTGCTATGTCCATCGTTCAAGGTCGTGTAGTTGGTCTTGCTCACTTTACGGTGGGATATGTCTTGACCTACGCCGCCTTCCTCATCGCTTCGACTACCAGTCGATTCGGTTAATTCCTAACTTTCTGAGTTAGATAATTAGAAACCCCTTCCGGTTTGCCGGAGGGGGTTTTTGCTTGAAGTTATTTGTATTTATTCAAGTAGGCGTAGTACCGAGTTGGCAAAAATAGCGGCTTGGGTGCGATCGCGAAAATTTAGGCGGCTCAGAATGTGAGTGATGTGGTTTTTGACGGTGCCTTCAGAAATGTAGAGCGCCTGAGCAATTTCGCGGTTGCTGGCCCCCGTTGCTAAGTGGCGCAGTACCTCCTTTTCGCGGGGAGTTAGCTCCGTAAAGCCATCTGGAAGTTCCAGCTTCTGCTCAGATGGTGGGTTAACCTGTGCCGCCATCAGCTTTTGCAGAATGCCTGGCCCAAATTGGGTATAGCCCCGGTGAACGGCCCGAATCGCGGCGGCTAATTCCTCCGAAGGTGTGTCCTTGAGCAAATAGCCAACTGCGCCCCGCTGCAAGGCGGCGGCCACTAGCTCATCTTCGTCGAATGTTGTCAGCACCAGCACTTTCAGATTGGGATATTGAGTGTGAATCGCCTCAGTTGCCGCTACACCATCCATAATCGGCATGCGAATATCCATCAGCACCACGTCCGGGATCTGGCCTTGAGCCTTCAGTTCTGCCAGTTTTTGTAGGGCTAGCTGCCCATTTTCTGCTTCACCGATAATCTCTAAGTCGGGTTCCAAATCGAGCAGAGCCTGTAGACCCTGGCGCAGAATACTCTGGTCATCCACCAGCAGCACTCGAATGTGAGGATCATCGATTTTTTTCATGAATGTGATAGATAAACGGCTTTGATTCCATCTCAAGCCTCCCGCTATGTTGGATGCATTCCAGAGAAACCCAATCTTTAGCGCAACACCGGAGGCTACTTCTCATGGTAAATCCAGCCAATTGCCCCGACCGAGAACAGCTTGAAACCCTTTATCAAAATTCTGCTGTCCCCTCGTTTCGCCAGCGGACGCTCTCCTCCATCCAAACTGCTCTTAAATCAGTCGGCGTTGCCGTATTTGAAGCGCTGACCTGCGATCGCACAGAACCTATTATCCGGCGGCGGATCAATTATGATGGCACACCAATTTGGTCAGTCTATGATCCGGCGACGCGCCAAACGTTTGTAGCCACATCACAAAATGAAATTCGCGCATGGCTGGAGCAGCGCTATTATCACCAGTGATGTCCAAGTAATGCCAACGGCACGCACGGCGTGCCTTTTCGCTGAAAATAGCAGGGTGCGATCGCAGTTTTCGTTCAACACTCTGCCTCTAAATTGAGACAGCAGCAGCGGCTTCCTCGCTCCCTGCTCCGATGCCCCGCAGCTCATATCATCCGATCATCGCTTGATGAACAAGAACTGGCATAAAGCGAATCCTTCGAGCGCCAGATGGTAAATTCTGCTGTACTGCCTACAATAAGCTGGCTCGGCGGTCACGCCAAACTTGTTTTTGCAGGAGACGCAAACATGATATTCAATAGCTGGTCATCACTGTATCAGACATTGGTGGTGGGGGTGCTTGGCTATCTGGGGATCATCGTGTTGCTGCAAATTTCTGGCAAACGAACGCTCGCTAAATGGAATGCCTTTGATTTTGTAGTCACTATTGCCTTTGGTTCCATCTTGGCGGCCATGTTGCTCAACAGCAATACCTCACTCATTCAAGGCTTATTTGGCTTCGGCTTATTGGTGGTGCTGCAAGTTCTGGTGAGTTGGTTATCGGTGCATTCTTCCAGAGTTCAAAGCTTGTTGAAAGCAGAACCGACCTTACTGCTGTATCGAGGTGAATTTCGGCATTCTGCACTACAGCGAGAGCGAGTGACAAAACGAGAAGTACTGGCGTCTATTCGCTCAAATGGAATTGCGGCTGTGGAAGAGGTGGAAGCTGTGGTGCTCGAAACAAACGGCACGTTTAGCGTTGTGCCAAGGAGCGATAAAAATTCCGCTTCAGCGCTGGCAGATGTTGAGGGATATCCCCGCGATCTTGCTTAGGTTCGGCTTGGAGCTAACTCCGAGTTTTGATTAGCACTTGCCAAAATTCTCCAGCAGCCAGAGCAGCACCGCCCACAATTAGTAAGCAGGCTAAAATCAAGCTCCAGGTTGGCTCGGCTAAACCGCATAGAATTAGCAGCAGAGTTGATAGCAAAGGGGCTGTGTAGGACAAAGCTCCTAATAACTTGATATCGCCGTGCTTCACGCCGTAGTCCCAGGTGAAAAAGGCTAATCCGACTGGGCCAAGTCCCATCGCAATCACCGCTAGCCACTGGCTACCGATCGGCCAAACGGTGGGTTCAAATAGGGCATGGCAAATCCAGGCTAGAAGTGCTGTGACTCCACAAAAGCCTCCTACGGCATTGGTCGGAATTTTGCCCAGTCGCCGAGACAGTAATGAGTAGCTTGACCAGGTGAGGGCACAGATCAGGGCTGCTAAGTAGCCCAAGCTATACTGCTGCTCGAAGGCAAATGACTGGCCTTGGGTGACGAGCAATCCGGCTCCCAGAAAACCCGCGATCGCACCTGCAATGTGAAACCAGCGCAGTCGTTCTCCTGGCAATAGTGCTGCCAACACCACAATCAGCAGCGGCCACAGATAAGAAATCAGGCTGGCTTCAACGGCAGGTGCACGATCCAGAGCGATGAAGTAGAAAAGATGGTAGCCGAATAAACCGAATATGCCCAGCAGCCAAACCTGGAGCGGCAGTCGCAGATGGTGCAGCACATTTCCGCCCTGCCGCACCCACAGTGCGAGGCCAATCAAAAAAGCAATCGTAAATGACATTGCTGTGAGCTGAAATGGCGGCACATCACTGCTCAGGGTTGTCAAGAGCGCCAGAGTAGACCACATCAAAATAGCTGTGAAGCCAATCAGGGTCGGATAGCTGGCCAGAGCAAAGCGGGGGTGAGGGGTGTGGTGAGGGTCAGACATCGGGGGATACCGTTTCTCGTTGATTGTTGATTGATCGACGAAGGTGAATAGTCAGGGGAAGTAGGGGAGTATTTTCAGCCAATTGATAGGGTCAGTCTCTATCGTCCGGTACTGGGATTGAACGTGCGATCGCAGGTTAGCTAGACCTATGTAATCCACAATTCAAAATATTCTAGTTCCGGATATGACAACTCCAATTCAAGGCATTATTTTTGATATCGACGGCACATTAGTCGATTCGGTTGGTTTTCATGCCCAGGCGTGGGAGCGTGCATTTAAGAAGCATGGCTATGAAGTCCCCTATCTAGAGGTGAAAAAGCATATTGGCAAAGGCGGTGAGTATATCGTCGAGTCATTTGTGCCAGAGGATGAAGTTGAGCAGGTGGTTGATGCCATTTCTCGCGATCGCAAAAATTACTACCAGTCAGAGCTGCTGCCCAAGGTGAAGCCGTTTCCCGAGGTCAAAGCTCTGTTTCATCGCTTGCGGGCAGATGGTATTCGAATTGTGCTAGCTTCTTCTGGCCGATCCGCTTCAATTCAGCACTACATTGAAATGCTGGATATTGGTTCCTTAATCGATGACGCCACGTCCACTGAAGACGTGGAATGCTCTAAACCGGAACCGGATATCTTTGAGACCGCACTCGAAAAACTGAGTCCACTGAAGAAGGAGCAAGTCTTAGTGGTGGGAGACAGTCCCTATGATGCTGAGGCTGCAAGCCGTATCGGTTTGACCACAATTGGTGTTCTCTGCGGTGGATTTCCAGAGCAGCGTCTCAGGGAAGCAGGTTGTTCTGCCGTTTACCGAGATCCAGCCGACCTGCTAAATCACTATTCTGAGTGGTTACCTGCTTTAGTCGCGTAGGCTTCAACCAGAAGGGGCGGGTGCCATTCGCCCTGACGCAGCTCCTAAATGACTTGATACACAAAGCTTAGGGTTGCCCAGGCATTGGTATGTAGCGCATAGGTCTCGGAGGGCACATCATCTGGATTAACCAGCGGCACACTGGCCTGATGGATATCTTGCAAAACGGCTCGCGCGACAGTTAGCGGCTGGGACAGCATGCTGACTCGGCGGGCACTGCTCATGGAACGCATTGACTCAGACAGGGCATTATAGGTTTGCGTCAGCGGTGAGGGACTAAAAATCAGATGGGTTTCGGCAAAGCCCCTGGGTTCATGCACCACCCATTCTGACGAAATTGAAGCTTGCGGAATCACCAATGTTTCACCCGCGTGGATGATGCTGTCACTGGGAACGGGTCTAGCTTTTGATTCTTCACTGGTTGCGGTTGGCGCTGGATAAAGTGCGATCGCACTGCCGCTGCTGTCTAAGCCCAGCAAAATGAAGTAGAGGGGACGATCACTGAAATTATGCAGCCGATATTGAATGCGGCTGTCTATTGGAATAGCGGGAACTTCTCCTTCACCCGCCAGTAATGGAGCAACCTGGCTTTCAACAGGCGGATCAGCCGACCGAGAAACCTGCTGCTGAATGATAATGCGCTCTTGCGGTGACACCATTTCCAGCGTCGCCCGCACCCCAATGCGGGATGATCCGGCATTAGCCGTCAGCCGCAACAGCTTAATTGCTAAGAGAGTTTGTAATTGCGGTGTCAAGCGGTTAATCGCTGTCTTCACCGCCTCTTCTCCATCCGCCAGCGTATTGGGAATCGCCGCTCGCCCAATCCAAAACAGGCCGTAACCGCTCTGGGGCGCATCACTACCGTTTTGAGCCAGCAGGTCTTCAATTTCTTGTGAAGACAACGATTCATCAGAGGTGGCGGCATAGGCAGCCTGAACAATCCCCTGTGCTTTGCCAAAAAAGCAGTCTGCTGGCTGATCGCCCGTAATCACAGAGGAGACGCTGGGGACACTGGAAAAGGCGCTGGTGGCATCCACCCGCTCAATCCGCTCCAGTGTTGAATCTAGCGCCACTGTTAAGCCCAAACCTTTAGGCAGCAGCCGCAGCACTTCCCAAATTTGATTGCCAACCACGACCGCTTGCGGCAGCGGTTTACTGGCACCGTAGGGTTTAGCACGAGCCGCTAATCCATTACGGCTGCGGATTTGCAGCAGAGGAGCCTGCGCCTGTAGCAATTGATTCTGGCCTGTTTCCACAGCGGCTTCTGTTGCCAGTTCAGGCGCGGGTTCAGATGTCGGATCGGTGACTGGGCTAATGGCTGGCACGACCTGCACAATTGCGCCTGCCATATAGTGTTCAGCAATGGAAGGTGGCAGTCCGCCGAGCCACAGTTTAAAGCTGCTGCCATTGTCTTCAACCGCCGTCACAACTCCATCGGCTGAACTGGTAAAGGCTGGTGGCAGAAAATAAAGCGGCAGACTGGGATCGCGGCTGGCCTGACCGAGCAGTTGCGGCTGCTGTTCTTGGCCAAGGTGCTGCTCAACCTGTCCGGCGGCTCGACCCAGTGCGATCCGCAAGGTTGTAGCGGGAGTGGCCCACCAGAGCTGCTGCGTTAGGGCATAGGTAAATAATCCTGCGCTAAAGCTGTTCCACTGGCTTTCTGCTGCAATTCCTTGAGCTTGCGCCGCAGCCAGTAAGATACCGGGAGCCTGTCCCGCCCGCTGCTGGGCTTTGATCTGCTGTGGTGTGACTTTCACCTTAGTCAGCAGTTTTTCTTGCAGGGCTTGCTCCGCGTCGCTGATTTGACCTGTAGGCATTAAGGGTCGCGATCGCAGATGCAAACTGCTCTGTAGCACCCGACCAGGACTGTTGTAGCTGACATCAAGAACGGTGGTCACCTTCTGCGTTTTTAGCGATCGCAAAAGCAACCACAGCGTATCTTCCATCCAGTCATAAATAATAGGCTGCTCATTGGTAGGTAAGTAGCCATCCACAGGCACCAAGCTATTGTGAATCGTGCCCGTTGAATCATTCAGCTTCACCTGACTGCCATAGCCACTGAAGTGAAATACCACCACGTCCCCCGAGCGAGCCTGATTAACCAAATGCTCTAGAAAAGCCGTCTCAATGGCCTCACGGGTAGCCCGTTCATTGGTCAGCGTAAACACATCACTGGGCTGAAACCCAAATCGATGTACCAACAGCTCACGCTGTAGCTCCACATCCGTCACGCAGCCTGTCAATGCTGTTCCCATCGCCTTGGCAGACTGATAGGTGTTTTCTGGATATTGATTAATTCCCACCAGCAGCGCCAGTTTGCGCCGCGTTGGCTCAGCGAGAGCCTGCTGGTAGCGAGTAACCCAAGACAACAGGCTGGTTTGACTCACACCTAGGGTGGTGAGAACAAAGCCAGCCTGTTGTAAAAATGCGCGTCGATTAAACTGCACAGAGATTCCTATACTTCTGCCGGAACTTTCATTGCTTTCGCAAGTTCTGCAGCTACTTCAGGACGAGAAAACTCTGGCGGGGGCAGCTCACCCCGGCGCAGCATTTCGCGTACTTTGGTGCCGGATAGGTGAATCCGCTCCTCTGGCAAGCTTGGACTCGTCTTGGTTGTAGCCATCGTCTGAGTCCGAGTGCAGTAGAATGCGTGCTCGAACTTCATCGGAATGATACCAAGTTCTTCGGGTTTAAACTCATCAAAAATGTGCTGAGCATCGTAAGTTCCGTAATAATCACCTACGCCAGCGTGGTCACGACCCACGATGAAATGGGTGCAGCCATAGTTTTTACGAATTAGCGCATGGAAAATGGCTTCCCGAGGGCCAGCATAGCGCATCGCCGATGGATTAATCGCCAAAATCACCCGATCATGGGGGAAGTAGCGATCCATCATGATTTCATAGCAGCGCATCCGCACGTCTGCTGAGATGTCGTCGCTTTTAGTAGCACCCACCAGAGGATGTAAGAACAGCCCATCTACGGTTTCCAGCGCACACTTCTGGATGTATTCATGAGCGCGGTGAATGGGGTTACGAGTTTGGAAACCCACAACCGTCTTCCAGCCCCGCTCCCGGAACATAGCGCGAGATTCAACCGGATCAATTTGATACTTGGGGAACAGTGGGTGAGCATCACGCTCTAGCAGCCAAACGGGACCAGCAAGGTTGATCTCGCCTTGATCATAGACAACCTTTACGCCGGGATGCTTATCTTCGCTGGTGCGGTAAACGTGAATGGCTTCATGGACTTTGTCGTAGGTGTACTTTTGAGTCAGTTCCAGTACGCCAACAAAGCGGCCCGTTGCATCATCCAGACGAACCAAGCTGCCTTCTTTGAGTGGTTCAGCGACTTCTGCTGTTACAGAGAGTGTCACTGGCACTGACCATACAGTGCCATCGGCCATCCGCATATCGCTGACGACTGGCTCATAGTCTTCTTTGGTCATAAAGCCAGAGATGGGGCTAAAGCCACCAATGGCAATCATGGCTAGGTCAGACAGCGCTCGCTCATCCAGTGCAATCCGGGGTAGCGAATCGGCCTGGGCGAGAAACTCTTGCTTTTGTTCAGGGGTAGCAATCCGGTCAATCAGCGTGCCACCGTGGGGCGCAATCGTATCTTTAACGCTCAACGTTTTTACCTCCTAACGATCCATCCAGTTGTGCAAACAGGCTAATGCGATCGCATTCAAATTGCTTTCACTTTCAATCTGTATCCTATTACGCAATGGTTCATAATCCGCAACAAATACAGACAGCCCTCATCCACTCTTCAAGGAATGACAAAACCTGCTTCAGATAAAGCGAAAAGTCCTGGTCTAGTCAAACCCATCCAATAGGCATTGTCCCCTTTTCCTAATTCCTAATATTGACTACAAGTCAGCCCCCTCGCTCCCCTGCCCCCTCTAATCTACTGCTACCAATCTGTGGAACTGCTGATTAATCAAGCGACGTATCTTCAGCAACAACAGGTGAACTCGATTCAGCTTGGGGTTGAGCGGTTGCAAGAATGCCTCCGCCCAGCAGAACGTCCCCATCGTACCAAACCGCTGCTTGCCCAGGCGTAATCCCAAACTGGGGTTCGTCAAAAATCAGCCGGACTTGACCGTTTTCTTCCGTCTGATCCATCGGCACGATTGTCACCGGGGCAGGTTGCGATCGATAGCGTACCTGTGCGGTTGCTCGAATTGGGGCAGTGGGGGGTGCAATTGATACCCAGTTGACGCGGCTGACGGTGCAATCTGCATGGAGAACGCTATCTCGCTCGGCCACAATTACTTGATTTTTGCCTGCATCAATGCCAACTACATACAGCGGCTGCGGTGCCGCAATCCCTAGTCCTTTACGCTGGCCAATCGTGTAGTGATGAATACCCGCATGCTGACCGAGAACGCGACCGGAACGGTCTACGATGTCGCCGGGTTTGGGCGCTAGGTACTTATCTAAAAACGCCTGCATGGAACCATGACTTTCAATCAGGCATAAATCCTGACTTTCCGGTTTGTCAGCCGTGTGCAAATCAAACTCAGCCGCAATTCGGCGCGTTTCATCCTTGGTTTGCTCACCCAATGGAAATACTGATCCGGCGAGTAGTTCTTGAGTTAAGTCGTATAAGAAATAGGACTGGTCTTTATGACGGTCTACGGCTCGGAGAAGCTGATAGCGATCGCACTTTTCGTCATACCGAATCCGGGCATAATGACCCGTTGCAATCTTGTCGGCCCCTAGCTGTTCACGGGCATAGCGCAGCATCGGCCCGAACTTCACCGCGCGGTTGCACTGTGAGCAGGGCAAAGGCGTAATCCCGGCTTCATAACCTGAGACGAGATAGTCAACAATATAGGACTGAAACGTTTCCCGACTATCGACAATGTGATGGGGAATTTTCAACTCTTCGCACAGGCGAGCCGCATCTACCATGCCTTCAGAACAGCACTGACCTTTACCCTTCATTAGCCAGAGGGTGAGGCCAATTACCTCATAGCCTTGGTGATGCAGGGCAGCAGCAGCAACTGAACTATCGACGCCTCCAGAAAGGCCAACAACAATTTTCGTCATGGCAGATTACGGCTAGTCGTGTACATCTATCTAAAAAGTTAGTTGTTCTAGGCTAGCATTTTGTACCAAAACCAGAAGAGGACATTTTGCTGCCGCATCGCGGTAGCAAAATATCCTCCAATTCAACTTTAGAGTTGGGAACTCTAGCGCTTTGGCCCTAAACCAGCAGCACCTGCATAAACTGCCTGATCGCCGAGCTGATCTTCAATTCGCAGTAAGCGATTGTATTTAGCGACCCGTTCGCTGCGACAGAGGGAACCCGTTTTAATTTGTCCCGCCCGAGTTGCAACAGCTAAATCTGCGATTGTCGTATCTTCTGTTTCACCAGAACGGTGACTAATCACAGAGGTCATGCCGTTGCGAGTCGCGAGTTCGATGGCTTGTAGAGTTTCAGTCAGCGAGCCAATCTGGTTCAGCTTAATCAGAATCGAGTTGCCTGCTTTTTGGTCAATTCCTTTCTGAAGGCGGGTGATATTGGTGACAAACAGGTCATCACCAACAAGCTGCACCCGATCGCCCAGTTTCTCGGTCAGCAGTTGCCAGTGCTGCCAGTCTTCTTCGTGTAGACCGTCTTCGATTGACACGATGGGATACTGATCCACCAGCTTGCTGAGGTAGTCCACCATTTCGGTAGGTGAGTGAGTAGCACCATCATAGGTATACTGACCATCCTTATAGAGTTCACTGGCAGCGACATCCAGTGCTAGAGATACCTGTTCACCCGGCTTATAGCCTGCTTTTTCGATGGCCGCAATGAGCATATCCAAAGCTGCTTGGTTGGAAGGTAGGTTCGGCGCATATCCACCTTCGTCACCGACACCGGAGAGCAGGCCTTCTTTGTCTAAGACTTTGCTGAGGCTGGCAAACACTTCGGCTCCCCAGCGCAGTGCATCTTTGAAGTTAGATGCCCCGTGGGGCACAATCATGAATTCTTGAATGTCCACGTTGTTGTTGGCGTGGGCACCACCGTTGATCACGTTCATCAGCGGCACGGGCAGCACATTGGACAGTGGCCCACCTAAATAGCGGTACAGGGGAATACCCAATGCCTCTGCGGCGGCTTTAGATGTTGCCAATGAAACAGCCAGAATTGCATTTGCACCTAAATTCGACTTATTTTCAGAACCATCGAGTTCGATCATGGCCTGATCGATGGCGCTTTGATCGATGGCGTTCATGCCGACGAGTTTTGGCTCAATGGAGTCATAAACGTTTTCAACCGCTTGCAGAACTCCCTTGCCGCCATAGCGAGCGGGATCATCATCCCGCAACTCATGTGCTTCAAATGTTCCGGTTGAGGCACCGCTAGGTACTTGGGCTATACCCTGTGCTCCACCTGCGAGATAGACCTCTGCTTCGACCGTGGGTCGGCCACGGGAATCGAGAATTTCACGTGCTTCAATTGACTCGATTGTGGTGTCCAATGCGTCAATCACCCTCTCACCTCTTTCACTCTGACTAATTACAGGCTCACCTAAAGTAGTGGCACAAAAACTTTAACTAAAACCGGAAAAGCTCACCGGAGGAGCGCCCCGGTTTTAGTTTTTGAATGGATTCGTGTGTAGCCACTTAATCACAGGCTTTTAGAATTTACACCTAAGCCTGCTTATACGACTACTTTTAATACACGGACTGGCTTTAGTAGCCTTCCAAAAGTAGTGGTATTGAGACAATGGATTTTTGCGGTGTGGGCTTTCTGACACCACCTAAAATCACTGCCGCTTAACTATGGGGTCAATTATGGTTTAATTACACGATTTAACTATGGGGTACATCGCTAGCACGCTTCAAGGTCATGCTAGCGGGGTTCGTCTGGAAATTGTCCTAAAACTTTCTAAAACCCGATCTGATCGATTCACAGTCTTCAGTTAGGATATGCTGCGCCAGCGTTGTTTGAACAGGCGCGATCGCACATTCTATGATTTTTCCGTGTCAGCATTTGCTGAACTGTCCCAGTTGAATGGTGCCGTCAATTGGGTTGTGGTTTTGCAGTTCAGCAAAAAAGCCGCTCATGCGGCCTGGGTTGGAATGTAGCTGAACGGTCGGGAACAAGCGCTACGACTGAGGCTGAATTAGGTTTTCTGCACCGTCAACTACCTTGGCATATTCAATGCGATCGCTGGTAGTCAAGTCTTTCAAAATCTCAGGATTTTCGACTACATAGCCAAAGGCGGCATAGCGACCGTCTAGCATATTGCGGCCTGCGGGGGTGACTTCGGGATCATAGAGCTGGAAGAAAATCTGGGACGAACCGCCATTGGGATCATCAACGGGACGTGCGATCGCAACTGCTCCCAGGGCGGAAAACGGCAGCGCAGGTTCATCTAAATAGCGACCAATCGATTCCAGCGTAAAGCTGTAAATTGGCTCTTCATCGCCGCGCACCATAATTTCTAGAGGAACTGCCCGATATTCGCCCGTGTTTGGATCAATAAAGCCCGCTGCGTCTCCTTCCGGGTCGCCCGTTTGGACAATAAAATTATCCATTACGCGAGTAATTGGCAGGCCATCATAAAAGCCCCGCTGCACCAAATCGACAAAGTTTCCAGCAGAGACGGGCGCATTGTAACCGTCAAGCACCAGCGTCATTACCCCTTTGGTCGTGCCCATTTCCACCGTAGCGCGACCCTTGAGCTGGGGCAGATTGCTAAATTCTTCTGGTACCTCAAACGGGAAGCCGCTGACCATGTCCTCTTCAACTGCACCGACCAGCGTCAAAACCGCACGACGCTTTTGCCAAATCGTTCCCTTGTCTTGGGTTTCGAGCGCTGCATCCAAATCATCTAAACTTGTTTCAATTTGATCCAGCAAATTGGCAGCTTCGGTCTTATTCCGTTCGGGCACCGAGGCTAAAATGCGATCGCGCTTACGCTGTACCACCCGCCGCGCATTGCTAATCTCTTTGGAAATGGAACTCCACCGCTTGGCCCGTAGTTCTTCCGCAATATTTTCCAGACTCTTTTGCACTTGCCGAATCTCGTCGTTATCAATCGGCAAAGCATACCGCAACAAGTCTTCCCCATTGGTGACAGCATTACCGGGTGGTAGGGCACTGATGAGAGTCCCGTTACCCAGCTCACCGTAGGTTAAATTAATCGTGCCTGTATCTGACCAGCGCGCGGCACTCAACCCAATTGAGAAGGTCAATAGCAGGAGTGCTAAAATCCCTGTTTTAATCCAGCGTTGAATCACAGCCATGAGTCCTGTTGCTTAATCCTCCGTCTAATTGATAACTAAGTCGATGGGCAGAAATCAAATCACCTAGATCTTGCCATAGGTTGGGGGCAGGTTCTGGATATCGAACGGAGGAATTCAGCGGAACGCTTCCAATATCAACGGTTATGCCTAGGTAAATAGACAAAACGGCTAGACAGGTTGCGATCGCAAACCAATTTTCCCAACGGACTATACGGGAATATCCCACTGAACGGTAAAATAAATTGCCGATTGTTCCACAGCAGCAAGCATCATGATCTCCAGTAATGATTTTCGTCCCGGCGTTAGTATCGAACTCGAAGGTTCTGTTTGGCGAGTTGTCGAATTCTTACACGTCAAACCCGGTAAAGGTTCCGCCTTCGTTCGTACCAAACTAAAGAACGTTCAAACAGGCAGCACGGTCGAAAAAACGTTCCGCGCTGGCGAAACCGTTCCCCAGGCCACCCTGGAAAAGAAAGTTATGCAGCACACCTATCGGGATGCTGAGCAGTTTGTCTTCATGGATATGGAAACCTATGAAGAAAACCGCCTGACGGAAGATCAGATCGGCAGCGGCGTCAAATACCTGTATGAAGGTATGGAAGTTAACGTCATTCGCTGGAAAGATCAAGTCCTCGAGGTTGAACTGCCCAACTCTGTCGTTCTAGAAGTGACCCAGACCGATCCGGGCGTCAAGGGCGATACAGCAACGGGTGGCACCAAGCCCGCCATCGTTTCAACCGGAGCGCAGGTAATGGTGCCTCTATTTATTTCCATAGGCGAAAAGATTAAAATTGACACCCGCAATGATTCCTATCTGGGACGCGAATCCTAGAAGAATTAGCCTGTGGCTCGGTGCGTTATGAATGAGGTCGAATAAGTGGAATTGGATTTTAACGAGATTCGTGAACTGCTGGCAGTTTTGGGCCAATCAGACATTTCAGAGCTATCGATAAAAAGCGAAGAGTTTGAACTTACTGTCCGCAAAGATCGCCCAACAGCGGCAGCTTCTGTCGTCTCTGTTGATGTACCGCCACCTGCTCCCCTACCAACAACTGCTGCATCCCCTGCACCGACTCCCACGGCAGCGGCCCCAGCCCCACAGGCGTCTCAGCCGTCGGCTCCTCCTTCTGCGGACAGCAACGTTGTGGATATCACGTCGCCAATGGTCGGCACATTTTACCGCGCCCCATCTCCTGATGATGATCCGTTCGTCAATGTGGGCGATCGGATTAAGACAGGGCAGGTAGTCTGCATCCTAGAAGCGATGAAGCTGATGAATGAGCTTGAGGCTGAAGTATCAGGTGAAGTTGTTGAAATTCTAGTCGAAAACGCTGACCCTGTGGAATACGGTCAAGTACTAATGCGTGTACGGCCT